>JADJZU010000007.1 GCA_016715625.1 Bacteroidota bacterium
AAAGCCAAATGAGCACACAGCCCGATATGATATTGCAGTTTGCTCTTCATCCATCTGCAAAGTTTACAAGACCAGCGAGGTCTATGCCAAAAGGTATGTGCGTTAATGGAAGAAGCAGCTAACTTTTTATTGACCCCAGGCAAAATCTGTTGCGAAGTGGAAGATGGATTTGAGAATAAAAAGTGGGTTACCTCACTCCCTAACCCCTCTGAAGGAGAGGGGCCAACAGGCTAGCCTTAGATGAAAAAGTTTGATGGCTGTTTCTTAATGTTATTAATGGTTAGCTATACCGAAGCAAAATACTTCTCTATCACGGACATGTTTTTTATGCTGAAACACACCAACCGGTTTATAATTTAGTAGTAGAGTAAGAACCGTTGAAACGAAAACACGAACAGATAGTGCAGGAACATTTTCATTCTCTAATCTTTATCCGGGAAAGTATAAACTGGTGTTTAAGAGTTTGTTTTTGAACGGAAGGTACACGGTTTTAATTGTGGATGGAAATTTATTAGCTCGATACTGTTTTTGTTACTCCATTTATCAAGCAACTTTCGGAGGAACCATCGGGGAGCAGCAAATACCTTGGGGTTTCTCGTTTGAAAAGTGTGGATGGAGGGCGGGTGTACTGACTTGGCAAAAGAATGGTGATTCGATGAATTATATGAATGCAAATCTGGCTTGTAAATTCTTCGCGTCAGATTTTTCAAAAGTTCGGGGATTAATATTTGGGAGAGTGATGCAGCCGGCCTGTAAATTGGTATTGCAGCGCGCGGGCTCGACCCCAACCGCAATTCACCTTAAGACACGGCAAAATGGTTATGATATGAGTGCCGATGCGCTCGGCTATCCGGAGAGCTATTACGTCCGCCACCGAAGCTATCGAGCGCATTGAAGTAGGTGCGGTGCGGCATCGCTGCAATATGGTCCGCAGTTTGGCGGCATGTTTGAATTATGTTTTTGCATCGATCACCTACCGACAAAAAGATTGAATGGACTTCTTATACTACGGCGGGTAGCTGACAAATTGGTAAGCACTTTCAACAGCATTGGCGGGAACGGTGAAGTGTTTGAATTACTACGGATATTACAATTACAAGCAGTGGGCGAAAGCTGGCGACCCAAATGGTGCATACAAATTGCATAATGCGTTTGCCAGCATCGGCTATCAGTGCAGCGACAAACTTTCCCTTACGTGCCGATGTCAATCGGCTGTCAATACATTGACCGCGTGTGGCTTGACAGATGCGCAGTTCCAACAATACAAGTCATTGCGAAACCCGCAATTGGTTTTCTACGCAATGGAACATCCTTTCGCCTTCCGCCAATTACAAACACAATGCCTTTCATCAAGTTAATGTCCGAGTATGGGGTTTCTTAGGTTCACGCAAGTGCGGTGGGTGGTCTTGTCCCCGCAAACCGTGTAGATGATGAAAGCAAAACAACCGTGATTTGATTTCTGACTACAATACAATCTGGGTGCCGAAGCTAACGTTACTTGTGGAAGGATTACAGAAAAGTTTGAGTTCGCTATTGGTGGGTGCACGTTTTTATACCGTGCAACTCCAAAAGCACTGGAACTTGACAATAACGGCAGTGATGCTGATTTAGTTTTGCTGCAAATAGTTTGCAAAGCTGTGATTATCGTTTCGAACGAAGGTGGCGTTGTTTGCCGAGAATATATTCAACATTGCAAACCGCGTACAAACATCCGCTCTGCCAGAATTACATTCAGACCAAGCCAACGGATTTTACAAAACAAGTGCAAGAACGAGATTGTCTCTGTGCAAAAAACGAGGAGCCACTTTAGGGAGTAGAAACTTCATCGCCTTGGGTTGGGTGTGAGCTACCATGTTTGGAAAAAGCACAGAACTCTACACAACTTTTCACAAAACTATCGCGGCATTACGTTTACTTTGATATGCGCGTTATACGCACCAGCCAAATCATCAATCCTGGATTTGAAAGATGAAAAAGGATTCAATTTCGATTTGGGATATCGCGGGGAAATTGGCGAGTGGCTGATTTTGATGTAATGACACTGGCTCCAATACAATAATCGAATCGGGCAAATTCAGGTGGTAGATAGTGCCTATAATATTTTTCGTTACACCACTAATGTTGGGACTTCGCGTGGTTTAGTGTAGGAACTTTATGCCGAGGCAGATTTTTTGGCAGCCGCAAAATTTCTAAACGTGCCGGGAACTTATCGCTCTTTGGTAAGCATGGATATGCAAACGCCATCTATGTAAAGTCTCCCCACAGTAATGTGGTTGGAAACCAATTGAGTTGCTCCACAAATTACACTACGAAGCGGTATCACTTATCGCCACAAAAAATTCAGCACTACTATTCAGGTGCTCTTTACCAAACATTTACCGATGCCTACCAATGCGCCTTTACGCCTAACGGCTGTGAATGTGTTATTTCTTATCATGTGTTGGACTTGGAGCGCGAAGTATGCTATAAAATGTTATGTGTAGCTAAGTGCGAAGTGAACAATTTTACGAACAACCAATATTTTACACGTAGAGCTATAATACCGGGGCCCGAGTTATTCCAGTAGAACCTCTGACTTTTATGTAACCGTGGGCATTCAATTCAGTGAGAAAAATTACTAACAGCAATTTAACTCGTTTGAGAATGAAAGACGATATCAAACTAATCTAAGAAAGCTGCCTGTACTTCCAAATAGCTTTGGAGTAAATGGCTACAACCAAAAAGAAGTGCTGCAAAAGTTATAAAGAAGGTAAACATGCAGCTTGCCCGAAACGATAACTTAGTACACCCAGGCTGATGTTTTCGCTCGGCCTCCAATTCCACTTCCCTTACAAAGGCTTTAAAATCTGCGCTTTACCCTCCTCTGTCTTTTCTATCATAGGAACGTGTCCATGGTGAATAGGTAACCAACTTGCTGTTCGGAATATCGCCCGGATAAATTTCTCGGCATGGTAGTAGCACAATTTCATCTTCCCTTAAATGACCATGGGGTGCATTGAACCCGTTTTGATCATAGAAGAATCCGGATATTGGCCGCCGCTAGTTAGTCTCATGAGTGCCTGCACATTTCTTCTCTGTTCCAGAAAACATTGTTGTTGCACCTCTATAAGTCAACTTTTGTTTTATCGGCATAAATTCTATCTGCGTTTGCTTCTGAAACCGCCAGGTCCCTTTTCTAAAATTGGTTCCAAAACTTAAAGCGGGTAAAACGGGCCGCCACTTTTGCTCTCTTATCCAACCCTGCCGGCACTGGCTGGAAGAGTTAGCGTCTTTACCTTTTCAGTTGCGCGGCTGCAATATTCCAAGCCATCCCATCTCCTCCCATGCTATTTCCCATCAGGTGAATAGAATCGATATGGGCGTCCAGAAACTTCAAAAAATCGTGATACACACCAGAAATCTGGCGGTGATTTCTCCTGCCGGAAATCACTCATCCTAAATCAGGAAGGTCCACGCGAATAACACGGTGTTCTTCTCCGCTGCCAGTTCGAAAATACGATAGAGCAACCACCATGAATCATCAGTGGAGGTTTTCCGTTGCTTCATCTGTGTAATGAATTTCTGCAACTCTCCAAGTCAAAAAGTGGGAATTACTAAGTGTCATTTCGCTTTACCTCCTCTTTTGCTTTGATGTGGAGGGCATAAAGAAAAATCAAAATCCCTAATACAATCAACAAACCCGGCAATCAGGCAGTAATTTTCAACGCTTTTTTCATATGGTGGGGAATAATTGGTGGTATTAAATGGTCTTTTTTGAGTTTGCGCCCGAAATTAACCACTCCGCTAACAATGCGAGTTATAAGTTTTGTTTGGCAGGTAGAAATATTTATGGAATGATTATCAATTTTCGGTTTGCACAATTATATTTGCGCTCCCAATTGAAAAATAGGGTGATTGATTTCGTAGCTCAGCTGGTAGAGCAATACACTTTTAATGTATGGGTCATGGGTTCGAATCCCATCGAAATCACCACAAAAAAGCCTCGCATTTTGCGAGGCTTTTTTTATACGTTGAGGATTCTGAAAACAAGTTCGCGCAAGAGTTCCCCTTCCTCCGTATCTCCGTTGTTTACTCCCTTTGATCGCAAGTCATAATGCTCCAGCAGATGGATTACTTTCTCTATCTGCGCCACTGAGTAGTTTTGTATCCCTCCGCGGTAGTCTTTGGCAAAAAATGGACTTACCCCAAGCATTTGTGCAAAATCTTTGTCTTGTAATCCCTTTAGTTGGTGGCCCAGATATAGTTTATTGAAGTATCCCAACAAATAGCCTACAACAAGAACCAGCGGACCATTTTTGGGATTAGCCAGAAAGTATGTGACAATCTGTTGTGTCTTGTATCTGTTCTTAGCGCCTAATACGTTTCCTAGTTCAAATACGTTAAAATCTTTACTGAGCCCAACCCCTTTTTCGATGTCTTCTAGGGTGATGGTATATGCTGTGGGCTTACCGATGATCAGTTTCTCCAATTCGTTCATTACTTTGCTCAAATCAATCCCGGTGAACTCTACCAGTAAGTCGACCGCGCGATCTTCCATCTTGAATTTTCGCTCATTAAGCCAGTTTTTGATAATGGGAGCTACCTGGTTATCGTATAGTTTCTTGGATTCAAAATAGACGGCCGCTTTCTGAATTTCCCTGCTAAAACTTTTTCGGCCATCCGGCTTACCGTGTTTCCAGGCAAAAACAAGCACGGTTGTTTTTGATGGATTTTTCAAATAGTTGAGGTATTGCTGTTCTTCCTCCTCTTTAAGACTTAGTGCCTGGGCTTCCTTTACAATCACTACTTGCCGCTCGGCCATCATAGGCAGTCTGCGGGCCGCTTCCATGATCTGCCTTGCCGAGGAATCTTTACCATACAAAATAGTTTGGTTAAAAGCTTTCTCCATGTCGCTTAATACCTGATTTTCCAGCAGATTGCATATTGTATCCGTAAAGTATTCCTGTTCTCCACACAGAAAATAAATCGGAGCAAATTTTCTGGCTTTTATATCTGCTTGTAAAGATTCGAAAGTAGCACTTGGCATATCGCGTTTCTATAAAATTTCACTGGATTTTGCCTCTAATGTAACGGCAACCGGGCTGCTCAGCCTGGTCAAAAGATAATCCGCTTTAGGCAATTCATATTCAAAATAATATTTCAGGGTATGCCATTTAGAGGCTTTGAAATCATGGCTGAAATCTCCTCCATTCTGTAACAATACAATACCTTGTTTCAGCCATTGCCACGACACCGCTAAAATTCCAAACAGCTCAAGATACAAGGTGGCATCCGCCAGCATGGCCTCCGGTCCTTTAGATTGAGCTTTGGCAAATAATTGTGCCGTTACTTCCTGTGTTTTCAGCAATTTGCTTTGCAATGTTTGTGCGTACAACTTCAATTCGCTATGGCTCTCTGCCCGAGTGGTATCGCCCATTATTTCTTGCATGAGCAGGAGAGTAGCCTGACCGTTTTTCATCATCACTTTACGGCCCAGCAAGTCCATGCCGTGTATGGCCGTGGTGCCCTCGTGCAGCGTGTGTATTCTGGTTTCTCTGTAAAATAATTCTGCCAGAAAATCTTTTGTGAATCCATACCCTCCAAAGCATTGTAAGGCAGCGCTTGTGGTCAGGTTGCTCATTTCAGCCGGATAGCTTTTTACGACTGGCGTCAATATTTCAAGAAGGAGGAAATTCTTTTCCTTTTCCTCTCCTTCTGTAGCCTGGTGTTTGTCCAAATAAGTGGTAGCTTGTATCAAAAGCGACAATGAACCTTCCACAACAGCTTTTTGAAAAAGCAAGAGCCGCTTTACATCCGAGTGCTCAATGATAGGCACTTGTGGTAGCTCCGGATTTTTGGAACTAACATGTCTTCCTTGTAAGCGCACCTGGCAATATTCTAATGCATTGTAATAGGCTGCGGATGCTATGGCTGTTGCCTGCAAACCAACACTGATACGGGCTTCATTCATCATCTGAAACATGTAGCTGAGCCCTTTGTGAGGCTCTCCTACCAGGTAACCATGACAATCCTCCCTTTTCGCCCATCATCAGGTGGGCAATGGGAGCTCCATGGTAACCCATCTTATGAAACATTCCAGCGGTGTTCACATCGTTCCATACCAACTGACCGTTTTCATCTAATCGTTTCTGTGGCACTACAAAAAGTGAAATTCCTTTTGTTCCTGCAGGTGCTCCCTCTATCCTAGCCAGCATCAGATGAATAATATTTTCGCAGGCATCGTGGTCGCCACAACTGATAAATATTTTTTGACCGCTGATTCGATAGTGACCATCCGCATGTGCACGGGCCGATGTTTTTAAATCAGACAGAGAACTACCAGCCTCCGGCTCGGTAAGGGCCATGGTTCCCTGCCATTCACCTGCATACATTTTGGGAACAAATGTTTTTTGCAACGCTTCACTACCAAAACTTTCTATTAGCTGCGCTGCTCCGGTAGTAAGGCCCGGATAGGCCATGCTGGAGTAGTTGGCTGCTGCAAAAATAAATCCCGCTATTTGCGAAATAGTAAACGGAATGCCTTGCCCTCCAAATTTTTCAGGCGCACTCATGGAAATCCATCCGTCTTCACCAAACTTTCTCATGAGTGCTTTCATATTTGGATGAACCTTAATACGGTCATTCACTACCTGTGGCGGGTTCCTGTCCATCTCCGATAAGATAGGGCGCAAATGGTTTTCTGCTAACGATGCGGCTGCATCGAGTATCATTTCAAAATTTTCGCGCGAATGATTTTTAAAGCGGTCATACTTACAGAGGGCTTGTGTGCGATGGACGCTATAAAGCAGAAAGTCAAGATTTTCTTTAGAATAAAATTTCATGGCAAGTGGTTTACACAACTCTGTTTCCTGCAATAAATTTGGAATAGAGCAGTGGAGCAAAACGTTTTAAATAGACTCCCAGTTTTTCTTTTGCTCCAGCCAGTAGAATTTCTTCTTTATTGGCTTCTATGGCAGCAATTATTTTTTCGGCTACGTAGTCTGGTGAAAGCCCGGTTTCAATCATCTTATTGTTTCTTCCAATCGGTTTGCCATCTCTATCCAGCGAGTTGATGGCGACATTGGTGTTTACGAAGCCCGGACAAACCAATAGTACTTTTAGACCTTCACCGGCATACTCTGCTCGTAGAGTATCAAAAAATCCATGTAAGGCATGCTTGCTTGCATTGTATGCGGCTTGTTTGGGTGTTACAATTTTGCCGAGAATGCTGCTGATGACAACTACCTGTCCTTTTTTGATTTCCAGAAAGTGTGGCAGTACCGCTTTGGTTAATGCTGCGGCACCCAAAAAATTTACTTGAATGATTCGTTGCAATACATCAAAGCTCATGTCTTTGATTTTACTCCAATGACTCAGCCCGGCATTGTTGACGAGCACATCAATTTTACCAAAACGATCCATGATAATGCGGGCGTTTGTTTCAGCGGTTGCATGTTCCGCAATATCCATAGGCAAAACGAGTATATGCTCATCGGGTAGGTTGCAGCCTTTTTTTACCCGTTCCAATTCATCGGTTCTGCGGGCCGTGAGCACAAGTTTGCATTTTCGTTTTGCAAAAGCATAGGACAATGATTCTCCTATGCCGGACGAGGCACCTGTGATCCAAACTACCTTATTATCTATTGAAGACATGGTTTAAAATTTAGGCGGAAAGATAGAAATGATTGCAACCGACAGCACCGTTTTTTTGCGATGTTTGTAACAATTTTAAAACGCAGTTTTCACTTTTTAGTAAAACCGATTAGTTTGCTTTGCCTAAAATTTCTACTATGAAACAGATGATCGTTTTTTTGTTGGGTTCGTTGATGTGTATGTCCGGATTCGCTCAAATAAATATTACGGTAGGACCATATCTTCAAAGCCCTACACCCGGGAGCATAAAGGTAAAATGGAGAACGGATGTGGCGTCCGGATCCAAGGTTGTTTACGGATTATCCATCGGCAATTTAAATCAGACAGTGGAGGACACTACTTCATTACAGCGACACACGGTCCAATTGTCTTCGCTTCTGCCGGATACAAAATATTTCTATGCTATTTATGATGGAGCTACGCTTTTGGAAGGAAATGATGCCGACCATTGGTTCAGAACGTTTCCTTTGGCTGGACCGGCTAAGCCCTTTCGCGTGTGGGCCATTGGCGACTTTGGCAAAGGCAACGACTGGCAAAAGAAAGTGCGCGATGCCTACGAAAACTATGACACAACCGAGACAAATTTGTGGCTTTGGCTAGGGGACAATGTATATCAGGATGGAACAGAGGCCGAGTATTTGGGTAAAGTGTTCGATTCCGTTTACGGATATCAAAAAATGATGAAACATTGGGCGTTTGAACCATCTCCGGGCATTCACGATTACAATAGTATATCTCCCGTAACAAGCCCCGTACCTCCCTTACAGCATACGGGACCTTACTACGATCTGGTCGATACCTATAAAAATGCAGAGGCGGGTGGAGTAGCCAGTGGTAATCATTTGTATTATTCCTTTGACTACGCCAATGTGCACTTTATCTCGCTTAACTCTGAGTTGGGTTCTGTGTTTAGTGGTACCGATGATTGGACCGGGGTCAATCCATTTGTCAATTTTACCACTTCTCCCATGTTGCAATGGTTACAACAAGACCTGCAAGCCAATACCAAACCCTGGACAGTTGTATATTTCCACCAACCGCCATACACCGATGGTTCTCATGATTCCGGTGCATTTTGGGAAGTTTACATGAAAGCGATGCGCGAGCATTTTGCTCCCGTATTGGAGCAATATGGAGTGGATATTGTGCTAACAGGCCACTCACACGTTTACGAAAGAAGTTATTTGGTGAAAGGCTGCTATTGCGATGCCGGTGACATTACCCCCTTTAACATTCTTCAAAATAATAGCGGCAACGATGATTTAGGTGAAGCGTACATTAAATACACCAACGGAACAAACCCTAATCAAGGAACTGTGTATGTTGTGTGTGGAAACAGTGGTAGCAATGATTCGGATCCGCCATTCAACCATCCTTTCATGTTTTCGGAATTTGGATGTGATACTTGTTGCGGTTCATTTGTGATAGATGTAAATGGTGATAGGCTGGATGGCAAGCATATTGACGCGTATGGTGTAGTGCGCGACCAATTCACCATCAAAAAAATGGTAAACACATCGGTAGAGGAGTTAAGAAATGCAGATTTTTCAGACATTAAAGTATCGCCAAACCCGTTTAGCAAGTCAGCGGTTGTAGCGTTTGAAATGGTAAAAGACGGAGCTTTGGATATTTCTTTGACAGATGTTTCTGGTAAGCAGATACCACTGTTTTCCGGTAAAAAGAGTGCTGGAAATCATGAGTTGATTATTGATGCTGCCAAGTTAAACTTAGCAAAGGGTACCTACCTGCTTACTGTAAAATCGGAAAGCGGATATAAGCGAACCAAAATGATAAACGTAGAGTAAACAAAAAGCCCGATGTTTTACATCGGGCTTTTTTGTTGTTTTTACCTTTTCAGATTAGCTCTGCTTTGGAGGAAGGGCCTCTTTTACAACCAGGTTTCTGCCCTGGAAATCGGCACCATTTAACGAGGCTATAGCGTTTTGCGCTGCAGCATCATCGCTCATTTCCACAAAACCAAATCCACGGCTGCGGTTAGTTTCACGGTCTTTTAAAATTTTGATAGAGACTACTTCTCCATACTGCGCGAATAGCTGTTGCAATTCTTCTTCTCTCGCGCGAAAACTGATGTTAGATACAAAAATGTTCATTTGATAAAAAATAAGGGGTTAAAAAAATACTCTGCAAAGCAATTTGAAACAACCATAGAACTGGAAGCTTTCTTTAGTCGAATCTCTATACTTAAAGAGCAGAGCGAAAATATTTGATTATCTCAAACAGTCAATAATCGGGCGCGACAAATATCCCGTTGCTTTTAATACTCCATTCATGTAATTATCCTGTTCGTTTACAATAATTTCATTACCAATTAACAAATGCTTAATCGTTCTTAATTTGCAGAAACATTTATTTACTCAAAAATTAACAACATGGAATTTAAAATGGTGGTTTTTGATATGGCGGGAACAACCGTGGAAGATAGTGACAATGTGCACGAGGCATTAATAAAAGGATTTGCCAGCGAAGGCTTGATCATTGACCGTCAAGACGCCAATAGCGTAATGGGAATACCCAAACCCGTTGCCATTCGAACCCTATTAAGCGAAAAATTTTTATTGAAAGAGCATATTGGTGAAAAGGTTTCAAAAATTCATAAAGTGTTTTTGACGGAAATGATTTCGTTTTATGAGAAGGATGAATCGGTTCGCGCAAAGGAAAATGCAGAAGCTACATTCAGCGCATTGAAAGCGATGGGCGTGAAGGTTTGTTTAGATACCGGGTTTAGTCGCGATATTGCAGATGCGATTATCCGGAGGCTGGGTTGGAACGAGAATAGTTTGATAGATTTTTCGGTTACCAGTGATGAAGTCATTAACGGCCGTCCTTTCCCGGATATGATTTTTAAAGCGATGCATCATTTTAATATACTGTCAGCGACACAAGTGGCCAAAGTAGGAGATACGATATCGGATTTGCAGGAAGGAACTTCTGCCGGCTGTGGAGCAGTCATCGGAATTACAACCGGTGCGTTTAGGAGAGAGGAGTTATTAACGGTAAACCATACGCATTTAGTCGATGATTTGCTGGAGGTGGTGGACATCGTAAAAGCATCGAAAGCCGGGTAATTACTTGTCATGCAATTAACGATACCCTATTTCAAACAAAAATTAGCAGCACAAAACACAGCTGTGGTTGCTGTGTATGCTGCTCTGGTAGCTTTTTGTACCTACAGCTGCATGTATGCTTTTCGTAAGCCCTTTACTGCAGCTACATTTGATGGTTTATATGTATGGGGTATAAAGTATAAAGACATACTCATTATTGCGCAGTTAATGGGTTATACGCTCAGCAAGTTTGCCGGCATTAAAATTGTGGCCGAAATGAAAAGCAGAAGCAGAGGCTTCAGTATTTTGTTGCTGATTGCTATTGCTACGGTTGCATTGTTTTTATTTGGAATTACACCCGCTCCATACAACCTGGTCTTTATGTTTATGAACGGCATACCGCTGGGAATGATTTGGGGAATTGCGTTTAGCTATCTGGAAGGCCGCAAGGCAACCGAGTTTATGGGGAGCATTATGGCGGTTAGTTTCATTTTTTCGTCAGGGTTTGTGAAGAGCGTGGGTAAATGGTTGTTGAAAGACATGCATGTGCCGGAGATGTGGATGCCCATAGCCACCGGGCTAGTATTTCTTATCCCTATTTTGTTTTTTGTTTTTCTGCTCGAGCAAACTCCTGACCCCACAGTTGATGATATAGCGCACCGAACCGAGCGAAAACCGATGACTGCAGAGGAGCGCAAATCATACATCAGCGAGTATTTGCCCGGTATTATCGTGTTAGTGGTAGCGTATGTTATGTTGACCATTATTCGCGATTTTCGCGACAACTTTGCTGCTGACATTTGGAAAGAGTTGGGCTACAACGATGCTTCTGTATTCACCAGCACTGAAATTCCCGTTTCGCTAGCCATTCTTGCTAGCATGAGTTTTCTGATTGTAATTAAGGATAATCTGAAAGCCCTGCAGGTAAATCATTTGATGGTTGCATTCGGCTTCTTGATTACTGGTTTTTCAACTTACCTCTTTTCCGTGCAAGCCATTGATGCTTATTGGTGGATGGTGTGCAATGGATTAGGGCTCTATCTGGGGTATGTTCCATTCAATGTTGTTTTTTTTGAACGAAAAATTGCTGCCATACGAAAGCCGGCCAATGTTGGATTTCTGATGTATGTGGCCGACTCTTTTGGGTATTTAGGAAGCATTGGCATTCTGTTATTCAAAAACTTTGGAATGGGTGAAATTTCCTACAGCGGTTTTTTCATTCAGTCTTTGTATTTGGTGAGCGCCATCGGCTTCGTTTTTATGTTGTTGTCGCTCATTTATTTTAATCGTAAGATATCATCCATTCATTCTAATCCGTAAAATTGAGTTAACACATGCAGAAATCTGCAATAGTAATTGAGCAGGCATTGTTGGATTGGCCACAGCCCGCGCACTGGCAGAAAGAGGTTTTTCTGTTCAGGTTTTTGAAAGAAATGAAAAAGCGGTAGGCGCATCAATTCGAAATTTTGGAATGGTGTGGCCGGTGGGTCAACCTTTGGGGAAATTGTATGAACGAGCCATGCGTTCGCAGTCCATCTGGAAAACTTGCTGTAAAGAGGGCAGTATCTGGCACGAAGCGGTGGGGTCATTACTAAATGTATACGAGGAAGATGAGTGCCGAGTAGTGGAAGAATTTTATGAACTGAACAAAGCACATCGCGATATTTCTGTGTTAGAACCTAAACGGGTTTTAGAAATTTCAGCAGCTACCAACCCCAAAAATCTGAAAGCCGCACTGTGGAGCAGCACCGAGGTAATTGTAGACCCCAGAGAAGCTATTGCCAAACTGCCGGAATATCTGGAGGCAAAATATGATATCCGTTTTTTGTTCAATAAAGCGATTACTCGTGTAGAGCATTCCTCTGTTTTTTGTGGTAATCAAAAGTATGAGGCCGATATCATTTTTGTTTGTAGCGGGGCCGATTTTGAAACCCTTTATCCTGAATTGTTTCTAAACAGTGGTATAACCAAATGCAAACTGCAGATGTTGCGTACCGTTCCTCAACCCGACAACTGGCGGATTGGCCCTGCATTGAGCGCAGGATTAACGCTCACTCACTATGGTGCTTTTGATAATTGTCCTTCGCTCTCAGCACTGAAGAAAAGAGTGGAAGCCGAAATGCCCGAATACGTGCAGTGGGGTATACATGTCATGATTTCACAAAATGGGCTTAGTGAGATTACAATTGGCGATTCGCACGAATATGGTTTAGTGCATGACCCATTTGACCGGCAGAGTATTAACCATCTCATCTTAGATTACTTAAAGCAATTTACGATTATCAAAAATCCCACCATAGGACAGACCTGGAATGGCATTTACCCTAAACTGAAGGGCAAAACAGAATTTGTAACGTCACCTACCAGCGGAGTGCATGTCATAAACGGGTTGAGCGGTGCCGGTATGACACTTAGTTTTGGCCTTGCAGAAGAAGTGGTAGAAACAGTTAGCAGATAATTAATCGTTATACACTATAAGCCTCTGGTTGAAAGTAGTGCCGTTTTCAAGCTGTATGGTTACGTTGTAAAGACCACCAGTTATGTTTGATGGTAGTAAAAGGGTACTTTTGTTTTGATCAGTTTCTGAAAACTGATTTTCCGCAGTTAATAAAACGATTTCGCCTAATGAATTAGTGAGCACAACAGCGACTATCCGGCTCTTATTTTCATTTAATTCTATAGTTAAGGGTCCAGCGGTAGGGTTTGGGTACAGGCGAAATAGGTTTTCTGAAATATCATTATTAATCGTAAGGTCGACATCATTCAAAAGTCTAGCTATGGCAAACTGAACAGAAGTTACATCGCTAGTCAATCTAGCTCTGCCACCCACCACAATTCTGCCATTTGGCTGGAGTAGTAGAGATGTTAACAGTTCGTTTCGGCTTGCAAAATCAACTTGTACGGTTTGCGGAGGAAAGGAACTGTTGTCAGTAAAGCTACCATCGGTATTGCCGTCCGTCAGAAGTCGTATTACTTCCATGTTAGCATTGGATAATGTATCAATTGTAAAGCCAACGATGTATTTGCCATCGCTCTGGCTGGCTATTGCATCAGCCCGATTGGCCTTAGAAATGGCACGAATGAAAACTCCATCACCGTTGAAGCTATTATCCAAACTTCCATTGGCTGATAATCTTGCTACGAAACCTGCAGCAGTTGGGTTGGTAGTAGTAAAAGTACGGCCTGCAATTAGTAATCTGTCGGAAGCGTCTACAATCAAGTTAGCAGGGAGTGTAGACGAGATATCGGTGGGTGATAAGTCAATGTTTAAAAAGCCAACTGTGGCAAAGGTATTATCCTGAGTGCCATTTACATTTACTCTCGTTATAAAAGTCGTAATTTCCGAGCTGTCCACATTGGCAAAAGCGCTTACCAATTTACCGCTGCTTTGCAGAGCAATGCTACCGAACGAGTTGTTGACCAAGTTAGAAAGGGTTAGTTTACCATCATTACTGAATGAAACATCTAATGTGCCATCTGTATTTAGACGAATGAATGCTGGTCGGTTGTCCGATGCAGCACAAACTACAATTTTTCCATCCGGTTGAATCAACATGTCTCTGGTAGTTTCTACACCACCTAGATCTATTACTACTTGCCCGTCAAAGCTAAATGTAGAGTCATAGTTGCCATTGCTCAAAAGTCGAATAACCCAAATATCGTTGCTGAAATCTCTGTTTCCTGCAGCTACAATTTTTCCGCTATTGTCCACTGCTACACTAAACAAACCGGAGAAGCCACTAAAAGGTAAAAGCGTGCCGGTACCATTGAAGGTATTGTCAAGGCTACCATCAGGATTATAACGAAGTAAAGCCGCTGTACCTGGCGAACCATCCAAGGTGAATCCAACAGCCACAATTTTACCATCGGATTGAATAGCCATGTCTGTTAACATATCTTCATCAAAACCGAAATCGTGTGTTACACGACCATCAGCACTAAAATCAGAATCCAGCGATCCGATTTGTGAAAAGGAACAACTCAGTTGTAGTGTGGTGATAAATAGCGCTAGTATTTTCTTCATTCGTTAAAAGGATTTTATTTTAAGCCTGTGCTGTAGGTCCGAAATTCATTGGCATCATCGGTTGCTCTTTGTCATTGATGGTGCCGAACTGTTGCTCGTATTTTTTTACATTTTCTGCCAGTGCTTTCATAAAACGCTTGGCGTGCTCCGGAGTCAATAAAATTCTTGACTTAACTTTTGCCTTGGGAATGTTGGGTAATATACGAATGAAATCTACCACAAATTCTTGAGGCGAATGTGATATGATAGCCAGGTTGGAATAAGTGCCTTCCGCTACATCTTCAGGTAATTCAATGTTGATTTGATTGTCGTTTTGTTTTAAGTCGCTCATCTTATTCAATTTTTATCTACGAATGTATTATTTGACAATTATTTTATGGGAGATTTATAGGCATAGGCAAAAAGAGAGGATGGCTATTGCTTATACATGGAAGCATTGAGAATAACATTTTCTATAAGTTGGGACCTTTTATACATTCATCAAAAAATATTTCATGCGCTCTTTTGTAGTGTGTTTGCTTCTCTCTTTGGCCGGCTTTTCAAAGGCGCAGATAAATTCACAGGACGTAACCATCGTCCGCGATAGTTTTGGGGTGCCGCACATTTACGGTAAAACCGATGCGGATGCAGCGTATGGCTTAGCATGGGCACACAGTGAAGATGATTTTAAAAGTATACAGCAAAATTTGTTGGCCGCCAAAGGAATGCTGGGTCAGGTAATGGGAAAAGAGGGTGTGTTGTTTGATTTTGGATTGCGTTTTTTTGGTATCGATACTTTAGTGGATAACAACTACGAGCGAGTTCTTTCGGCAGATTTTCGAAAGTTGTTGAATGGCTATATACAAGGAGTAAATGATTATGCCATGGCACATCCGAATGAGGTATTGCTGCAAAAGGCATTGCCATTTAAGCCTCAGGACATGGTGAAGGGTTCCACCCTTACGCTTACGCTTTTTGCCGGGGCGGGTATTGCATTAAAATCCATTAAGGATAATCACATTGAACTTTTGCATCAACCGAATGAAATTGGATCCAACTCTCTGGCTATTGCCCCCGCCCGAACAGAAGATGGAAAAGCCTGGCTACTCATCAATTCTCACCAACCCATAGAAGGCAGATTTGCCTGGTATGAGGCACACATCAAAAGCGATGAAGGATGGGATATCATCGGGGGATTGTTCCCTGGGGGAACAACCATTTTTGTTGGCAGCACAAAGAAATTTGGATGGGCACATACAACCAATTACCATTCGTTTGGTGATATCTATAAGCTGGAACACAAAGGCAATAAGTATCGCTACGATGGTGCATGGAAAACATTTGAAGTAAAGAAAGCGCATCTCCGGGTAAAGTTAGGCGGAGTGAAAATTGGTATTACCAGGCGCATTCGTGTCTGCGAATATGGTCCGGTGTTTCAGTCAAAGCACGGTTGGTATGCACTTCGCTATCCGGGTGCTATGGACTTTCGAGCTACGGAACAGTGGTATCGTATGAATAAAGCCAATAACTTAACCGAGTTTCAACAGGCGCTGAAAATGGAAGCCATCCCGCTTTTTAACATCACCTATGCCGATTGCGATGGCAATATTTTTTACGAGAGCGGATGTCAGGTTCCTTTGCGCGATAGCACCTTGAACTGGCACACCCCCATCACAGCCAATACCTCGGCTTTTAAATGGACTTCACTGGTGCCATACGAGAGAAAAGCCAGACTCTTAAATCCTGCATGCGGCTATTTGTTCAGTTGTAACCAAACGCAATATTCTGTTACCGGCAAATCCTGCAATTGGACCGGAGGTTTTATAGGCATTCAGCAATTTAATTACAACCGCGGGGAACGATACTACGAGATGCTGGAGGAGATAAACGAAAAGTATACCTGGGCCGATTTCAGGCGTATAAAATTTGACACCCGATATTCTTCTTCAGCCAGTTATGCCAGAAATTTTGCTGCAGTTTTTAAGCTGGATGAGAAAAAGTATCCCGATATAGCGGATGCTATTACAAAGTTGAAGAAGTGGAATTTGGCCGGTGATGTAGACAATAAAGAGGCAACCATTGCTATGATTATGCAGGAAAAGCTCCAAAAAGAATGGAAAGTTCCTTTTGCCTTTTTAATGATTAAAAAAGAACCATTAACGGAAGAAAATGTGGTGGCACAGCTCCGGGCTACCCAAAAATTTATGCTTAAAACGTATGGGACATTAGATATTCCATTGGGCGATGTACAACGTATGATTCGGGGAAATGTGAGTTTTCCGGCAAGTGGACTACGGGAGGTTTCTCGCGCGGCAGACCCTAAATTGTATGATAAGAAGAAAGGGATTTGGCGAATTGTAAATGGTGATGGATATATCCAGATGAATAGGTACTCTAAAGACGGGGCAGAAATCAATAGTGTGAATGCATACGGGGCCTCTTCGCATGCCGGCAATAAACATTACACCGACCAGATGCAGCTATTTAGCCGCCAGCAATTTAAAACCATGACGTTTAATTGGGAATCTATCGTGCGAAACGCAGAGAGAATTTACATACCGGGTCGCTAGAATCGTTTCATCATTGGTGCAGTAAGGGCATAACCAGACTCCGGAAATTTTGGAGCCTGTTGAAGACCTTGTTTGTATATTCAGTTGAGCTTGCCTGTATTTTTTGCGGCTAGTCAAAGTCACCCCCATTCGGTTATATTCGCACCCTTTTTTATTCGGAAAAGTAACAGGATACATTATGCAACACATACGCAATTTTTGCATCATAGCGCACATAGACCACGGCAAAAGCACGCTAGCCGACAGACTTATAGAAACCACCAAAACTATCAGCGAACGAAATATGATGGATACGGTGCTCGATAACATGGATTTGGAGCGCGAGCGTGGCATTACCATTAAGAGTCATGCTATTCAGATGGATTTTGCCAGAAACGGGCAGAAGTATGTGATGAATCTGATTGATACTCCCGGCCACGTGGATTTTAGCTATGAAGTATCTCGCTCGCTGGCGGCTTGTGAAGGGGCGCTCCTGCTGGTAGACGCATCACAGGGTATTCAGGCGCAAACGATTTCCAATCTTTACCTGGCCGTGGAGCAGGGCTTAACGATTATACCCGTGGTAAATAAGATTGATATGCCCGGTGCCAACCCCGAACTGGTAGAAGAACAAATGATGAATCTGGTGGGCTGTAAACGAGAAGAAATTATTCATGCCAGCGGACGAACCGGACTGGGGGTAGAAAAGATTTTTGATGCAATTATTGATCGCATACCAGCTCCTAAAGGAAACCCTGATGCTCCTTTACGCGCTTTGATTTTTGACTCTATGTTCAACTCCTTCAGAGGGGTTATTGCCTACTTCAGAATTTTGGATGGTTCCATTAAGAAAGGCGATAAAGTAAAGTTTGTAAACACCGGTGCCACCTACCTGGCCGATGAAGTGGGAATACTTCGTTTTGATTTGGAGCAGAGACCCGAGGTGAAAACCGGTGATGTGGGTTACATCATCACGGGAATCAAAAATGCCAAAGAGATTAAAGTAGGCGATACCATTACGCAGTTCTCCAACCCGTGTGCCGAGGCCATTCATGGTTTTGAAGATGTGAAACCGATGGTGTTTGCCGGTATCTATCCCATGGATAACGATGACTATGCCGATTTGCGCGATTCGCTGGAAAAGTTGCAGTTGAATGACGCATCATTGGTTTTTGAGCCCGAAACTTCCATTGCTCTGGGTTTTGGTTTTCGTTGTGGTTTCTTGGGCTTGCTACACTTGGAAATTGTGCAAGAACGTCTGGAGCGGGAGTATGATATGACCATTCTTACCACCGTTCCTCAGGTAAGCTATGAGGCATACCTAACCAATGGAGATCAGATTACTATCAATAACCCTGCTGATATGCCCGACATTCAGCGAATTGATAGGCTCGAAGAACCATACATCAAAGCGCAGGTGATTACAAAGCCCGAATACATCGGTAGTATCATGACCTTGTGTATGGACAAGCGTGGTATCCTTATTAATCAGAATTACCTTACCGAAGATCGAGTAGAGTTGCACTTCGAAATGCCCTTGGCAGAAATTGTTTTTGATTTTTACGATCGTTTAAAATCTATTTCTCGCGGATACGCTTCTTTTGATTATCACCCCATTGGTTATCGCGAAGGCGATTTGGTTAAATTGGATATTCTGCTGAATGCCGAGCAGGTAGATGCCTTCAGCGCAATGATTCACCGCAGCAAAGCGGAAGAGTTTGGTAGAAAAATGTGCGAAAAGTTAAAAGAGATTATCCCTCGCCAGATGTTTATGATTCCCATACAGGCGGCCATTGGATCCAAAGTCATTGCTCGCGAAAACATATCGGCTATACGTAAAGATGTAACCGCCAAATGTTATGGTGGTGATATATCGCGTAAGCGGAAACTTTTGGAAAAACAAAAGAAGGGAAAAAAGAAGATGCGTCAGTTTGGTAAGGTGGAAGTGCCCCAAGAGGCCTTCATAGCAGTGCTTAAACTAAACGATTAAAGTAGTGCGCTCCTACAATATCTTTGACCTGTCGCGGAGGAGAATTTTTTTGCTCATCGGTACCTGTCTGGTATTTGCGCTCACCATTTTTTTATTGAACGAAGTTCTGGATATCCGTAATTTCTGGGATGGATTTTATACCGAAGAAGACATTCGCACTTTTTTTTGCGAGCGGACTCTGTGGGATAGGTTGGTGAGGCAGCCCATTAATACTTTCAGTAATTTTATTTACTGGATGGTAGCGGTGGCAGTGTTGCGGAGAGGTTGGAAAGATCAGCGCATTCAAAAACGCTACAATCTCGTGTCGGCCAACCCTTTCTATAGTATCACCTTTGGGCTGATAATGTTTTATATTTTTTGTGCCAGCACTTTTTTCCATTCTTCTTTAATTCATGTGGCAAGTCAGCTCGATTTTTCTGCTGTTTATTCACTGTCTTTGTTTCCGCTAATGTATTATACGCACCGCGTGTGGCTTTTGCTGGCGGGTGTAGATAGTCACCAACGACATCCACTAAGTACACGAACTGTGGTGTTTGTTTTTAGCATGCTTTATATTCTGCTCACTTTTTTTCTACCCGAGGGTGCCGAGAATTACACCGTACTGGGCATTATTTTTGTGCTCATTCTCTTTGGAGTGGTGGTGGAAAAGAAAGACCCGGGCCGCACAAACAGACGATATCTTGTAGTAAGCAGCCTAAGTATTTTGATTGCTGTGATGTGGTTCGCTATGGATGTATATAAGGTGCTGTGTAACCCCGATAGTGTGTTGCAGCCTCACAGCTTGTGGCACTTTTTTGCCGGAGTGTCCTCCTTCTATTTTTATATGTACATCCGCAGCGAGCGAGGTGTTGTGTCACAAGCTTAGAATCATTTCATCCCAGTTGAGCAAAGTATCTATGTTTTTGCTGCGAAGGTATGTAGCAAGAGTTTCTCTGGGACCGGTGTGTGTCAACAATACAAAATCACCTCCCCATGCTCCTAATGATTTTACCGCTCCATTAAAATCGACAAAGCGCTCCTCCTTTACTTTTGGAAGCGATAGGCTTTTCGCTATAATTTCTTCATGTGCCATTAGTAACTGCTCAAACTCAGAAAGCGTTGCACAACTCAATACCTGTTTAGTAATTTTATTCAAAGCTTGGATTGTAGCCCCTTTATTTCGCATATTATTTTTGTAGTGTGTGATGGCTTCGCTGCTCAGTTTCTTTTTTCCCTGGTACGCAAAATAAATGTGATGCTTAAACACGGGATTCCAATTTACTTCTTCCATAATAGGCGAAAACTCATTGCGTTGATATAGGATAGGTTTGTGTGCCCCGGCACAGGCTACATCGTATCCGGAGCCGCCCAGTGTTTTCTCTAGCAATTCGTAAGCATTCACCTGGGCCCAGGCTGCCAGACAATAAATGAAAGTAGAACTGGAACCGAGCCCCCATTCATTGGGAAACTCTAATTGAGTTTCTACCGCAACATCATTATTGTTATTCAGAAATGCAGGATTTAGATTTCTGCAAAAAGAGAGCGCTCTTGACAGACGCATGGTAGCATCGTCTGCTGTTCCAACGCAACTAAAATCTCTTTTATCCAAAACGGTTTTGAGCCAAGGCTGCCGCTTATTGTTTAAAGCAACCCAATACAGTAAATTGTTACTACCACTCAGGTTTTGTAATCGAAGATGCTGTCCTAATTGGGTAGGCAGTGCTAATGCTTTGGCACCATCTAACACAAAATATTCGGCTGTAAGCAGCAGTTTGCCGTGTCCGTAAAAAGTGTTTTTGTCCATGGCTTAAAAGAAAGGGATTGCATCCTTTAGTTTTTGAACGGCTTCTTCGTTCATCAATCCCATGGCTACGGCAGCCAGCAAAACCAACCAACCGATGCCTTTAAGCAGAAAGAACACAAATACCACAATACCGCCTCTCTGCAGCCATCCTTTGGTAGTGTTTGAATTGATAGGTTCCTTAGTGTGTTCCATGCTGTTTCGCGTTGCGAATATGACCTTTTACTCTACATTCGCCACCGCTAAAAACAAAAAAAATATGGCACAGTTCAGAAAAGAAAAAGACACCATGGGCATTGTGGAAGTGCCTGCAGATGTTTATTGGGGCGCTCAAACTCAACGCTCTATCGAAAATTTTAAGATAGCACAAGACATCAATCGTATGCCGGCTGAAATTATTCGAGCTTTTGCTTACCTCAAAAAAGCTGCTGCCATCACTAATTTTGAAGCCGGTGTGTTGCCGAAAGAGACGTGTGATATTATTGGGAAGGTGTGTGACGAAATTTTATCCGGACAATTGCATGATCAGTTCCCATTAGTGGTGTGGCAAACCGGTAGCGGCACCCAAAGTAATATGAACGTAAATGAAGTGGTTGCCTACCGTGCGCATGTGTTGTTGGGAGGAAGTTTGCTGGATGAAAAGAAGAAAGTGCATCCAAATGATGATGTCAATAAATCGCAGAGCTCGAACGACACATTTCCAACCGCCATGCACATTGCAGCGTATCAAATACTTGCTGAAAAGACGATTCCCGGCATTCAAAAATTGCGGGATACACTTGCCGCCAAGTCCAAAGAATATATGCACATTGTCAAGATTGGCAGAACTCACCTGATGGACGCCACACCGCTTACTTTGGGCCAGGAACTTTCGGGTTATGTATCGCAGCTGGATCATGGATTACGCGCTATCAATAATACGCTTGCTCACTTATCTGAACTGGCCCTCGGAGGCACAGCTGTCGGAACCGGAATCAATACACCACCACAGTATTCCGAAAATGTAGCCCGTCACATCGCTACACTCACCGGTTTGCCGTTTGTAACTGCAGAGAATAAATTCGAAGCACTTGCCGCTCACGATGCAGTGGTAGAAGCGCATGGCGCTTTGAAAACAGTGGCTTGTTCACTCATGAAAATTGCGAATGATATTCGTCTACTCGCCTCTGGTCCGCGTTGCGGAATAGGAGAGATTTTTATACCCGACAACGAGCCGGGATCTTCCATTATGCCCGGCAAAGTAAACCCTACACAATGCGAAGCTATGACCATGGTTGCTGCACAGGTGTTGGGCAATGATGTAGCCATCAATATTGGTGGTGCTACCGGTCATTTTGAACTCAACGTGTTTAAACCGGTGATGATTTACAACTTTTTGCATAGCGCACGACTCATTGCAGATGTTTGTATTTCGTTTAATGATAAGTGTGCTGTAGGCATTGCACCGCTGGAAGAAAATATCAAAAACAACTTAAATAATTCGTTGATGCTGGTAACCGCTTTGAATACAAAAATCGGTTATTACAAAGCTGCAGAGATTGCTCAAACGGCACATAAGCAGGGTAAAACACTCAAGCAAACGGCTATTGATTTAGGCTATTTAACCGCTGAGCAGTTTGATGAATGGGTTGATCCGGCTACCATGGTTGGTTTTTGATTTCCACCATCTCTCTTTACCATAACTTATCTTTTATGAATAAAAAAAATGCAGCAGTTATCTTGCTGTTAGCTCTTGGTTCGGTTCTTTATTCACAGCAGGAATACTACTATACTATTGATTTGGTAAATGTTCAAAAGGATAGGGTGAAAGTGACGCTTACGCCCCCTGCTATGCAGAAAGAGGAGGTGATGTTTATTATGCCCGAGGTGGTCCCCGGCACTTACAGCACAGAAAATTTCGGCAGATTTCTCCATCAGTTTTCGGCTTATGATGCAGACGGCAAAAGGCTGAAAGTGAAACAGAAGAATATCAATCGCTTTTACATTAAAGGCGCTACTAATCTGGCTAAAGTGGAGTATTATGTAAACGACACCTGGGATGATAAAGATGCAAAGCATTTTATCTTCCAACCGGGTGGCTCCAATATTGAAGCTGGAACCAATTTTGTATTGAATCCATTCGCCTTCTTTGGATATTTTGACGAATTCAAAATGAATCCATACAAGATTGAAGTAACCAAGCCCAGTAGTTTTTACGGTTCAGGCCATTTAGCAAAGCAGGCTAAAAGTGAAACAGTCGATGTGCTCAGTGCTCCCAATTACGTATATCTATGCGATAACCCGATGATGTATTGCGTGCCCGATACTACCTCTTTTCGGGTAGCTAACAGCACCGTAAAGATTTCTGTATTTTCTACCAACGGTATTGTAAAAAGCAGTCAGATTGCAGATTACCTGTCGCCACTGGCAGAGTCGCTTCGCAAGTTTTTTGTCAAGCTACCGGTGGATGAATATCATTTCATCTACTACTTTGTAGATCCATCTAAAACGCCTACCTCCAAAGCGGGAGGCTTGAGCAGTGGATTCGGTGCTTTGGAGCATAACCACTGTTCTATTTACTATTTGCCGGAGACTAAATATGAAAAGGCTGTGAAAGAAACCGTAGAAGAAGTTTCCGGGCATGAGTTCCTGCACATCCTTACTCCGTTAAATATTCATAGCGAAGAAATTGACAACTTCGATTTTCTTGACCCCAAAATGAGCAAGCATCTTTGGATGTATGAAGGGGTAACCGAATACTTTGCACACCTGACTCAGTTTCAGGGAGGCATTACTGATGAGGAAGCATTTGCCCGATCTATGCGGAGTAAGATAAATGAAGCTGCAGCCTTTAACAGTTTCTCTATGACTGACATGAGCGTGAATGTATTGACCAAAGAGAATCAAAACCTCTATCTGAGCGTGTATAGTAAAGGGGCCGTGTTAGCTATGCTGTTGGATATTCGCATCGCTGAACTTACGGACGGAAAGAAGAATCTGAAAACATTAATGCTTGCATTGGCCGATAAATATGGACCTTCCAAGCCGTTTAAGGATAATGAACTGTTTAGCGATATCATTTCACTGACTCATCCGGGTATTCAAGAGTTTATTGATAAATACATCGTGGGCAAAGAGCCACTGCCTCTGGAGTATTTTAATCAGATTGGTTGGCAATATGAACCGGAAAAAAGAAAGACCGTATATATGAGTGGCTATTTTGGATTGCGATATGATGAGAAAAATAATGAGCTCATATTTGATAGGGTAGGAGAGAATCTGCTGGGTATAGCCAGCGGAGATGTGCTCTTAGCAATTAACGATGAAGAAACCTCCCCTGTAAATATCAGCGAACAATTTCAAACCTTTTTCAGAGGAAACACCAAACCGGATCCCATACATGTCAAAGTAAGACGGAAAGGCACCGAACAGATTTTGACTGCCACCCCCAAGGAATCTACTACCACAATCAAAAACGCGCTGGACCCTTTAAAAGAGTTTACTGAACAACAGAAAAAGTTACGTGCCATCTTGCTGGCTAAGTAGGTATCGGTATTCAAAATTTTGTTGAGGCATTTATAGATGGGCTCACTTTATTTGCCCACTCTTGCAGCGTGGAACTCCAAATAGCTTTTGGATATATAGGAGCCTTGCTTACGGGCATTGTGCTTGGAATTTTGGGAGGTGGTGGGGCGCTGCTCTCAATACCTGTTTTGGTTTATTTTTTTCATGTGGAGGCAGGAGTTGCCACCGGCTATTCACTCTTTCTAATTGGCATTACCGCGCTGAGTGGTGCTGTGCGAAACGTCCTGATGCGAAATGTGGATTTTCGGTTAGCTCTTTGGTACGGAGTGCCCTCTCTGTTTTCGGTTTATGTAATGCGCAGATTTATTATGCCCGCTGTGCCGGATATAATTTACAGTGGGCCTCCTTTTGCAATCGATAAAAATCACCTCATCCTCTTTGTTCTGAGTGCGGTGATGTTGTTGGTTGGGCGGAAAATGATTCAAGAGGAACGAGAGGAAACACCCAATTCCACAGGTGCTGTTGATTATAAACGCATGATTTTGTATTCGCTTTTAATTGGTTCCTTTCTGGGCATGGTAGGTGCCGGAGGTGGATTTTTGATGACCCCGGTGCTCATTTATTTCGGCCGGCTGGAGATGAAAAAAGCGGTGGGTACCTCTTTGTTATTGGTTTCTTGCAATTCTTTTATCGGTTTTCTGGGAGATTTAGGGGGAAACCATCCCATGAACTGGAATTTGCTTCTGTCTTTTTCCGGATTTTCGGTGGCCGGAGTTTTTGCCGGTGTTTACCTTGCCAATTTTGTAGATGAGTCCCGATTGAAAAAAGCGTTCGGCTGGTTCATGCTGGTATTAGCCGCAGCCATAATTATAAAAGAGTTGCTGCGGTAGGGCTTTAGTCTTCGCTTGAGCTCTTGAATCCTTTCATAACGCCTCTTACGCTTTCGCGTATAAACGATACGATCTCATCTTTTTCGGGGCTGTCGGGTATGTCGGCCTCTATGAGTTTGAGGGCTGTGCTGGTATTAAACCCACGGATGTAAAGCGTGCGATACACATCCAGTATCTGATTGATTTGTTCTGTTGTGTATCCTCTTCTTCTTAGTCCCACCGAGTTTACTCCCGCATAGGTCGTTGGGTGCCTTGCGGCTCGCACAAATGGCGGTATATCTTTATTAACCAAGCATCCACCACTTACAATAACGTGCCGGCCTATTTTTACAAACTGCTGAAAATTAGTAGAGCCGCCTAATACTGTAAAATCACCTACCTCTACATGGCCGGCCAGGTTGGCATTGTTGGCCAACACACAATTATTGCCGATTACACAGTCATGGGCAATATGAACATACGCCATTAAAAGGGTGTTGTTTCCAATTACCGTTTTCATCGCAGCTTCAGTACCTTTATTCACCGTTACATATTCGCGTATGGTTACATTGTCACCAATGCTTACGGTAGATTTTTCCCCTTTGTATTTTAAATCTTGTGGTATTGCTGATATAACGGCTCCCGGAAATATTTTGCAGTTTTTCCCGATTCGAGCGCCTTCCATAATAGTTACGTGTGGACCAATCCAAGTCCCTTCCCCAATCACCACATCTTTTGAAATGGTTACAAAAGGTTCTATCACTACATTGTCAGCAATTTCCGCATTGGGATGTATGAAGGAAAAAGGTTGATTCATAGTAGTTGGCGGGCTTGCTTTTTAGAGGGCAGTTTAGAATGCTGTGTTTTGTTTGTAGATAGTAAATAAACTAATTAAGCATTTACTTGCCTTCTTTTCTTTGAATTTTCGCCATCAATTCCGCTTCGCTCACCAAACGATTGCCCACATAAGCGGAGCCTTTCATTTCTATAATGCCTCTGCGTATGGGGGATAGTAGTTCCAATTTAAAGAGTACAGTATCTCCCGGAACAACCAGTTGCTTGAATTTTACTTTGTCAATTTTGATAAAATAGGTATCATAATTTTGAGGGTCGGGCACCTGGCTTAGGACCAAAATGCCTCCGGTTTGTGCCATGGCTTCTAATTGCAAAACACCCGGCATAACAGGATTTCCTGGAAAATGCCCTCTGAAAAAATCTTCATTAAAAGTAACCGCCTTTACACCCACCACTTCTTCGGGCGACAGGGAAATTATTTTGTCTACCAGAAGAAATGGATATCGGTGCGGTAATATTTTTTCTATGCCCACAGCATCATAAACCGGAGGTTTGTTGGGGTCATATTCCGGAGCAGGATCTTTCATGCGTTCCTGCTTAATATGTTGTTTCAAAATTTTGGCAAACTCAACGTTGTGTTTATGCCCGGGTTTAGTGGCAATAATGTTGGCGTTGATAGGTGTGCCTACCAAGCCTAAGTCGCCTACCACATCCAGCAGTTTGTGGCGCGCAGGTTCGTTGTGGTGGTGCAGCTTGATATTATTCAATATGCCCTCTTCCACTACCTTAATGTCGGGTTTGTTGAATAGTTCGGCAAGTTTTAGCCGCTCCTCTTCCGATATAGGTTTATCTACAACAATGATGGCGTTATTTAAATCACCACCGCGTATCAGCCCGGCTGCGTACAACATTTCCAACTCGTGGAGAAAACAAAACGTGCGTGATGGTGCAATTTCCTTTTTGAAATCAGCTACTTTGTCGAGCGTGGCGTGCTGCTGGCCCAACACTTCACTTTTATAATCAATAAGCGCGGTTACCTTATATCGGTTCGAAGGCATGGCAAGGTATTCTACCCCGCTTTCTTTGTCTACGTAGTGTATGTTTTTGCGCAGTTCAAATACCTCTCGTTCCTCACTTTGTTCTTGTATACCCACTTTTTCCAAGGCCTCTACAAAATATTTCGCGCTGCCATCCATAATGGGCATTTCAATGCCGTTAACCTGTACCAGACAGTTGTCAATTTGCAAACCAACCAGCGAGCTCATGACATGTTCTACTGTGGCTACCATAGCCGGACCTTTTTCAAGCGTAGTACCCCGTTGCACCGTGGTCACTAAATCACAGTCCGCATTAATGAGCGGTTGACCTTCTAAATCAATTCGCTGAAATTTGATACCATGGTTAACAGGAGCAGGAACAAATTTTACAGTAACATTTTGGCCGGTATGTAAGCCAACGCCCGTGAGCGAAATCTCTTCCTTGATGGTTTGCTGGTAACTATGATTCATTCACATTTCTTAAGGTGGGCAAATCTAATATTTCGCTTAACAGATGGACCTCCAACCCCTGTCCATTCCTGCAAGCTATTGGTCTTCTAGTTTCTTCTCTAATTCTTTAATTTTTTTAATCAAATCGGGCAGTTGCTTTATTGCCGCCAGTTGTCTGTAATGTTCGCGCGCATCAATGGCCGGCACGCCCGAAATGCCTTTACCGCTTTCCACATCGCGGATAACCGCAGCTTGTGCCTGAATCTTTACTCCATCGCCTATGTTTAAATGCCCGGTAATGCCCGCTTGTCCGCCTATCAATACATATTTGCCAAATTTCGTGGAGCCGGAGATACCTGCCTGAGCCGCAATGACGGAATGGTCACCAATTTCTACATTGTGCGCTACCTGAATCAGGTTGTCCAGTTTCACACCATTCCCAATTTTAGTAGAACCGATAACTGCGCGATCTATGCAGGTATTAGCGCCAATTTCTACATTATCACCAATTTCTACGTTGCCGGTTTGAGGTATCTTTTTGTAGCTGCCATCTGCTTGGGGGGCAAAGCCAAAGCCATCGCTTCCAATCACAGATCCGGAGTGAATAATGCAGTTAGCACCTATTTTGCAGTGATGATATACAGATACCTGGCTGTATAAGGTGGTGTTGTCGCCAATCACAGCATGGTCGCCTATAGATACATTGGCGTGTATTTTTACGTTTTTACCTATTTGCACATAATCACCGATAGAGGCAAACGCTCCTAAATAGAGATTTTCCCCATAGGTTGATTTTTGGCCTATGTAACTCTGCTTGGCAATGCCCGAAGTTTTTTCACTGCTATTCATGGCAGCATAGAGTTCCATGAGTTTTTGAAATGCCTGATATGGTTCTTTAACACGAAGCGCAGCAGCAATATTTGCTGTGTTATACTCAAGCGTTTCATCACATAGCAAAATACCTGCCTTTGCAGTTTGTGCATAGTGGTAATATTTGGGGTTAGCCAGAAAACAAAAGGATTGCTCATCAGCTTCTTCTATTTTGGCTAGCTTGGTTACGGTAGCCTCCGGGTTCCCTTCTAATTTGGCATTTAAAACAACTGCCAAATCTCTTGCTTTTATCTCCATCACAGGGTGCTTAAGTATACGTTAAACGGACTATTGAAAAATTATTGTGTCATTCAGAAAACAACGCTTGGGAGTTTTTATTCGGCCAGCACTTTTGGGTAAAAAACATAATACTTGGTAACCGGAACACTGAGTACAGAAATGTTGAGTTGATCGCTGGCCTGAGCGATGTCCACCACTTCGTTTTTGCCTTTCATGATATTGATTCTGTTTTCATTTGGATTGTAGGCATGGTTTGATGTTGCATCCGAAAACACGAGATAACTCACTTCTTCTTCACTCATTTTAAACTTCTTCATGGCTTCTTGATTCAGCTTTCTCACTTTTGTGTACGGAAACGCTTTATTGCTGATTTCAATCTTGAAGAGCTTGCGGTCCAGTATACAATCACACAACATTTTGAGCACCTTATCGGATGAGTGTCTCCAATACTTAAACGCTGAAAAAATATCTACATCGTCCAAGTGCGAGTAATAGTGCAGCACTTTTTCATCTTTCTGGAAATCTTTTAAACGAACCTCATTGTTTAAAAAATAACTGAATGCCGGTGAGGCGTCCAGCAATTCTCCTTTCCGAATCAGGTATTTAGCGCGCTCAATAGCTTTCACCATCATCATTTCAACGCACAATACAGTCTTGTGCAAATACACTTGCCAATACATAAGCCTGCGGGCAATAATGAAACTTTCGATGCTGTATATTCCTTTTTGCTCTATCACTACTTCATCGTTTCGCACATTCATCATTTCAATGAGTCGCTCGTAGGAAATCGCACCTTCATTTACTCCTGTAAAAAAGGCATCGCGGGTCAGATAATCCAGACGATCTACATCCAGCTGTGATGACACCAGCTGATGAAGGAATTTTTTCTTGTAAGTGCCTTCAAAAATATGAATGGCCAACGTGAGTTTTCCTTTAAAATACTCATTGAGGCGTTTCATGTAAATCTTTGAAATGTCTTCGTGATTCACTCCTGAAATTAAGCTGTGTTCCAGCGTATGGCTGAATGGACCATGGCCAATGTCGTGTAGTAGAATGGCAATTTGTGCGCCTAACTCTTCCTCTTCCGTAATCTTAACGCCCTTGATTTTGAGAATAGAAATGGCTTTGCGCATAAGGTGAAACGCCCCCAGTGCGTGATGAAAACGGGTGTGTATGGCACCGGGATATACATAGTCGCTAAGCCCAAGTTGTTTAATCCTTCGCAATCGTTGGAAATACGGATGTTCAATGACATCGAACACCAATTCGTGCGGAATGGTAATAAATCCGTGGACCGGATCGTTGAAGATTTTTCGTTTGTTCATGCCGAAAGCGATACTGGCTTTAGAAGTGGGGCTATTGTTTAATAGTTGGCTTCTTTCTTCCAGGCACTGAATTCTTTCTTTTCTATCTGATTAAAGATATCCTTGATGGCACCAGCCCACGCTTTGGCAGGAGAGCCGCCTGAAGCTTTTCCGGTCATTTTTTTGAGCCAGAGAACATTGCGACTGGCTACATCAAAGAAGGCAACATGCACGGTAGCCAAATTGCTGGTTTTATTAAAACTCTGAACAATGAAAGTCACTGCTAATCCATCTTTTTTTTGACCCACAGGAATGAGTTTCACTTGCTCCGCCACTTGCTCGGCAGTCAGATCCACATCTTCGCTTGCTTTCAGATTGTCTGTTTCGCGCGCCAGATTCATTTTATTGATTCCATTAGGGTCTTTATATGCGGCATTTTTCTGAAACACTTTTGCCAAATCCATATCTACCGTTACTTCATTCCATGGTTTGAAATATTCTTCCTGCATTTTATGTGGTGACTCATCACCCATCCCAATCATTTTTGCTTTTGTAAGGTCTACCCCATACCAAATAATGGTGGGGCTACCGAATACTTTTTTGGTGTCTTGTGACTGAAGTGCGATGGAAAATGCCAGAAGGAATAGCAGCGCAAAGTTCTTTTTCATTGTGTTTGTTTAAGTATGAATTGGAATGAAAATAGAAAAATATTGAAAGTAATTAGCTCAACAGATTGGGTTTTAATGTAACTAAAATCATAATATGACTCAGGTGCCTTTTAGGTTTAAGCAGTTTGACGTAGCACAACATTTATGCAGCATGCGGGTGAATACTGATGGTGTATTGCTGGGTGCTTGGGCTTGTTTTAGAGTCGATGATTCCTGTCATCGTGCTTTAGATATTGGCACCGGTTCCGGAGTTATCGGATTAATGCTTGCACAATGCACGCGAAATGTCCGGATAGATGCGATTGACATTGATGAACTTTCCAGCAAACAGGCGGATATGAATTTTGCTAATTCAGATTGGCGCGACAGGTTGAATGCGTATCATACCTCTTTGCAGTTGTTTCTCCCCGAATACCAATACGATTTAATTGTTTCAAATCCGCCATACTTCGTAGATGATTTGAAATCGGACGATAGTAGAAAGAATCTGGCACGTCACGGTGTTGCCCTTAGTTATCCTGATTTGCTGAAAGGGTGCTACCGATTGCTCTCCGAATCAGGTAGCTGTTATATCGTCATTCCTGATTCGAATGCAATGATGTTACAAGCGATTGCACTAGAGCAGAAATTGTTTGTAAACGAAATTCTTTCAGTCAGTGCAATACAAGATAAGGCACCTTACCTCTCCATTTTTCAATTGCAGAAATTTGAAAAGCCGGTAGTGAAATCAACCCTTTATATTCAGAGCAGGGACGGTCAATTTTCAGAAGAGTATGTTTCACTCACTAAATCATTTTACCTTAAATTTTAAATGGTGTTATGGCTTATTGGCGCTCGCTTTTAGTCTGGTTACTCCTGATGCTTATTGAATCCATACACGGCACTCTTCGTTTATTGCTACTGGTGCCGATAGTGGGCGATTTTATGGCAAGGCAAATTGCCGTGTTTACGGGCGCACTACTCATTTTTATAACGACATACTTTTGCATTTCATGGATACACCCTCAACGTAAAAGCCGGAGTCTACTCATCGGCTTGCTTTGGGTGATACTTACAATTTTGTTTGAGGTGCTGCTCGGAATCTTAGTGTTTCGTATGTCTGTTAGTCGTATCGCTGAAGATTATGACATTCTGAATGGAGGGCTGATACCTATTGGGCTGTTACTCATGCTTTTTACCCCCTTGGCGGTAGCACATATAAAGGGGATAAAACTCAAATGGTAAGATACGTTAAACTGGGGGCAGATTAACTTCTTTACAGCTAAGTGTAGTGGGAAAATGAACCGACCATTTTATATTTGGCACAGTTATTAAAATCTAAAACAAAAATCATGAACAGAATTATTTTGATTGTTGCTATTATGGTCGGATTCGTTTTCGCTGTAAATGCACATGATGAAGGAAAAAAGGTGAAGAAAGCCAAATCAAACAAGTCGATGAAAGCACATCAGTGCAGCGAGGCTTGTAAAAAAGATGGTAAATGCACAGCGGCTCATGCGTCCGATGGCAAATCATGCCAGGGGCATGGCGCGTCTAGCGATGCAAAAGCGCATCAGTGTAGCGAAGCCTGCAAAAAAGAAGGCAAATGCGCTCACCACGGAAGTGGAGAAGGCCACAGCCACTAATTTTTATTGGTCAATCTCATTTTTCAAATCCGGGCACTTGATATCAATGGCCCGGATTTTTACTTTCTAAATGTTACGAATGAAAAAGCTTTTAATTCTTGGCGGTACCAATTTTATCGGGAGAGTAGTGGTGGAACAGTTGCTCTTAGCTGATGCGTATGATATAACACTGTTTAATCGCGGTAAACGCAATGCAACATTATTCCCCACTGTAAAACGTATTGTCGGTGATCGAGAAACAGATGATCATTTAAAGATTGCAGACTCCACTTGGGATTGTATCATCGACTTTTCGGGCTATTACCCTCAGTCATTTGATAAAATGCTGAACGCACTTCGTGACAAGGTGAAACGCTACATTTTTGTTTCCACCTTGTCGGTCTACGATATGGCTGCATTGGAAGGTTCAATCATCGATGAAACAACTGATATATTGACTTGTTCTAATGAACAGCAAACTTCGCCTTTGCCGGATGCTTACGGAGAAAAAAAGGCAGAGATGGAACGAGTATTAAATCGTCAAGCATGGTTAGATAGCATTATTATACGTCCAAGTTTTGTTTATGGTAAGTATGACTTTACGGACCGATTTTATCATTGGCTATGGAGAGGTAAAAAGCAGCACAACGTATTGTTGCCCGATTCTACATTGCATGATTTCCCAATTACAGAAGTTAACCAGCTTTCGCAGGGGATATTAAATGCCATAGAGGTAGCTGAGCATAGCGGTATTTATAATGCGGTTACCTTTTCTGATGTCACTATTCGAAAGATTGTGGAATCGGCAAAACCTGAAGGGTCGACTATCGTTTATTCTATCGCAAATGAAGTATTTTTAAAGCAGCATGGTGTTGGTCAGGAACAATTTCCGCTTTACATGCCCTTATCGGTAAAAGTCGATAATTCAAAGTGGTTAGCTGATTTTAGATTACAAACTCCCTCTACTTTGTTAAACGAACAGACAGAAAAGTATTATGCCGATTTAAACTGGCCGGAACCTAAGGCTGGTATTTCCTTAGAGCGAGAAAGGAAATTGCTGGTGCATTTGAATGCTCCTGTATAAAGATGAAAGAGTTAGAACAATTCCCGGCACTCAGCTTTTAAAAATTCTAAGGCCTGCTCGGTAGGTAAGGGGGTGTTGGCATGCTGAATGCCCGAGAATATGGCGTTGACCAACATACCGGCACTGGCTCCTTCGGGTAGATTGGCTGCAATTAAATTTACGGTCTTAATCATTTCTTCTTTCGATTGCACAATTAAGTTCCAGGCATTACTGCTTACATAAATCTGCTGCGATAAATTATACTCAAACTCATCGCGCATATTTTGAGTAATGGCATAGTGCAAATGAGTTGCCTGCATTTCAGGTGTGCGAACGCGGTCAATAACCATCGAAAAATGAATGCGCTCCAGAAAGAGCGACAGGCGTTCATAGGCTTGTAACCGGAGCATGATAATTTCCTTATCTCGCTTCATCTTTAACTCAATCATCTTTTCAGCAGCATCTTTTTGCATGTATCGGGTGAGCAAAAAATAAGCGGTTAGAAATACAGTAAGCGCAGGAAGAGTGTATTTGACTATTTCCAATAATTGCAAAGTGAGAGTTTCCATATTACTATTTATATAACGCTGCGATGATAAGAATTAGTGTGTGGAGGCATTAGAACCGCTCCTCCTCAATCTTTACCTTTAGTTTTTCGAGGTAGTAGACCTTGGTATTATCTTTTTTGTCCTTCGCTTTTGCAATCTCTACATTCAGTTGCCCCATATATTTCTGTTTCAGCGACCTTCCGTCAATAATCATGTTCATAGTAGCGATTAACTCCTTTTCTAAGGCTTGCAGCAAACCCTTAGAGAGATACAATTCGTTGAGAAAACCACTGAAGTCGGATTCGCAAAAGCGCTTGATAATATCCGTATAAAGATCTTCTACCTTGCTGTCGCCATACACACGTATATAATTGAGCGCCTCCAGATATTTTTTGTTTTTTGAATGTGTATAGTGAATGGCTACACTGTCTAATAGTGTTTGGCGACAATCGAACGTGTCGATAAATATTTTTTGCGTATTTCTTTTTATGAACTCCAGATTCTTATCGATGCTATCCATCAAAAAACACGGATGGTATACCGGTTTGGCAGTTTGAGAATACCCTCCCAATAGCCAGCAGTTAAACACAAAAATCAACATCCACTTTTGCATGGTTCTAAATTATCAGAAACTCGGGCATAAAAAAAGGAGAGCATTTTCAATGCTCTCCTTCATTTTTATTGAATTCAATTATTGTCTTCCCTGAACGTAATCGTTCAGTTCATCGCTGCTGCTGCTAAATCCAAAAACGTTGTTCACGTTAAAGTAGTTTCTGGGTTCTGTGCAACGATCGTAGGCAAATTTTGCGAAGTCTAACTTGGTTTCTTCAAATCCAAAAATTTGGCAAATCTGTGTAATCTGTGATACACTCAGGCAATTAGCGGATGCCACCTGTTTGGCTGTTTTTAGTTGCGTGTCGCTGAATCCTTGTTTTTTGATAGTGGCGAGTGCATTTGAGAAGTCGGATGAACTCATGGCGTATGCGTTAGCGCAGCCTACCGGTTGGCGTGGGGGTTCTACAACTGCTGTGCTGTTTACAGTGGTAGTTCTGGAAGTGGTAGTATTGGTTTGAACCTCGCCATTCAATAATGGGTCGTTGATAGTAACGTTCATTCCTATACCACCAACGTTTACGCTAGCCCCTACACCACCCACATTACTGGTGGTGGTAGTCGTTGTTGTTTGCGTAACTACGGGAGTAGTAGTGGTAACCACTGTAGTGGGTTGCACCACCGGGTTTCCAAAGTGAACAACCGCTACGTTGCTTGGAGCCACAAAGCCTTGCTGCACCGGAATAGCAGAGTAATATCTCAAAGCCATTTTGCCGTTGTTTTTATCGCGCTTCAGCTTGTAGGTTACATCCGATAGCCTTCCGTCTACATCCGCAATCTGTATGTTTTTTCGAAATATCGGCCAGGCTCTTGTCTTCAAAAATGATTTTTGCGCTGTAGTAAGGTTGAGGCAAATCTTCTACCCGAAGGTTTGTCTGTGCCACATTGTTTTGGCGCTCACCATTTAGGATCAGGAAAAATTTGTCGCCATCTTCAGAGAAAATGGTCAGGTGGCCCACCGGTTGAGGTTGTGCGATTGCAGTTACTGTAAAAAGTAAAAGTGCAAAGGGGAGAGTTAGTTTTTTGTTCATGTGATAAATTTTTGGTAAGCTAATTCCAATCCTAATGCCAAATGAAGAACATAAATTGGATTTAGAAAATTTTAAGATATGGGATAAACTTTGAAACAATTCGAAGCGTCCAAAAGTTCTGATTTATTTAGTTGTCCTCAGGTGAACTCTCCGGAGGCAAGTCAGAAACCACTTCCGACACTTCACCAATGGTATTGGCATCTTGCGGAGGCAGAATGTCTTTTAGTTTTGGTAGTTCATCGGTGCTATTAATGCCGAAGTAATCCAAAAAGTTGGTAGTTACCCGGTAAACAATCGGCTTCCCTACTGCAGTTTCCAATCGTCCGGCTACTTCTATCAATTCTTTTTCCAGCAGTTTTTCAATGGAGTAGTCGCAGTTGACCCCGCGTATTTTTTCGCACTCTACTTTGGTGATGGGACCTCTGTAGGCAATAATAGATAGCGTTTCCAAGGCAGCGGTGCTTAAACGTTTTTTCTCTTTTTGACCAATGAGAGCGGCAACCGTATTGTAGTAAGCTGCTTTGGTAAAAAACTGATAACCACCTCCAATAACGCGCAACTCGAAAGCATAAATATCACTGCTGAATTTATCCTGAATGTCACCCAGCATTTGCTCCACCAGCTTTTCATCAAGCACGGTACCCGGAAATGCTTTCTCCATCACCTCCACAATGTCGTCAATGGTAACAGCACTTTCGCTGCTGAACACAAGAGCTTCAATATGTTGGTGTATGTTTTCCAATTTGGGGATGATATTATCCTTTGTCTTCCAGAGCTGCAGCACCGCCTACGATTTCAAGAATTTCTTTGGTAATAGCCGCCTGACGTTCCCGATTGTAAACAATTTTCAGGCTGCGAATCAAGTCGTTTGCATTATTAGTAGCACTTTCCATTGCCACCATTCTTGCACCATGCTCCGATGCATTGGTATCCAATAGCGCTTTGTAAAACTGTGTATTCAGGATTTTTGGAACGAGTTCTTCCAATAACAGCTCCTTATTCGGTTCAAAAATGTAATCCGCTTTTGTCTTCGATGTTTTGCTATCAGCGGATGGTTCTACCGGCAAAAAGCGTTCTACCGAATATAACTGTGTAGCTGCGTTTTTGAATTTGGCATACACCAACTCAATCACATCATATTTTGCATCGGCAAAGGCGTTCATCAACGATTGTGAAACAGCCTGAGATTTATCAAAACTTAAACCGGCCATCAGGCTAATGTGGTCGTTAATAAAGCGGAGTTCTGTATCTTTCTTGAAGAAGTCGTATCCCTTTTTGCCAACGCACAGCAAGGTTACGTTACCGGCTTTCTTTTGCGCAGCATAATTTTCTGTAATCAGTTTGCGTGCCGCTTTAATAATGTTGGAGTTAAAACCACCACAAAGTCCTTTATCGGAGGTTAACACAACAATTAAAACATTCTTCTCTTCGCGCTTTTTGCTAAACGTAGCCCCTGCCTCTCCTTCCATGCTGCTGAGCAAATTGCTGAGGATTTCGTTCAGTTTTTCTGAGTAAGGGCGCATTTGCAGAATACGATCTTGTGCACGCTTCAGTTTACTGGCGGCTACCAGTTTCATGGCTTTGGTAATTTGCTGTGTGGTATTTACAGAGCCAATTCGAATTCTGATTTCTTTAAGGTTTGCCATTGGGTTAAGCTGTTTTGGATGCTTGAATTGCACACAATTTGTTGCAATTTAAAGCGGGCGCAAATGTAGAAGAAAAGGGTTCATAGGCAAGTGCATGGTGATACACGTAATTTAATGGCGATGCAAGCCATTATTTTAACCGGATTTAATGCCGACTAGTCCGATTATCGGTTAATAATCAGGTATTTGCTGTAATTGCGTCCGTTTGCCAGTTGCAGCGTATAAAAATACGTTCCATCGGGTAGCGCTTTCCCCGAATCGTTGGCAGTACCATCCCATTCATTTTTGTAGTCTTCATTGTCGTAAACCAGGGTTCCGTATCGGTTGAGCACTTTCAGTTTTGCCGGTCCAAAATAGTCAATGCCTTTAAAAACCAGCTTGTCGTTTATTCCATCGCCATCGGGAGAAAAGCCTTCGGGCAGAAAGACCGCTTCCGGACACACGATATGAATGGTTATTTGAAAAGTATCGCACAGCGTGGCATCACAGAGTGTGTATAGAAACGTTTTGCTTCCGCAGGCTAACCCCGACCTTATGAAAATTAAACTCAAATCTTGCGGGAGCAAATTACCAAGTGGGTTAGCTGAATCGGTATTAAGGATGCTGCCAATGAAAATGGAATCGCCATCGGCATCCGATGCGCCAATGTCGATAAGTGCTGCCGAAAGAGTGTCGCCAAAGTAGGCTTCGTTCAGCGAGGCGGTGGGAGCCGTGTTGCTGCCATCCACTACAATAAAAACAAATGCCGAATCACAGTCGTTGGTGCCTGTTTGGCATAGCAAATAGTTCAACGTATCATTCCCGGTGAAACCATTCGTGGGCGAATAGGATATCAAATTAAAGTTGAGTAAAGCGGTGCCATGCATTGGAACCGAAAGCAAACTGACCGTGAGCGAATCGCCATCGGCATCAAAATCATTGCTGGTAACGGGCAGGAGGGTCGTCTGATTTTTCTGAACCGTAAAATAGTCATCATTGGCCACGGGACTATTCTGCGCGGCACATAAATTTGAAGCCAACAGAATAGAGATGACAATAAAGGTCGACAGTAGCCTCATGCCCGGTTAGTTTTTAAGAAAAGATTCTGCTTTGTCCACCAGATTTTTGCTGCCAATAAATATGGCACTTCTCTCGTGAACTTCTCCCGGCTGCAAATCCAGAATGCGCTGTTTGCCATCGGTTGATTTTCCTCCTGCATTTTCTATCAGAGAACTCATGGGAGTGCACTCATACAACAACCGCAATTTGCCCTTGGCTTCTCCTTTGCTTGCAGGGTAAATAAATATACCGCCTTTGAGAAAGTTTCTGTGTAAATCGGCCACCATAGAGCCAATGTAGCGTAGCGAATAAGGCCGGGAGGTTTCTTTGTCGGTGGCTGAGCAGTAATTCAAAAAGTTTTTGATGGAATCGTCAAACTTTTCGATGTTGCCCTGATTGATAGAATAAATTTTACCTTTTTCGGGCACTCTTATGTTAGCATGAGACAGGTAAAATTCGCTGTCGGATGTATTGAGTGTGAAGCCGTGCAGTCCGTTGCCTGTGCTGAACATAAGTATGGTGGAACTGCCATATATTACATAGCCTGCACAGATGGTTTTATCACCTTTCTGCAGGAAGTCTGCGGGAGTAACATCCCCCTGCTTGGATAGTCTGTTCACTACATTAAAAATAGTACCGATAGGAGCTACCACATCGATATTGGAGGACCCATCCAGCGGGTCGATGCTTACAATGTGCTTGCCCGTAGGGCAAAGGGTAACGATGTCGTCATTTTCTTCCGATAAATAGCCTGCACAAATCTCTGTTTGGGTCAGGTAATCCATCAGGATTTGGTTCGATAAGTCATCCAGCTTTTGTTGACTTTCGCCCTGCACATTGGTAGTTCCGGTTACACCGAGTATATCGCTAAGGCCTGCATTATTCACCATTCTGCCTATCACCGTGCAGGCGCGCGCCAGTGCCATTAATGTTTTTGAAATATCGGTCGTGGTGTGTTCCCGTAAAAAATCTTCGAGTCGGGTGCCGGCTACCATGGTTGCTGCTGAGTTCATCGGTCCAAATATAATTAGTGGCAGCAGTTTAGCATGGCTGAACTGCAAACTTCCTGCCACCGCAAGGGGTTTGGAACCTCCGCACTTCGTTTACATTCGGCCTATGAAAACAAAAGTTGCCGGACTTATTTTGTGCCTGATTGTCATTTTATATTCCTGCCAACCCAAAACGGCTGAGCAGGCAACACCCGCACCCACCCTGGTTTTTCGGTTTGAAGTGGACTCTGCCGGAAATATTGTGGAGGAGGATGTAAAATCACAATTAAAAGAATTGGCCGTGCGCATTTCTAAAACGGCCGATCGTGTAATGCTGTATAGTTACACAGAGAAAATGAACTCAGCCGATAGCAGTATGCAAATTGCCTCGCAGCAGGCGTATGCCGCCAAAAACTGGATGTATCAGGCGTCCAAGGAACGTATTTACTACAGCGTGGGCATCGCCATTAAGGGTTTTGAAAATCCTGTGGATAGTGCTGCCCCGGAGTCTAAAATCAACCGGAGGATAGAGTTTCAGTTTCTTGAATAGACCACAAAACAGTGGTGTGATTTTGTGCAGTTACGTTTTGTAAAATGCAGTGCTTTTTGTTTGTTGTATTAATGCTGCGTCTATCTTCGCGCACTTAATTCTGGCAGATATGAGTTTTATTATCAGAAGAGGTACCGAGGCCGATATCAGTGGAATGATGTGTCTTGTGAAAGAGTTGGCCCTATTTGAGCGCGCCCCCGAAGCGGTGGTTAACACCGAAGCCATGTTGCTGGAAGATGGCTTTGGTAAACATTCCATCTATAAGGTTTTTGTGGCCGAGGATGTAGCTACCAACGACATTATTGGCATGGCGCTTTATTACACTGCCTATTCTACCTGGAAAGGCAAGATTTTCTTTTTGGATGATTTAGTAGTAACAGAGCGTTTTAGAAAGTTTGGTATTGGCAAGCGTCTTTTAGATGAGGTATTGCGCGAAGCCCATGAAGCAGGTGTGGAGCAAATTCGCTGGCAGGTGCTCGATTGGAACGAGCCCGCCATTGCCTTTTACAAAAAGATTGGGGCGGAGTTGGACCCGGAGTGGATTACCTGTAAAATGAGCAAGGCTGAAATAGCAGCGTATGTTTCAAAACAGTAAAAAAATCAAGGAGTAAATAAACAATATGCAGGTCTACAAATTTGGAGGAGCATCCGTAAAAGATGCCGATGCAGTGAAGAATGTAACATCCATTCTGGCACAGAATAATTTTAATGAAAAGGTGGTGGTGATTTCTGCGATGGGGAAAACAACCAACGAGTTAGAGCAGGTGATTCAGCAATATTATGCCGGCAAAGAAAGCTGGCAAGCTGCGCTGCAAGGAGTGCTCGATAAACACCTGTTGATTATTGACCAACTGTATGCCGATGCTGATAAGGCAAAAGCGGTAGATGATGTAAAGCAGTTGGTAGCGGCCACGGCAAAGTTTCTGAGTGAGAATACGTCCCGGAATTTCAATTACATATACGATCAGGTGGTGTCGTTGGGCGAATATATCTCCACCACCATTGTTAGTGATTATGCTAATTCAATTGGTTTAGCCAACACGCTGTTGAACGTAAAAGAGGTGTTGTTTACCGACAATGCTTACACAGAAGGGAAAGTGGATTTTCCCAAAACAGAAACCGCTATTCGCCACAAAGTGGCGGAGTTAGTAAAGTCGGGCTTTGTAATTACACAAGGATTTGTTGGCTGCACTCCGGAGGGTTTTGCCACCACCTTGGGTCGCGAGGGCTCCGATTACACCGCCTCTATTTTTGCTTACTCATTGAATGCAGAGCGAATGACCGTTTGGAAAGATGTAGAAGGAATTATGAATGCCGACCCGAAAGAATTTCCGGATGCTCAGTTTATCAGCGAGCTGACGTTTCACGAGGCCATCGAAATGACTTACTACGGTGCCTCGGTGATTCACCCCAAAACCATTAAGCCGATACAGAACAAAAACATTCCACTGGAAGTGCGTTCTTTTGTCAATTCCTCTAAGCGAGGCTCGGTGATCAGCGCCAATGCGAATACGAATTTTCTTCCACCCATTATTATTTGGAAACGCGGACAGGTATTGCTGAGTTTCTCCGCTAAAGATTTTTCGTTTATTGCCGAAGAACACCTGAGTAAAGTATTTGCCACGTTTGCCGAAAATCGTCTGCGCATCAACATGATGCAGAATGCCGCCATTAGTTTTTCGATAGCGGTTGATTTCAAAAAAGAAAAGATTGATAATGCCATTGCGCAACTGCAGAATGATTTTTCCATTACCCGCAATGACGGACTCTCGCTATTGACTATACGACATTATAACCAGGGCATTATTGATAAGTTGACGAAAGAGAAAGATACCCTGCTGCGTCAAATGTCCCGCACCACCATTCAGGTACTTCTGCGCGAGTAAGTGACCGAAGTCCGCATTTGTGTTTTGAGCCGTTTTTCGTGTTTAATTTGCAGCCGTTATTTATATGCGCGCTGCTCTTCTTTTTTCTTTCCTGTTTTTTTTAACGGACGTTCGATGCCAGTGCATTAATACTTTTCCTTTTACCGAAGATTTTGAAGCAAACAACGGAGCTTGGGCCGCTTATGGGGCCGGCATAGATTGGGAGTGGGGCACGCCTACTAAATCTGTTATTTCGGGGGCCTTTAGCGGAAACAACTGTTGGGTAGCCGGCACGCTGAACACTTCTTTTTACACATACGGAGAAAGGAGCTATATACAAAGCCCTTGTTTTGATTTCGGCAGTTTGTCATATCCCATTGTGTCGTTTGCGGTTTTTTGGGAATGCGAGCGAGGTTTTGACGGAGCCAACTTTCAATCTTCTATCGATGGAGGAACTACCTGGCAGAATGTGGGTGCCGCCAATGAGCCGGTTAATTGTATGAATGCGAATTGGTTTAATACGGCCAACATCAACAATTTATCGGGCTTGGTGACGAATCGGGAGGGCTGGAGCGGAAACATCCAACCCAGTTCCGGAAGTTGTGTGGGTGGCAATGGGAGCGGAGGGTGGCTCATTGCCAAACACTGCTTGTTCAATTTGGCAGGCGAACCCAGCGTTTTGTTTCGCTTTACCTTTGGTGCCGGCACACAATGCAATAACTATGATGGCTTTGCCATCGATGATTTTAGCGTTGCTGAAGCGCCTGCCAATGCGGCCACGATTGCTGTAAATTGTGTTGGCAATAACACATTCGCCTGCTCTGCCACAGTCAATCAATGCCCCGATGGCACACTCTGGAATTTTGGTGATGGAACCACTGCTTCCGGCATCACGGCCTCTCACACTTATAGCAGCCCGGGAAGCTATACCATTACTTTTTCCGCCTCGGGGCCCTGCAATGCTCCTGCGATTGTTTCGCAGCAAGTAGAGGTCATTTCGGTGAGTGTAGGTTCGCTGCCCAGTAGCTGTGCTGTTCCGGATGGGCAAGCCTTTGTCACTAATCCCCAAACCGGTTTTAGCTACGAATGGAACTCCACTCCACCCCAATTCACGGATACGGCTTTTAACCTGGCAGCCGGTACCTATACGGTGACTGTTACACAAGCTAATGCCTGCAGTGCTACTGCATCTGTGGTGGTGGTTCCCTCTGCCTCACCCAACCTTGCTGCCATTGTTTCTAACGACACTTGCTCGCAGGCCACCGGGCGCGTGGAAGTATCGGCCAATGGTGGCAGCCCGCCCTACACCTACCTGTGGTGGAATGGCGTACAACTGAATGTGGTGGATGCTTTAAATGCCGGAGTGTATGCACTCACCGTTATCGATAGCAAGAGTTGTTCTGCCATTGCGGAGTATAGTGTAGCCGATGTTTCCGGATTGCAGATTCAGGTAGTGGCCTTAGAAGATGTTTCCTGTTTGGGCGTGAAAGATGGCAGTGCAGGCGTTACAGTGATTGGCGGAGAACGACCCTATCAATTCAATTGGTCTGTAGGAAACATCGACTCTGTATTAAGAAATATAGCCAGCGGCTTTTACACGGTTACCGTTACCGATAGCAAGGGCTGTGCTGACAGCTTATCGGTGGAAGTGAGCAAACAGGTCTGCGAAAGTTATATCTACTTTCCCACGGCTTTTTCACCAAATGGCGACAACGCAAACGATTTTTTTAGACCCAGATATTCGCCCGATTTAAAAAGCTATTCGATAGCCGTTTATAACCGCTGGGGTGAGTTAGTGTATGAATCGACCAACGTAAACGAAGGATGGGATGGCTTCTACAAAGGGGTGGCGCAACCTCTATCTACCTACATCTGGAGGTCTCAATTCTCTTTCCTGAACGGAGAAACGAAACAAAGGTCCGGAAATGTGACGCTCCTGCGCTAAACTTATTTGCCCGGTTTGCGGGCCGGATAGTTCCATAAAACGGAACTGAGTATGGGTGCGGCAAAGATGGTCACCGTGAAAAGCGAGAAGAACAAATCGCCATGCTCGCCTTCCATCACTTCGCACCAACTGGTGCCGCCAAACTGAACGCAGTAAAATCCCAGCATCAATTTCAATCCTAATATGCCGATGATGAGAAACGCCACCGAGTCAAGGAATGGAAAGCGCTCCATCAGTTTTACAAAATAGCCCGCTACAATCCGCATGGTGATAATGCCGATGAAAACGCCCAGACATACCAGGTGAATATTGTCGGTAAAGGCCACCGCAGCAAACACATTATCGAGTGAGAAGGTCATGTCCATCATTTCCACCATCACCACGGTGCTCCAGAAATGATTCAGAAAAGGAAGTTTGCGCTTGGGGTGTTTCACCGCTTCCGATAGCTCTTCATTCTCAATCTGAAGAATATCTTCTTTCATGAAAATGCGCTTGTAAAAGAAATGAATGCAGAGATAGAGCAGGTAACCGCCCCCTACCAGCTTCAGCCAGTTTATTTTGATGAGCACACTCGCAAAAAGAAGTGCCGTACCCCGGAAGAAGTATGCCAGTATCAATCCGATGCGCAAGGCTCTTTTTCTGTCTTTCTCGGGCAGGTCCATCACCATGGTGGCTAACACCGCAGCATTGTCTATGGAGAGCAAACTCTCTATCAGTATCAGGTTCAGCACTACCAAAATGGCCGATTGCGGATCGGGTTGAATAAACCTGGAAAAGAAATCGAGGAGGGTATCCAAATTGAATTTATTTGCGGGCGAAGTTAAAAGTTGCTGCTTAATACAAACTACTTACATGCGAGATTTGTTCGATTCCATTGATTTGGTGATTTACGACATGGACGGTCTGCTGATTGACAGCGAACCATTTTGGCGGCAGGCAGAGATAAATGTTTTTGGCACGGTGGGTGTGGAGCTCACCGAAGCGGATTGCAAAGCCACCACCGGTTTCCGGTTCGATGAAGTGGTGGAGCATTGGTATCATCGAAAGCCCTGGACCAATAAATCCATACAACAGGTGCATGATGAAGTATTGGATGAAATGGAACGCGCCATTCAGCATCAGGCCCTGCCGATGCCAGGTGTTATAGAATCGCTGGAGTTTTTTGCGCAGCACAACAAGCGAATGGCCCTGGCTTCCTCCTCGGCTATGCGCCTGATTAAAGCCACCGTGCATAAACTGGAAATCGAAAAGTATTTTGACTTAATCGTGAGCGCTGAGCACGAAACCTATGGCAAGCCTCATCCGGCTGTTTTCATTCGCACCGCGAATAATCTGAAAGTGCGGGAGGAGCGCTGCCTGGTGTTAGAAGATTCCATCAACGGAGTGCTGGCGGCTAAAGCTGCCCGCATGAAGTGCATAGCCGTGCCTGACAAAGACCATTTTAATGATGTGCGCTTTGCTATTGCCGATGGCAAGGTGGCATCGCTCTTCGAGGCAATAAAACAGCTAAGCTGACTTATTTAGGGAACTTCATTTTGTAGCTGACGTCCACTATCCCTTTCGATATCTTGTCCAGTTTGCCCTTGAGCAAGGTGCGCTTTAAAGGTTTAATGTGGTCTATAAACAGCTTGCCTTCCAGGTGGTCGTATTCATGCTGAATAACCCGGGCGGTTAAACCTTTAAACGTCTTCTTTTTCTTCTTGAAATCGCGGTCGTAATATTCAATCAGGATGTGCTCCTGGCGGTATACATCCTCGCGTATATTGGGTATGCTCAGGCAGCCTTCTTCGTAGGGCCAATCGTCACCGGTTTCTTCCAGCATGCGGGCGTTAATAAACACCTCGCGCAGCGCCTCGCCATGGTCCGGCTCATCCTCGTCATACATCTTGGTGCTGTCAATCACAAAGAGGCGAATGCTCTTGTTGATTTGCGGTGCGGCCAGGCCTACGCCCTTGCTTTTCTCCATGGTTTCGAACATGTCGTCAATCAGTTGCTGCAGGTTGGGGTAGTTCTTATCAATATCTACCGCTACTTTGCGCAGGATAGGGTCACCGTAAGCTACAATAGGTAAATTCATTTTATCCGGTTGTGGGTGCGAATTAAATAAGTGTGTGCGATTTTTCTCAGGATTGAAACAGCTTCGGATTCTCTAAGTAGGACTGCAAAATCAAATTGGCCGATATGGCATCAATGTTCTTCTTGTTGTGTTTTTCGGTGCGGTTTACCCCGCTCATGTGGAGCGTTTGTCGTGCAATTTTGGAACTGAATCGCTCATCCACTTTATAGATTTTCTTATCCGGAAACATCGCCTGCAGCTTTTGGATAAAGCTTTCAATGTGCTTTACCACATCGTTTTGATGGTGCCCATGATTAAACGGAAAACCCACCACGATGCTCTCTACATCTTCTGCCGAGCAGTATTTTTTGGCGAAGTCGTAAATGTTTTTGGTGTCCTGGGTTTCCAGCGAGTTGGCAATCATCTGGAGCGGGTCGCTCACGGCCACCCCCACGCGCCTGGTTCCATAATCAAATGCCAATACTCTGCCCATGGTTTAGTTTTTAGGAATCACTGTGCCACGGATAGTAAGCACCTGTTTAGGGGGAATGGTATTGCAGGTAACGGTAACGGTTTTGGTCACTTCGCCCGATTTCTTTTTGCTGTCAAACGCTACATCAATTCTCGAAGACTCACCGGGGGCGATGGGCCCGCGCGGCCAGTTGGCCACCGTGCAGCCACACGATGCCACGGCACTGGTAATGAGTAAAGGTTCCTGCCCGGTATTGGTGAATTCAAAAGTGGTTTTGGGGATGTCGCCTTCGTTCATTTTTCCAAAATCGTGCTTCGTCTTTTCGAATTGAATAGACGTTATCTTTTGCTGTTGCGGTATTTTGGCCGCCATGGGGTCTGTGTTCGGGTTATCGAAGGGGCTGGCTGCATGGGCGGCAGCTGCCTCTGCTTTTTTGGCCGCTTCTTTCTCGCGGGCCTCTTTCCTTTCTTCCCGTTTTTGGTTCAGCCTGTAGGTGTAGATGTTTCCACCCACCGACATAAACAGCAGCACCACCACCAGATATAAAATATAGTTGCGATTTTTCATGCCCACAAAGGTAATGTTGAATTCGGTGTGGTGTCAATAATTTTCATCTTCATGAAAAAAGGCATCTTCTATGTGATGCACCTCGGTTTTACTCTTGGAGATAAGAACCGAAACAATATCGAACCGCAATTCGCCCTCATGCCCCGTTTGATACATATATTCTTCAGCCGCCTCTTTCATCAATCTTATTTTTTTCCGGTCCACCGATTCTTCGGGGTAGCCGAAGGCCTCGCTGCTTCTGGTTTTTACCTCCGTAAAAATCAGAATGCCGTTTTCTTTAGAGATGATATCTATTTCGGCCCGGCCAAAGCGGTAATTGCACACCACTATCTCGTGTCCTTTCTGTTTCAGCAAGGCCTGTGCGGCCGCTTCGCCCAGTTTGCCCAGTTCATTGTGTGCCGCCATGGGCTCAGGCGTGTTTTTTAATGGCGCAGGTGAGGCGACTGGCGCATACCTGTTTATTGTCTTCATTGAATATCTCAATGTTCCAAACGTGGATGGTTTTGCCCACATACAGAGGCTTTACCACACCGGTCACAAACCCTTTGCTGGCTGAGCGCAAATGGTTGGCATTAATCTCTACCCCCACCGCCATTTCCCTGGTGGGGTCTATGCAAAAGGTGGAAGCAATGCTGCCCAGGGTTTCGGCCAATACGCAGCTGGCTCCTCCGTGCAACAGGCCGAAGGGTTGCTTGGTGCGCTCGTCCACGGGCATGCGGGCTTTGATGTAATCGTCTCCTACTTCCACTACCTCTACGCCCAGGTGCGTGCCCATGTGTGCGTTCGGAAATATATTGGCCAGTTCTTTGGTGGGTTTTGTTTTCCAAATCATGGTTCAGCTTGTTTTAGGCTGCGAAAGTAATTTTCCTTGTTGGTGAGCAAGCTTTCGCGATTAAAAGTACTCACCCTGTAAAGAAAAAGATGAAAGAATCTGCATCAGCAAAATGCTGGACCCATCGTTGGAAGAAACCATGAACCGCGAGAAGCAACTAATCTTTAAAGAAAATTGGTTGCCCGGCAACGTCTACTCCATAAAATATTTCCCTTTTCTTACGTTAGTGCATATACATAAACGATGCAAAAACAAAAGCTACGTTTTTTAGGCGATACGTTGGGGCTTGCTCCTTTTCCTCTCCGCTTTAAACAAGCCATGATAGCCATACGTGGCGAGGAAGATGTGCCGCCATCGCGCTGGGGGCTCAGCAGTTTATCGCAACTGCATTTAAAAGTATCGCATAAATTGTGGAGGGGTAAACCATACCTTGAAAACACGGTGCTTATCTCTAACCTGTTTAACCATCTGCAAACGCCTATTGAAGAAGGATGGTCCGTACAGAAAACACAGACCCGCGACTTTCGGGAAGAAACCTTACCTACAACAGCCACACGGAACCGATTTTGCTATCCGGTGGGTTCTTTGGTGTGCACTGCAGCACCGGCAGGTAGTGGCCGTGCTGTCGCAATTTAACCGGGGTGGTTTAAAAGTATTTATCGACCACGGAGAGGGCTTAATGACCTGCTATGCACACTTGGCTAAAAGCATAGTGCAGCCGGGCGATGAGCTGGAGCGCGGTCAGGCTATTGCTATTTCGGGCTACAGTGGTTTAGATGCCGCAGTTACTTTTCCGTTTGGTGTGCCGCATGTGCATTTTAATGTTTGGCTGAACGGAGAACCGGTTGACCCTTTTGCGCATCAAGAGCATACCGGCTTATGGATAGCCGGTGAATTGCCTGCTCCGGCTACCGATAGTAAAAGCAGTTTCACCCCATCTATCTATAACCCTTCCCAGGTGCAGCAGGCCATTGGCTATTGTAAAACACCATGGGTGCGCGAACAATTATTACAGCAGCAGGACTTACACCTGCGTGGAGCTCACACCATTATTGAAATGAACTATTACCCTACCCGCTTTACCAACCGCGTTAACGTGTACGATAAAACTTATCCGCGTACACCGCGCTTTGATTTACCTTTCAGCAGCAGCGAATTTCAGCAGGTTGTTTTTCTGGATGATGTGTTGCCCTCACTTATCAGGAAGAATTAGATTTACCATCGCTCAAATAGCGAAGTGGTATGAACAAGCAGAGATACGAATTCCCTGAACAGGCAAAGCCCATAGCCGAATTGCTGGAAACGGTAAAACAGAAAAAACAAAAAGATATTGACTGGCGAAGTGGCAAAGCTTTTTGCTTAATCTATCACCCGGGCGAAGGCGCGAGGTGAACATAAAAAGGTGTTTGACCAATACTATGCCGACAGTGCCTTAAACCCAACCGCCCCCCAGCCTGGCAGAAATAGAAAGCGAAACGGTAGCCAGTGGCCGATTTATTTCATGGCGATGAGCAGGTGTGCGGAAACGCAACCACCGGTGGCACCGGAGAGTATTATACTGGCCGTAAAGACCGCCCGCGATTGGGCGCGCAACCACAAACCACAGATAACTAAACCGCATGTGGTGGTGCCCGAATCGGTTCACCCGGCCTTTTCAAAGCCTTCCATTATTTAAACAGACGGCTGTAAAAACAGGTGCAGACTACCGCGCAGATGTTACAGCAATGGAAAAAGCAATAACATCCGATACGAATTGCTGGTAGGTTCTGCACCCTCTTACCCTTAGGGGTAATTGACCCCATTGAAGAAATAGCGGCACTGGCAAAAGAAGAACCTGTTATGCCATGTAGATGCCTGTGTGGGCGGTTTTATTCTTCCGTTTTAAAGAACTGGCTATTCCGCGTTTCGATTTTGAGGTAGACAGGGGTTACTTCCTCTCGGCCGACATACATAAATGCGGTTACGCCCAAGGGGCTTGGTCATTCTATATCGCACGCACGAGTTACGCAAATTTCAATTTTCGCTGTATACGAAATGGGCTGGTGGTGTATGGGTTCGCCTACTATTACCGGTACGCGCTCCGGTGCTAACATTGCGGCAGCATGGGCGGCTATTAACTCAATAGGCAAACAGGGTTATACAGAAATGGCAAAGGCTACCATGCAAACTACGGAACGCATTAAGCAGTTTGTAGCAGAAACCGAAGAGTTGGAACTGATGGGTAAAACCGATATGTGCATTGTTGCTTTTAAAAGCGCTACGATAGATGTATACATGCTGGCCGATGAGCTGAATAAAAAGGATGGCATTTTGAACGGCACAGTTGCTTTACCGTTAACTACATACATCGCACGGTGGTCGAAGATTTTATTGTTGATTTAAAACAAGCCATTGCCGATGTTCGCGCCAAGCGAATGGCACAGATGGGCAACAAACTGCAATCTGCCGTGGTAAAAGGCCTGAGCAGTATATTACCCGAAGGCTCTATTGCCCGCCTGCAGAAAGACTCGAAACCCGATTTAAACAACGAGAACAAAGCTGCCATGTATGGCATGATGGGGGCGCTTTCCGGCACATGATCTGGACAAGATTGTGCTCGATTTTTTAGATAACATCTATACCGCCAAAAACTAAAGGCTATATGTTGGAGGCAATGGGCCAGGGTATACTTACCGGTCTGGTTTTAGCAACGTTTATTGGCCCTATCTTTTTTGCCGTGGTGGACCTGGGCTTAAAAGGAAATGTAAAAGGGGCGGCTTATATAGCCCTGGCACTTTTGTAAGCGATATTTTTATGGGTGCTGTTTATTTACCTGGTGGCAAAGCAGATAGAAAAAGATTCGATGCTGATGCAGGCAATGTATGTGGCGGTGGCTTGGTGCTGGTGGTAGCTTGGCTTGCAAAATCTGCTCAAGACCAAAGTGACCAGTGCACACCGCCATGAATCCAAAAGATAGGTGGAGTTGTTTCGAGAGGCTTCTCATTAACGCTACCAACCCGAATGTTTTCTTCTTTTGGTTTGGGGCGGTTATGGTGGCAGTTCATCAATACCACAATCAAGCGCCATTGGTGCTCACGCATTTTGTAAGTGCCTTAACCGTAGTGTTCACCACCGATTTCCTGAAGGGCTATGCCGCATCGCTCCTTCGACCTTACATCAAACCAAACACGCTCACCTACCTCAGCCGCGTGTCGGTATCATCCTCATTTACTTTGGTGTAAAGCTGATGTTGTTTCATTAAATAAAGCGTTTGCAAACCCGGGTTCCGCTACTTATCGGCCTGCCCGCGGTAGCTTCAGGCCAAAAGGACCAAGCTCCGGGCTGTTCCCTTCGATAAATCCGAAGGCCGAAGGCATTAGAAAAGGAATGTTGTCCGTTTACAGGCGGCTAAAGCCCCGCCTCCTGCTACTCAAAACTGCCGCTGCACCTGCTCTCTGACTCCTATTCCAATAAATGAGACGGCCTTTTGTTAGCAGCGGAAAATGCTCTGTTTATATGTAGCATAAGCGGTTTTTTGGTATAAACCGCATACCAATTAGTATAAACCAACGACTAATTAGTATAAACCGCATACCGATTGGTATAAACCGCATACTGCACCGCTCCAAACGCCTTTTGTGCTCTTGCACATGAGCAGCCGATGGCATTAATTTGTGTATCACATTTAAACTCTACTTGGTTAAGCGCAGCACTCCGCTGGCGGTTAATTTATGAGCGGGAAACGGTTTTCGTCTCCTAAACCTCCATCTTCTTGTAGTTGCAAAACGTTCGTGTGAATGTGTAGGCAACAGCCGAACTTAACTGCAAGAAATTATCTTTGATAGATTACAAAATAAAATGGGGAAGCTGAAAACCAACTAGAGTAAGCAACATCAAACATTAAACAATGAAAAAAAAGTACAGCTGTTGGCACTCGTATTTTTGACAAGCCATTTGGCAATTAACATTTTATCCAATGGAAGGGAAACCATAGTGAAACTATCCAACTCAGGAATGAAATATCAAGAGAGCTGCTGGCCTAGAAACCTAGACCACTCTATTTTAAAGACATTGACATTCCCCACGCTTCCTAATTTGACAAATGTAGAGGTGGCCTATGTATCGGAAACAACCTTTGATTTAGATGCCTGTTATATATTATCAGGATGATAAACTGGCAAACAGCAGATGAATCGGGTGCTTTGAGCCTGGTAAAGAAGCTACAGTTTCTGTATATAACATAGCCGGTGAAGTGGTGAGAACTTATACGCTTGACAGTAACTATAAAGAATTACTGATAGATTCCCTCGAATTTAGTAATGGCACCTATTTATGTCATATACAATCAAATGATCTTACGATAGCCAACAAAGATGGTTGTTCAAAGATAAAACACCACTGCTGAAAACCCTCGCACGTCCTTCGAAGAGGACGCTGCGCAATCCTTTTCAAAGTATAACATTTCTTAATGGTGGGTGTACCACCCATCATTACTTGACTCAGAGTCATTATTATAGGACTCCACTTAAGCAAAGGCGAATCGGTTTAAGTTCAGCGCCACGCAGGCGAAGAATTCGTTCCTTACCCGTAGGTGTCCCACATGCCGAAACCAACCAATTGTTAGCCGAAACCATAAAGATTACTTTGCACCCCCTTAACTGACGAACAAAAATGGCAACAACCCTCTCCCATACCGAAAAACAAAAACTTTACAAGTTCGCTTTTGGGCTTGCTGTTTTTACCATCTTCTATAACATAGCAGAAGGTCTTGTTTCTACCTACCTGGGTTACGAGGCCGAAAGTTTAACCCTGTTCGGCTTTGGGGCCGACAGCTTTATAGAAGTGGTGTCCGGTCTTGGCATTGCTCACATGCTATACCGCATTCAACAACATCCCGATAGCAATCGCAACAAGTTTGAACGAACTGCATTACGGGTAACAGGGTTTGCTTTTTACGCTTTAGTGGTGCTGCTGGTAGTAACCGCTCTGTATAATATCGGGACCGGTCATAAACCTGAATCCACCTTTTGGGGTGTAGTCATATCTGTCATCTCCATTGTGGTGATGCTGGTTTTAATTTACGGCAAAACAAAAGTGGGCACACAACTTAACTCTGACGCCATTCTTGCAGACGCGGAATGCACAAGGGTTTGCATTTATATGTCTGTTATTCTGTTACTAAGCAGTGGCATTTACGAGTTAACCAACTTTGCTTACACAGACAGTATTGGCTCCCTCGCACTGGCTTACTTTTCATTCAAGGAGGGTAAGGAGTGTTTTGATAAAGCAAAGTCAGACAAGCTTTGCACATGTGGCTAAGATAATTCACCACTTCCAATCCGCATTCTTTCTTTTATGATTGGCGGGGGGCACCCACGATTGCAATCATCCCACACTGCATCGTTTATGCCCCCTGCGTATTTGATGTTCCTTTTCTATCATTGTGCCCCTTATGCGCAACATACTGGTTTTGGGTGCCGGCAAGTCTTCCATTTATCTCATAGATTATCTGGTAAAGCATGCCCCTGCTCAGCAGTGGCACGTGACGGTGGCCGATGTGTCGGCCGAGCTGGCGCTCCACAAAACCAAAAACCGCCCGCATACTCAAGCACGTTCCTTCGATTTTAACCATACCACCGGCCGGCAGGCTTTAATAAAAGCAGCGGATGTGGTTATATCCATGCTGCCGGCCGCCATGCATCCCACCATCGCCAAAGACTGCCTCCGGCTCCGCAAACATCTGGTGACGCCTTCTTACATTTCCGAGGCCATGCAGGGCCTGCATGCCGAAGCGGTGAAAAGGGGCTTGGTATTTATGAACGAAATAGGGCTGGACCCCGGCATAGACCACATGAGTTCCATGCAGGTGATTCATCGGCTGAATGCCGAAGGGAAAGTGATTACCGGCTACAAATCGCACTGTGGCGGGCTGATAGCTCCGGAGAGCGATACCAATCCCTGGCATTATAAGTTTACCTGGAATCCGCGCAATGTGATATTGGCCGGGCAGGGCGATGGGTTTATCCAATATCTGGAGCAGGGCAAAAAGCGCAAGCTGAAGTATGAGCAATTATTCTCCACCACTTCGGCACTGCAGGTGCGTGGCTACGGAAATTTTGAAAGCTACCCTAACCGCGATTCTTTAAAGTATATCGGGCTCTATGGCTTGCAGGACGTAAAAACCATGTATCGCGGCACCCTGCGCAGGCCGCTGTTTTGCGCGGGCTGGCAATGGCTGGTAGATTTGGGATTTACCGGAGTGCAGGAGTTGGATACGGCTGCTTTTCAAAAGCGGGTTTCGCGATTATTAAAAAGCAGGGCGGCTTTGGTTCCCTCGCGGATTCACCAGTTGCTGGAGGCCACAGCCGTGTTGCCCGCCTTGTATAATCACTCCGCAAAAAGCCTCGTTCCGGCTCAGCTCCTGCAATCCGTGCTGGAAGAACAATGGGCCTTGCAGCCCAAGGACAAAGACATGGTGGTGATGGTGCACGAGTTTTTTTACCGTAAAGGACGCGTAAACAAAAAGCTGCAGTCTTCATTGGTGGTGCTGGGCGAAAACCAGGAACACACGGCCATGGCCAAAACGGTGGGGCTGCCCCTGGGCATGGTCACCAAGCTCATTTTGAATCAGGCGGTAAAAGCCACCGGGGTCTTAATGCCCAAAGATTCTGAAGTGTACAATCCTATATTAGCGGAGTTGGAGACCTATGGAATCGGGTTTAAAGAGAAAATAACAAAAACATAGTTTTCGTATGAAAGAGCAGATAGAGAAGCTACAGGCCAAACGCCAGCAAGCCTTATTAGGTGGCGGGCAAAAAAGAATTGACGACCAGCACCGCAAGGGTAAACTGACAGCCCGCGAGCGGATTGATTTATTGCTCGATGCCGGCAGTTTTGAAGAGATAGGCATGTTTGTGGAGCATCGCGGTCGCGATTTTAGCATTGATAAAGAAGTGTATTTAAGCGATGGCGTGGTGACAGGCTATGGCACCATTCAGGGCCGCCTGGTGTATGTGTTTTCGCAGGATTTTACGGTGTTTGGTGGCTCCCTTTCCGAAACACATGCCGAAAAGATTTGCAAGCTAATGGATCTGGCTTTAAAGAATGGAGCGCCTGTCATTGGTTTGAATGATTCGGGCGGAGCGCGCATACAGGAGGGCGTGGTTTCGCTTGGTGGCTATGCTGATATTTTTTACCGAAATACCATCGCCAGCGGAGTGATACCGCAGATTTCGGCCATCCTGGGCCCCTGTGCCGGTGGGGCGGTGTATTCTCCGGCCATCACCGATTTTATTATGATGGTGGAGCAAACCTCCTATATGTTCGTTACAGGACCCAACGTAGTAAAAACGGTGACGCATGAAGATGTAACCAGCGAGCAGCTGGGCGGTGCCGAAGCACACGCCACTAAGAGTGGGGTGACGCATTTTACCTATGCCAACGAAGTAGCCTGCATACAAGGCATCAAAAAACTGGTGAGCTATATGCCTTCCAATTGCGATGAATCGGCCCCTGCCCTGAACTATGAACCGGGCAATGAGGTGCGCGAAAAGTTGAACAGCATTATACCGGCCAATCCGAATCAGCCTTACGACATGCGCGATATTATTGCGGAGGTGGTAGATGCCGATTCATTTTATGAAGTGCACAAAGGCTATGCTGAGAATATTGTGGTGGGGTTTGCGCGCATTGCAGGCAGAAGTATAGGAGTAGTAGCCAATCAACCGGCTGTGTTGGCGGGCGTGCTGGATATCAATTCTTCCAAAAAAGGAGCGCGTTTTGTTCGTTTCTGCGATTGCTTCAATATTCCATTGCTCACCTTGGTGGATGTTCCGGGATTTTTGCCGGGCACCGATCAGGAATGGCACGGTATTATCTCCAACGGAGCTAAATTGTTATATGCTTTCAGCGAAGCAACTGTGCCCAAATTGACTGTGATTGTCCGCAAAGCCTATGGCGGAGCTTATGATGTAATGAACAGCAAGCACATTGGTGCCGATATGAATTTTGCCTGGCCCAATGCCGAGATTGCCGTGATGGGAGCCAAGGGCGCTGCGGAGATTATTTTTAAGCGGGAGATAGCGGAGTCGGCTAACAAAGAGGAAAAACTAAAAGAAGTAGTGGATGCTTATTCTGAGAATTTTGCCAATCCTTATAAAGCCGCAGCGCGTGGGTTTGTAGATGAAGTGATAGAGCCTTCGCAAACCAGAGCTAAATTGATACGGGCTTTCAAGATGACTGAGAATAAGGCCGTGAAATTGCCTCGCAAAAAGCACGGCAATATTCCATTATAAACAGGTGTAATTCCCACAGGGGGTCTTTATGAATTTACCAGCAGCTCATACCTTTCGTCATCTTTAGAAGCCATTACGTGCTGCTGATGATGGCAGGCCTGTTGAGCATGCAGCGTTCTTCCGCACAGTGCTTAGCTCCCTTCCAGGACTTCAACAATTTTGTTTATCTCTTTGATGCCGGTCAAAGCAACTACATCGAAAACCTGCCGCTGCGCAGTTACAAGGTGGGGCGCAACAACATCTTTGCCTACATAGCCGCCAATAATCGCCTGAAGGTGTATTACCGCGGCAAGACATTTACCGTAAACGACAACACTCCCAATTATTACATGACCGATAACTGGTTGTTGTATCAGAATTTTAATCAGATTAAAGTGCTGTATGAAAATCAGTTTCTCACCATCGAAAATTTCTTTCGGTTTGGCGAAGACTCGCTGTATTATTCCGATAGTCTCATTGTGTGGCAAAATACCTTGGGCGAGCTCAATGTGTTTTATGAAGGCAAAACACAGATTATAGAGCGCAGTGGTATTCAGCGGGCAAAGATTGGCGATAATATGTTTGCCTATATCGACCTGAATGGAACGTTTAAAGTGTTTTATCAGGGCAAAACCTTTACGCTGGAAACCTATGAGCCGGTCAATTTTCTGGTGGACCGCGACATGATTATGTATATAGACTACTATGGCAACTTCAAATACTTTGATGCCGGAGAAGCGCACGAAACGCAGCAGATTTCGGTGAATGAGTACTGGACCGGTCAGCAGTTTGCCTGCTATATTTCGCAGCTTAAGCAACTCGTGGTTTATTACAAAGGCGAGGAAACGATATTGATGCAGGACCGCCCTCAGAAACTCATCGTGAAAGAAAATCTGATTGTATATCTCGATAAAGGGAACAACTTCTGGTGTTGGTATAAAGGAAAAAAGTATTGGCTGGAAAGATACGTGCCGCGTAGTATAGAGGTCGATAACGATATTATCGTGTATCAGGATTTAGACGGACGCCTGCGCGGTTTTTATTACGGAGAGCAGGTAGACATCAGCGACCAGATTGTGAAGAAATACAACCTCTACAATGAGGCCGTTACCTACTCGCTGCAACCTTACGAAACCAAAGTTTGGTGCAATAAAAAAACCTACACTTTTCAGTAGTAGGTTTTCTTATAATCTGAAGTATATGTTTTATACCCGTTCAATAATCGTAGCTACGCCCATTCCGCCACCCACACATAAGGTGATAAGTCCGGTAGATTTGTTGGTGCGCTCTAATTCATCTAATACGGTTCCCAGCAACATAGAGCCGGTGGCCCCCAGCGGGTGCCCCATGGCAATGGCACCACCGTTCACGTTGAGGATAGCATCATCAATATCCATGTCGCGCTGAAACTTGAGAACAGCCGAGGCAAAGGCTTCATTCATCTCGTAGAGGTCAATATCTTTGGCGTTCATTCCGGCTACGGCAAGTGCTTTTTTGGCCGAGAAAGCCGGGCCTGTAAGCATAATCGTGGGGTCGGCTGATGTAACAGCGGCTGCCACAATGCGCGCGCGGGGTTTTAACCCCAGCTTTTCTCCGATTTCTTTGGAGCCTACCAAGGTAAGCGCAGCGCCATCTACAATGCCGGATGAATTTCCGGGAGTATGTACATGGTTTATGTTTTCTACTTGCGTATACTTCAGCATGGCCACGGCATCAAAACCAAATTCGCCCATCATGGCAAAGGAGGGCTCCAGTTTTTTCATGGCTTCCATCGAGGCATCTTCGCGGATGGTTTCATCATTATCCAAAATCATGATACCGCTTTGGTCAGTAACCGGTATCACCGATTTTTTAAAGTAACCGGCCTTGCGGGCTGCGGCTGCTTTGCGATGCGAGCTAAGGGCGTAGTTATCGACCGTTTCGCGGCTAAAGCCTTCAATGGTGGCAATCAGGTCAGCTGAAATTCCCTGAGGGATAAAACCGAGGCGGCTGTTGACTTGCGGGTCCAGATACCAGGCACCACCATCGCTGCCCATGGGGTTGCGGCTCATGGATTCCACGCCACCGGCTACTACTAATTCTTCCCAACCGCTTCGCACTTTCATGGCAGCCAGGTTAATAGCCTCCAGCCCCGATGAGCAGAATCGGTTGATTTGCATACCCGATACTTTTTCACTCCATCCGGCCATGGCATGGCCAAACTTGGCAATGTCTCCGCCTTGTTCGCCAATAGGGGTGACGCAACCCAGCACCACATCGTCTACCTGCGAAGTGTCGAAATGGTGATTGCGCTCGGAGAGCGCTTTGAATAAAGTTGCCAGCAGGTTAACTGGTTTTACCTCATAGAGTGAACCGGATTTTTTTCCTCTGCCACGTGGCGTGCGCACCGAATCGTAGATGTAAGCTTCTTTCATATTGTGTAATTTATTTGCGGGTTCCGTTTAAAATTAAATCAGTGAAAATTTCTGCAACGCGTTCAATGCTGTAGCCCTCTTTTACATGATACCAGCGGTAACTCCAGTTCAGCATGCCTAAGATGCCCTTTACAACCATCTTGTAGTCCATCTCTTCTCTGAAATCGCCTCGCTTTACACCTTCAGCAAATATCTCAAGCCATCCGCTTTCGTATTGGCGTATCAATTGAAAAATATCGTTGCTCGATGTTTTGTTGATGAGTTGCAAATCCTCTGAAATAAATACCCCGAAGGCATCGAGGTTATTATGGAAAAGATGCAGGTGGCTCACCGTGCATAATTTTATCTTATCAGCTGGAGTATGTTCTTTGTCTTTAATGCTATCGAGCAGCGATACGCTTTGCTCCAGAATATCTTCTACCAAACCTTTCAGCAAATCTTCTTTGGTGGATATATAGTAATACAAACTGCCTTTCTGCATACCCAAAGCATCGGCCACATCCTGTATCCGCGTGGCATGGTAGCCTTTGGTACGAAATACCTTGGCTGCCTTTTTAAGAATTTCTGTCTTTTTGAGATCGTGCTTTACCATGACTGCTGAGTAGCAAACATATAAGGCATAAGGAGAAATTCAAACGGTTGTTTGAAAAGTGTTTTGTAGGCAAGGTTGGCCCTGGCCTTACTTGCTGCTCAGTTTGATAAGCGGAACAATCATTTCTTCCAACGAGATACCGCCATGCTGAAACGTATTCTTGTAAAAGTTTACAAAGTGGTTGTAGTTGTTGGGGTACACCAGGTATTTGTCCTCTTTGGCAAAAATGTAGGTGGAACTCAGTCGGCTTTTGGGCAAACCGATAGATTCGGGTTCGCGAACGGTGTAAACGTCTTTCTCTTCAAAGTTGAGGTTCCGCCCGTTTTTGTATCGAATGTTGGTGGTGGTTTCGCGGTCGCCAATACAGCGCGAAGGAGATTGAACGCGCATCGTTCCATGGTCGGTCGTCAATAACACGTTTACATCTTTTTCGGCCAGCTTCTTCAAGGCGTTTTGCAAGGGCGAATGATCGAACCAAGACACAGAGAGCGAGCGATAAGCGGCTTCGTCACTCGCCAATTCTTTTAATACTTCCATTTCGGTGCGCGCGTGCGAAAGCATGTCCACAAAATTGTAGACAATCACGGTCAACTTATTGTTGTAATAGTTGCTGATGTTGTTTTCCAGCAATTCCCCATCGCGGTGGTTGGTTATTTTTACGTATTGGTGTTTGATGGGTTCATGAAAAGTTCTTTTCAGAAATGCTTCCAGAAAATCTGCTTCAAACAGGTTTTTTCCTCCTTCATCATCATCGTTTTTCCATTTGTCCGGAAACTGCTTTTGAATATCGGCAGGCATCATGCCGGCAAAAATGGCATTGCGGGCATATTGGGTAGCAGTGGGTAAGATGGCATAAAAAGACTCTTCGGAATCCACCCTGAAATTTTCCATCACCATAGGTTGTATCGCTTTCCATTGGTCATAGCGGAGATTATCAATCAGGATGAGGAAAGTGGGCTTATTCTCTTTCAGCATAGGCACCAGCTTCTGCCGAAGCAGGTTGTGGCTCATAACAGGGGCATTGTCCCCCGGCTCTGTGTTTACCCATGTTTTATAATTTTTAATCACAAACTTGTTGAATTCGCGGTTGGCCTCTTCTTTTTGTGATTCAAAAATCTGCTTCATGCTTGAATCACTTTTGTCCAGCTCCATTTCCCAATAAATGAGCTTTTTGTAAAGCTCGGCCCATTCATTAAAGTTCATGTGCTCTTGTATCTGCATAAAAAGCTTCTGGAACTCTTGTTGGTAGTTGGATGTTGTTTTCTCTGTGATCAAACGGCTGTTGTCAATGATTTTTTTGAGGGTAGAAAGAATCTGCTGCGGTTTCACGGGTTTAATGAGGTAATCCGCAATCTGCGAACCAATAGCATCTTCCATTAGATTTTCCTCCTCGTTTTTGGTAATCATTACACAAGGTAAATGCTGGTTAATTTCCTTGATGCGTTGCAGGGTTTCCAGGCCGGTGAGTCCTGGCATGCTTTCGTCTAAAAAAACCACGTCAATTCCTTTGGCTGTTACTTTATCAATGGCATCTTTTCCATTGGTAACCGGAATCACCTTGTAGCCTTTATTTTCCAGGAACATAATGCTGGGTTTCAGTAAATCTATTTCATCGTCTGCCCAGAGGATAGTAATTGCGGCCATGGTGTTTGGTAGTGGTTTTGCTTGTATCATGCAAGTATAAAGCGATAACCGGTATTTTATTGTGTAAGCGACTTGTTAAGAAAATGAAAACCCGGAGAGGGCCATTCTCTAAGGACGGCTCCATTGCTGGAGCTGTTTTTCCATTTTTTCTACTTCGTGCCGGTCGTTTACTTCTTTGGTAAGAGCCGTTTTTAAAAGCGCAACGGCATTTGATTTTCTGCCGCGCATTTGCTCATACTCCGCCAACCAATAATATGTTTCCCAAAATTCAGGATTCGTTGCTATGAAGTTGGCGGTTAAATTTTGCTCTTGTGGCAAAGGCTTTTCCTGAAGCACGGCCCGTCTAATCTCTTTTTTGATTGCTTTGAACCGGTTGTAGTTTTTCCAATTGCCCGAATAGAGAAACGAGTCCGGAGCTATGTTTAACGTTTGCTCATAAATTTCATCATTGTTTCTTTTAGCAGGAGCTTCCTCAAAAATTTTTCTCAAATCGTAACAGACAAAGGCACCTAGCTGATAAGGATTGGCAGTTACCCACATGCGCAACTGCTCCGGCTGAAAAATAACGGCATGGTGGCTGAGCAACTGATTCAATGCTTTTTCATTGCCCATGCCAATGTTTTTTTCTTGCTGTCCTTTTTGGTCGCGTAAAATTTCGGCCACATGGGTATAGTCGAGTTGTTCGTGTTGTTGCATTAACTCCTGCAAACGAATAAAACGATACATGGAGGCACTGGTGGCGATGTTCTCTATATTATTCTTGTCGGTTCTGAAGCTATCGCTTTGATAATGGTTAGCACAAAGTATAAAGTTGGTGTCGCTTTGAACCAGAACAGTTTTTGTAATAGATTTTTCAATGAGTGCGGTTCGGTGGTCAGCCGCAGAGCCTATCATTAATGTTTCGCACACAAACGTTTTCCTCTTTTTAGCAATGGCGAAAGCTTCGTCAATCGTGCCGGCATATTGCAATATTTCGCGCGCCAGAATAGCAATGGGAGTGGCGGATGCGTTGGGGAAATCACTTTTGGCAGCATTGAGTGTAACCGTGAGCCCTTTTTCGTTCATGCCTGAAACGCAACCCATAAAACCGGCCCAGGTTACCATCGCAAAACGATGCCCATCCTCCGGCTTGCAAAAGAGCACAATCTTATCCTCGCCAAACTTATCGCCCAGACTAAAATCAAAGTTGCGTCCGATGATTAATGAAGAGTCGGAGCTTTTACCATCCCAGGCCGAAAAAGAGGTGCATCCCACTAAAGCAAAATTCTGCAATGCATGACCAATGTCGTGAGCGGCATGGTAGTTTAACATCCTGTCGTATGCGGGTGATATGTAGTCAAATTCATGCGGTGCCGAAAAGGACTCCCCATATATCTCCAACTTGTTTTCTTCCGGAAAATTTTCTTCCAGGTTGCGGTTAAATACCCGGGTAAACAGTGCCAGAAAGCTGAGATAATTGTCGTTGGGTATTAACTGGTGAATTTGGTCTACGAATGCTTTTTCTTGTGTGTAAAGCATTTCTTTATTCAGTTTGCCGAGAATAACACCCCGGGTAAATGGATCTCCTTCTACATACTCTTCCCAAATTCCATATTGATTTTTGCGCAACCAGTTGTTCCCAATTCTGAAATGGTTTTCCCCGACTTTCTCGCGCTGCAAATCGAGCGTTGCTTCGTTTTTCGCCTCGGGATGTTCAGGAGCCATGCCCCACTTGATGTATCCCAGGACGACTACTATCAGCAGCACAAAGCCGAGCAATACACTCCCGATAATTTTAAACAGCCGCATCATTTGCTTTCAATATTTTTTCTACCAGATAATCTTTGCCCAGCAGAAAACTGCAGGTAATCACAGCACTTACCGAAACACCCAACACCCCGTGTAAGTTTATGTTCTGCCCGGTTAAATAGAGGTTGTCGATTTTTGTTTTGGGCGAAATCATTGTTTTAAGGGGTTCGTTGTAATCTCTCAATATGCCATACATGTTGCCATCGGTGCTGCCAATGTAGTCGCGATAGGAGAGGGGAGTGGAGGTGTAATACGATTGGATACTGTTTCGGAAGCCCGGAAATTTCTTTTCTACCGTTTCTAATAGTTTTTCCGCTTTTCGCTTTTAAATGCCTCGTAACTTTCGCCTCTTTCGTTTTTATGTAGGGTAGTGTTATGCGTATCGGCCCATTCTTTTACTTCATCAAATTTCATATAGGCCATAATGGTAACCGCTTCGGCATATTCGTTTTGATGCTGTGGCACACACTCAAAAAAGGCGTAGGTGTAAGGCCAGGTTTGCTCAGTGTAATCGTGGCAGCGCCATACATCCTGTTCGTCAAAGTAATAATAGTTACGGTTTCGGTGTTGGAATGTGCCAGGCTTAAGCGTAGCATAAATCACAAAAACCGATATGGAGTTGTCAAGATTCTTTATCCTGTTTCTAAAAACCTGACGGATGGCGTGGCTATCGGTCAGCTCCAGAGTCTGCTGCGGAGGTATATTGGAAATAAATGTTTCTGCCCTTATTCTTTCTCCGCTTTCCAGCATCAGACTTTTTGCTACTCCATCGGTAACTTCCAGATGAACCGCTTTTTGTTTTCGTAAAATATCCCCTCCATTTTCTTTAATCACCCGGGCTATGAGCTTGGCAATCTGATCGCCTCCCTGTTTGCATTTCATAGCACTTTCAATGTAGCTATTGACAACCAGTGCGTGAATATACATGGGTGTTTTGTCGGCTATCCCGGCATAAAGCAGGTTGGTGCCGGCCAATACTTGCTGCAGTTTTTTATTGCTGGTTATTCCTGCAATAAAATCCCGAACACCGGTAGTAAAAACACTGTTATCCTGATAGGTTCCTTGCGTGCGCAGGTAGTACATAGGGAAATTGTTGCAGATGCGTTTCATCTCTTCGCAATACCTATGTATAGCCTCCTTTTCTTCCGGAAATTTGTTTCCCAGTATTCGCTCGAAGTTTTCGTACCCCATGCCATAGGGATATTCATCGTTATCATCTCCAAACAACACCACGTCAAAACCTTCTTCGTCCATCTTTACCAATTCCAGTCTATCCATTATACCTAAATACTGAAAAATCTGAAATAGATTATGCCCCTTTTCGAGCCCTCCGATATAGTGAACACCGGTGTCAAAAGTGACTCCATCCCGTTTAAATGTTTGAAGACTTCCTCCTATCTGCTCGTTCTTTTCTACGATACATACACGCTTGCCTTCTTTCGCCAATATAGCGCCACACACCAAACCCGCCAGTCCACTGCCTATAATCACGATATCATATTTCTTCTCCATGTTCATACGCTATTCCATATTTTGCTTTCAGCTCGTTCATTGATTAAAATAATTTTACCACCCTCCAGCAGCATCTCTTCCAAGCCTGTCAAAAATCTTTCCTTTTCCGGTAAGTTTTTATTAATAAATATTAGTTCGTTTACTACAAACGAGTCTTGTTTTTCCAAAACAGCAGTAAATACATCTGTTTGATAAAAGTGGAGGTTGGGTGTAAGCAGATAGCCATTTTTCGCAATGTCTATTTTATGCTCATTTACATCATAGCCTGTTACAACTCTGGTTTCACTCAACAGTGCCAGTATGTATGCTACATATCCATAGCTGCAACCCAACACAGCCACCTTCCCATTTTCGGGGATAAGCCTGTTTAATGCGTCATATTTTTCTGAGTTAAAATGTTGCTTCAGTGCGTATGCAAACACTTCAGGGCCTTTGTATGTATAATTTAATCTTAGCTGTTGACGGAAATATCCGGCTGTTTCTTTTTCCTTTTTCAGCAACTCGTATTCGTGCTTGAAATGTCGCGAGATCAGTTTTGTTCGTTCGGCATACCCTTCGCCATAGGATTTATCATCAGGCGCAATTCGGGGTAAAAACTTCATAGTCATGGAGGCATTCATAACCATAAAATCACCTTTGCGTATAGTATCTCCGGTGCCATGCAATACCATTGGAATAATGTCCAGTTTCAGTTTTTCTGCCAGAAAAAATGCTCCCTTGTGGAAGCGCTTTAGCTTCCTGTCGGGTGAACGGGTGCCTTCCGGAAAAACGACAATGGAATAGCCGTCCTTCACAATGTCTTCAAACTTGTCTATGGCAGGATCTACCCCTTCCATTACCGGATAGTAGTCGGCCAGTTGCACTACTTTACCAAACACCGGTGAATAATACACCCAGCGATTGGTGAGCAAAATGAGTTTTGGATGCTGCATTACGGTTACCAGAATATCGAGAAAGGATTGGTGATTGGCTATGATGATGGCCGGCTTCGAAAAATCCATCCGGTTTTTGTTTACATGCGTTTTGCGCACATTGACCATCATGTAGGTAAGTCCGCGCAGGCACCAGCACATTAAATGATGCAGCCAAAGTTTTCTTGTTTTTAGTTTTACGAACGGGAGTGCGTAAATCAGGATATAGCCAATGAGAGAGAGCAGCAAAGACCCTGCTACATAATAGGAAAAGGCAATAATGGTGAGTACCAGCGAACTGATGGTATAAGGCGGTAGCCCTTTATCTTTTCTACTTTGAATCAGTGCATTAAACAGGAATGGCTGAACAGTTTGGCCAATCAGCAGCACACAAAAAATGCCAATGATGGAGATGAGGGCAATGGATTGTAGGGCGGGGTGTTTAGCAAAAATCAGTGCGCCCAAACCAATAATGGTTGTAGCGGCACACAAAATGATAGAGACTTTATGGGAGGCAATGGTCTCTTTTCCTTCGGCATATTTTTTCATTAACCCATCGGTGGTAAAAATGCTGAAGTCGTCTCCCAATCCGAAAATGAAGGTGGAGATGATGATATTGATAAGGTTAAAAGGTATATGTAGCAAAGCCATAATCCCCAGAATCCATATCCAGGAAATAAGCATGGGTAGAAAAGTGATAATGGTGAGTTCAAGGCTTCCATAGCTCACGAGCAGGGATACAAAAACTAATAGGGAGGTGAAAAGCAGAATGCGGTTGAAATCGGAATACAAAATACTAACCAGCGAATTGGTGATTATTTGTTTATCCAGAATTACTGCACTGCTGTTTTGCAACGAGGCATAAAATTCCTGGCGGGTGGCTTTGTTTACTTTTACTGCATTGAGCACTACTGTATTGTTCGGGTTGCTGAAGAATAACTCGTTGCCTACCGAATTTTTAAGTACATCAAAATCTGTTTGACTTATGGGCCTATAGCTGCTGTTCAGTAGACTCTCAAAATGATCAAACGCCTGCGGCCTGAATTTGAATTTAGCACCTTCCGATTTTAGTACGGAGAGCACCTGAGTCTTTTTCTCCTCCGTCCAATAGTTATTCCACTGCCTCCACTTTTGCTGCTGTTTGTCACGGGATGGAAGAAACCAATTGATAGACGAATATTTTTTAACCCAACCTTTCTGTTCCGCCAAGGCCAGCTGCTCGAGCAATTGCTCATTTTGCGCTAAAACCTGCTCCGCATTTTGTCCGGTAGACGCTATAAACACCGTTTTAGATTTGCTATCCTGCATCACATCCAACTCTTGCTGAGCTTTTTGTAGCGCTTCATCCAGATAGCTGTAATGATTCATATCGCTGTCAAATTCAACACTTCCTGCTTTCAACAAAAAGAACAGTGTAAGCACAAGGATGGCAACAAACACTTTGCCTTGATGCGGAACTGCACCGGACATAAAACGCTCTAATAAGTTTGGGGTATGTATTAAATGCTTTGGATGTTTTTCCTGTGCGAAGTGTGGTAGGAATACGAGCGCAAAAATGGTAGCTCCGGTCAGGCTGAGTCCGGCAAACAATCCGAAATCGTTGAGGATTTGCGACTGTAGAAAGAGGAGCGAAAAAAACGAACCTACGGTAGTGAAACTTCCGATAGTCATGGGTTGCCACAAATCGGCAATCGTTTGTTTTACAGAACCGCAGTGTTTGAGGTGACTGAAAAAATGAATCGAATAATTAATAGCAATCCCCAGTATGATACTGCCTGCGCCCAACGCAATACTGGAGATACTTCCTTTGTAGATACCGATTATGGCCAATGAAAATAGCGCACCGAAAAGCACTGGTAGCATCATCACCAGCGGCACACGCTTCTGCCGGAAGAAAAAGAAGGTAAAGGCCAGCAGACTCACTACTGTGATACTGAGTGTAAGCAGCGTATCTCTTCTTAATTGCCGGGCATTGCTAACACCTACGATGGGGCCGCCAAAAAAGATAATCTCCTGACCGGATGGTGCCGCAAAGTTGGAAAGTGATTCAAAAAGTAGCTCATTTTTCGAAGTTTCGTTGGCGGTATGCGTAGGCGCAATGAAAAGCACCAGGCTTCGGTTACTATCGCTGAGCATATAACCGTCATACAATTGATATTTTTCGTCCAGCGGCAGGGTTTCCAATCGTTTCAATGCCAGCGGTGTGATTCCTAACGGATCATCGGCAATCAATCGTTTGAGTATAAAACCCGAAGCAGAAGTGAGTGCCTGATAATTGGCTTCTGTTTTGGCGGCCAAACACTCCGGTGTGCAAAGCGAGTCAATCGTTTTATAATCCTCATCGGTCAAAAACAAAGGGAGGTTATGATGAATGGCTTCATACACTTCGGTGGCCGATTCGTCATCCACCCGTATCTTTATATCAGCAATGCTTTCGGCACAGTTTTGCTGTAGCCATAGCACCAGGCTGTCTGCAGTGGCTATCAGCGCTTCTGTTTCTGTTTGCTCGTTGCCGCGTATTTTTACAATTATCTTATCGCCCAGTTTCGATTGTTTAAGCAAATCGTTGATCTGCTGCGCTTGCTGCCCGTTAGGTAATATTCGGGTAATGTCTTCTTCAATGTGAACACGAAAAGCCAAAATGCCCAGAACAGCAAAGCATGTCAGTGCACACGCATACAGCAAAGGTCTTCGCTGCTCAAAAAAGGAATATGTGGCTAATAGAATACGCTCCATGTGCTTCGAGGGCGAATATGCAAAAAAAAGGTGCAGCCACTTACCTCTTCTTGTTCCGGCTGCTATGGGTGAGCGTTGTTATTTCTTTTTATGATTTTTATCAAAGAAAATTAATGGACGATGCTTACTTTTGTGCTATCAACAGAAACAAAATCTATATTAGCATCGCACAAAAAATAAGCACATGAAACATTTAGCATCCTTTTTACTTCTGGTGGCCGCTCTATCATTAAATGCCCAGGAAATTACGCAGCAATACGACAAGATTGACAAATTTGACCAGGGAGTTGCGGTAATGTGGAAGAACGGCAAGTGCGGTTTGGTGTCACAAACAGGTAAAGAGATTATCAAACCGCAATTCGACAACATTGGTCGGTTTGGGAGAGATGGAATCGCTTATACCCACAAAAACGGCTTAATGGGTTTGGTGAACATGACAGGCAAAGTGATAGTTGACAACATTTATGGCGACATTGGTCGTTTCAATGGGTTTTGGGCAATCACTCGAAAAAACGGGCTTGCCGGTATGATAAACAAACAAGGTAAAGTGCTTATTGAGAACAAGTACGAATCCATTAAAGTGGAGAAAGGTGGCATCATCCGAGGAGTGATTGGCGGTAAAGAAGTTATCCTTACGTTAAAAGACGAGTAACTACGATTTAAAATTTTTTTTAAAAGAGGTCACCCAAAGCTGGTGACTTCTTTTTTTACCCGATTTTTAGTTCTTTGTAAATCAGTCGATTAGGTCTTTAGAGTTTTTGTTTTGGTGATTTATATCATCATTTCTGATTTCCTCTTTTTTTTAACATTGCCAACACAAACATCTGTTAGCAAATGCCTAAAATCCTACTCATTGAATCTTCGAAGGATTATCGAAACTCCATCACCGAGATACTGACCATGGCCGGATATGATGTGATAACTGCTGCGGATGGAAAAACCGGCTTTTCCACTGCCGTCAGAGAAGTTCCGGATTTGATTATCTGCGATGTTTTAATTCCCCTTCTTGATGGCTATGGAGTTTTGAAATTGGTGAGCCACGAACCGGTACTGAGCGCTATTCCATTTATTTCGCTTACCCATAAAACTGAATGGGCAGAAATGCGTAAACTTATCACCTTAGGGGCAGATGATTACCTCAGTCGGGATGCCGATAGTTCAGATTTGCTGTTAGCGGTGGAAGCACAAATAGCAAAAAGCCGAAGGATGAAAGCTGATCGAATAGCTAATGGAAGTGAACAGGCCAGAGAAGTTTTGCAATCCAAGCACGTTAGCCTGCTCCATTTTGTTGGAAACGGACGAGATAAAAGACGGTTCAAGAAGAAACAGATTATTTATTCGGAGGGGGAACGAAACGGGTATCTCTACTTTGTGTTGAGTGGTAGTGTGAAATGTTTTGTTACCAGTGATCAGGGTAAAGAATTGATTACAGACTTTTTTACCGAAGGCGATTTTTTTGGCTTTTATTCATTGATTTCGGGCTTGCCTCATTCCGATTCTGCCGAGGCTATGAGCGAAACCGAGTTGATTCTGATTCCCAAAAAGGAGTTTACGGAGGTGATGGAAAAGGATAGCACACTCTCCAAAGAGTTTACCCGTATTTTAAATAAACAAGTAGCCGACCGCGATGATGTTCTCGTTAGCATTGCTTACGATTCAGCCCGAAAACGGGTGGCCAACGGCCTACTTAAAGTCTTCGAAAAGTTTAAAAAGAAAGCGAATGGGACTAATGAGGTAAATATAGGTCGTACCGATTTGGGCAATATGTGTGGGGTTACCAAGGAATCCACTATTCGTATTTTATCTGACCTGAAAGAAGAAAAGCTGATTGATATAGTCGACAGCAAGATTATTGTGCTGCAGCAAGACAAACTCCGTAATTTGGTTAACTGATATCTCTACACAATGGTGATGTAGATCATCTCTTTCGATGATTCATATCACTGGTGTGCTGTAGGCTGTTGAGGCACTCCTGGGTTATAATTGCGCTTCACTTAAAACGCAAAATATCATCCCATGATTAAAGAAATTACTAAACATCTTTCTAAACTGACATTAGCAGTTTTAATACTGCTAAGTTCAACCGCAGTCTTTGCCGGCACGCAATATGTTGCCAATCCGGGTATTACATTTGTCGATAATCTTACACAATGGAATGCGGCATTTGCAGCAGCGGGGCCCTCAGCATTACCAGCCTATGATGAGTATTATATCGGTTCGGGCAGTGCGATTATTGTTGGTAAAATTACCGGCACCACCAATAACGTAGACCTCACCGGTGGTATTGATAAACGGATTATTATTCAGAGCGGTGGCGCTTTAGGATTCAGATCGCAGGGTTTTAATGCCTTGCACCTGTCGCCCGCTTCGGTAGTGGAAGTGGAACCAAACGGACAGTTGGGTTTTTACTTGTTGATTCCTGCCAACTTTGGCGGTCAGGGCAATTCAGCAGGCTCCGATTGGTATGGAAATACCAACGAGTTTCTGTTCTTTACCCCCACTTTCCCGGGCACTCCGGGTGCTACCCCTGCTATCAAAGGACCTTATGTGATAGCGCCTACCGGTTTCGGTACGGTGTTAGATGTTTCGGATGCGGGTATCCCAGCACTGTCGGCTCCTAAAACCAGAATCTGGAATGGTAGTGCCTTTGATTATGACTGGAACAATGCCAATAACTGGGCCCCTGTGCAAACGGCCGGTGGTCCGGTGTTTTCTGTTCCATCCGGTACTGACGTAGCGATTATACCTGATTCCAATCAATTGGGCGTACCCACCATCAGTTACCCGGAGTTGCAAACACAAAATATAACCGTTCATGATTTGGTAGTGGAAGATGAAGCGTATGTGGGGATTGATTTTGCCAGTTCGCTCAACGTAACCGGTGATGTGGTGAATATCGGCACTATCTCACTGCAAGCCGGTGGTGCGTTGAAAGTAGCAGACGCTACCGACTGGGTGGCCAACATAGGCGGAGACTCTATCGGCTTTCTTTATGTAAACCTCAACCTGGCGGGTCCATCTCCTTGGTTTATGAGTAGTATGTATGTAACCGGAGCACCTTCGGCCTGGGGCTCCAGTTGCGGTGATGCACAGATTGTGCCTACCGCCTGCGATGCGCCATCGCTGGGCAGCACTACTTTTTGCACCATGGAACTTAACCAGAGCAACACGGCCACTGCGCTTAACTGTTCTCACTCTTTGTGGAATTATAAATCCAGTGGATTGTTTACCCCCGGCAGAGGTTTCTCGTTGTATGCACCTTCCTTCTCGCCTACATGGAGAGGAGCCGACCCGCACACCGATCCGGTATCGTATGGTCCGCTGGGGTATTCCAATCTGGGTAATTTGAATTTGCCGGCCGGTTTTGGTGGCACAGTTACTCGTGGCTGGCATATGTTGGGCAATCCTTATTCTTGCCCTATTGAACTGACCGCAGCCGACAGAGCCGCTATGGGCTTTGAGGGACAAATGCATTTTTGGGATAATGGTTCATGGGTAAGTCCTGCTCCGGGTGCTACGGTAACAGTAGCGGTAGGTCAGGGCTTTCAGATGCGCGTAGCCGGTGGCGTTGGTGGCTCCGCTACTTTTGCCGTCAACGAAGCGCACCGCAAAACAACTACCGGTGTTACCTTCTACAAAACCGAAGAAAACGATGCGTATGTAAACATTACGATTGGTGATGGCGCATTTACTAATAAGGCTTCTGTTTACTTCGTAGATGGTGCTACCGATGCGTTTGATGGGGCGTATGATGCAAACCGTTTGTTTGGTTTAGTAGAGCGCCCTTATGTTTACACCATTGAGCAAAACGGAGAGTTTCTTTCTTACAATGCCCTTCCGTTGCTGGTCAGCGGCACGACCAAATCGGTTCCGCTATCGGTGCACATTGGTGTAAATGGCACTCACACGCTTACGTTTGATGGTATTGATGCAGCTAACGCTACAGTGGTATTGGAAGATTTAACAAGCGGCAATATGTATCCTGTTACCGAAGGATATGTGCACAGTTTTTCAGCTCAAACAAGTGATAATCCAAATCGCTTTGTGTTGCACTTTAGCGCAAACGCAGTTTCCGGTATTAAGAACATGAATAATAGCAATGTAACCTTGTTCCCAAATCCTACTACCGGTCGTGCTACTATCATGCTTAATGAAAATCACGGATTCAATAAAGTAACGGTTCTGGATTTTTCAGGTAGAGTAGTTTATTCAGAGGCACTTGCTGCATCTGACATGAGCAAAACATTCGAAGTTTCAGGCATGTCAAGCGGTATCTATACGGTGAGACTTACCGGAACAACCACCGCTACACAGAAGTTAATTAAACAGTAAACTGCATTAAGCAGAAAAAATAAAAAATACAGCTATGAATAATTTAAATAAAATACTCGGTTTAACTTTCCTGTTAATGGTAGGTTTTGCATACATAACTAACGCTCAGGTGCCGCCTCCGGGTAACACCACTCCCTCTGCAGTCCCCATTGATGGAGGAGTGATAAGCATTGTAGGGGCAAGTATTGCTTACGGTGCCAAAAAGCTATACGATAAAAACAAAGCGAAAAAAGGAGAATAATTCCTTTTTATTTTAAACAAAAACCGCTGCTGAAACAGGCAGCGGTTTTTTTATTTATGCATCATGCTGAGGCAACTGCTGAAAAAAGTTTTTAGTAATGAACTGCTGATTGAGCCGGCTGAGTTTATCATAAAAGTGGCTATGGTTTATGCTCTGTGGCGTGGGCTTAAATATTGCGGAGAAACATACCCGGGTTTTTTGTGGGGTGGCTGGGCAGCCTTTTATGACTTTATCGGTAACCTGCTTGCGTATTGTAATTCAGTTATATTAAATGTGATGGGCATTCAGCACATACATGAGAAGAGAGTAATTATTGTAGCGGGGACCAATGGTATTGAATTCAGCGACTTGTGTTTGGGCATTGCCCCCATGTTTATTTACAGCGGTATTATTCTCGCATTTGGCACTAATCTGAAAGCTAAACTGTGGTTCATTCCCATGGGTGTATTCTTGATTTTCCTGATTAACGTTTTTCGCTTATTAGCACTCATTCTTATCCAGGCACGCTATAACAGTTATTTTGATTTTGCACATGATTACCTTTATGTAGTGGTAACTTACAGTTTGATATTTGTGCTGGTAATGTGGTGGATGAATCGCTGGGCGTTTGCAGGCGAGGAGAATGCCGGTTAGGCCTTCTTCATTTTCTTAAATGTTTTTACCACAATGTATGTGGCCGCCCAGGAGATGACGGCCAGTATAGCCCCTAATGTGAAACTGCCCAATACATATTGCAGAAAATTCTTTTTTGCGCCTTCGAGCGACAGGTGGGTATCGTAGCTCATATGAATGCCTGCACTTCCCATCCAGATCATACCGGTTTCGTAACTTAAGAAAACAATAATGGGAATCAGCGGTGGAATACTGATGTTCGAAGCTAAAACGGCTATGCCCTTGTTAAGCTTGAAAATAAACGCGAACAGCAATACCAGCCACATTTGAAAGCCCCATAAGGGACTAATGCCGAAGAAAACACCGAGTGCTACAGAAGAGGCTTTTACAGATGGAGTTTCATGCGGTCGAATCAAATGGTCTTCAAGAAATTGTCTCCAGTTTTTTTTTTTGATTGCTCTGAAAAAATTTCTTGGCTTTATCCAAGCAAAAGTCCAGAACACCAGGACCGTATTTAAAACGCTGATTCTTGAAAAATCTTTAAACGGTCGGAAATGTGTAATTCGTTCATCAGCCGGAGGGTAGTATACCTTAACCGGAACGGCAATTACATCCAAACCGCTCCAGGCTCCTCTTACAATTACCTCTATTTCAAATTCATATTTTCTGGTAAAAAAATGAATGTGTTTCAATTTCTGTATAGGATATAACCGATATCCGGATTGCGTGTCCGGAAGTTCAATGCCGGTTTCCAGCGTAAACCAGAAGTTGGAGAATTTATTGCCAAAACTACTCTTGCCGGGTACCGAGCTCTGATTCATGTTGCGAGCGCCAATGACAATGGCATGATTGTTTTTCTCCAAGGCATCCAGCATGGTAGGCAAATCTTCGGCAAAATGCTGTCCGTCTGTGTCCAGTGTAATGGCATATTCATACCCCTGCGCTAAGGCAAACGCAAATCCTTGTCGAAGGGCCCAACCTTTGCCTTTATTTTGTTCGTAGGAGTGGAGTTTGATATTGGGATATTGAGATAGAATTTCGAGCGTGTTATCCGTTGAGCCGTCATTCACCACACAAATATCATTAGTGTAGGTTGCTACATCCTCTAACACACCCGCTATGGTTTTCGAATTATTGTAGGTAGGAAGTAATACACAGCATTTTAGTTTTTTAAAACGCTGTTGTGTGTTGTGTTCAGGCATGCAGCTGTCCCTTGAATCTGAAAAAGGTTTCTGTATCACTAAAGTAACGAGCGGTGACTGCTATGGTGCTATCATTGGTGATTTCGCGGTGTATATCAAGTGTAATGGTGGGTGATTTTACCGGATTCAAAAGGGCCAAAAACTTTACCTGACCTGCTTCTTTTACTACATATGGTTTAGCTGTAAGATGTGATATTACTTCCTCCAAAATCTGAATCTGGCACACGCCCGGCACTACCGGCAAATGCGGAAAATGCCCTTTGAAAATTTCGTGTGCCGGGTTAAAAGATATCTGAACCAAGTCATTTTGATCCTGATGTTGAATGTCATTTATCTGATAGAAGGAACCTAAAAGCATATGGATTGATTGCGGGTGTAAAATACAGAATGAGTCAAAATATTACAGAAGAAATTCATCGGAGCGTAAAGAGGGAATCTTGTAATGGGCTATTCACCAGTTTGTGCAGGAAGGTGAGTGCAGTATGGTCGCCCGAGGGTTCATGCATTTCTAAGCGGGCGGCCGTAAAATCTCTTTTGTCTATGATCATTACAATCCGGTTCAAAAAATTCTTCATGCTCTTACCGGTCGGAGCCAGTTCAATTTTTATCTGCGATTTGCTTTCAAAAAATTTCAGTGAAAAATCTTTGCTCGAAAACAGTTGTCCATTTACGGAACCTGTAATGATATTGTTGAATTGCTGAAAGAAACGGCTACGATGTATATCCAGTTGTGTGGTTTTTTTACCATCATTCATCATCATTTTACCATCATTCAAAACCAGCACACTTTTGGTGGGATGTGTATACTCCAACCGGACTTTGTTTTCTTTTTTGTAGCAGAATTTACCTTTAGAAACCGTTGGTTCCGACAGCATGCTCATGTTTTTTTCCTGCAGAAAATCAGCTTGAAGTGAATTGAACTTTTGCGAAGCCTCTGTAATCTTCTTTTTGATAGCAGTAGCATCTTTTACTTCCACGTATTCTTGCGAAAACATGCTATGGCAAGAGAAAACGAAGAGAATAGCAAGAAATGGTTTTGTAAATGTCATGTTGAATAGCGCTGCAAATCAAACATAAGCTTGTTGATTCAGCAATTCATCCACTCTTAAAATTTCAAAACCGCGATTGCGTATGCCTTGAATAATTTCCGGCAAAGCATCAATAGTGAAGGGGGCCCAATCGTGGAGTAAGATGATGTCTCCGTTATTTAATCCGTTAAGCGCTTTCCGTACTACAGCATCTTTACTTTTGGCCGTGGTGTCATAGGTTCTTATGCTCCAACCAATGCACAAAAATTTTGCATTCCGCACTACTTTGCCAATCCAGGGGTTAGTTACTCCATAAGGCGGGCGAAAGAAATTCATTTGTTTACCAATGATGTCAAAAACGAGTTGATTGCAACGGGTCGTGTCCGCTATCATCGACTCTTTTGATTTCATCGAAAACCAAAAGTTGTGCTCATAACTATGATTGCCGACTATATGCTCTTCTTCCAGCATTTTCATGAGAAGTTCTTCGTTGCCTTGAATGTTTTTACCGATTACAAAAAAGCAGGCTTTTACCTTTTCCCGGTGTAATATCTCGAGTACTTTATCGGTGTGTTGTTTGCTGGGGCCATCGTCAAAGGTAAGTGCAACAGCCTTTTTGTTTCTATCGCCATGCCAGTGAGCCTTTACATAAAAATCAGATTGAATAAAATAAGAACCGTAAAAGGATATGCTGATGTATGCAAGGTAAATGATGGGGTAAACCCATATTGGCACCTCGTAGTAAACATCCATTAACAGCACCAGTATCGTTAATGCTACGAAGAATATTCTGTTATAAATGTATTTCAGCATGCGTGAAAAAGCATGAGGGAATGATACCGCTTATAGGAATTATACACTAATACCACTCGTGGGGAGCGTTGTCTGTTTTCAATAATAACAGCATCGGGAACGCTGTTTGTTTTCATCATTTTACACGCTAACCAAAAGCCAAAAGCTGATGCGGTCATATACTCACCACAAAGATGCTTATAAGCGGTTATGGTGGATTGTTTGAATAAATCTTGAACGGTTTCGGTGAGTGCATCTTGCTTAGTTGCTCCGGAATAGCCTAATGCGGCCACATCTATATCCTCTACCTGAAGTTGATGAGCCGTTAAGAAATCTAATATCCAATTGCGCAACTCATCCGCGTTTTCAGGGTTGAATAAAGTACTGTGACCGGATAAAGAGCCATACGAGTTGGCTGTTTTATCTTTACTCAGAACAAAAAAAGCAGCACCTTCACCCATTATAACTCCGGGGTTTTCTTTGCTTAAGATATCCGAACTGGTGCAGGGTTCCTGTCGCAGTTCACCCACATGCTTAAACTTGGCGTGTGCAAACTGCCCCACCTCATCATACGCTCCAATCAACACACTTTGCTTGCCTTCCTGTAACATAAACGCTGTATCTGTCAAAGCGCTTTCAAACGAAAAACCGCGTTGCGAAAAGGTATTATTGTGGGCATGGCAACCACACAGCAATGCAATGTTGGAGCTAACGGTATTATGAGTGCTCAAAATGAAGGAGGTGGGACTCACCACACCTTCCTGCGTTGCTATAACATCAGCCAAGAATTTTTGGGATAAATCCAATAATCCAAATCCGGTTGCCGTGGAAATGGCTCCGGGAGTTTCTACACCTGCATCGCGCAAAGCAATAAGTCCGGCTGTGGTGCCAAACTTTAATAGTCTTCCCATTCTGCGCACTGCACCAGGGTCTAGAAACTTCGTGTAGTCAGGGTCTATGCACAACATTTTATCGGTGGCATATTCCTTCACTTCCTTCAGAAACTCATCGTTGCGAAAGGTGTTTTGCGGAGAAATGCAACCAATGCCATTGATGTATGTCATGCCCGTGCTTTTGAGAAAATAAGAGAAGAACAATTTCCACCAAAGCCAAATGAGTTACTCATTACATGTTTTACATCCTGATTTTCAAGAAACTTTGTGCAAGGCTCAAAGTTGAGTTCTTTCATTTTGGTTGTGAATCGCAAGTGCGGAAGAATGATTCCTTTTTCTAAACATAAAATAGAAAACACAGCCTCTACCGCTGCACATGCACCCAGGGTGTGGCCGGTAAAAGGTTTGGTAGAACTTACAGGAGGTATGTGGGTTCCAAAAATTTGCTCGATGGCCACACCTTCACTTAAGTCATTGTTACTGGTTCCCGTGCCGTGAAGGTTGATATAACTTATGTCTTCCGGTTTTAGTCCACTGCTCCGCAATGCGCCACTCATAGCCAGGTAGTTTCCTTTTCCCTCGGGAGAAGAGGCTGTTTGATGAAAGGCATCATTCGCATTTTCATAGCCGCTTAACTTAGTCAAAGGTTGGGAGGCGAGCGTGGCGGCTACTCTTTCTGAAACCAGCACAATGTATGCCGCTCCTTCTCCCAGGTTTAATCCTTTCCTGTTTTCATCATATGGTTTGCAGGGCTCGCTGTCTAAAATCATCAAGGAGTGAAAACCATTTAACGTAAATCTCGAAAATGAGTCGGTGCCACCACATACAGCAATATCTAACTGCCGGCTTTTGATAAGTCTTGCGCCATACATAATTGCATTGGCAGAAGAAGAGCAAGCGGTACTGATGGTGGTAATGTGGTGTTTGATACCCAATACTTCCGCTACTACCTCTGTGCTGGCGCCACTATCATGATAGGCTGTTTCGGTAAGTTTTAGCGTTGCGCTATCGGCTAAATATTCTTTGAAAATGTTTTCTGTTTTGTCCATTCCGCCCACCGTATTAGCGGAAATAAACCCTGTTTTGTAGCTATCGAACTTTGGTATGGCTGCATCGGCAATAGCTTGACGGGCTGCCAGTAAACTCAAAAAGGTAGTGCGCGAATGTGAAATGTCCAGCCCTGAAATTTCGGACAATTGCTGGTTTGTGTATTTAACTTCAGCAGCCGGTAGTTTGCCGGCATATCCGGTGGGTAAAATGGTTATTTCCCCCACTCCGGTTTTATACTTTTTTAGCGAATCGAGTATTTCGGTTACGTTATTGCCAATAGAAGTAATTATGCCTTTTCCGGCAATAAAAATTTCCATTAAAACTATTTCGGTTGGTTTTGAGTAATGTACTCAGCAATCGTTTTTACAGACTGAAATATCTTTTGGCCATCAGCTGGGTTCGCTAATTTGAGGCCATACTTCTGCTGCATAAGCACAATTAGTTCCAGTGCATCAATAGAATCCAACCCCAATCCATCTGGCCCGAAAAGGTTCTGCTCGTTGCATATTTCTTCTGCTTTTACCTGTTGCAAATTCAGTTGTTCAACTATCTGGTGTTTCAGATTTTGCATTAACTCTTCCATATACTTTGATATTTAGTGTCTAAGATACTTGATTGATGAAGCGGGTAGTTTTCGCTGTCCGAATATTCAGCTAAATAAAAAAATGCTTCGGCTTTGTTTTCAAAAAAATCTACCCAGCCCGATAAGCAGCATTTTACCGCCCCAAGAGCTAGTAGTTGATCTACGTAGTCGGTATGTAGCTTTGCATTAAAAAAATCTTCGATAAAGCAACAGGTTTCCCCTTGTAGGCCGTGCCGAATGCTGATTTCACCGGCAGCTACATTTGGTAAAGTGTACACAAACAGCGATGGACTAGAGGCAGTTTTCATGCTTTCGGCATATTTCAAGTCGGTGTCCAGGCTGCTATGACGGGTCGAAAGAGTGATGCCCACCTCAGCCGGGGCATATTTTTTTAATAAATCTGTTTGCGCCAGCAGAGCTCCCGATGCCAGTAAGGCTGTTTTGCAAAGGCTATCCATTTTGTAAAACTTCGGGTAGATTAATTGTAGAAAACCGTAAGCTTCTTCCAAAAATCTGTCAGCATTGCTACCGGAAAAAACCATGGTCGGGTTATCTGAAATCAATTGATTGTTACGGATGGCGGCATAGCGCATCACTCTTACCTGCTTCATTAATTTGAACTTTCGTTCTCCTCTATCGCTTTTAATTTTTCACCTACCGCAACAAGTCGAACCATTCGCTTAATAGCTGTGTCGTGGTTTTTTACAAAAGGATTCTCCTGATCCCACACATACCCGGCCAATACCGAACAAATCTGATTTATTACCTCCATGTTCCGTTCTTTGGCAAAAAAGATTTTTTGCAAAGATCCATCATACCAAGCCATTACATACGAGCGGAAGGCATTTACACCCAGCATAGTGGGTTCCATATATTCTTTTTCCCAATCCGGATTTTCGCCCTGTAAAAAGCGAACTACATTGTTGGCGGCACGCGCAGAGGATACTGTAGCCAAGGTAACTCCAGATGAGAATATGGGGTCTAAAAACTCCGTAACATTACCGGTAAGCACAAATCCATTGCCGTAGAATTTTTCAGTAGTTGCACTCCAGGCTTGAATAACACGGGGCTCAAACATGAACTCCATATCTTTAAATCGTTCAGCAATACTCCACTCAGAGGCAATGATGCTGCGCAATTGTTCTTCGGGTGTTCCGCTAAAGTCATCAAAAAAAGTGGGTTCACTCACAAAGCCACAAGAGGTTATCCCGTTCGAAAAAGGGATGCACCAAGCCCATACACCCGGTTTATGATCTACTATCAGAATACGATTAGGCTCCACGTAATCGTTTCTGCGTTTGTCCCGGATATGCGTGAACATGGTTTTGCGTGGGGGCAGATTAGAAGGTCTGTCTAAATTAAACATGCGCGGAATCACTCTGCCATATCCGGAGGCATCTACAATAAACCGAGCCTCTATTTTTTTCTCGCTACCATCGCTGCATGTAACTGTGGTGGTAGAGTTCGTGCCTTCAAATTGGATGTTGGTTACTGTTGTTTGATATTCTACCGGCACGCCCATTCGTTCCACTTCCTTTGCCAACACATGGTCAAAATCGCTGCGAGGCACCTGCCAAGTCCAGTTCCATCCTTTGGTAAACTGATCGCTAAAATTAAAGTCCATTACCTCTTGATTCTGGTTTACGAACTTGGCTCCGAATTTTTCCTGATAGCCTTGCTTTTTGAGTACCGGCAAAAATCCGGCTTCGTCCAGCGGTTCCATACATCTGGGCAATAGGCTTTCCCCAATAACAAAGCGAGGAAACTGTTCTTTCTCTACAATTTTTGTTTTGAATCCGGCTTTGTTAATAATGGATGCGGCAACCGTTCCGGATGGTCCTGCACCTATCACTAAAACGTCTACTTTTTCTGTTTGCATAAAATTTCTATTTGTAATATTCTAATTTTTAGAAAAGACTATGGCTGCATTGCATCCTCCAAATCCGGAGGCTGTTTTAAGCGCAGCGGAAGCTTTGGATGCGGTTAGTTTTTTACTCACCAGTATATTTCCGGATACTCCGGCCGTTTCGCAATTCATGCTCGGTAGAATAATGCCTTGTAATAGCGAGTGATAAGTGATAATACTTTCGACAACTCCAGCGGCACCCAGGGTGTGTCCAAAGTGGGGTTTTAAACTATGCACCGGCACTTCGCTGAGTCCGGCTGCTTCAAATGCTTTGGACTCCATTTCATCGTTGTAAACAGTACCAGTGCCATGAGCCGATATGAAAGAAAGTGCTTGCTGGTTTAAGCAGCTTTGTTTCATAGCGGATTGCACCGCCCGGCTTAGCTCCAGGCCTGTGCGCGATGGACCGGATATATGATTGGCATCGCCAGAACCTGCTCCACCTATTAAAGAGATACCTTTGCCGGTGTGTGCAGAAGATAAAACAATGGTGGCCGCACATTCGCCCAGGTTAATCCCATTTCTGGTTTTGTCAAAAGGTTTGCACACATTATCGCTAACTGCATGTAAACATTGAAAACCGGATAAGATAAATTTGGAAAGCACGTCAACACCGGTAACAACAGCATGCTTGTAAATGCCGGCTTCCAGAAATCTTTGTGCTGTAATGAGCGCCATTACTCCCGAAATGCAGGCATTAGAAATGACTAGAGGCTTGCTGTTAGCCGAAAAATGTTTGGCTATTTTTTTTGCCGTATAAGTCAGCGATACTTTTTCAAAGAGTTCTTTGCTCTGTGGTGCGTTTTCAATCAGTTCTATATTGCCCTTGGTCGAAGAAAGAATAAAGATGGTGTCTTTGTCGTTTAGCGATACGTTGGTAGCCGACAATGCATTCTCTATACTGCGAATGCACAATTGCTCTAATCGGGTATATTGATTTTCTACTGAAGTATTATCAGCATGGGTAAACATCGAAGCATAAAACGGATTCGGTGATAGCTTCGGATTAGAAATTTGGGTAATAGCAGTTTGGCCGGCAATAACGGCATCAAAATTCTCTGCTGTGGTGTTGCCCAGCGGAGAAATAATGTTGTCAGCTATCACCTGAATTCTGCTCATTACACTCCATTATTTTGTTTCCACTTTGTAAAAATATCCGGGCATACTAAGGACAATTGCATACTTCCATTGGATACGAAAACCTGCGTAGTAGTCGCTTTGCATACAATTTCATTTTTGGTTTCACTTCGAATCACATAATCAAAAATGATTTTAGCCGCTTCTGTATTTCGGTAAGTGACTTCTATGTGCGCTATTTCTTTGTATTGCATAGTCTTCTTGAAATCGAGCTGCAAATGCACGATAGGAGTAGCGTAGCCGTTGATGTAAAAATCCATGTAGTCCAGCCCATACTTTTTGCCGAAAGCCTCGCGGCCATCTTCCAGATATTTAACGTAGTTACCATGCCACACAATACCCAGCGGATCGCATTCATTAAACCTTACCTCTATGCTGGAAGTAGCTCTCAAAATAGGTGGGGTATGTATTAAGTTCGACATCATTATTGTTTACTCTCCTCTATAAAAACCTTCATCTTGCAGGAAGCAATTTCCCGACCCTCCAAAAATACTTTGCCTGATATAACCGTAACATCAAAAACACGGTTATCAATTTTTATCTCGGTGCTTATCAGTGTACCTGCAGCCGGAAGTTCGCTGCAAAGGAAATCGCGCACGTCTCCTATAAAACCTATCGGCATCGGTTTCCCGAGCAGATTATACTCGTAGCCTAACTTAGCTGCACAGGTTTGTGCCATGTTTTCTATAAGGCCGGACGCTTGTAGTTTATGGTGAGTGCACAATACATGATTTTCCGGTATTTCAAAGGTAGTAGTGCAATTGTCCTCGGTTACTCTCAAGAGCGATGAAATCAGCACAAAAGGAGGCTTCTGCGGAATTAGCGCAACTAGTTCTTCTCCGGAAATAATCTTCATTGGCTGTATCATGGCTTCTTCCAAAAGTCGTAAAAATTAAACCATTGTTCGGGATATTCCTTAGCCATTTTTTCTAAGTCGGTGGCGTATTGCTGCATGATATCTAAGGCTGTGGTTCCCGGCTCCACGGTTCTGTATGGTCTGGCAAAACAATTGTAGTGCGTCAGGTTCTTTTTCACACCATACACAAACGTATAGGGTGCTTTAAATGTTTTAATGATTTGAAAAGGGCCAAGTGGTAGGTGAGCCTCTTCATCAAAAAAACGAACCATACCAGTCCTGCTGCCGGGCATAAATCGGTCGGCAGTCATGCATATAATTTCCTGCCGTTGCAGCGCTTCGCCTATCTCATAAATGTGGCTCATGTCATCTTTAATCAGAATCACATTGTATTTTCTGCCTCCGGTTACACCCTCCAGATAGCTCCTTATCTGTGCATCTTCAATATCATAGACTACAATGTTAATAGCCTTGTCGTAGTTGAGCAGAAACTGTGAGGCGATGCCGTAGTTGCCGATGTGAGAACCCAGCAGCACTCCCCCCTTACCGTTGGCAACTAATTCGCGCAGGTTTTCTCCGCCAAACGATTCGGAAGTGATTTTTTTACTGAGTCCGGAGGAAACTACTACCCGGTCAATCAGGGTTTGTCCCAGTAAATGATACGTTTTGTATAAGCCTACATACGACTGAAAAAAGCCATAGCCAATCTTTTTTCGAAGAAAGTAGAGAATGTAGGGTGTTGTTTTGGGCGAGAAAAAGAAAAAATAGGCTACTACAAAATACAACTGAAAATAGGCCGGGTAAATACCAAGATATCGGAGAACGATGACGAATATCTTATATCCAAGCGGGGTGCCGCGCGATTTTCCCTCCCAGGATGCCATCAGGCAGCGGTTGTGTTTTGTTTGCTGATAACGTAGTTGTGTAAATCCTGAAAGGTGCGGATGCCTACGAAATCCTCTTGCTTTACTTTGATGCCGAAGTTGCCTTCGAGTATCACCACTAAATCGACATAGTCCAACGAATCGAGTTCGAGCGTTTCTTTCAAAGTAGCCTCGGGCGTAATTTTGGACGCATCCACTTCAAATTCTTCGCTCAAAAAACGGTTAATCTCTGCAATAATTTGTTCGTTACTCATATTCAATTCAATTTAATTTTTCCATTTCTGAACTATCAACGAAGAGTTTGTTCCGCCAAAGCCAAATGAGTTGGACAAGAATACATCAATATTTTTATGTTTTGCGGTGGTGGCAATATTCAATTTGGCCGAGTGCTCATCCGGATTCTCAAAATTGATATTGGGCGCTACAAAATCGTTTTGCATCATCAACAGGCTATACACAATCTCGCTTGCGCCTGCCATCCAGCATTCGTGGCCGGTCATGGATTTAGTGCTGCTTACTTCCGGCTTATAAGCACCAAACACTGCATTGATGGCTTGTGCTTCGCTGGCATCGCCCTGTGGAGTGGAGGTAGCATGTGCATTAATGTAGTCCACTACATCGGGCCGTATGCCGGCATCGTTCAAGCACATCATTAGCGAGCGAACCGGACCATCTACCGTTGGGTTGGATATGTGACCACCGTTAGACGAAAATCCATATCCCACCAATTCTCCCAGTATTTTGGCCCCGCGTTTTTGCGCAGATTCCAGCGATTCAATAAAAACAGTAGCTGCGCCACCGCTGGGGATAAGGCCGTCCCGGTCGCGGTCGAAAGGGCGTGATGCTTTTTGAGGTTCATTTTCACGAACCGAGAAAGCTGCCAGTGCATCAAAAGTGCCCATTGACAGGTGATTCAATTCTTGTGCTCCACCGCATAACACTCTATCTTGATATCCATGGCGGATGAGGAAATAACCCATGCCAATAGAATGAGAGCCGCTGGCACAGGCCGCGCTGATGGTAAAGTTGATTCCTTTTAGTTTGAAAATGGTAGCCAGGTTCATATTGACCGTGCTGTTCATCGTTTGAAAAACAGCTCCGCTACCGGCAAACATGGTGTTCTTCTTTTCGCGAACGATGTCGGTAGATTCTATAACCGCTTGAGCTGTGCTGTCGTTGCCAAAAATAATTCCGGTTTCATGGTGGTCTAAATAATCCTGATCGATACCGGCAGTTTTAAACGCCTCCAGGGTCGACATGTAAGCATATTCTCCCTGCTCAGGAAGCATTAAGCGTGCCCGTCTGTCCAGCAGCCCTTTCAGTTGCGGGGGCTCTACAAAGCCGGTTAATGCAGATCGGTATCCAAACTCTTTTCGAACCGGGTCAAAAATGATTCCGGATTTACCATGGTAGAGTGAATCGCGCACCTCATCCAGGTTTTTTCCGATAGTGGAGTAAATGCCAATTCCTGTAATGACAACACGATTCATGCGGGCAAAATAATTTCAGTTTTTAAGCGCGCCAATATTACATTTTTGAGAATGTGATTGCAACCTTACAGTAAGAAATGTGTGGAAATGGTAAAGCGGCCAATACCCGCTCAAGGGCACCAAAAATCACCAGTCTTTACTTACAGTAAACCTCTTGCCGTCTTCTTTGCAAATCATTTGTGCCAACTGCCTGCCGCTCATAATAGCAATAGGAAGTCCACCACTTGGGCGGTTCCAATGGCTGGCATAGTAGAAGTTTTTGAGCCCCGGAAATTTGAATTTGATGGGCACCGGAGCCAAAAAGTTTTTACCGGCCATCAGTCCCTGTGCACTTCCCTTCCAGTTGCCGGTGTATCGCAAGATAGTAGCCGGTGTAGCTACATCTGTTACTTCAACAAATTGCCGAATGCCACCTAAGCGCTGGTCAAGCTGCTGTAATACTTTTTCGGCAAAATCTGCTTTTATTCTACGGTATTCTGCTCGATTGTTTTTGCGATGGTCTATCCAGAATTCACGGTTCTTGGTGTAAAAACTCACAATCACGCTGCTCTTACCTTCCGGAGCCATGGCAGGGTCGTAATTGTAAATGTGCACTTCCATTCGGTCGTAAGTGGTTCCATCGGGCGACACGATGGGCTGCTGCAGGGGGTAGCGGGTGAGGTGGGGCAGGTGCGATAGGTCTTTGTTGATACCAAACGATACCTGCATCACCGAGAAAAACACTTCCAAACTTCTACCTTCTTTGAGGTCCAGCATGGCTTTGTTTACAAAACGGCCCTCCAATAGCTCAAAGGTGGTAAGATACCAATCGGCACATGAAATGGTTAAATCGGATGGATGTATTTTCCCGTGCCTTACCTCTAAGGCCTTCGCCACACCGTTTTCGGTTAGTATTTTATGGACAGGCGTGTGGTAGTGGATTTTTCCTCCTAACTCCAGATAGCGCTGCTCAAAGCGTTCGGCAAATTTCAGGGAACCGCCTAAGGGATACCCCGCACTTTTTTTATCGAAACTGGCCATGGGGAAATAAATAACCAGCAAGTTAACTTCCTCTCCATCATACAGCATCTCAAAACTTTCTTTCAAAAACGGGTTCTTCAGTTTTTGGGCAAAGGTGTAGTTCGTTTGGCCCAGTAGTTTTAAAAACCAAAACAGAAATTCGGCATAGCGCGCCATCTTTACACCCCGAATGATAGACGGAATGAGTGGCAACTCATCCATAATGGGAGGCATGTCAAATTTTTGAATGATGCGCATTGGCTTTATAAATGCGCGAATCTCCTGCTCGTCTTCCGGGGCTATATCAATCAAATAGTCCTGTAGTTTGTCGAGATTGGTATAAAACCGAAACGTGTTGCTACCATACTTATCGCGGTTATTTTTCACCTCAATAAACATTCGAATGTCATGGTTAACCCATTGCACTTTTCGCATGTCAATGAGTTCATTCCATACTTTATAAAAACTGCTGCCGGTGTCGCTTCCCAAAATCCAGTGCGCGCAGCCATCAAAGGTATAGCCCGATTTTTCCCAGCTGGTGCACAGTCCTCCCGGTATGTTGTGTTTCTCAAAAATTTGGGTTTCGTAACCATTCATTTGCAGGTAGCAGCCTAACGAAAGCCCCGAGATGCCTGCACCTATAATGTTTACTTTTCGAGTACTCATGAATGGGGATAGACCGGTTAAGTATGTAATCCTCCGTTCACATTAATCACTTCGCCCGTAATGTAGGAGGCCCCTTTGGATGCCAAAAACAAAACAGCTTCCGCCACTTCATCTGCTTCGCCAAACCGCTGCATGGGTATGATATTTCTAAATTGAGATTCTTCAATTCCTTCGGTCATTTCGGTCTTTATAAATCCCGGTGCCACGCAGTTAACGGTTACTCCTCTTCGGCCAATCTCTTGTGCCAAAGCCTTGGTAGCTCCAATTACCCCCGCTTTGGAGGCCGAATAGTTGGTTTGTCCGGGCAATCCTTTAATGCCGGAGAGTGAAACTACATTCACGATTCTGCCATATCTTTTGAGTAGCATACCTTGTAGCACCAACTTTGTTACATAATAAAACGAATCCAGATTAGTTTGTAACACACTGCGCCACTCTTCTTCAGGCATCATCACCATCAGGTTATCTTTTCGAATCCCTGCGTTATTCACCAATACTTCTACGGGTTTGTCTTTGTTGGCTTCTATCCAGCTACCCAACTTTTGCTGAATATCATTTTTGTCACTTACATCAAACTGTAATTTCTCAGCTACGCCACCGTTTTCCAGTATAGTGCTTATTGTTTTGTCTGCCTCTGCCTCGTTGCGCTGATAGTTGACCAGCACCGTATAGCCTTGCGATGCCAGTTTAATACTGATGGCACGGCCTATTCCACGCGACCCTCCTGTTACTAATGCATATTTCATGTGTATGTTGTTTAGGTGATCTGTGAATCAAATGAACGCGAAGTGGCTCTCCCGGCTTTGCAGGTAATTCTTGATAGCGCGTAACTCGTTGTATTTGGGAACATCTGCATCCAGTTTAGCGGAAATTTTACGGATGTCTTGATACAGCTTTTGAGGAGCACTAGACAGTTCTTCCGATTTGTCGAGTGCATCTACTGCCTCCGCAATTGCCAACATATGAACGCTCATAACCTCAAAGCTGTTTTCAATTACTTTGGCCGTCATTAGCGCAGCGTTACTTCCCATGCTTACGATGTCTTGATTGTCGTTATTGCTCGGAATGCTATGCACATATACTGGATTGCTCAGCGATTTGTTTTCTGCTACAGTTGACGTGGCCGTGTATTGAATGCCTTGAATGCCAAAATTAAGACCGATCGTTCCTGTGTTGATAAATGGAGGAAGTTTCAGGTTTAGTTTGTCGTTCAGAAGGTAGTTCAACTGTCGTTCTGCCAGCATTGATAGTTTAGTGATGGCTATCTTCAATTTGTCCATTTCGAGCGCCACGTAGTCGCCATGGAAATTCCCACCATGAAAAATATTTTGTGCTTCCTCATCTACCACCGGGTTGTCGCTCACAGAGTTCAATTCGTCCATCAAAATTTTCTCGGTGTGTGCGATGGTGTCATAAACCGGTCCAAGAATTTGAGGCATGCAACGAAGTGAATAGTACTCCTGCACTTTTTCTTTAAAGTGAGTTTCGTCTGTGCTCTTGTAAAGGTATTCCTGGCGGTTTCGCATCAATTTGGACCCCGCTACAATGTTTCGCATAATGGCGGCCACTTTATTTTGTCCTTCGTGCAGCTTTACTTGGTTTAGCTCTGCTGAAATATGATCGTCAAACGCACCAAACAATTCGTTGATGGTAACGGAGGATAGCATGCTAAAACTCAGAAGTTTTTTTGCGTAAATCAGATTGACCAGCCCAATACCTGTCATGCAAGAAGTGCCATTCATGAGGGCTAGGCCCTCCCGAAGCCTTATGGCGAAAGGGGTCAATTTATGTTTCTTCAGAATTTTATCGGCCGGGTAAATTTTTCCATCCTGCATAATCTCTCCTTCGCCTATGATCGCTAAGGCCATGTGTGCCAACTGAACCAAATCGCCACTGGCACCTACGCCTCCATGCTCATATATAACCGGACTTAACCCCTTGTTTAACATATCCTTAATAAGAACCAATAAATCGGGGTGAACTCCGCTTTTACACTGCGCCAGTGTGTTTAACCGGTCCAGCAGCATGGCCCTGGAGAATATCTCATCAATTGGTTTGCCGCTTCCACTGGCATGCGACTTAATGAGGTTGTATTGCAAAGCTAAACGGTCGGCATACGGTATTCGGTATTGTGCCATGGGTCCAAAGCCAGTATGTATACCATAAATGACTTTGTCTTTCGAAAACTCACGAAGGAAGTTAAAGTTGTTTTCTGCTCGTTTAATTAAGGTATCAGTAAGAGACACCTCGGCCTTATCGTATAATATGCTGATTACATCTTTCAGATCCAATTTTTCTTCTCCTACGGCAATCATCTTTGTAAAATTCAAATCATGTTAAATAATATGGCGAAGAAATAGTTATTTTTTAGTGAAACAAGAAGTTTAATATGCCTAATCCAATGAAATCTTACCTCACTCAACAAGGCGATATTCGAAAAAGGTTGCATTATCCTTTCTATTACAGCGGTCATTTTTGGGCTTAATACCCGTAACAAAATGGTAGTTTCAAAACCTGTTTGAGAGCAGGGGAGTAAGAAAACGGAGTTTTTGGGCAGAAGAAAAAAATGTTAATACAGATTAACATTCAAAAACTTGGCACGACTTTCCTATACTTGCAAACACAAAAACAAATTAACATGAAAAAAGCAAGCTTACTCCTCGTTGCGGTGATGTTGTCCGCAGGCGCTATGTTCGCCCAACAACAAATTCCTGATTTCAAAAACGTTCCAATGCTCATCAAAGCGGATGGCTCTTTGGGCAAACTCGAAAAACCAACTATCGAGGTTAAATCCAAAACCAAAGGTTTTAGCTACGGTGCCAGCGTAGTTACGTTCTTAAACATTTTGGGTGGTCACTCTCCTATTAAAATTGATGCAAGTGCAGCGAACTTCATCATCAAAATGCCGGATGCTGATACCGATCCAGAAGGTTACCTGTATATTTCAAAAGTTATTGTAGCTAAAGACACTCGTGAGTTGGAATTGGCTCAGTCTGCTGCTGCAATGGCTGCCGCTTTTGGTGGTAAAGGTAAATCTGTTCAGAGAGATGATATCAAACCTGAATTCACTAAAGTAGAACCAGGTGTATACAAATTTATCCCTTCTACTCCGCTGGTTGATGGAACAGAATATGCTATCGTACTTCCTGGTAATGTAGCTTATTGCTTCTCCACAACAGGCGAAGCGAAAGGTAAAAAATAAATAAACCTTTGTCTTCAAAAAAAAGCCACTCTACTCAGAGTGGCTTTTTTATTGATATTCACTCATTAAAAAAATAAAATGAGATACACGATAATAATTTGCCTATTCGCTGTGCTTTCTTGCAATAATACTGAAAATGGGACTCCAAACATGGCCCAAAATGCGGATTCGTCCAGTGTCAATACTGCTAGTTCATCGGATACGTTAAGTCAGGAGTCTGAAGAAGATTTGGAGGAAGTGGTAGATGTGCTAAAAACGGTAAAGCCATAACCTTACAAAACCGAATAAAAAAGCCGCAACTAAGTTGCGGCTTTTTTATTATAAGACTTATTTACTACTTCTTTTTACGAAGGTTATAATAGAACAAAGAGGCAGCTGGTAATCCACTAGCATTCAGGCCACCTACTACTTCCCATCCTTCACTCTGTAGTTTATTTACTTGCTTGATAAGTGGGTTCATGTTCGTACCCCAGGGTTTATTGCCTAGTTCTTCGCGCTCAATATCTAACTGTTCAAATTTTTCCCCATTCAGCGAAGTATATACATGGCATTTCGGGGTGTCGTAGAAATAACCTACTACAGCAATGTCATATTTTTCCTGCGCGCTTAGGCCGGTGCTCAGCAGAGCAAAAAATGCAACTAAAAAAAAGGATTGAATTTTCATGTATTTGATGTTTTTGTTTGGTTAGAATTTGCCACCACCTTTCTTAATCTTCACTTCGGCAATGGTGAAACAGTTTTTCGTAGTATTTTTCGGAAGCAAAGCGCCCTTGCCGTTCAGGTTTTGCGCTGCAGTTGTAAATTTCCAGCAGTCCATCAATTTTAATGGCGTTCCATCTACAGCCGGAACGTCTGCCAGGTCTACGCGTAATTCTCTTTTACCGGATATGGTAACTGTGGCATGAACCAGCGTGTTCTTAGCTACTACCACAAGCCCATCTACTTTTACATCCTCGGCCACTACAAATCTGGCCGGGGTGCCTACACTGTTTTTACCCTCTTTCACATCTTCTGTCAAAATCATAGAGATAGGGGTGCGCTCCGGAATCGTAAACATGTCAGATTGTGCAAACCCGGTTTTTGCTAAAGCAAAAAATAAAATAGAGATGGTTTTTTTCATAAAAAACTGATTTGGTTGAGTTTCGGTCAAAAATATAAATAGGAACGTATTCTAAACGCGTTAGCGCATTAAAAGTTCACAATTAACATACCAGCCGCTGACTACTCAGATAAACCTGCTTCTATCCGAAAATTGCGCCTTTTAAACCTCGCACAATAATCATTTTGAAAATTGACTTCCATGTTTACTTTCGCACCGCCTTTAAAAAGAGGTCAGCGGTAGATTGAATACGCGGAGCCAGCGATTTTTTTCGCAGATAACGCATAAAACTTATCGTTGAAATAGTATCTCAAAGCAACAACAAACAAAAATCTCCATGGCAAACGTTGGAAAAATCAAACAAATTATCGGTCCGGTAGTAGACGTAAGTTTTGAAGCCGAAGGCTCGGTGCTTCCTCTTATTATGAACGCCCTAGAGGTGAAACGCGATGATGGTCAAACAATCATCCTGGAAGTGCAGCAGCACTTGGGAGAAGACGCAGTGCGCACGGTGGCCATGGACTCTACTGATGGTCTGAGAAGAGGATTGAATGTAACTGATTTGGGCGCGCCTATCACGATGCCTGTTGGCGAAGCGATTAAAGGTCGTTTGTTTAACGTAACCGGAGATGCCATTGATGGAATCAATATTCCGGTGAGCAAAGCAGGCGGTTATCCTATTCACCGTATGCCCCCGGCATATGAAGATTTGGCTACCGATGCAGAGGTACTTTTCACTGGTATCAAAGTTATCGACCTGATTGAGCCTTATGCCAAGGGAGGTAAAATTGGTTTGTTCGGTGGTGCAGGAGTAGGCAAAACCGTATTGATCATGGAATTGATCAACAACATTGCAAAACGTTACTCCGGTTTGTCGGTGTTTGCAGGGGTGGGTGAAAGAACGCGCGAAGGAAATGACTTGCTTCGTGAGATGATAGAGTCAAATGTAATTAAGTATGGTGACGACTTTAAACATAGCATGGAAAAGGGTGGATGGGATTTAGCTAAAGTGGATGGAAAAGCACTTTCTGAATCGCAGGCTACCTTGGTGTTCGGGCAGATGAACGAACCACCGGGATCACGTGCACGTGTGGCCCTTTCCGGCCTCACTATAGCAGAGTATTTCCGTGATGGAGATAAGAATGATGCTAAAGGCGGTCGTGATATTCTTTTCTTCGTAGATAATATCTTCCGTTTCACGCAGGCAGGTTCTGAAGTATCCGCTCTCTTGGGCCGTATGCCTTCAGCTGTGGGTTACCAAGCAACATTGGCTACTGAAATGGGTATTATGCAAGAGCGTATTACCTCTACCAAAAGAGGTTCCATCACCTCTGTGCAGGCGGTTTACGTTCCTGCTGATGACTTGACTGACCCGGCTCCGGCTACCACCTTTGCTCACTTGGATGCCACCACTGTATTGAGTCGTCAGATTGCCGCTTTGGGTATCTATCCTGCTGTGGATCCGCTGGATTCTACTTCTCGTATTTTGAGTGAAGCTGTATTGGGTGCCGATCACTACCGTTGTGCTATGCGGGTGAAAGAGTTGTTGCAACGCTACAAGGAATTGCAGGATATCATTGCCATTCTTGGAATGGATGAATTGAGCGAAGAGGACAAGCAAGTGGTTCACCGTGCAAGACGTGTGCAGCGTTTCCTGTCACAACCATTCCACGTTGCCGAGCAGTTTACCGGTTTGAAAGGGGTGTTTGTTCCAATAGAAGAAACTATCCGCGGCTTCAATATGATTATGAACGGTGAAGTAGATAAATATCCGGAGGCGGCATTTAACCTGGTAGGTAATATTGAAGAGGCTATTGCCAAAGGCGAAAAAATGATGGCAGAAGCCGCTCAATAATTTGTTACGAACAGCTTTTGTTTCAACAGCGCAATTACCTGCTGACCCAAAAGGATAACTGAAGAAAATGATACTTGAAATATTGACTCCCGAAAAGAAACTCTACAGTGGCGAAGCCACTCTGGTTCAATTGCCTGGTATAGAGGGTTTGTTTGAACTATTGGATAACCATGCTCCGCTTATCTCCGCTTTAAAAAGTGGAATACTGAAATACAAAACTTCGGAGGGCGAAAAGAAGTTAAACATAACCGGAGGCTTTGTGGAGTGTTTGAACAATAAAGTAATTGTTTGCGCTGAGGGGGTAGCCGCCTAACCTATTTCGCTAGTATTTTACAGAAAACCTTGCCGATTTATAGGCAAGGTTTTTTTTATCCACAATTATCAATCCGACAAATAGAGACTATCCAAAAATTCTATTTTGCACGCCACACACGACTGCAAAAAGCAGTTCTTATTACGAATAGAGGTAACAGTAAAAATGGACATTTCACCTTACATCAGCAGTTTGCTTTTGGAACACGATTGTGTAATCGTTCCGGGCTTGGGTGGATTTGTGCAATTATCGTCCATCCGATATTCATCCCGTTCGCCACACTATTTCTCCACCATCTAAGGCTATTTCATTTAATAGAAACTTGCGACAGAATGATGGTTTATTGATTCATCATATTGCTACTACGACTTCTGCTACTACAGAGCAAGCAACAGCAATGGTCAGCGATTGGGTAAGTACCGCCTCTGGTTTTTTAAAGAATAATGAGCAAGTGGTGGTGGCAAGAGTGGGGGTATTGTCGACAGACGTAGAAGGTAATATTCAGTTCTTTCCGGATGAAGGGGTGAATTATTTAAAAAGTTCTTTTGGCCTAAGAACTATCACCGTGCCCCCGGTGATGCGAGGCAAGGAAATATCGTTCACCGAAAAATTCCGTTCTGAAACAAAACATACGGTCACTGCGCGTAAACCATGGCGGGTGGCAGCAGCCATTGCATTACTGGTTATGCTGGGTGTATTAGCTCAATTGATGTATTCGGGCAAACAAATAGCATCGCTGAATTTGAGTGAATCCGGAGTGTCTAACATGGTCAATTCCATTTTCAAAATTGATGAGCCGGAGATAAACCCGGTAAGCATGGAAGAAACTCCAAATACCGCTGAGGCTGAGGAGTTAATTTCTTCTTCGGTGGAAGATTTGAGCATTGCTCCGGAGGAAACTTTGGCCACCAGCGAGCCTGCTGCAGAGCAGGTGGTTTTACTTCCGCTAAACGAACCAAATCCTGCCGAGCATTTTAATGCCACTGAACCAACATACTATGTAATGATTGGAGCTTATTTGGAAGAGAAAAACATAGAAGCAGCAAAGCAGCGATTACAGCAAAAGTTCCCTGACTCCGCTATCTTGATAGAAAAAGGGCGCAGACTCACCAAGTTTGGGTACTCTGTTGGTCATAATTACCAGGAAGCCGTTCTGCAGCTTCGTATTGCCCAGGAACAGGATGACTCAACCATCTGGCTTCTTCGGAAACGCTAAACAATGCCGACTGAATGTTGTTTTACAATTGTCTGAATCAGTTTTGGTGTTGTAACAATTATTATACTACTTCGTCATCCCAATTTTTTATCAATGAAGAATTTTATCTTGTTTTTGTCTTTTTCGTTGGCTATTACTCTATCGCCTGCTCAGCAATTGAGACGTTGCGAAACAATGGAAGCCGACACATTACTCAGAGCGACACATAGCACTGAAAGTCTGGAAGATTTTGAGCTTTGGGTGCAAGCAAAAATTGCTGCCTACAAAAACTCTCCGGCCTACCTTCAAGGCAACAGAAATGTGGTCACCATTCCAATCATTTTCCACGTGATTCATAACGGTGATAATCTAGGAAGCGGTGAAAATATATCTCAGGCACAAATCAACTCGCAGATTGCTGCATTGAATGAGGATTTCCGTAAAGCTTCAGGAACGTTGGGCTACAACACTCACCCGGCTGGTGCCGATTGTGAGATAGAGTTTTGTGCTGCAGTGGTAGATCCAAGCGGAGTAGTGCTGGCAGAGCCCGGCATCGATAGAAAAAACATGGGGCAAGTGGATTGGCAGCGTAGCACTGGGGCGGCTAACGACATTGAAGCCGTGTTAAAGCCTGCGACCATTTGGGATCCGGAGCGTTACTGCAACGTATGGACTGTTCGATTTGGAGGGGCATCTTCCAGTCTTTTAGGTTATGCGCAGTTTCCCAGCAGCTCCGGTTTGCAGGGGCTCAATAACAACGGAGGCAGTGCAAACACCGATGGTGTAGTGGTAAGATTTAATGCTACCGGCCGTGTAGGAACACTCGATGCAAATTACAATAAGGGAAGAACGTTGACTCATGAACTAGGCCATTGGCTTGGTTTGCGACATATTTGGGGCGACCAAAGTTGTGGTAACGATTACTGCAACGACACGCCCACTTCCACAGATGCAAACTATGGCTGCCCCAATCAAAACACCTGCAATGACGGAGGAACCAATCCTCCGGATATGGTGCAGAACTACATGGACTACTCCGATGATGAGTGCATGAACATTTTTACCAACGACCAGAAGACCAGAATGGTGACTGTGCTCAATAATTCGCCCAGACGCAATAATTTGATTACATCCTCAACTGTCTGCACCATACCATTCACCTTTTCATATACCGGCAAAGTAGTGGATGCGCAAACCAATCAGGGTATTCCAAACGCAAAAGTATTATTGGACGGACCTGCAGACTATACACCTACTACTGATGCCAATGGTTTTTTTACTATCAGCAACCTGCAGCAGGATAACTACTCCATTTATGCCGGCAAATGGGGCTATATCACCAATACGCTTTCTTCGCAGGCTTTCAACCCGAACACGCCTCAGATTGTGATTGCGCTTCAGAAAGGCTATTACGATGATTTTCTTTTTGATTACTCGTGGACCAATGTAACGACCTCTACTTCCGGCACCTGGGTACGTGGTGTGCCATCCGGCACTACCTACACAGCCAATAATGTTACCAACCAAAGTAACCCGGGGGCGGATGTAAATGGAGACTATGGTAACCTGGGTTTTGTAACCGGTAACGGTGGAGGAGCTGCTGGCGATGATGATGTGGATGGTGGCAGCACTACCCTCACCTCACCTGTAATGGACTTGACCACATATACAAACCCTGTAGCGCGATACTACAGATGGTTTTTCAACTCCGGAGGATCAGGAACTCCTAATGATTCATTGATTATTTCGTTGGTGAATGGAACCACCGTTATTGATATAGATAAAGTGGCCACAGGCCAATCCTCTAACCAGTGGATATACAAGAGCTACCGTATTAAGGATTATATCACCAATCCGGGCAATAACGTGTATTTCAGATGTCGCACTTTTGATAATACACCCGGCCATTTGGTGGAAGCCGGTTTAGATTTCTTCCGGGTTATTGACTCAACGGCTACCAGCGGACAACCTCCGGTTGCGAATTTTGCCTCGAGCGCTACGCAGGTGTGTGCCGGAACACAGGTAACATTCAACGACCTATCATCCAATTCACCCACACAGTGGACTTGGAGTTTTCCGGGCGGAAGTCCAAATTCTTCAAACGTTTCTAACCCGGTAATTTCATATAGCACACCAGGTACCTATGCTGTTACACTTGTTGCTGCTAATGCTGCCGGAAGCAATTCCAGCACACAAACAAGCTACATAACCGTGGAGCCGGTGGTAGCTGCATTTAGTCAAGACGTACCGGGAATTTGTCCGGGCTTTAGCGTCACTTTTGCAAACGAAACGTCTTGTTCTCCTAATTCTATTCAGTGGATTTTTAACGGTGGCGATCCGGCTACTTCTACCGATAATGCACCGGTGGTTACTTATTCATCGCCCGGTTTTTATGATGTTATATTGATTGCACAGAATAGTTTCGGTAACGATACGCTCACTCAGAATTTAGCTGTTCAAGTATTTTCTTCTGCATCTATCAATACGACCACAGTAGCCGATACCAACGGTACCAATACCGGTACAGCCACAGCAGTGGTTACGGGAGGTGTTTCACCCTACACTTATTTATGGAACGACCCGGCTCAGCAAACGACTCAAACTGCTACCGGTCTCTCCGCAGGTGTGTATAACGTGACAGTGACTGATGCCAATGGTTGCAAAAGTATCAGCAGTGCTACTGTAATGTTTGAGAATATAAGTGGTATTGCTCAGGATGCGGCACTGGGTGTTTCGGTGTATCCAAATCCAACAAAAGGTGTATTCAATGTTAAATTGCCTGCGCAATCAAAAGCGGATATCTACAATGCTTTAGGGGAGATTATCTGGAAGTTTGAAAACACCAACGCTACTACACACACATTGAACATGTCCGGCTATGCGTCCGGAGTTTATGCCATGAAAGTGTCAGTTGCCGAAAAGCAGTTAGTGATTAAGTTGGTAAAGGAATAAAGCCATTCGAAGAGTATTGATTATTGTTGTGCTCATTTCACTTGCACAGCATGAATTTATACCCTATAGCCAAGCAGTTGCTTTTTCAGCTTGATGCTGAAGAAGCACACCATTTTACCATTCATCAGCTACAGTTGCTGGGTAAATTTCCGCGACTGCTTTCTTTTCTTTCCGGAAAAAAAATCAGCCATCCTTCTTTACATCGCCATATTCTGGGTTTAGATTTTCCTAACCCTGTAGGTTTGGCTGCCGGGCTCGATAAAAATGGAGATGTAATTGATGAAATGGGCCATCTGGGTTTTGGCTTTGTGGAAATTGGAACGATAACACCTCAGCCACAGCCTGGTAATGATAAACCTCGTTTGTTTCGTTTGATTAGTGATGAGGCCATTATCAATAGGATGGGGTTCAATAATGTGGGAGCGGAGGTGGCCGCACAAAAACTGAAGCGAAGGAAAACTAACATTATTGTTGGTGCCAACATCGGTAAAAACAAAGTAACCCCTAACGAAAAAGCTATTCGTGACTATGAGTTTTGCTTTGAAAAGCTGTTTGACTATGCTGATTACTTTGTGGTGAATGTGAGTTCTCCCAATACTCCCGGCCTGCGGGCCTTGCAAGATAAAGATTCTCTTACCGCTATTCTTTCTTCTTTGCAGGACATCAACAATAGAAAGGTCAACACTAAGCCAATCCTTTTGAAAATTGCTCCGGATCTGGAAACGGAGCAGATTACGGATGTAGTAGATGTAGTGAGAAAAACTCAGATACAAGGGATAGTTGCTACCAACACTACCATATCGCGTGAAGGGTTACATATTTCTAATCAAGAGATAGAAAAAATAGGAGCCGGAGGGCTAAGTGGTAAACCTGTAACAGCTAAATCTACTCAGGTCTTGAAATACATAGCGGCTGAGGTGCAAACGGATATTCAAAAGCCGGTTTTAATTGGTGTGGGTGGTATTATGAATACCGCAGATGCGCTGGAAAAATTCAATGCCGGTGCCGATTTAGTTCAATTGTATACCGGTTTTATATATAACGGACCAGAACTGATTCAATCCATCAATCGCGCCTTACTGAAGTAAAAATTGCAGTAAAAAAAACTCCATCATTCTACGCTGTGTCTTGCAATTGTGTTCACTAGGAATATATTTGCCCCCGGAGAGATGGCAGAGCGGTTGATTGCAGCTGTCTTGAAAACAGCCGAAGGTGATGAGCCTTCGGGGGTTCGAATCCCTCTCTCTCCGCCACCCAAAACGCATAAATTGCAGTTTTTAATTTAAGCTCTGCCAAATCTGGTGGAGCTTCTTTTTTTAGAATTCTGGTAGGAGAGTTTTTCTTTTAATTAGTGCACGATTTGTATATCGCGCAGAAGCGATTGGATGGAGAACTAATCAGCTCAAGGAGTTGATTTCTTTTAATAGCCAGTCTACCAACATAGAGTTGGGCGATTGGTCCGTTTTTGATTGAAGTAAGCTGCTTATCTCTTCTTGTAGTTTATTTAAATCCTTTTTGGTGTTATTGCTCCTGCTTTGTAGGATGGTATAAAACTTCCGAAAGGTTGAAACGATGGGCTTGCTGATTTGTGTTTGTAGATTTTTATCTCTATTCAATTCATAATTCACCGCCTGATCCAGATTAATGGATTCGCGTAAAGCCAAGTCAAATTTCCCCTCTAAGTAGTAAACAGCTGATAATACCAACCGCATAAAGTAATAAAACTCACTTCCATCCTTTTTGCTGTCGAGGTTTACATACTGTTCGGCAGCCGTAGCATTGCGAGCATAAAGATTTAACACGGCCAGCAAAAACGGAGCGCGACTCGCTAACACTTTACTGTTCAGCATCAATTCTGCATTACTTGTTGCCAGTTGCTCAGCAGTTTTAAAATCGCCCTGACGCATAAGGGACATGATGTAATTCAAAATAAGCGTCTCTTGTACCGGACCGGGAAACCTGATTGAAGTATGTATAGGCTTTTTGATAGTAGCTCACAGATTCCTTAAAATGCATGAGCAGGTAATACTCCTGAGCCAGATTTATGAGGAAACGACATAAAGCTTCTTCCGGGGCAGGCTCATATTTTCGAACAATCGGTTCATTAGCAAGAATAGCCTGCAGGAGTCCAATCTTTTCATCCCCTCTTGCAAAATTTATCTTGGCTCTTTGGCTTAAATACTGTGCGTATAAGTCCGTTTTTTCTAGTTCAGCCAGGCTTACATTTTCCAAGGCTGCGCTGGAATCCGGCAGTTGTTTGTAGGCAGAGATAATGCGCTCGGAGAGTTTTAGTCGGATTTCTTCTTTGCGGATGCTTCGTAAAAATTGAGTTTGCAGTAAACCGAGTCTTTGTTGCGATAGTTCGGCCATTAACTCTGCATGCGTGAGTGACTGAGGCTTTGCGGTCAGATAATAAGTCAGGTTCAAATCGCTTAATCGCACGAGCAAATCAATGTCATCCTGTTGAATTGCTTTTTTCCACGCAGTGTGATATTCCTCTTCAAAAAGCTCGAAGGCTTTTAACCGGAGCAAGTCATGTAGGAAAAGAGCAACATCAGTTTTTGTATCGGCTGATAAGTTGCTAAGCATTTGTTCCTGCAGCCAATCGTACAGCAAGCGGTATTCATTGCGGAGCAGATAGTCGGAGCTTTTGGCGTATTTTTTTCCAAAAACAGTTTTGAAAACATCTTCTGGTCGGGGTTCATCTTCTTTTTTACTTTTAACGAGCGCTGCAAAGAGTTTTTGCATGGTATCCCGCTTGTGCGTTTTTATGTTTTTTGCAAGCAGTGCGGTTTCCTTTTCAGGTAAATGTTGAACCAGAGAAAATAGTTTACTGTGTTTCATGCCAAGCGTTAGCCAATACCTCTCTAAAGTATGTTTTTATCACAAACGCTAAAATTTCAATTTGCTATTACTCGCCCTCATCCACACATTTGTATCACAAAACAAAATTCATATGACAACTAAAATTCATTCCGGTAACTCTCTTTTATCAGCAGCTTTTGTATTGTTCATGACCGTTTTTTTATCGGCCTGTCGACCCGATAATTCTTCTATCCCTACGATTAGTTGCGATGACGTGGTGAGTGAGACCACTTGGACCGACCGGGGCGATGGCGTAGATTATGTAGTTAACTGTGTTATTTCGGTTAATGCCAAACTGACGATTGAACCGGGTGTCACTATTCAGTTTGGTCCCGGTGCAGGAATCTTAATAGAAACCTCCGGTTCTTTGAGTGCGATGGGCACCGCTTCGAGCCCCATAGTATTTAAAAGCGAAAATGATGTAACAGGTGTTTGGAAAGGGCTCTACTTCAAAAGCAATAATGTGCTGAATGAGTTGAATTACTGTACGGTCTCCAATGCGGGGGCTTCCAGCTTTGATGGTAACATTACCAAGTTGGCTAATGTAAGAGTGGCTTTAAGTGCTAAACTGAAACTGCAAAACTCTACCATCTCTAAAAGTGCAAAGGATGGGTTGCTCGTAGACGGCTTAGATTCGGATGAGTTGAATCCAATCACACAATTCAGTAATAACACATTTAGCGGAAATCAAAATTTTCCCATCTCTGCGCTGGGTAGCATTGCTCATGTTTTAGATGGCACTGTTTCCACGTTCACGGGCAATACTTACAACAAAGTGTTGTTGCGTGGTGGTCGTTTGTTTGGAACCCACATCTGGAAAAAAATGAATGTTCCTTACTTAGTGCAGTCCATTGTTTCTGTGGGCTATTATACCGACAATGGTAATCTGACGATTGAACCCGGGGTAACTGTTCAGTTTGCTGCAGATGCAGGTCTTTGCACAGGAGACTACTCCACCGGCTCTTGGCTTAAAGCGAACGGCACCCTGGGTGAACGTATCACCTTCGCAGGCGAAACAAGTTCATCGGGAGCTTGGAAAGGAATAGCATTTCAGAGCCTAAGCGCCAACAATCAAATTTCATATGCGGATATTAGCGATGGTGGCTCATCGTCTTATACAGGCGCTACTCAAAAGAGGGCCAACTTACATGGAGGTGCATGGAGTGCTGGCACTTTTACAATTGCTAACAGCACCGTTACAAACAGCGAAGCATGGGGCATTTGGGTAACATTGGGTTCTCCGGCTATTAGTGTTCCGGGTTCTGTTACCTATAGCGGAAATGTGAGTGGTAATTATTACTCCGAATAGATGGGTTGTTGAATCCCATTTCGAAGTGATTGTATTTAAACGTAAGCTATGAGAAGTGTAAGAATGCTGACTCTCTGTTGGATGGGATTCATTTCCATTTTGGCAACAGCGCAAAGTGTGCAAATTTCTATCATCCCCGGCAGTGAATACACCATGGCCAGACGAGATGAGTGGAAGTTGGTTGTAAACAATACCGGCAATCAAATACTGAATGTTTTTTTTAGAGGGGTGGCTACCGAAGCACAGCGCGGAAAAGTTTATGAAGCCTTGTCAAAAGCGAGACCTATTCCTCCCGGGCTATCAACCTTCAGTACCAACTATTATGTAGGTCTCGACCCATTCAATACATTATACGAAGACCAGAGTTTACGACAATACGCGATACAAACCAACGGCCTTCCGGCAGGCGATTACGAAATTTGTATCACCGCATATCTGGCCTCTGACTCCAGCGAAATTGGCAGTAATTGTTACAGCTTTTCGGCCGATTATTTTACTCCGCCCATCCTTATTGCTCCAGATAACAATGACACTGTATGTGAACCATATCCTTATTTCAGCTGGTTGCCACCGGTCCCCAATAGCGGTCAGAATTTTGCATACACGCTTACACTTTACGAATTGCAAAACATGCAAACTGTTTTGAGTTCCGTGCAAACTAATCCTGCTTATTACGAACGAAAAGGGATTCCTACAACCATTGCACAATACGGTATTAATGCCCGTAATTTGCGCCCGGGATACCGTTATGCCTGGAAAGTTTCTGCGGAAGTAAATAACCAAACAGTAGCCACCAGCGAGGTGTGGAGTTTTGTTTACTGCGACAGCAAAAGGGCAACAACGGCTGACACAGTTTCTAAAAAGAAAGAGGTGAAAAATTTGCCCAAGCCCGGCATTCCGTATCTGGAAACCACTACTGCCGTGAACAACAATTTTTCTACGCTTGACCGAGGCTTGCTGAGTTTTTTATATGTGCATAGCAGTAAAACACCCACGGTGGGCATGCGCATACTTGACATGAAGGGCAACATGGTATTCAGCAAACTACTGGAGGTAAGTTTCGGCAACAATTACTTCAGCGCACCGCTAACCGATTACAAGGTAATTCAAGCAGCAGAACTGTATGAATTGCAAATAGTGGATATGAACGGTGCTATTAAAAAACTTCGCTTCAAAGTAAAACAGTAGGATGATAAATAAACTTAGAAGACACAAAAAAACCTTAGCCATCGCATTGGCAGTATTGCAGCTGATTCCTGTTTTCATGCCGCTAAACACATATGCGCTTACCGGTGGTCCATCGGTGCCTGAGGTGCAGCAGTTTAGTCCGGCAGAGAACACTGAGATGGTTAATCTTTTTACCGGTGATTTCAGCTATCAGATTCCGCTGATGGATGTGGGCGGCTATCCTCTTACACTCAGTTACAGCAGCAATGTGGGCATGGAAAGTGAGGCAAGTATGGTAGGCCTTGGCTGGAACATAAACACCGGAAGTATTTCGCGCGATGTGCGTGGCTTGCCCGATGATTTGTGTGGTGATGCTATACAAGTAACCAAGTCGGCTCTGCCTAAAGTAAGTACTTCATTTGGTGCGGCTTTCGACATGGAGTTTACTGGTTTTGAAGCGAGTGATGTAGCAGAAGGGGCAACCGAAGCGGCAGCTGATGGAGACATTAGTGTTGGCGCATCATCAAAATTTGAGTTGGAGTATAGTAACTACGAAGGATGGAGCGCGGGGCTTTCGAACGGGTTAAAACTGAAAGGCAGTAATAGCAGTGGTTTTAAAACGGAAGGAGCATTGGGAGTAGGGTTTGCATCCAACAGTAGTAAAGGATCTACCATCAATACTTCAGCAAGCATTGGTTTTGAAAAAGACATAGCTGACCACCAAACATTAAACGGAGGTATTGGTTATGCGCTGGCTGTGGACTCACGCACAGGTATTAAGAAAAACAGTTTTAGTGCTGAGATTGGGTACAAGAACAGAAGTTTGTTTGGCCGCAACGGCACCTTTATGATGAATGATGTAGGAATTAAGAACGGCAAATTTTCGGGCGGAGGTAATTTTAGCATAGGTTACAGTTCGCCCAGTATGAATCCTACTATTGACTGGCCTATGTTTGAAGACGGCTTTGGCGGACAGTTTAAACTGGGAGCCGAGCTGGGAGGAGTGGTTACACTTTCGGGCGAAGCTGAGTTTTCATACTCCAGTTCACGCTATGCAAAAAACTACGATGAGTTGCCGGCTTTTGGATACATATATGCACACAAAGGCCGCAATGGGCGAGAAGTGATGGACGTGCAACGAGATAAGGGTGGCTCGTTCAGCAAAGAAATACCTAACCTGCCCATGGCACAGTTTGCACACGACCTTTATAATGTAAATGTGCAGGGCATTCAATCTTCGTTTCGCCCTTTCAGAGGCGATGCAGGCACCTTGTATGACCCGGCCGCAAGTTCAACTTGCGTGAAAGGAGAACTTGGCGGAGATGCCGGCCCCGGTGATTTGGTAAAAGTGGGAGTAAATATTAAAGTGCCCATTAAATACGGGCAGTCAAATAAATGGCAGGAAGGGAATGCATTCAATAGTTTAAGTTTTAAAGAACAGGTGGACGGCAATCCCTTATACGAACCGGTATATTTCAAAGCATGGGCGAGGCTACCGCTATGGCTAACGATACTTTGTTTAATACCATTCGAGGCTTTTCTGCTGTGGCTCCATCGGTGGACGAACATGGCAATACCAGTATTCAACTCTTAAAAGGTAATGGAACGTATGCCGGTGGGTATGGACAGAGTTACATTCGAAAGAACCGCGAGTTTCGTCAGAATAATTTTCAATGGTTAACAGCAATGGAAGCATCGCAAATGGGGTTTTCGAAACAAATCATAATCCATCCCATCAATAGTTTCCAAAGCGTATCTAACCTTACCACATACCAAAACAGTATTTCAAAAAGCAACAGAGTAAAGTATGCATCATCCGGCAAGCATATTTCTGAAGTAACCGTAACCCGAACCGATGGCACCCGTTTTGTGTTCGGCATTCCGGCTTACAATAATCATATTACTGATGTAAGTTTTAATATAAGTGGTGAAGAGAAAGACAGCATCGGTTTAGTGAACTATACTCCACGTCAAGACAACACTCCTCAAAACAACCGGGGTAGAAACCACAAGTATGAAAGAGAACGAGTGCCCGCCCACCCTTATGCCTGGCTACTTACCGATATGCTTAGTGCCGACTATGTTGATTTGACAGGCAATGGTCCCTCGTCCGATGATTTGGGTACCTATACCAAATTCAATTATACGCGTAGCAACGATCAATACTTTTGGCGCGTTCCGGTTCAAAAAGGACAAAGCTATTTTCAAGGAAGGCGCTAAAACTGACCATGAGGACAATATGGCCAGCTATAGTTACGGCTCAAAAGAACTATGGTATATACATAGCATTGAAACAAAGAATTACGTGGCCGAATTTACTTACAGCGATCGCGAAGATGCAGTAGGCTCGCAGGGTGAAGATGGAGGGGTTAGTGCATACCCCAACCAGCGCATGAAAAAGCTTGATAAGATTGAATTATACACTAGGGCATCTCGCTTACAGGACAATGCAGTGCCTATTAAAACAGTACACTTTGTTTACGACTACTCACTTTGCGGAAAAGTGCCCAACAACATCAGTGGTGGAGGAAAGCTGACTTTGAAGAGGATTTGGTTTCAGTACGGCAGCAGCGAAAAAGGAAGCCGTAACCCTTACCTGTTTTCTTACTCATCATTCAATCCTGATTATCATCGTAAGAAATTAGACCGTTGGGGAAATTACATAGACGGTGGCGATGGTGATGAAGGGGCAGGAACCTATGCAGCTCTTGCTAAGGAAGATGCCGACAGATTTTCTTCTGCCTGGTTACTCAATCGTATTACTGTGCCAACCGGTTCAATAATAAATGTAGAGTACGAAAGTAATGATTATGGGTATGTGCAAAACAAAAGGGCAATGGAGTTCAGGCCCATTGCAGGCTTTACTGATGCTGCCGGAAAAGAGGAAGTGCTCACCGGTGATGCAGCACAGGATATTTTATATACTTCTGATAATAAGGTAAAGAACTACCTGCAGTTTAAACTGAAGCAGCCTGTAACAACACATGAAGAAGTCCGGGCCTATGTACAGGATGTGCAGGAGTTGTACTTTGCCATGAATGTGCGCTTGAGCAAGCCATCTGAGAACGGTTTAGAGAAGATAGAAGGATTTATACCAGTTAATCTGCGCACAGCCGGTGTAGATTTTGGTAAATGCAACGATGGCCGGCACGGCTGGCTGCGCTTGCCGCAAATGCACGATGGCGATGAAATGCGCGATATGAATACTCCTGCCAACGATATGGATTACAGAGATGGCGTACACCCAATATCAAAAGCAGCCTGGGAAAGCATCCGCGATAAATACATGCATTTGGTTTACAACCGGCCCCTGAACGACCACAGTGTTGAAGCCATTGGTATTGCCATAGAAAACTGCTTTGCCACCATGGGTGAAATGTTTGAGCAAGCCAACCGCTATCTGCGCAGAGGCGGCCATGCCAATAAGATAAAACTGAAGGGAGCAAAAATCCGTTTGCAATCGCCTGACCTGGTGAAGTTTGGCGGTGGGGCACGTGTGAAGAGAATTACCATTAGCGATGAATGGGGAAACATGATACAAGACCCTTCTCTTAACTTTAGCTGCGGGAAAGAATACAAATACAGTATAGATGAAATACTACCCGGCAGAATCAGAAAAATAAGCAGCGGTGTGGCACAGTACGAGCCTGCATCGGGCAATGAAGAAAATCCGTTTATTGAACCATATCGGTATGCTTTGGAGCAACCCCTGTCGGTGGACTACAATTTGTATCAAACGGGCCCGCTGGGTCAAATTTACTTTCCCGCACCGGTCATAGGTTATAGTAGAGTAACGGTAAAAGACTACCAACCTGAAGGCGCACCGGCTACAGGATTTGCGGTGAATGAGTTTTACACTGCTAAAGATTTCCCTACCATAGTTAACAGTACAAGACTGAATGTTAGAACGCGCGAAATTCAGGTGCCGCCATTTTACAGCGAAGAACATCTGAACGCCACACAGGGCTTTACTGTGGAGCTAAACGATATGCACGGAAGGCAAAAGGCAGTTTACAGCTATGCTCCATCAAGCGAAAATCCAATTTCCGGCACGTTGTACAAGTACAAAACCAGTTACCACAATTCATCGCAACTCAACAACACAGTGCAAACCATTCATCCTTTGACCGGTGAAGTTAAAGAAGAGGAGGTTGGTGTAGACTTTGAGTTTTTCTCTGATGCGCTCGAAAACCAGCAGCATGTAATGGTTCCCGAAGCAGGAATTAACCTCGACATAAGCATACGCGGGCCGGTTCCGGTTATCATTCCAACCGTCTACCCTGGCTATACACATTCTTACGGACGGCTGCGAATGGCATAATTCAACAAAGTGATTTACCGCTGCGGGCTTTTAGAAGAAACTATCGCTTTTGATAATGGTGCACAGATAAGCACCCACAATTTACTCCGCGACCGCGAAAGTGGCGAAGTGGTGTTGCAGGATGTGGAAAATGAATTTGGTGATAAACAATACAACCTTACCTATCCGGCACGGTGGTTAGCTGCCAACAGCGGAATGAATGGCGCTTACAGAAATACAGGCGTGCAATTCAACCAGCAGAATGTAGCAGCAGGAACTGTAACGCTTGCCAATGCTGATAAATATTTCCGGCAGGGCGATGAAGTGGTTTGCATTTCGCGCGATGCAGGCATTCCACGCTCAACCGATGGCACCACATACGGAAGCACGGATACATTTACTACGGCTTGGATAATGAATGTGGACGAAGGCCAGTATGTGCGCCTAATTGACCGTGCCGGAAACAAATTGAGAGATGGCCGTTACGACATCCGCGTCATGCGTTCCGGTTATCGCAACATCATTAATATGCCAACCGGCAAGTTTAGTTTAACGGCTTCACCGGTTTCCGGCAACAGATTAGTTGTTCCTGAAAATAATGTGCTGAGTGCCGAAGCCACCGAGTTCAGTAACCACTGGCAAATCTATGGTTTGTTTGAGTCGGCACCTCCGGTGTATAGTTGCAGTTGTTCGCACAATCAAATTACCAAGCGCAATGCGGTTGACTTACTGGGCGAATTAGTAAGCAAACTGCTAACCAGTGGCGATTACAAACGAAGAGGCATTAATTTAAACAGTGTCTATAGTGCTGGTGTAGCAATGTTCAGCGGTCGTTTCAGTGGTTCCATTGTTTACAACGGTAGTTTGAGTGGAAGCATGAACAGAGGCACAGTAGTTGGTTATAATTCAACTAATCCCGAACAGCAATGCGAACTGGATGTACGCATGCAGGATGGCACAACCTTTTTCCCTGACAGCGTCCTTACATTTACCATTGACAGCCGCAGCTTTGATGATGGTGATGGCGACTGCAATGATATTTACACAGCTACCGGCACAATAACCTACTTAGGCGCTCCGGTTGTTTCGCAAAGTTTGACCAGTGGTATCACACGTCCCCGCTTAACCGCGCGTGTAACCATCACTTCTTGTGTTCCATTGGCTAATTGCCAAACTGCTCCTTCAGGAAGAGGTGAAGTCCGTTGCCTCGCCAGCGGCCGAACAACTATCAATCCTTTTGTGAGTGGTGTGTTGGGCAACTGGAGGCCACTCAAGAGTTGGGTATTTGCTACCACACTTAACCACGAAGAACATCTGCGCAACAGCGGCACTTACAGCAACTTCAGTAATTTCTTTACCAACAATTTTCCATTGCGCATAGCCTCCGGAGTAGCTTCTTCCAACTGGAAAGAAAAGTCTATGCTTACCGTTGCGGATGTTTTCGGAAGAGCCATTGAGAGTAAAGATGCGCTAGGGAATTACAGGGCGGAGTTATACGGTTATGGCTTCTCGCTGCCAATAGCCACCGCTAGCAATGCCCAACATGGCGAAATTGCTTTCGATGGTTTTGAAGATTACAATTTCAGAAATCAGCCGAGCAACCCTTTCAATAGCTGTCCTTTACCTGCACACTTTAAACCTACAGAGTTTGAAGCCTGCGATGCCACCGTTAGCCACACCGGCATGTATAGTTTGGTAGTGAACACCGGAACATCGGTTACGTGCAAGTATGCAAAGCATTTTGATAGACCAGGGCCTTGGGTATTTACCAATAGAGCTGTTTACAATGTTGATAGCACAGTTATTATTTCGCCATTCTCTCCCACACCCGACAAAATTTTTTCTTAAGTGTTTGGGTGAAGAAAAACATGCCGGAAAGTTCTTCATCGGGCGGTGGAGGATTGTTACAGCAAATAGCCGGTGATTTACTGCCCACCGGAGGCACTTCATTGCCGGGAGTGGGAAGTGGAATTCGTTCTGTTCTTCCATCGGCTACTCAGTGCGATGTGGTTGTAACTGCACGCAACAGTGCAGGCACTAGTTATAACATCGGAAATTTTAAAGCTGAAGGCAATGCAGTAGATGGCTGGTATCAGGTGAATGGAAAATTCCGTGTGCCGCCCGATGCAGTTTCCATCAATATAGAAATGAAGGCGCTGAACGGAAAAACATGGTTCGATGATTTGCGAATTCAGCCATTCAATTCGGTAATGAAAACATTTGTGTATCACCCACAAACATTGCGATTGATGGCAACGCTGGACGAAAACAACTATGCCACTATGTATGTGTATGACCAGCAGGAACAGTTGGTAGCCACGAAGAAAGAAACAGAAAGCGGAATATTTACCGTGCAGGAAGCACGCAACGGAACTTCTAAAATCAGCAGACCATGAGAAGCAATAATTACATTCTGCTTAGAGGATGCATGAGGATTATGGTCCTGTTGTGCGTGCTGGCAGTTCATACAAATTTGTTTGCCACGAAGGACGAAAACACTCTGGTATTTCCTGCCGGTTGGTTTAAACCCGCTACCGGAACTGTGTATGATACTATCCGTCACACATCGTATTTATCAGCTGTTATTTCTGATTCTACTTCGGGAAGTTTTCGCAGCGATAAGCCAGGAGTGCGCCAGTCTGTTACTACTATTTCATTGCTTGTAAGTTCGGAGGCCCCGGCCACAACAAGCTATGATGTAACGCTGAAAGGTTATTGCAAAAAGATTTCGCAAACCGGCTCGCGCGATTCTGTTCCTTTTTCTTTACAGGTAACCTATAATCCCGCTACAGGCACCAACTACAAGCAGCGTGATGCTATTTCCATTAACAACAGTGTATATGCACTTGTGGTTGCAACTATCAGTGTAAACGGCATCACTATAACTGACACAGCAGATAATCGTTTCCGTGTAGAGGTGAGCACGGTTGGCGATTTGGTGTATGCTCCACCTTCAGCAGATTCACTTAGTAAGTCGGCTCCTTTTTTTTACTCTATACGAGAAGATGTGACTGCCCGGAACATCAACTGTGGCTGGTCTCCGCTTCAATGGGCAGAATATTATGAGTTGGAATATTTGCATGTAGATGATTACAAAGCAGATGGCACACGTAAAGAACGCAGCAGTTTGCGTTATAACTTTCGCACCGATGCCGTGCGCGTGAGGGTAAATACCAACGAGTATGAACTTCCATTGGTGTTTGAGCAGGGTTATTTAGTAGCGCGGGTGCGTGCGGTTGGGTTTAAGGGTCGCGATTTCTCCATTCCTGTTTATTGCAACTGGAGTTTAAACGATGAGGGAACAATTCCTGTCACAGGAAACAGTGTGTTTGAAATTACTGCTGCCAAGGCCCATGAGGCCGACCGGCTTAACTGGCAATATATTTCCGGGTTTAATGAAAGCGGCTTGCGCAGCGAAGCGGTTACGTATGCCGATGGCACATCGCGTGCTCGTCAGCAAGTGGCAGCATCACCGGAAGAAAATAAACTGCTGGTAACAGAAACATTCTATGACCATCAGGGACGAGCCGCCATTACCACATTGCCTGCACCTATTAAGCCAAGTGCCTCTACTTTTACTCCACCACCGACTTACAACATGGGTTCTTCCCCTTCAATAGGCGGTCCAACCGGGTTTGCACCAGCGCCACAAAACAGAATCAATCAGTTTCAGAATGTTGGCGGCCCGGCCAATTTGAGTGGCACCAATTTCAGCAACACTCTGAACACCGGCTTCTCACTCCCCACAGGTTTCAGCCCAACCGCACTCAACAACCTGCAACAGTATCTGGGCAATTTTGAACTCAACAATTTCATCAGTCTATTTTGGTATCAATCGCAACATGCGCGCATTGGTTTTGTGCCACGCTTTAATGTAAATGAAGAAGGCGGAAACATTCTTCGAAATCAGTATGATGTAGATAATGCCTGTGATTCTACTTCAGTGGCGTTCGGCACACAAAGCGGTGCAGGGCGTTACTATTCACCTGAAAATCCGGAGCAAAGCCGTTGGCAGGCTTATGTGCCCGATGCGGAAGGTTACCCATATGCACAGGTAAAATACGCTAACGATGGAACCGGAAAAATTCGCGAAAGCAGTAAACCCGGCTATGCATTCAGAATAGGTGGAGGCAGAACACAAAAATACTTTTACGGAACGCCTTCGCAGGCAGAGCTTGACCGCTATTTCGGAAACGATGCGGGGCGTTCCTCTTTTTACAAAAAGACTTTGATGATTGACGAGAACGGTCAGGCACATGTGAGTATCCATAACTTTAAAGGGAACGTGGTTCTAAGCGCTATGGCGGGAGCCAAGCCTGAAAACCTGGAGGCCATCAGCGGAGTTACCACCGTGAACGACACCATTGATTTGATTGGAGAGAACAATGTATTGAATACAGCTGAGAATGCATCGGTAAGCACGAAGCGTTTAGTATTGGCGGCATCAACTGATGTACAGTTAAGTTATCGCACCACTACACCCGATTATGCCGGACGCTATTGCAACAGCAACGCATTTTGCTACGACTGCATTTATGATTTGGAAATAGTTGTAACCGATGGTTGTGGCGCTGTAAGATATAAGCACCGACAAACCGTTGGCAACTTAGACAACATAAACACCTGTTCCAATTTTGAAGCTACTCCGGCCACTAACATTCGCTTAGAGCAGGGCAATTACACCATCATTAAAAAACTGAAAGTTAACGAGGCAAGCGTAGAAGCCTATGTAAATAATTTTACTGAACGATTTACCTGCCGGGCTGATACACTGCTGTTTACACCTGATATTGATGCAGCTTGTAATCCCGATTGTATGACCTGCAATTTGGAGAATGATACTGCGGGCTTTTTAAGAAGAGAGGGTGGTAATGCCGAGATACGTTATATAAAACGCAGAAGTGGAAACAACAGTGCCTGCCAATTGGCCTGTACGCAAAATGGCTTGAGTGAGGTTGCCATGGCGTTTCAAACTATGTTGAGCGAAGTGAGTCCGGGTGGGCAGTATGCGGAGTATCGCGATACAACTGATGAAACGCTCCGCCCCATAGGTATCATAGATCCTTCCAAATTTCCAGTATCGGTTTTAAACGATGCCAACCAGTTGCCGCTACGTAATGCTACCTGGCGCACTCCTGCTTTTAATTATCAAACAAGAACCGGAGAAACAGCATACGTTGCAATTGATTCAGAAGGATTGCCTGCTCACCGTTCTCCCGCATCGGAAATTGTTACGCGCGATGGAAAGCAGTTTGTGTTGGTAAAATACCTGAACGATGTAAGTGAATTTATAAGGCTGTGGGAACCGCAGTGGGCGGAAGCATTGGTGATGTATCATCCGGAGTATGAGTATTACCAATGGTGTGTGCGCAACAGTGCTAGTTTCCGTTTCGATTCGCTGATTGTTGCCACCGAAAAATACAGCGATGCTGCTACACAGAATTTAACCGACTTCCGTAACGACCCTCTCTTTCCTGCTTCTGCTACCACATTACGCACAGATATGGAAACTCGCCTGACTAACTTTAGTTCTATTGGAGGCACACCGCTAAGCGCTGCGCAAATGGCTATACTTTCAGTGCACTGTGGTAACCCGAATTTCAGCGATGCACAACTCCGCGATTGCTACACATCCAAAACACTTTATGCAACTCCCGGCACTCAGGACAAAGAGTGGTTGGTTTACAAAGGGCTTTATCGCAAAACCAAGTTGCGTGTATTGAGCAACGAGCGCAATCGTGCCATTACAACGGCAGGTGGTTTCAATAACCGAACCATTGGCGGCACACGCGATGTAGCGGCCAATAGTTTGTATGCCGGCAAGCGCAGAGTATTTAAAGAAGAAGACGATGTAAATGATGAACTGGAATTAGATTTTGCCGGTGAAGAACCTACGCTGTCCGAAGTTCAAGAGTTGTATAACAGAATCATGCAGCAACGTTATGCCGATTGCGGTGTTTGCCCGGTTGGCTCTGATTTAGTGATGCTGCTGAATGCGCTGAACTATGAAAAGAAGCTTACGGGAGTAAACGTAGTGCTGCCCGGTGTTTCACCGCTGGTGCTCACCAAAAACATAGTAAATAGTTTCAGCAACAACACCGCGCTGCAGTATACTTGGAGTCGAGTAAATGATCCGAATCCGGACATCTTGAAAGCAAAGATTAACACCGGTGGTGCCGATATGGGCACCCTTACATTGCAAAAACACAGATCAGACATAGTGTGGGATAGCCTTTTTATGCTCGATTGCTTTAAGCCTACCGGCAATCATACTTTCACAATGCGCATTATTGATAAGGATGGCAAAGCCGATACTGTGCAGGGTATAAGCACCTGTTTCCGGTTAAACGGATGCACGTTTAACCGCAGCTGCACAGCCACTCCTGCCCGCAGAGAAATGCTTGCCTTCTTGCAATATCTGTTTGAAGGCAATCGCTATAGGCGAACTGCCTTGATGGTTCATACGGCTGCCTCTAATTCTCCCTACTTCGGCTTGACTTTAAGGTCAACTCACCCGCGCGGACAAACATGGGAATGGGCCTTTGGTGGATTTACTTCCACCGCTAGCACTTCTTTCAATGCACAGCTAAGAATCAGCGAGGGGCGCGGTGCGCTGACAGCTTCACCTGCTACCTGCGGATTTACATTTAGAGTTATTACTCCCGGCTACAGTTTCGACAGCGTTGGATTTATCATAGCTGTGCGTAAACCGAGTTCTCTACCTTCTTCACCATTAGTGAACGATGCCGAGTTTATGGTTCGCAGCAAAGGTGGTCGTGTTTTCTACATAGCTATGAGTAACTCCTGTTACACACTGTTCAATTGCCCAAGTGATCTGACGAACGCCACACCTCGCCCCGGCATGTGCTGTAGTGCCACACCGCGCATGGGAACCGTGCCAAATGATTGCGAGTCTTCACTTCGACTGATTGCCCACAGAGAAGTGGAGCGTGATTTTGAAGCCAGAAAAGTTGCAGCAGCTGATTCGGTTCGTGCGGCTTATGTGCGCCATTGCTTAAACAGTGTGCAGGAAAAGTTTACCGTGGCTTACAACGATGCCATGTATATGGCTACTTTGTATTATTACGATTTGTCGGGGGCATTAGTAAAAACAGTTCCGCCAAAAGGAGTGCGCACGTTGAGCAATACAGATATTCTGAAATGCAAACAGTATAGAGAAAATGCAGCAGTTTATCCCGATTCCGTATATCCGAATCACATTTTAGAAACTACATACAGCTACACCAGTTTTGGGTCATTAGCGCAAAAAAAATCGCCCGATGAAGGCACGGTGAAATATGCGTATGATTTTGCAGGGCGAAGTATTGCCAGCAGAAATGCAGTGCAGTTAGCCAACAACCACGCTTCGTATATTCTTTACGATGCCAACAATCGCCTCATAGAAAGTGGCCGTACTAACTACAGCGGAGCTTGGCAAACTTTCAAACCCTATAGCACACACACCGGCTCATTAAGCGGGCGCGCAGAAGTTACACAAACCAACTATGATGAGCCTTCAACGTTGGCATCCTATTTTAGTCTGGTGGGTGGACAAAAACGTCTGCGCAACAGGCCGTCATTAGTTAGTTACAAAGCGAATGGCAGCACCGATGCCTATGTGGCAGCATACAGTTACGATGCTTTAGGAAATGTTACACGATTGGTGCAGCATTATCCTTTATTGGGGCTAAGCGGTGCGAGTGCCGTAAAAACAGCCGACTACACTTTCGATAAGCTGAGCGGACAAATTACACGCATTATTTACCAGCAGGGTAAGGAAGACCAGTTTATTCACTGGCTGAGTTACGATGCCAACAAGCGCGTTACGAAAGTGCATACTTCCACATCCGAATACACACCTGAACGTTTGCGCGATGCTGATGCTGCGTTTTATTACTACCAGCACGGGCCTTTGGCACGCATAGAAATCGGCAACGAAAAAATACAAGGCGTGGATTATGCTTATACCATTCAGGGTTGGTTGAAAGGTATTAATAGCTACACCACTGGCAATGGCGATTTGGATATGGGTAAAGACGGAACAGAAGATGGCGGCTTGCATGCTGCAGGTTTTCCGAAAGATGTAACTGCTGAATTGTTGAATTACTTCCTGAACGACTACAAAAAGATTGGAGCAGAGGGCGCGCAGTTTTATCCCGAATCACCTTCGTCAGTTTTGAATTCCGGCTTCTCTAAGCCGCTTTACAACGGCAATATTCAAAATACTATGATGAGCGTGTTGCACGGCTTCAGTGGCGATACCCGCAAAACTTTTGCGCAGGCTTACAGCTACGACCAGGCTAATAGGATTCGTCAATCTCAAATGCTGTTTGGCACCGAAGCAGGTTTTGAATCTGTATTCAGTGACCAATACAAAATGGGCGTTGATTATGATCTGAACGGAAACATTACATCGCTTACGCGAAGCGGAAACACTGCTACATTATTTGATAATCTTACTTACCAATACAATCAGCCGGAGCAGAACAACCGCTTACATCAAATTACAGATGCGGGAACAAGCGGAGCAACCGACTTGCAAAACCAAACTAACACTAACAACTACAGCTACGATGCAATTGGCAGATTGACGGGCGATAACTCTGAGAGCATTTCAAGTATTCAATATAACAACCAAAGCAAAGTAACGGTAGTAAACAAAGCGGGTAGCAATACCACGTATGCTTACGATGCTTTCGGGAGAAGAACAAGCAAAACAACCGGCACAGGAACGGAGTGGTATGTAAACGATGCATTGGGTAATCCTATGGCCATTTACAGTATTAACGGCACCGAAGTGCGGTGGAAAGAAGCTACTATTTATGGTGGCAAGCGGATGGGAGTTTACAAGCCCGATGTAGTATTAGATGCGCCCGGTGTCATATATAATGTAATGCGCGATAGCTTGATACGCGGCAACAAAAGTTACGAGTTAGCCAACCACATTGGAGATGTGCTGGCAGTGGTAAGCGACAGAAAGATTGCTACACCGGATGGCTTTTCGGCTGAAGTGCTGGCAGCTCACAACTACTATCCCTTTGGTATGACTATGCCCGGTCGTACCTTTGGTAACGATGAGTATCGTTATGGTTTTCAAGGAATGGAAAGCGAGGACGACTTGCGTGGTGAAAATAACAGCTATACCACAGAGTTCCGTCAGTACGACCCTAGAGTAGGCAGATGGATGAGTGTGGATCCGAAAGCGGATAAGTATGCTCCCCTAACCCCTTATGCTTCATTTTTCAATAACCCGAATCTGGTTATTGACCCCAAAGGTGATGACCCGCCAACAATAAATGATCTTCGTTCGTATGAGCGCTCGCACAGAATTGAGTTTGGGGTAATGATAAGTATTGCTGTTGAGCACGATGGGGAGACAAGTATTGAATCGTATCGAATGGGAGATGCTTTACCCGAGGGTGTTACAAGTGGCGAATATGATCCTTCTATCATTGGCGGTTTTATTCATCAGCTGACAGATGACCGTGACCCTGATTTGATTGCCGCTGAAAGGAACTCCTATATCATGATGAACTGGCAAACCATGGCCCGCGATGTTGCAGAACAATGGATGAATACTGTTGGTGAAACCTTAGATTATTATTTAGAACATCCGGATGCAAATTTGAGTGAGGCTGACATAGAGCGACTTACTAATTTCAGACATGCACTTACTGCTGGCACACTGCTTATTACTGCACATGGCGTAGCGGAAAATACAGCAACTTTGTTAGACGGCATTGCAAACTTCGATGCACTTTCAAGAGCCGAAAGCTCGGGACGTGATCCTGCTAGTTTATTCGCTGCGCGCGTTCGTGCATTAGATCAAATTGTCAGCAGCACTTTAGGATTGGCGGGTGCTGCAGGTATAGAGTTTGGAGGGGTTGTAGAAGATGTTGTGGGCTCCGGTCATTTTATGCAGGATATTGCGCGAACAATTTATTCAAGTATATACCGCCTGGAAGATGGCGACTTACGAAGAGAAATGGATTCTTACAGACAATTAGAACGGGGGTTATGCCGCTCCGGTGTTTGCAGATAAGGTATGAAGAAAAATATTCTCGCTTTAGTTTTCTGCTTGTGGTTAATTGATGGGCTTGCCCAACTCACTTACACGCCCATTGCCTTCCGCCAATTGGATGCATCGGTATGCTGGAATGTGAAAGTGCAAATAAACAGCGGTGGTGAGCGGGTTCAGTTGTTTGGAAAAATTTCGGATGATAACGGCAAAGTGCTGCTGGAATGTGAGAGCGATAAACTGCTTTTGCAAAATGGTTTGAATACACTGAATGCCGGAATGGTGCGCACCGATAAGGTGAAGTTTTACAACGATGAAGTAAAAAGACACCTGGAGCGATATGGCCAGTTGCCACCCGGGCGCTATGAGTTTTGCACCGCGGCAAAACTGTTCAGCAATAGTGAAGAACTGGGGGATGATTGCATTTCGCTTACACAGATAAACACTGATACTGTTGCTGAGAAAAAGCTGTTACAGTTACCGAAAGGAATTCAACTGTATGGCAATGCAAGTGTGGAGCACATTTATAGCAACCGTCAGGGCACCGACCAGATTATGCCTCCTCATTTGGTGCGTATTCAGGCACAGCCGGGTGTAACTATTTACAATGTGCCGTTGAGTTTAAACCTGTATTATACCACCGAACGCACTTATGCCCGTCCCAACCAGTTTGCGGTGTCGTTCAATTTCGATGCGCAAAAGTTTAAAGACAACCTGCGAAGTATGGTGGAGCAAAAAGTTGCAGAACAAACAAAAATCAATACTGCTTCATTAAGCAAACAATATGAGCAGGTAGCAGAGTTGGGAAGCATCAACGATAAGCTAAAAGGCATGTCGGTGAGCACTTCCGAAATTACTTCACTGGAGGGAAAATTGAAGAGTGGCGACTATACTAACATCGGTGAGTCTATCTCTGCTTTAAGCAATCAGGCCATTGAGGCGCTGAAGAAAATTGACTACGATAGCCTGAAATCAAAATACACCGATGCCAAAAACCAGTTAGTTGCTTATGTTCCTGTAGATTCGGTAGAGGAAAAACAAAAGAAAACGTTGGCAGATAGTTTGGATGCCCGCCTGTTTCGCTTAGAAGCCCAAAAGGATTCCGTCATTAAAAAACTGGAAGGCTATCAGCAGAAAATGAATGCGCTTCTGGAGAAGAAGCAACAGGCAGAAGCCATGCTGCAGCAACTGAGCCAACTGAAAGCAACAGCCGAGCAGATTCAGCAACTGACGGAGAAGAAGAACTATCTGGAGGGTTTGCAGAAAAACTTAGGTAGTCTTACTCAAACTAACTATGGCGATTTATCGCGGCTGAATGATCCAACAGTGCTCAGGCAAAACCTGTTGGAGCAAGGCATGTTTACTGGGCTCAACAAACTTTTCTTTGGAGTCCGGCAGCTAAGTATAGGCACGGTGTACCCTTACTATTCACCACTTATACTCAATGGTATTCAGGTGCAGGGCGGAGCTATTGAAATAAATCCCGGCTTGTTCTTTTTAAACATCACGGGTGGCAACACACATATCGGCACGGCTAACTTCCTGGATATTTTCAAATCGGCATATCAGCGGTGGATGATTGGCGGACGAATAGGAGTGGGTAAGCCGGAGCGTTCCCATTTTTTCCTTAGCTACATTCATTCGTTCGATAAGAACACCACACTCCCCACCGAAATTGCACCCACAGTTCGCCCATCGCAAAACGATGTGCTGGGGGCCACACTTCAACTTACTTTCTGGAAAGGCAGGATTCGCTTTTTGGGTGAAGGGGCGGGTTTTGGATTTAACCGCAACCGCAACGATGCCACACTCAAAGTGGAGAATTCTCTTTATCAAAAAATACCTGCATTCCTTAAGCCTAATCTTTCCACCAGTTACGATTACGCCTATATGGCGCGTGGCGACTTTAATTTCTGGAAAGGGAGCCTCATTAGTTTTTACACCGAATATATTGGGCCCGGCTACAATAGTTTTGGAGTTCCTTTTTTGCGCAACGATGTGTTACGTTATGGCGGACGCATAGAGCAAACACTGTGGAAGAGTAGAATTAAGTTAACCGGCAAGTATCGCTACGAAATAGATAATCTGATCGAATCAAAGCGCGCTACCTCCACCATGCATTTTTATGGCGGTGGTTTTTCTTTCAATCAGAAGAAACTGCCTTCGGTTAAAGCGGAATACAACGGCAGCATGCGTAGCAATGTATTTGGGGGGCAAATGATGCATAGCTTAAACTTTAATACCGGCTACAATTACAAAATCGCCAAAACCAGTCTGCGCACTTCTGCCAATTATCAGTTTATTCTGAGCAATGCCGACAGCATTAGTTTCTCTGATTATACGCTGCATAATATTATGCTGGTACAAAGCATTTCGTTCAAGGCTCCGGTTACTGTTTTGGCTACCCTTGGTTACAACCAAATGGTAAATACGGTGCAAACCAACCGTCAGGTGCAATTTGGTGCAGGAGTTATCAGCACACCATTTAAAAACTTTAATGCCGGTTTAAATATGGATATGGCCAAAAACATTGGCAGAGAATACCGCATAGGAACATCGCTTGACCTCAACTATTTCTTCCTGAAGCATCTTACCCTCTCTACGAATCTTCGGTTTAACCGTTATCAAAACCATTTCATCACCGACCAGCCATTCAACGAAGTGGTGCTGACTACACGATTGATGGTGGTTTGGTAAAATTGATTTATGACACAGAAAACGTTGGAACCAAAACGTGGTGGATATGCAGTGGCGTTCATTTATGGGGCTATTTTTTTAGTTATTACCGGTGCTGTTAAACTGCTTGGTATAACGAGCCCTTATTTTTTTATGGGAGCTGCTGTGCTTACGGTTATGGTTAGTTATTATCTGATGCCACTTGTCTTTAATAAGCCTTTGATTAAGGCGAGTCAGGATGGATTATGGACCAAGAGTTTGAATTCTGTATCATGGTCGCAGGTAAAAGATATTTATATCGAGAAAGTGCCGGGCTTTTCTACCAAGGGATTGGGCAGGATGGATATTTATCTCATCATAGAAACAACCGATAACCGGGATGATAAATTTGATGTAATGTATTTAGCAGGAGGGGAGGCATTTGCTCTAGAGTTAATCCGTTATTGGAAAGCAATTGCTGTTAATAATGTATGAATATGAGAGTAACTGCACTTCCAAACGATTACAAATCTCCAAAAAGGTTTGTCAAAATTTCAAAAAATGACACCTTATATCTTTTTGCAACAGCCAAGTATGATGTAATGGTAGAATATGCCTCCAGCAATTTCTATGCCCCTGATTTTTATTATGTATCTGTAAAAGATAAAGATGGTACGCAAATATGGAGTGGTGGAAAATCCGTTTTTCTCGACTCACTGTTCCGGGCTCATTTTATCAGTGATCGGTTTGACAAAATGATACTGAACCGGGTGAACGATACAGCTAATTCACATTCCCAGCAGATGATACTGGTGGATTTAAAAACAAGTTTGGAAACGGTTTTATCGGAGGAAGGCTTCTATGGTTCGTTTGGTAACTTCGGAAGTTTGGATGCAGTCTTTTTTCATGCAGATGGCACCGCTGTAAAGTGTGTGGATTTTGAAAATAAAATTGATTTTAGGCTCGATCTTCTATTAGCCAAACACATACCGGGAAAGAAGACTTGGGGGCTAAGTCCAATCTCCAATTGCATTTTAGTGTGCACAGAAGCGGATGAGAATAATCTTTTACTTTTTGATATTCGTCAGGAGGTAATTGTAGGCCAATGTACTTTTAATCATGCTAAAGCAGATAGCATGGGTACCTATTTTCACCTAATTTCTGAGCACGACAAATCAGCAGAAATAACCGTGATGTATTCCAACAGAAATGCTATCGGTAATTTAGTTCATGCCGGTAACGATTATTTTAGGATTGATTTTTAACCGATTCCTTATTGCTGAAATCTTTTAGGGGCCAATTCAATTTGTAGCCACTCATTATAGTCACCGTAAATAAAGAAAGGACGATTTAAGGAATCACTTTGAAGTTCACTTAAAGTTTCGTAAAGAAGTTTCATGGCTGGTTTTACTTTCTCAAAATGGTCACATTGTTTTACAAACCGCAGGAGGGCCCGTTCGGGGGCATAGAGTTTATCGAGTTTGAGCAGATAGCGGTACAAAGATTCCGTAGCATAGGTGAGAAATTGATAATTTTTCAATTTGTAGTGGCAGAGCAAAAACAAAAATCGGTAGCTGATATGAATATTGGGTCGCAGCACTTTTTCAAACTCTTGCATCATTAGTAAGTAATCTAGGGCTTTATCAGGCTTACCTGAAAGATAGAGTACCCGGGCCGCTAAAAGCAGGTTGACGTATGCTAAGTTTGCACTCATCCACAGATTCTTTTTTTCATTGGTCATCCATTGGCTTAATAGTTTATCTACGGCAGTGAAGTTTTTCTCCCAGAGGCAAACGGTAAGTTCTATCATTAAAATGCGAGCATATATCTTTTGTCTAACACCTTTTTGCACCACTTTTTTTTCAATTGCCCATAGTTCGCGCAGACAATGAAGCGCCATGTCTTTCCTTTTCAGTTGCAAAGCTTCGCCTGTCATGAAATCCACTACAAAATATTCCTGTGAAAGCAATTCATGTCCGGTAGCTATTTTTTTTAATCGTAGTCGTAAATTTTCACATAACTCAAAAACGTTTTCACTTTTGCCTGCTACCACTTCCAGGGTTAGTTTTAGTTGCACAAAAGTGCCTAGTGAACGGCTATTGACTTCCTCAATGGGGATTTGTAAAAGTGGTGCTTTAGATAATTGTATATACTGCTCGTATTGAGCTTTGGTTCGCGGATCACCGGTTTTATGCGCTAATTCAAAAAAACGAGTATTCAGCATAGTAATCTGAACGGCTTGTTGGTTTTCAGCTAACAGTTGCAGGCGTGATTCATAAAAGGCATAGCGTTCAGTATACTTTTTGTTGAATTGGCTGCCGTTGATGTAAATGTTGTTTTTTATCTCGTGTAAACGGTGCATCATAGCATAGGTACCTGATAGCTTTACAATGGGCATTAGTTCTTCTATCATTTTCATGGCGGTATCAAACAGGCCCTTAGTGCACAAAATATCTATCAGCAATATGCGCTTGTTTAATCCGGTGGTATTTTTTTCGAAACCGTAATAGGCCACTATTGCTTTGCAAACAAAGCCGTAAAAATTACTATTGGCTTCGCTCAGGTTCATGCCGCTTATGCCATTCGCCAGTCGGGCCTTCAGTTTGGCGGCATCGTATTGTTTTACGGAGTTAATGTCTTTAAACGCATCGGCATAGCGCTGCTTGGCTTTGCCTGCTGTGCCGTCAATCATCAGGCTTAAAAACTTTTTCTCGTTTTTGTCGAGGGCATGTATCAGTTCATGTAACTTTTGAAGGGTAGCCATACAAACACAAGTATTGCCAAATGGAGTTGAGAAACACAGTAAATATTGTTTTAAAAATAGGTTTTACAAATAAAGCACTATTTAAAAGATGGCAATGTTTCCGGTAGTGTATCCAGTCTTTTGCATAATATAAAAAATTTACTTACTTCCTTTGTTAGCTTGTAAAGAGGTAGGTTAAAAAATAGGTTTTACAAACTATAGATGTGCCATGGGTGATATACCTAAATCGGCATATCATTCCCCCAAACTTAGCCCTTCATAAACTCGTAGTTCGTGGCACAAAATCAATAGTATTATGAAGAAAATCTATGCTCTATTATTTGCCGCGTGCTGTTTATTAAACGTAAGAGCACAATCATGGACTCCGCAAACATCGGGTACTACCCAAAATTTATTTTCACTCAGTTTCCCTTCCTCCACGGTGGGCTGGGCTGTTGGCGCATCGGGCGCAGCCCGTGCCACCAATAATGCAGGGCAAAGCTGGTTATCTCAAACGACAGCATCGCTCACGTGGTATAGCAGCAGTTTTTTTTCTACCTCACAGGGCTGGATCTGCGGTAGTGGAGGGGGAATGATGCTAACCACTAACGGCACTACTTGGTCACCAACGATTACCAATACAACCAATGCTCTTTATGATATGCAAATGGTGTCGGGTACCACTGGCTGGGTTGTGGGTGCCGCGGGCACCATTAAAAGAACCACTGGTAGTGGCTGGATTAGTCAGTCTTCAGGCACTACTCTGGATTTAAGATCAGTCCATTTTTTAAACCTGAACGAAGGATGGGTAGCTGGTGCAACAGGCAAAATGCTTAAAACCACTAACTCAGGAACTAACTGGACGTCCCTCACATCAGGTACTGCTCAGGACCTATATGGGGTGTTTTTTACCTCCAATACGCAGGGCTGGGTAGTGGGTGCCGGTGGTACCATCCGAACTACGACCAACGGAGGAACCACATGGACGGCACAGACATCAGGCACTACTCAGATATTAAGGAGTGTGTATTTTGTATCAGCCACGCAGGGCTGGGCAGTGGGCGATAACGGTGTAATACTGAAAACCACCAATGGAGGCACTACCTGGACAACAGAAACATCGGGCACCACCCAAGCGCTTAACTCTGTATACATGGTTTCAGCCACATCGGGCTGGATTGCCGGAAACAACGGAACCATTCTGGTATATTGCAATCCACCCGCACAGCCCGGCACTATTACGGGTGCCACCAATGTATGCGTAGGTGCCAGTCAAACATACAGTGTGGCTGCTGTGGCAGGTGCCACCTCTTATACCTGGACATTGCCAAGCGGCTGGACGGGAACTTCCACCACCAATTCTATTACTGCCACCGTGGGCCCTGCCGGAAGCGGCACCATCAGCGTGCGTGCAAACATTGGCGGCTGTGGTTCGGCAGTAAGAACACTCAGCGTAACCTCCAATACCATTCCTGCACAGCCGGGTATCATCAATGCCAACTCTTCGGTTTGCAGCGGAAGCACACAAACATTCAGCGTAGCAGCAGTAGCCGGTGCTACCTCTTATACCTGGACATTACCGGCCGGCTGGTCGGGTTCGTCTACCACCAACTCCATCACTGCAACAGTGGGAACATCGGGTGGCACAATAAGTGTTACCGCAAACAACGGCCCGTGCAGTTCTACCCCGCAAACCAGACCTATCAGTGTAATCACAGTCCCTGCACAACCGGGAACCATTTCTGGCCTAACCCCCGTATGTGCAGGCACCCTTAGCTCATATGCTGTTACATTTGTATCGGGCTTTACTTATAACTGGACTTTACCGGCTGGCTGGTCGGGTTCTTCAACAGGTAACGGTATTACAGCAACAGTAGGCACAGCAGGCGGAACAGTAAGTGTATCAGCAGTAAACGGTTGCGGAAACTCCACCCCGAGCACATTGGCCGTAACGGTGAATCAAACCCCTGTACAGCCCGGTGCTATCAGCGGAAACGATACTGTATGCTTTAATACGTCCAACACATACAGCGTTACTGCAGTGCCTAACGCTACCTCTTATACGTGGACAATACCAGGTGGCTGGACGGGTTCATCTACCAGCAATAGTCTTTCCACCACTTCCGGAGCTAATGGCGGAGCCATTAGTGTTAAAGCCAACAACGGTTCATGCAGTTCTCCCACACGAACCCTGGCAGTAGCTGTACGGACCGCCCCACTCACTGCCCCAGGCAACATCACCGGTGCCACACAAGTGTGTAGCGGCACAGCACAAACCTATTCTGTGCCGGGGTTAGCTAACGCAACTTCTTATACATGGACATTGCCAAATGGCTGGACAGGAAGTTCAACTTCAACGTCTATTAGCGTAACTACTTCAAGCACTGCAGGCACCGTGTCGGTAGTGGGGGTTAATTCCTGTGGCTTTTCACCCGCATCTACCTTGCCGGTCACAGTCAGTGGAACAGTAACACCTACCATCAGTATCAGCGCCACACAAAATCCGGTATGTGCAGGTACTTCCATGAGCTTTACATCAGCCATTACTAATGGCGGTAATGTACCGGCCTATCAATGGCGCATAAACGGCAACAACATTTCCGGTGCCACTTCTTCTACCTACAGCAGTTCTTCACTGCTTAGTGGAGATATAATAAGCTGTGTGTTAACCTCCAATTCCGGCTGTGCCAACCCTGCTACTGCTACTTCTAACAACGTTACAGTTGCCCTTACTCAGAACGTAACACCGGGTGTAACTATTAGCGCGGCCAACACTACTATTTGTGCCGGAAGCAGTGCCACTTTTACAGCCACACCAACAAACGGAGGAGCATCGCCATCTTATCAATGGAAAGTGAATGGCAACAACGTGGGCAGCAATACTGCTACTTACAACAGCAGCTCGCTTGCCAATAATGATGTGGTAACCTGTGTGCTGACTTCAAACGCCAATTGCGCATCACCAACAACAGCCACTTCAAATAGCATCTCTATGACGGTAAATCCGCTGGTAACGCCATCTGTCAACATCAGTGCAACACAAACTACCATATGCAGCGGTAACTCAGTAACGTTTACTGCTACACCAACTAATGGTGGAAATGCTCCTGCTTATCAATGGAAACTAAACGGCAACAATGTAGGCACCAATTCTTCAAGCTACAGCAGTACTTCCTTAGCCAACAATGACATTGTAAGCTGTGTATTGACTTCCAATGCCAATTGCGCAGCTTCATCCACTGCAACTTCAAACGCAGTTACTATTACGGTAAGTGGCAGTGTAACGCCATCGGTAGTAGTAACGGCCTCTACAGATTCTATTTGTCCCGGAGAGATTGTAACGTTTAGTGCAAATCCTACCAATGGAGGCAGTACACCTAGCTATCAGTGGAAGAAAAACGGAAACAACATCAGCGGAGCTACCAATGCTATCTACGCTACTTCAACTTTGCTGAGCACTGATGTTTTCAGCTGTGTGCTCACCAGCAGTGTAGGTTGTGCATCGCCAACTACGGCCACATCAAACAACAAGAGTGTATTTGTAAAATCAACATTTGCACCTACGGTTTCTGTAACACCATCTGTCAGCATTGCGTGTGAAGGCGACAATATTAACTTCAGCTCTGCGGTTACAGGCGAAGGCAATAGTCCCGCTTATCAATGGAAAGTAAATGGCGCGAATGTATCCGGAGCCATAGGCAATGCTTTCTTGTCTGCTACATTAGTCAGCGGAGATATAGTAACACTTGAGCTCACCAGTTCCGATGCATGTGCAGTTCCGGCTACGGTTAGTTCGTCACCGGCAGCACTTACCATCAATTCGCTGGTTACCCCATCTGTATCTGTCAGCGCCTCACAGACAGTTATATGCAGCGGGGCAAGCGTTACCTTCACAGCCACCGTTGTAAACGGAGGAACAAACCCAACCTATCAATGGAAGCTCAATGGCAACAACATCTCGGGCGAAACCGGCAGCACCTACGCTTCAACTTCGCTCGTTGATGGTGATGTGGTAAGCTGCGACATAACCAGTAATGCATCTTGCCTTACTGCGGGCAGCGCTTCATCTGCCGGCATTACGCTTACAGAAAATACTAATGTGGTGGCGTCCGTAAGCATTGCTACTTCTTCATCAAGTATTTGTGACGGACAGCCGATAACATTCACTGCCACACCAGTCAACGGAGGGGCATCACCGTTGTATCAGTGGAAGAAAAACAATACCGATATCAGCGGAGCTACCTCAGCAAGTTATACAGATGCATCACCCGACAACAATGATGTTTACAAATGCGAGATGACATCGAACGCAAGTTGTGTGCAGCAGCCAACGGTGCTATCCAACGAAGAAACAGTTACCGTCAATGCACTGCCGGATGTTACCATCACACAAACGGCTAATGTGCTGAGTGTGTCGCAGGCAGCCGGCTATCAGTGGTTCGATTGCGGCACCTCTGCTGACATCAGCGGGGCAACTGCTGCCACTTACACAGTCACCGCCAACAGCAGTTATGCAGTGCGGGTAAGCAACAGCGCAGGTTGTGCAGATACTTCAGAATGTGTGAACGTAACGGGAGTAGGAACAGAAGACCTGCAGCGCCTGAACTTGCAGGTATCGCCCAATCCTTTCCTGAACTTTATTATGATTTCTCTGCCTTATTTGGTGGAAGAAGAAGCTACGGCAACATTTTATGATGTAACAGGCCGGTTGGTTTGGACAGAGAAGATTACTTCATCAGCATATCAGATGGATGCCTCGCAGGTGGCACAGGGCAGTTATGTATTGCGTGTAACCAGCGGTGAGCGTGTGTGGACCGGGCATTGTGTAAAGGAATAAGTATTGATAAACCTATTCTGCCAACTTACTCTGCATGAGCGGAGTGGCAGAGTAGGTTTTTGTAAAACCTAATTTAATGGGGATTTCAACGAAGTAATACAAAGAACTAATCACTTGTTTGCGAAGTATCAAAACATAAATCAAATGAAGAAACAGCTTACTCTGCTATTTTACATTACAACCTCTGTTGTAATGGCTCAGACAAACACATGGCTGGGCAACACCACAGCCTGGAACTTGGCTACCAACTGGAGTTTGGGCTCAGCACCCATCACGGCACCGGCTGTAGATGTGGTTATCCCTTCTTCGCCCAGTGGCGGACAGTTTCCGGTCATCACTATTAATAGTCCTAGCATTGGACAGCTTACCATACAGGATGGAGCTACCATTACCGTGAACAACAACACTTTTCTCGGCACCCCGCTTTCATTGATAGTCAACAAATCTGTAAATGCAGGCACTGGGTCAGGTTCGGTTATCAACGGCACAGGTTTTCTTGTGTTGCAGGGAGCAGCAGCACAAACTATCAGCGGCAAGCTGTCGTTGCGCAAGTTCAGGTTGAACAATACTAACGGAGCATCGCTGAATGCAGGAACGGTGCTGAACGTAGATTCCTTTATGCTGATGCAGGCCGGCACTCTCACCACCACGGGTGCATCTTTGGTGCTGCGCAATAATGCCTACATCAATACTTTTTCACCCAACACTTACACTGGTACCATCAACGGACCGGTGACCGTTCAGCGCTTCATTACCAATACTGCAGATGGCTACAGAAACTTCAGCTCACCGGTGGCCACCACCGTGGCAGATCTGGCTGATGACTTCAGCGTGTTTGGGCAGAATGCCGTGCAATGCTGGTATGCTTATAGTCCATATCCAAACCTTCAGGAATACAATGAGGCATTGAGCATCGTAAACGGTAGTTATTACGAAGGTTGGCTAAGTTATACAGGTACAGGAAATGTTCTGAGTCCAATGAAAGGTATTGCCGCCCGCACTTATGAAGGCGCACCTTATACCATTGACTTTACAGGCCAGCCTAATGATGGGCCGCAAAGCATTGCTATTACCAATACTCCAACTTCTACGCCCGCAGATGACGGGTGGAATCTTATAGGAAATCCATATCCATCACCCATTCGATGGAGTGCGTTGAAAGCGCTGAACCCGGGTGAAATGGGGGCAAGCTACTATGTATTTCAAACTACAGGCGAATATTCGGGTAACTGGGGAAGCCATAACGGTGTGACGGGTGTAAACGGAGCCAGAGATAGTATTGGAATCGCTCAGGGTTTTTTTGTGCAAGCCTCTGGAAACTCTACATTGGAGATGAATAATACAGTTCGCGCAGCTTCTTTTTCGGGTTATTTCAAAGTGGAGGATGTGTTGCCGAATGAAGTCCGTTTAGTATTGTCGGACAATACTAATTCTGACGAAATTGTAGCCTACACTAATATGGATGCCTCGCCTCAGTTTGATGCGGAGATGGATGCTGTAAAAATGCCGGCCGGTAGTACCATTCAGTTAAGTTTCAACTTGCCCGATCGTGCCTACGCAATACATGTTACCGATGTGATAAATGAGCAAACTATATTGCCTCTAAAAGTATTGGTAAACGTGGATGGAATCTATACACTACAGGCAATTCAGTTAAATACACCAGGCCTTCGAGCCTATTTAAGAGATGCATCTACAGGGTATTTGTATGATTTGTCAGCGGAGGCACCTGCATTTTCGTTTACCGGTGGTTATTCTTATGCAGATCGTTTTTCTGTTGTTTTTGAACCCGACATTACTTCTGTAAATCCGGAGGGGGATTTAATGGCTAATGTGATTGTTCGTAACCACGAATTGCACATCAAGCAAAGAATCTCAGGTGTAGCAGATGTAAAGGTAAGTAACCTGATCGGACAAGAAATTAGTGGTGCTACAATTTTCGGTTCGGGCGGTGTAGTTTCCTTACCTGTGAATTTTAAAGGGGTAGCGGTAGTGCATATTGCTGCGGCAGGCAAATTATCAATTCGCAAAATTTTCGTTCATTAATTCTAGAATAATTATCATGAAACATAAACTGTATACAGCGTTTGCAGCAATAGTAATTCTCTTTTCAGTGCATGATTTACCAGCTCAACCCGGAGGTGGGGGCGGAGGACAAGGAATGGGTGGGCCGGCACCGGGCAGTGGTGCTGCCCCTATAGATGGTGGCGCTATACTGCTGGTGATTGGTGCGGCTGCCTATGGCCGTAGTAGGCTGAACCAAAGTAAAACACTAGATTGAATCTCATCAGTTAGTGTTTACTTCCTCAGATTTGAAAGGGAGAATGTGAGCTGCGTTTGGCTTTCTCATTTGTGTTCGTATTCTTTTGTTTTTACCTGCCCAGTTACTCTCGCATGTCACCCAAAAGTAACATGCGAGAGTTTTTCTCTTAACCACTCTCAAAATTTATTTGTGAATATTTTAACTAAGTGTATCGAATAGTCCCGTTTTTTTTCACTTTCGCGCTCTTTAATTTTTAAACACAAAAATCTCTGTCATGCAGATTTTATCAGGAATAGAGTTTTCTGTTCCGTTTTTTAAGGTAGCCGCAGTCATTAAGAACTTTGTTCTTAAAGGAGATGCGCTTACTGTGGATGCTCACTCCATCAGCACCAGTTTGTCTACTCCCTTCTTCCTCCGTAATTGATATTGAATCTTGTTGTCTCCTTCAAACCCTTGGTTTGAAGTTTTTCCCCCATGCCCTTGGGGCCAGCCATGCCAATGCCGTTTTGCTATGGCCTCAGTAGATTCATTTATTCATTAAATTCTTATTTACTCAATGCATAAACATTATTCAATTGTAATTGCCAATGAACAGCACATCGGTTTTGCAGAAACCATTTGTGCCGAAATGGAGTCATCTGCCAAAGCTCGAGGTACCGGAATAGCGAAACGAACTCCTGAATACCTGCGCGAAAAAATGCTGGAGGGTAAGGCTGTGATTGCACTTGCCGACAATGGTGAGTGGGCGGGTTTTTGCTACATAGAATCCTGGAGTCATGGTAAGTATGTAGCCAACTCCGGATTAATAGTGGCGGAGCACCATAGAAAAGGTGGTTTGGCCAAGAAGATAAAAGAGAAAATTTTTGAGCTATCGCGGACCAGATATCCGGATGCCAAATTGTTTGGATTAACCACCGGCCTCGCTGTAATGAAAATTAATTCGGATTTAGGCTACGAACCGGTTACCTACTCAGAGTTAACGGATGATGAAGCTTTTTGGAAGGGCTGCACCAGTTGTGTAAACTTCCCAATCCTCCAAAGTAAGGAGCGTAAAAATTGCTTGTGCACAGCCATGCTTTACAATCCTTCACAGATACAAGCCCAGACTCCCGCTGCAGCTAAGGAGAAGTCAGATAACAAGAGGGGATGGCTTAGCAAAATCATTTCAATCATTTTTTAAACGAAGAATCATGACAACAAAAAAAAATAAAGTAGTGCTGGCCTTCAGTGGTGGATTGGATACTAGTTTTTGCGCTATTTACCTGAAAAAGGAATTGGGGTATGAAGTGCACGCCCTGACCGTAAATACCGGAGGTTTTTCAGATGAAGAAGTGCAGCAAATAGCAGCGCATGCTCAATCGCTTGGTGTAGCGTCATTTAAATGCATAGATGCACGAGATGATTACTACCGCGATGTAATCACGTATTTGATTTATGGCAACATACTTAAGAATAATACTTACCCCCTCTCCGTGAGTGCTGAACGTATGGTTCAGGCTATTACTACGGCTAAATACGCTAAAGAAATCGGGAGTGTAGCAGTAGCACATGGCAGCACCGGTGCCGGCAACGATCAGGTGCGATTCGACATGGTTTTTCAGATTATGTCAACGGATGTAAAAATTATTACACCTATCCGCGACCTCACACTCTCGCGCGAACAGGAAATTAGTTACCTGAAAGAAAATAAGGTAACCATGAATTTTGAAAAGGCGGCTTATAGTATCAATAAAGGAATCTGGGGAACATCGGTTGGTGGTCGCGAAACACTGACCTCACAAAATCCCCTCCCGGATTCTGCTTATCCCACTCCACTTACTGCTACGGAGAGTGTAGAGATTGCGTTGCAATTCGAAAAGGGGGAGTTAAAAGGAGTTGATGAGCAGTTATTTGATAATCCGGTATCTGCTATTCAACACTTGCAGAAAATCGCATCGCCATTCGCTATCGGGCGGGATATTCATGTGGGTGATACTATCATTGGAATAAAAGGACGTGTTGGTTTTGAAGCAGCAGCCCCCATCATTATCATCAAAGCACACCATCTGCTCGAAAAACACACGCTTACAAAATGGCAATTGTATTGGAAAGATCAGATGGCATCATGGTATGGCAACTGGTTGCACGAAGGCCAATACTTTGACCCCACTATGCGTGATATCGAAGCTTTTCTAAGCTCCACACAGCAATTTGTTACCGGAAAAGTTTTTGTAAAACTACTGCCGTATCGTTTTGAGTTATTAGGCATTGAATCCGCTCACGATTTAATGTCGGCTAAATTTGGAAGCTATGGCGAAATGAATAGAACCTGGAGCGGAGAGGATGTAAAAGGCTTTACCAAAATTTTCGGGAACCAAACCGGCATCTATTTTCAGGTAAATAATCTACAAAACACCGGCCATGAAAAAGATTAAGGTCGGTATTGTTGGTGGTGCTGGCTACACCGGTGGCGAGTTGATTCGCTTGTTGTTGTTGCACCCGGCTGCCGAAATCTCATTCGTGCAAAGCACTAGCCACGCGGGTAGTCCGTTGCAAGCGGTGCATCCTGATTTGACCGGAGAAACAGATTTACTTTTTTCGAGCCATCACCACACCGATGTGGAGGTGCTGTTTTTGTGTAGTGGTCATCAAGCTGCCAGAAAGTTTTTAACCGATCACGATTTGCCTGCTAATTTGGTAGTCATTGATTTGAGTCAGGATTTCAGACATCAGACCACAAATACAATAGCTAACAGAACTTTCGTATATGGTTTACCGGAGTTTAATCGTGCCGAAATTGCTACTGCTCAAAGTATTGCCAACCCCGGATGCTTTGCCACTTGTATAGAACTGGCCCTACTACCATTGGCGGTTGTCAAGCAGCTGAATGATGATGTACACATACAGGCCACTACCGGAAGCACCGGTGCCGGACAGTCATTGAGCGCCACCACGCATTTCAGTTGGCGTAGTGGCAACATTTCGGTGTATAAAGCTTTTGAGCATCAACACATGCACGAAATTTCGGAAGTCCTCCTAAAAGCACAGCCGGACTTTGCCCATGAATTGAATTTTATTCCTCAGCGGGGCAATTTTACCAGAGGTATTTTTGCATCAATGTATACACATACTGATTTGTCTATCGCTGAGTTGAAGGAATTGTATAATCGATATTATTCCTCTCATCCGTTTGTCACCCTTTGCGAAGATGAAGTAGATGTGAAACAGGTGGTAAACACGAACCGATGTTTTATACATCTCGCAAAGCGACACGGATATGTATTTATTACTTCTGTGATTGATAACCTGCTGAAAGGTGCATCGGGTCAGGCAGTGCAAAACATGAATATCATATTCGGACTTCCTGAACGTGCCGGATTACAGCTTAAACCCTCCGCATTTTAATATGAAACTATTTGATGTATATCCCTTAATGGATGTGACACCGGTGCGTGGCGAGGGAGCGTATCTGTATGATAATGCCGGAACAAAATATCTGGATATGTATGGCGGGCATGCCGTGATTTCGGTTGGCCACAGTCATCCCTATTACGTGGAAGCTATAGAAAAACAGTTGCGTCAAATTGGATTTTATTCCAACTCGGTTAAAATTCCGATTCAAGTGGAACTGGCGGAAAAGTTAGGCGAGTTATCCGGTTATAACGACTACCATTTATTCTTGTGCAACTCGGGGGCTGAGGCCAATGAGAATGCGTTGAAATTAGCTTCTTTCAAAAACGGCAGAAAGAAGATACTCTCTTTCCGTAAGTCATTTCATGGCCGCACTTCGCTGGCTGTTGCCGCCACCGATGATAAAAGCATTTGTGCACCCATAAACGCATCCGAAGAAGTTGTTTTTTTGCAATGGAATAACTCAGAGGCTCTCCAACAATCATTTAGTGATGACGTTTGCGCAGTAATTATCGAAGGCATTCAGGGAGTAGGTGGAGTTCACATTCCGGATGCTGAGTTTCTAACTCAGTTGAGCAAACTGTGCAAGCAACATGGCGCTGTTTTGATACTGGATGAAATACAATCCGGATATGGACGCAGCGGTCAGTTTTTTGCCCACCAATTCGCGGCTATACAACCCGATATTATTACAGTAGCAAAAGGAATGGGCAATGGCTTTCCGGTTGCCGGTGTGTTGATTCATCCTTCGTTTGAAGCCAGATATGGTTTACTCGGAACTACATTTGGTGGAAATCACCTGGCATGCGCAGCCGCTGTAGCGGTGTTAGATATTATCAAAGAGGAAAACCTGATGCAAAATGCCAGTGCCCTGGGGCACTACTTGATAGAGCAATTGAAGTCTATACCACAGGTGAAAGAAGTGCGCGGTTTGGGCCTCATGATTGGTATAGAAATGAATGAGCCGATTGCCGGCTTACGCAACAAAATGCTGCAAGATTATCACATTTTTACAGGCACTTCTTCCCATAAAAATGTGATGCGAATATTACCTCCGCTTTGCATCAATCACTCACAGGCCGATTATTTTCTGGAGTCTTTTTCTACAACAATTAAACAGATTACCTAGTATGAAGCAGTTTACATCCGTGGCTGATGCCGGAGATATATCCTTGTTACTTCAAGAAGCATTTGCGATAAAGAAAAATGTATTGGCTGATGCTCAGTTGGGTAAACAAAAAACGCTGGGCTTGCTGTTTCTAAATCCGAGTTTGCGAACTCGAATGAGCACACAGAAGGCTGCTTACAACTTAGGCATGAATGTGATGGTCATTAACCTCGATAAGGAAAGCTGGCAAATTGAGTTTCAGGATGGAGCGGTTATGAATAATTCCACAAGTGAACATATTCGGGAGGCTGCTGCGGTGGTAGCACAATATTGCGATATAGTGGGTGTGCGTTGTTTCCCGGGCTTGATAGATCGCGAGAAAGATTACTCAGAACAAATACTGAATAGCTTTCTTACTTATTGCAACAAACCGTTGATTAGTTTAGAGTCGGGCACCCGTCACCCTTTGCAGAGTTTCGCTGATATAATTACCATACAAGAAAATAGGAAAAGCACTACACCGCCCAAGGTGGTGTTGACCTGGGCGCCACACGTAAAAGCCCTTCCGCAAGCAGTCCCAAATTCTTTTGCGGAGTGGGCAGTAGCCTCCGGTGCCGAGGTAGTTATTACTCACCCGAAGGGATACGAATTGTGCGAACAGTTTACGGCAGGAGCCCGCATAGAATACAACCAGAATGAGGCTTTAAAAAATGCTGACTTTGTTTATGTTAAGAACTGGTCTGCCTTCCATGACTATGGTGCCACACCCAAAGTAAATGGCGATTGGCTGCTAACTCCTGAGAAACTGAAGGATTCCAATCAGGCAAAAATAATGCATTGCCTACCGGTTCGTAGGAACGTAGAACTGGTAGATGAACTGATAGACAGCGATTACAGTCTTATTCAGCAACAGGCAGGTAACCGTGTCATTGCCGCACAAACCGTATTGAAAAAAATGCTGCAAAATTTATAGTCATGTTGCAAGAGTTATATGTCATAAAAATAGGGGGCTATATTCTTGACAACGAGAAATTGCTGAGCCGGTTTTTGTCCGATTTTGCTTCTCTACCTTCTAATAAAGTGCTGATTCATGGTGGTGGTAAATTGGCTACTGAACTCAGCCATAAACTTGGGATAGAAACCAAAATGATAGATGGTAGAAGAGTTACCGATGAAGATACTATTCGAATTGTTACTATGACGTATGCAGGATGGATTAACAAGAGTATTACCGCAAAATTGCAAACGCACAACTGTCCTGCGCTGGGCCTGAGTGGTGTAGATGCACAGTTGATTCCGGCTGTCAAGCGCCCGATAAAAAATATCGATTACGGATGGGTAGGTGATGTGCTCCCCGGGAAAATAAATGTCTCGTTTTTTAAAAGTATTCTGGAGCAAAATATGGTGCCGGTTATTGCCCCCATCTCCTGCAATGACCAAGGGCAGTTACTGAATGTAAATGCCGATACCATTGCTCAGTATATAGCGGAGTCGCTGAGCCCGTACTTTGCAACCACGCTGGTTTATTGTTTCGAAAAAAATGGTTTGCTGGAAAATGTGCAGGATGATAGTACTGTGATTTCAGAAATATCGTTGGAAACCGCAGCCGATATGAAACAGTCAGGCACTATTACTTCGGGTATGCTTCCCAAAATTGATAACGCATTCCAAGCTATTAAAAATGGAGTGCAAACTGTAATGATTGGGAATGCGCTTCATGTTCGTCAACTGGCTTTAAAACTAAATGGATATGGAACAAGGATTAAGGCCTGAATTGGTAGACGAAGCCGTTTCCCTCCTTCGGGAATTGATAGCCATACCTTCTGTTAGTCGTCAGGAAGATAAAACAGCGGATAGAATTTTCTCTTTTTTAGAGCAAAAGAAATTGTTTGTATTCCGTAGTGGAAATAATGTTTGGGTAAAGAATCAATATTTTGAGGCAGCAAGGCCAACCATACTCCTCAATTCACACCACGATACGGTAGCGCCCAATGCTGGCTATACTCGACCTCCCTATGAGGCTACCTTGGAAGGTGATAAGTTGTATGGACTAGGGAGTAATGATGCCGGTGGACCTTTGGTAGCTTTAATGGCTGCTTTTCTTCATTATCATGATATACCTGACCTTCCGTTTAATCTCATTTTTGCCGCTACAGCTGAAGAAGAAATATCCGGTAATGGTGGTGTCAGCAGCATTGTAGAGGCCTTGGGCAATATTCATCTGGCGATTGTTGGCGAGCCAACAAAGCTGGACTTGGCGGTGGCTGAGCGAGGATTGTTGGTGCTTGATTGTGTTTCCAAAGGTAAAGCCGGACATGCTGCGCGAAACGAAGGACTGAATGCTATTTACGAGGCCATGAAGGATATTGAGTGGTTTCGTCAATTCCGTTTTCCGCAATCATCGCCATGGTTGGGTGATGTAAGCATGAACGTTACTGTGATTACTGCCGGTCATTCACACAACCAAGTGCCGGCCACCTGTAATTTTGTAGTAGATATTCGGTTGAATGAGTATTACACACATCAGCAAGTGTTAGAAATTATTCGTAAGCAGGTAAGCTGCGAAGTAAAAGAGCGCTCTACGAGAATCAAGCCTTCCTTTATAAATATCGAACATCCTTTTGTGCAGGCCGCAAAAGCTCTTGATATTAAATTGTATGGCTCACCAACAACATCCGATATGGCCTTAATGCCCTGGATAGCTGTAAAATTGGGTCCGGGCGATTCTGCTCGCTCACACAGTGCCGATGAGTTTATTCTGGTTAGTGAGATAGAGCAGGGGATAAAAACTTATATTCAGTTGCTCCACAACTATTCGCTCCATCTTGTTACTGCTCAATAAAAATCAATTCTATGAAACTTTGGCAAAAAGGAAATTATCAAAGCAACGAGCAAAGCAGAGTCGTTGAACATTTTACTGTAGGCAACGATCGCATTTGGGATTTGCGACTGGCACGCTTCGATGTAGTTGGTTCAATGGCACACGCAGCTATGCTGGAGCAAATAGGAATTTTGACGCAGGAAGAAGCTGTGCAGATTAAAGACGGATTGGAAAGGATATTAACGGAAATAAAGGCCGGAGAATTTGTATTGGAAGAAGAGGTAGAAGATGTGCATTCGCAAGTAGAAAAGTTATTGACTGAACGCATAGGTGAAGCCGGAAAAAAACTACACACGGGTCGCTCACGGAATGATCAGGTATTGCTCGACATCAAACTGTATCTAAAAGAGGAGATAAAGGAAATAACCCAATTAGTGTTGCAGTTGTTCAATCGCTTGCAAGCGTTAAGTGAGCAATACAAAAACGATTTATTGCCGGGATACACACACTTTCAGTTGGCCATGCCTTCTTCTTTTGGTTTATGGTTTGGTGCTTATGCCGAAAGTCTGGTAGATGATATGGAACTGCTGACTGCTGCCTATAAAATAGCCGATAAAAATCCGCTCGGTTCCGGTGCTGGTTATGGTTCGGCTTTTCCGTTAAACAGGAGCTTAACCACATCATTGCTGCATTTCAATGGCATGAACTACAACTCGGTTTATGCACAAATGACACGTGGTAAGGCGGAGAAAGCAACCTTGGTGGCATTCGCTGGTTTTGCCTCCACGCTGTCCAAATTTGCCTATGATGTTTGCTTGTATATGAACCAGCAGTTTGCTTACATTTCCTTTCCAGAGGCGCTCACTACGGGGAGCAGTATTATGCCACACAAAAAAAATCCGGATGTGTTTGAACTCATCCGCGCCAAATGCAACCGATTGCAATCTTCACCCAATGAAATGACATTGCTCTGTAATAACTTGCCATCCGGATATCATCGCGATATGCAATTGACCAAAGACATTTTGTTTCCGGCTATTGATACTATGAAAGAATGTTTGGTTATGCTCACTTATTCCCTTCAGGAAATTCAGGTTCAAAAAGATATTTTAAAGGATGCGAAGTTTGATGATTTGTTTAGTGTGGAAGAAATCAACAAACTAGTCGTGAATGGAATGGCCTTTCGGGATGCATACAAAATGGTGGGGAACAACATTCAACAGGGGAACTTTCATCCGGACCGTCAACTGACTCACACCCACGAGGGGAGCATCAATAATTTATGCACTGCCGAAATCCGCGATCGAATGTTGCAGGTGGTTGCGGAGATCAAGTAACTGTCTTCAGCCGGATTTGAAGTTTTTAAGTGCCGGACTATCCAGCCCTGTCATCTCTGTGGTTAATTTCTACATTTGCCGCCACAAAAAATCAAACAACATGAAAGAGGTATTCATTGTAAGCATGGCGCGCACGCCTATCGGCAGCATGAGTGGTGTTTTAAGTCAGTTATCGGCTGTGCAGTTGGGTGCACAAACAATAAAGAAAGCGATTGAACGTGCCGGAATTACCGGCAACGATGTGGAGGAAGTAATTATGGGTAATGTGATACAGGCAAATACCGGACAGGCGCCTGCTCGCCAGGCGGCTATTGCTGCAGGCGTGCATGTAAATGCGACTGTCACTACCGTCAACAAAGTATGTGCCTCCGGAATGAAAGCTATCATACTGGGAGCGCAATCCATCATGCTGGGCGATAAAGAAGTAGTGGTGGCGGGAGGAATGGAAAGCATGACCAATGCCCCTTTTATGATGTCTAATGCCCGCAATGGATATCGATACGGTAATGGAGAATTGCTGGATGCAATTGTTCGTGATGCTTTGCAAGATCCATACTCTAAAGAAATGATGGGAAACAGTGGCGATCGTTGTGCTAAAAAATTCAATTTTACGCGCGAGGATCAGGATGCCTTCGCCATCGAGAGCTACAGACGTGCTGCGGAAGCGCATAAAAACGGTTGGTTCGCAGAGGAGTTGTTTGAGGTGGAAATTGCCGGACGTGGAGAGAGCACATTTGTAAAAGATGATGAAGAATACAAAAAGCTACGTGCTGATAAAGTAGCAACCCTGAAACCTGCTTTCGGTAAAGAGGGAACTGTTACTGCTGTAAATGCATCCAAGATAAATGATGGTGCTGCCGCAGTCGTACTCATGAGCGGAGACAAAGTAAAAGCGCTCGGTCTAAAACCAATTGCTAAGTTGATAGGCTATGCCGATGCAGAACAAGCTCCCGATGATTTTACAACTTCTCCGGCTTTGGCGATGCCTAAAGCAGCGGCAAAAGCGGGTTTGTCGATTAAAGATGTAGAGTATTTCGAAATCAATGAAGCTTTTGCGAATGTTACTATGGCTAACACTCAGCTTCTTGGTATAGATCCGGCAAAGGTTAACGTGTTTGGCGGAGCAGTAGCGCTCGGGCATCCAGTGGGTGCCAGCGGTGCAAGAATTATCTGCACGCTAATTTCGGTGCTTAAACAGAAAGGCGGCAAGTATGGCTCGGCAGGTATTTGTAATGGTGGAGGTGGAGCTAGTGCTGTCGTAATCGAAAAATTGTAATACCTGTTTCTATCAAACTAAAGCGGGCTGATTCATCGAACCAGCCCGCTTTGTTTTTTATCTACCACATACACTATACCATCTCTGTTTTGAATTCGCTGTTAAAGTGGAATTCGATGGCCGGATTATTTTCTCTTTCCATTTTCAGGAACCAATCACTGGGGGCCAGGTAAACCATGTGACCATCTTTATCCTGTACAATGTTTGTTTGTTTAAATCGAATAAAGTCCTGAAGTTTCTGCTCATCTTCGGAACGCAGCCAACAGGCACGTGTCATGTTGATTGGCTGAAAACGACAAGATGCACCATACTCATGCAACAACCGATACTGAATAACTTCAAACTGTAATTCACCTACCGTTCCCACATACTTCCGGTTGCCGGGTTGCTGGGTAAACAACTGGGCTACTCCTTCATCGGTTAACTGAGCAATTCCTTTCTCCAACTGCTTACTCTTCATCGGATCGGTGTTTATCAATTCTTTAAAAATCTCCGGAGAGAAACTTGGAATACCTCTTATCTGAAAATTTTCACCCTCGGTGAGCACATCCCCGATTTTGAAATTACCGGTGTCGTATAAGCCAACCACATCTCCCGGGTAAGCTTCATCTACAATATTTTTGCTCTGCGCCATGAAGGTAACAGGGGTGCTGAAACGGAAATTTTTGTCAAGGCGAACATGATGGTAATACGTGTGTCTTTCAAACTTCCCGCTGACTATACGCATAAAGGCAATTCGGTCGCGGTGTTTGGGGTCTAGGTTCGCATGTATCTTGAAAATAAAACCGGTCATTTTTTTCTCTTCCGGTTCCACAAACCGCACATCCGTTTCTCGGCCTCGTGGAGTTGGCGCTATTTCTATAAATGTTTCCAAAAGTTCCTGCACCCCGAAATTATTGACAGCACTGCCAAAAAATACAGGAGCAAGATTCCCTTTCAGATATTCGTTAATGTCGAAGTTGTCGTAAACCACTTCCACGGTTTCTGCATCTTCGCGCAGTTGAGCGGCATCCTTTTCACCAATCTCTTTTTCCAATTCCGGATCATGGATATCTGTAATCTGCATAATTTCATCAGCAATTTTTGTTGTGCTGGGTTTAAATAGATTCAAATACTTTTTATGCAAATTATAAACGCCCTTAAATAAACTTCCGCGGTTGATTGGGAAGGAGAGGGGCCGCACACGTATCTTGAGTTCTTTTTCTATTTCATCCAACAGGTCAAAAGGGTCGCGGCCCTCGCGGTCCATTTTATTGATAAAAACAATTACGGGCGTTTTGCGCATCGCGCACACTTCCATCAGCCTTCGTGTTTGCGCTTCCACTCCCTTTACACTGTCCACTACCATAATTACTGAATCTACAGCCGTAAGCGTTCGGTAAGTGTCTTCTGCAAAATCTTTGTGACCGGGCGTATCCAGAATATTGATGAGTTTACCCAAATATTCAAAACTCATTACCGAGGTAGCCACCGATATACCACGCTGCTTTTCAATTTCCATGAAATCGGAGGTGGCAGTCTTCTTAATCTTATTGCTTTTTACGGCACCTGCAGATTGTATCGCTCCGCCAAACAGCAGTAGTTTTTCGGTGAGCGTGGTTTTACCGGCATCGGGGTGACTAATGATGCCAAAGGTTTTTCTTTTTTGTAATTCGTCCAGTTGTGACATAGCGGACGCGAATGTAATTGGATTGCGGTCTTGGGAAAGGGCAGCGGTGAAGCGTTAGTTTTACGCCTTATCTTTCAGTATTCTCCATTCGCGTGGGTAATAATTATTCGCGCGGTTGTCCATCAATTTTATCCAGCCCAGTGGATGATGATTAAAAGTAACCACAGCCCAGCCGCGAATATCGCTGTTAATCTTGATGCTCTCACATTTGAGATAGGCTATACTTTGCAGCTCGTTAATCTCTATTCGGGGTATATATTTATTCAAATGTACACTAAGTGACATGGCATGTGCGGGTATCAAGTCTTTGCCCTTTTGTTCCCCCACTAGTATCCCGGCTTGCTTTACAAAGAGGTGCGAGTTTATCCATTGATAACTTTGAAAAGTAAATTTGGGTATGGCAAAAATCAGCTCGCCCCGTTTAAAGATTACGAAGGCTTCTTTATCCTCCAGAAATGGCGTAGCTGTTGCAGCCACATCAGCATTGTGGGTATAGTTTTTAACAGCTGCGTCCAATGAAACAGCCTCATTATTTGGTTTCTGCATAAGGGCGATGTAAAATCCTTCGCCTTTGTTTAAATGCGGATAAAACTGTAATCCGCGGGGTGTTTTTGTAATACCCGGAAAGTCAATGGATATAGGTTTGAGGCCGCATTCGTTGATACAATAGGCGATGGGCGCATCATTTTCATCCTGCTCAAACGTGCATGTGCTGTAGATGATATATCCTCCGGGCTTCAGCACCGATATGGCGTTTTTTAAAATATCATGTTGTCGCAGACTGCATTGCGCAACATTTTTTTCGCTCCATTCATGAATGGCGTTTTTGTCTTTGCGAAACATCCCCTCTCCACTGCACGGAGCATCTACCAGAATCACGTCAAAGTATTCCCCCAACTTAGTAAAATCAGAAGGGTTGTTTTGTGTAACAATGCAGTTGGCTTGTCCCCACTTTGTTATGTTTTCGCGCAGCACTGCGTTGCGATTCGGTATCAGCTCATTGCTCACCAGTAAACTATCATCACTCATCAGTGATAGCAGGTGGGTGCTTTTGCCTCCGGGAGCTGCGCATAAATCCAACACGCGTATGGCTTTGTTTACAGGATTAATTCTTTTCCAGGCTTGTTCCACAAACATGGATGCCGCTTCCTGCACATAGTAGGTACCGGCATGAAAAAGCGGGTCAAACGTAAAAGAAGGTCGGGTAGGCAGGTATCGTCCGGTCTGGCACCACGGGACTTTTTCATCGGTATCAAACTTTGAAATGGGCTTCCGCGGATTTAAACGTATGGAGGTGGGCGGTGTCTCCTGCATGCCGGCTATGAACGCAGCAAAGCCCTCGCCCAGCTTAATCTTCATACGCTGATTAAAGTTTTCCGGAAAGGTGGATGATTCGCTCATGAATTAAATTACTCTTCAATAGTAGTCAGTTCTTCTTCAGCTACTATTTTGGAATCATATTTCTGAAACAGGAAGTTTAACACGATGCCCGTCATCACCAGTAATATGCCTACGATAGCCGTGGCCGGATATTTTTCGCCAAAGAGCGTTATGCTGAAAAAGAGCGCGTAGATAACGCCAAGATAGTTGAGTATAGTAACGTTCGCCACTTTTCCCATCTGTAAAGCTTTGGTAAGTTGCACTTGTCCTACTTGGGTACATAAACCAATCATCAGCATATAAAACCATTCTATGGGCGAAGGTGTCATCCAGTTGAATATGGTAAATAAAAACCCTGCAATGACACCGACCAATTGAAAATGAAGCACCACCACCATCGTGTGTTCCTTGCCTTTTAAACTTCGAACCATGTTGTAGGCAAATCCTGAAAATGCTGCCGATGCTACACCATACATGAAAGTGCTCATCGATATACTGGTGTCAAAACCTTTGATGACGAGGACCCCCGCAAAGGAGAGCAGAAAGAATAGCCACTGAGCGGATTTCACTTTTTCATTTAATACAAAAACGGCAATAATGGTTGTGAAAATGGGTGATAAATACTGAATAGTAACAGCGGTGCCCAGCGGCATTTCTCCCAACGTTTTAAAAAACGTGAAGAGTGCTAATGTTCCAAAAATGCCTCGTGCCAACAACAGTTTTCGGTTGCTGCCTTGCCACTCCACTTGTTCCTGGCGCAGGATATAGAGGCATATAAGTAAAGACACCAGGCAGCGGAAAAGCACAATTTCCATGCTGGGTAAATGGCTCACTTTCTTTAGAAAAACATTCATTACAGCAAAAGCCAGCGTGCTGAGCAGCATGTGCCGTGCGGCTTGCGGAATATGGAAGAGTGACTTCAAAGTAGGGCGAAAAAAATAAATGAAACTAAAACGCCTTCCATTTTTTGGAAGGCGCTTCAATAGGTTAGCCGAAAAACTTTATTCCGCAAGCGACCAAGTAGATGTTCTGCCAAGGAAAGTGGCGTTACATAAAAAACCTCTCAGGTCTAGGGTATTGCCTTTGAAGGTTATTTTGCCGCAATAGGTTTTACCATTTTTAGGGTCATAAATTTTTCCGCCTACATACACATTCGGGTCTTCTTCCGATGGTTTGTATCCGCGAAGTATCACCAGGTCTATAAGTGGTGTGCTCTTTTTGGCTTCATCCGGATTTTCTTTGTCGGTGCGGGGTTTACCGGTTTCTTTATCGTTTGGCTCGTCCAGCCAAACAATCTTGCCGGCAAATGAACCATCGGTGGTCTTGAATACTCTGATTTTGCTTGTTTTTTCTTGGTTATACCACGTTTTCTCAATTTGGTTTTTCTGAGCCTCTGCTGCTGTGGAGAGCAAGAGTGTGAGTACAAAGAGCGTTACAATTTGTTTTTTCATGATTTGTTTTTCGTTATGTGTGTAATAATGATGCCAAAATATAAAACGGAAGCAAAATTTGAGTTGTATGTAATTTAGGGCAGCACATTTTAACATGTGCGTGCTGCAAAGGCTTATCGCTTATGTTTGCAGGGCTATGAAAAAATACACTTCGATACTATGCTGTATACTGTTTTTGACTATTGATGCACAAACCGATACACTCATTTTCAGAAACATTAAAAAAGTGGAAACCAACGAATATGTTTTCAATATTCCGGATGCATGGAAGCCACAAAATCACCTCGATAGGGAGATGCGCGACCAGCGCTTTGAGTTTACCGATGTCGGCTTGCCGCATGTGATCAACAACGCACCGCTCACTGCCTTTTTTACATTGCGCTATCTTCCCTGCGATGCGCAGTCTGTAGCGGATAGTTTTATCATCAGTGAATTCAAATCTTACCCCGACCGGGTAGCACCGCCCGATTTTGATTACACCACCGATACGGTAGTAATCGCCAGCGGTGAAAGTGCATTCTTTTACCATACTCATTATTACCGTAGAACCAAGGCAAGCAATTTTACACGATACGATATGGTAGTATATTCAGAGAAGAGAAAAACAGCGTATATGCTCACAGCTACTTTTCAATACAAAGATCCCAACTATATACTGGAAGCAGATTTGCGCTTAAAAGCCTATGTGCTTCGTATTTATAAAACGCTCCTGCTTCGTTAATAGGTTTCGTTTCATATTGTCTGTCAAAAAAATACTTTTGGTAAAAATCTATATCCGTGTCAAATCCATATAAGGTAGGTATCTTCAGTTTTATCACCATCGTCATATTTGTTTTTGGCTTTTATTTCCTAAAAGGCATCAATGTATTTGAGCGGAAGAATAATTACTACTGTGTGTTTGAACGGGTGGATGGCCTCTATAAATCAAACTTGGTAGAGATTGACGGATTTCCAATTGGTCGTGTGGGCGAAATGAAACGCAACCACGAAACGGGTAGAATTGTTGTTCGTCTGGACCTGGAAACAGATTTTAGAATACCCAAAAGTGAAAAAACTTATGCGCAACTTTTTTCTACCGATTTTCTGGGAAGCAAAAAGATAAAATTGGTGTTTGGTGAGTCGGATGAATTTTATGCTGATGGCGACACCATCAATACGTTCTTTAAGAAAGACCTGACCGAGCAAATTGGCGCAAACATTGATCCCATTATGCTCGAGGTGCGCAAAATGATGCCCATGTTGGATACTACTATTTACGGGCTCCAAATGATGTTTGATGAGAAAAATCCGAATGGTGTAAATACCACCATACTTCAGTTGAATCAGGCTTTGTATAAGCTAAACGCTATACTGGCCGCCAACGAAGCAAACCTGCAACTTACGTTCAAGCACCTTGAAGCCATTACCGGGAATGTAGAGAAAAACAATGCACAGATTACCAATATCCTCGAGAATTTTTCTGCAGTTTCCGATTCTTTGCAGCAGGCAAATCTCAAGCAAACTATTCAGAATTTGAATACCACCATCGGTGAATTGAATGGGTTGGTAAACGATATCAATGCCGGCAAAGGCACTTTAGGCAAGGTGATTAAAGACGACAAACTATATGCTTCTGTCGATTCAGCTGTGTTGAATATGAACGTGCTTTTGAAAGATATTAAAGCAAGACCATATCGCTACATCCGTATAAACGTTTTGGGCAGCAAAAAAGCCGAAGAACGTCAGGAGAAAAAATACAATGAGAGCAATTAATCAATTGTTCCATCGTTTGTTAGTCGATTCGTTTCATTCATCTTACATGCGTCTTCTTTTGTTATTCATCATCGCGATTCCTGCGTTTGTATTGTCGCAGGAAAAAAAAGAGGTGGAGATTATCAATGCCGATTTTCTAAAGTTTCAGGAGATAGAGGGGAAAAGTTACACTCGGTTGGTGGGCAACGTACAACTTAAGCAAGACGAAATGCTGATGTGGTGCGACAGTTCCCTGATCGATAAAGAGACAAACAGTGTGGATGCCTGGGGGAATATTCATATTCAACAGGACACCATCAATGCATACAGCAATGTATTGCACTATGATGGCAATACCAAGTTTGCTACGCTCAATGGCAATGCGCGTATTTCTGACTCTAACATGAAACTGTATACCGCTGAACTTTTTTATGATGTGCGAAACAAAACTGCCTATTATGTGAGCGGAGGAAGAGTGCTCCGCGATTCTTCAGTCATACTTAGTAAGCGGGCGTATTATTACAACAATACCTCCGAGGTTTTTTTTAACGGGAACGTTAGTATCACCGATCCTAACTATAACCTTACCTCCGATACACTGAAGTATAATGTGGAAACCAAACGTTCCACTTTTTTCGGCAATACAGAGATTATCAATAAAGAGAGCCGTATTCTGTGCAACAATGGCTGGTTTGACAGTGAGCGTGATTTGGCTTCGTTTGGACGCAATACTCGAGTAATTAACCCTCCTCAAACCTTGTTAGCCGATAGTTTGTATTACGAACGCGGAAAAGGTTTTGGAAGAGCCTACTACCACTTTCAATGGATAGATACATCTATGGATACCGAATTGTTTGGCGAGTATGGTGAGTATTCCGAATCCAGACAATATATCATGGCCACCCGGCATCCATTGCTGATTTATAAGATGGAAAAAGATTCCTTGTTCTTAACTGCCGATACGCTGAAAAGCATGAACAAAAGTGAGCGAGACTCTGTGCGCAATTTTTACGCTTACCGTCATGTGAGGATGTATATGAATCAAATGCAGGGTGTATGCGATAGTCTGTTTTATTCGTTCGAGGATTCCACATTCCGGTTCTTTTATAAACCGGTGTTGTGGAGCGATGGCATACAAATGAGTGGAGACACCATATTCATGGTTCTTAAGAACAAGAAAGCGGATAAGTTGACTATTTACCGTTCGGGATTTATTGTATCGCCTTCTGGCAAAAAATATTTTGACCAGATAAAAGGCACCAATATTTTTGGATACTTCAAGGACAACGAACTCTCCAAAATGGATGTGGAAGGCAATGCCGAGAGTCTATATTTTGGTAAAGATGAAAAGGAGAAATACATCGGAAATAACAAAGCACTCAGCCGAAACATTGCTATTTATTTTGCCAATAAAAAGATTGACCGCATAGTATTTATAGCAAAACCCGAGGCAGTGTTTACACCCACCAAACTATTGACCGATGAACAGTTGTATTTGTCCGACTTTAAGTGGCAGATAGACCGAAAACCCCAATCGCGTGAAGATTTGACAAAGTAAGACAAGAGATCTTCATAAATTCTTTCCTGTTTCTTAACTCATAATTTCGTAAATGGTTTCCATGAACTTTATACATTAGACTTAAAATTTTATTTGTTTTTATGATTCAGAAACAGAATGTTCTCATTTATGGCTGCTACGGCTACACCGGCAAACTTATTAGCGAACATGCTGTAAAACAGGGTTTAAAGCCTGTTCTGGCCGGGCGAGATGAAGCTAAAGTGAAATCGCTGGCCAATGATCTAAAACTGGACTATTTGGTATTTGATTTAACAGATGCGGCATCTGTTGCCGAAAGGTTGATGCCGTTTAAAATTGTTCTGCATTGCGCGGGTCCGTTCAAGTTCACATCCGAGATTATGGCTCGTGCTTGCCTACAGGCTAAAACCAGCTATCTGGATATTACAGGAGAGTTTCAGGTCTTCGAAAACATCTTTAAGCTGGATGATAAAGCAAAGGAGGCTGGCATTTTGATGATGCCCGGAGTGGGATTTGATGTAGTGCCGTCCGATTGTTTGTCGGCTTATTTAAAAGATGTGTTACCTACTGCCGATACGTTGCAATTGGCTTTGCTGCAAAAAGGTGGACGGATTTCTCATGGCACAGCCATAACCGTAGCCGAAAGTATGGGCGATGGTTGTATGGTGCGAAGGAAAGGCAAGTTAAAGCACATAAAGGCCGGTTCGCTCACAAGAGCCATTCATGTGGATGACCGTGAGCGAGAGTTCGTAGCTATTCCTTGGGGCGACATTTCTACTGCTTTTCGTTCCACCAAAATTCCCAATATCACGGTATATAATTATGTGCCTTCCAAGGTAATTGAGAGCATGAAGCTGAGTAATTACATTGGTTTTATTCTGAAATCTTCCTTAGTCAAGAATTACATCATACGAAAGATTAAAAAGCGTCCGGCCGGCCCTGATGCCACAGAAAGAGCCAATGCTAAAACCTTCATTTGGGGCGAAGTCAAAAATGGATTTGGTGTTGAAAAAAGAGCATTAATGGAATTGCCCGAAGGCTACACAATCACCTACCTGGCTGCAGTCGAAATAACCAAACGCCTCTTAAATGGATTGCCGGCCACAGGGGCCAAAACGCCTGCTCAGGTTTTTGGAAAAGACTTTATTCTACAGTTCGAAGGAGTATCCATCACCGACTTGAAAGTTTAGGCCGGAGGCTTGTACCACACAGACGCAAACACAAAAAAGAATACTTTTAGATAAACGGTTGTAGCGCCACCTTGAACCAAAGTGTCATTATTACGAATGCCAACACAGAGTAACCTTGACTTCATAAAAGTATCGGATAGCGATGGCGTTTCGGTCGATATTCGATTCAGCAGCATAGTTGAATGGATTAACGAAGGAGTGTTTTGTGTCAATAGCGATGGCAAAATACTATATGCCAACGATCAGTTTTGCCGAAATCTCGGCTTCACCAAAATTGAGTTAATCGGCAAAAATATCCTCGACTACTTCTACAACGAAGATTTTGTAAGACTTTCCAAGCAGAAGTTGGAAATGCGCAAAAAAGGATTGAGCGATGTCTATGAGATTAAGATGCGCAAGAAGAACGGAGAAGGAATTTGGATTCGTGTAAATGGCAAACCGGTATTCAACAGCGAAGGTAAGTTTGTCTGTTCAGTTGGGATACATATCGATATCACCAAGCAAAAGGAGTTGGAGGAAGAGTTGATTTTTGCCAAAGAAGATTTGGAGTCCAGAGTAATTACCCGCACCCGCCAATTATCAGAGGCTAATGCAAAGTTGAACCAGCAAATGAAGGAACGGAAGATGGCTGAAGTGTCATTGGTTCACAGCGAAAAGCGATTTCGGGATATTTACATTAACTCTCCGGATGCTATTTATGTGGAAAGTCACGATGGCATTATTCTGGATTTGAATGAAGCTACCTGCAAGCTACATAATACGACAGCCGATAATCTCTTGGGCAAGTCGATTTATGATATATCGCCTGTTTCGGTGCATCCTGAAATAAGGAAGCGGCAGCCGAAAATTATTTCCGGAGAAATTACCAAGTTCGAAAGCGAGTGCCTAACCGAAAGCGGTCAGGTATTGCCTATCGAGATTAGCGTAGCCCCTATTACATTTAAAGACAAGCCTGCTTTGCTAATGCACGTGCGTGATATTTCCGACCGTAAAAAGCATCAGCACTTATTACAAAAGCTTAACGAAGAGCTCGAAGAAAAAGTAAGAATCAGAACGCAGGAAATTGAGGAAACCAAGGCAGAACTCGAAAAGCAAAAGGCATTTTTAAGTCAGATTATTGATGCTTCACCGGGTCTGGTGTTTGTAAAGGATTTGGAGGGGAAATATTTACTCATCAACCAAACCATGGCCGACTACTACAACATCAGTAAGTCTGAAATGCTGGGCAAGCGCGATGAAGACTTCCATTTTAGCCATGGCGATTTAGAACTGTTTAAAGCACAGGACAAAGATGTGATAGAAAAAGGAGGGGAGGTTTCGTTTCCGGAGCAGGCGTTTGTCAACAGCAAAACGGGTGAAAAAACCTGGTTGAGTGTGGTGAAAAAGGTAATCCCATCAATTGATAATAAGGGCAAAATATATTGGGAGTGGCCTCTGATGTTACGCCAATCAAAAAGGCAAAAGAGGACATTGTAGTCTCCGAGCAGTTGTATCGCGAAATTGCCCGAAACCTTCCCAAAGCAGCCATGTTCATTTTTGATAGGGACATGCGCTACATACTCGCAGAAGGTCCGTTGGTGGGCACAATCAGCAAATCAAAGGAGGAAATTGAGGGTAAAACAATTTACGAGGTTATCAGAGCAACCGAGATGGACCGCGTAGCCGATATATACCGTTCCATACTGAATGGGGAGGTCAAGGAGTTTGAGCAAATGTTTTTTGAGCGCACCATGCGCGTGCATCATATTCCCATTCGCAATGCCGAGGGGGAAATTGTCTATGGCATGGTTATGATTTTTGACATCAGCGATTTAAAGCAAACCCAGCAGGAACTGATTAAGCGAAATGATGATTTGGTGCGAAGCAACGAAGAGCTGGAACGCTTTGCTTATGTGGCATCGCATGATTTGCAGGGTCCGTTACGCACCATTGCCAGCTATCTGCAATTGCTGGAGTTGCGCAACAAAAATAATCTTGACAAAGAGTCCGTAGAGTTTATTGAGTTTAGTGTGAGCGGTGCCAAGCGCTTGCAAACCCTGATTCAGGATTTGCTTATTTATTCTAAAATTTCATCTACCCCCAAGCCCTTTGTGCCGGTTAATTTGAGAGATGTGGCTGAAGTGATTTCCAAAAACCTCGAGAGCACCATCAAGGCAGCCAATGCACAGTTGATAGTAGAAGATTTGCCTACTGTATCGGGCGATCCTTCTCAGTTATTGCAAATTATGCAAAACCTGATAGATAACGCGCTGAAATTTGTAAAAGATAAAGAGCCTCAGATAAAAGTATCGGGCAGCTCAAATGCCGAAGAGTGGCAAATCAGCATTCAGGATAACGGGATAGGAATCAAAGAAGAATTTAAAGAGCGGATATTCAGGATATTTCAGCGATTGCACACCGATGCTGAATACTCCGGAACCGGAGTAGGGCTGGCTATCTGCAAGAAAATAGTGCATTTGCATGGTGGCAGAATCTGGTTCGATTCGGTGCCGGGAGAGGGAACAACCTTTCATTTTACCATCAGCAAGAAAAAGAAATCACCGGTTACAGAAAAAACCAGCGAATAGTAAGAGCTGTCAAATTCATAAAAAAAGCCTCCTGAAATCAGGAGGCTTTTTTTTGTGGAGCTGGTGGGAATCGAACCCACGTCCGGATAAGTTGGCAATAGACTCTCTACATGCTTAGTTACTTATTGGTTTTCGTAAACAAGCCGGATAAGTAACCCTCCAATTTGTTTCTTACATCTGTCAATCAACTTGCCGTAAGTAGATGATGCTTACGGCAAGCGTCACCAGGTTTTGGTTGCTGGTGCGCTGTGTATGGTGCCTCAAGCGCAGAGCAAATGGTGGTTAATCTCTAAGATTAAGCAGCCATGGCGTAATTAGTTTCGCCAGTTAAAATTGTTGTATCCATGGATTTAAGAGCTATGAACACGCTCTGCATGCCGGTTTATTATCAAGACCTCCCGTCAATACCAGTCAGCCCCGTAACTTCAAAGAACTACGCAAATATAGCAAACGCCCTGCCAAACACCCTTTCGGCAATATTGGCTGGACCTTTTTTCTACTTTTGCCATTATGAAAATTGGCATAATTCGCGAGGAAAAGTTTCCCAGAGATTCCCGCGTTCCGCTCACCCCATCTCAATGTAAATTCTTAACCGAGCGAAACCCCGACATACAGGTAGTGGTGCAGCCTTGTAAATATCGCTGCTTTACCAACGAGGAGTTTATTTACCAGGGCATAAAGATGAACGAAGACTTGACGGACTGCGACCTACTACTGGGTGTAAAAGAAGTGCCGATTGAATTTTTGCTGCCCGGCAAAGCGTATGTTTATTTTTCGCATGTGATTAAAAAGCAACCACACAACCGGAAAATGTTGCAGCACATTTTGGAGAACAACATTCGCCTGATGGACTGGGAATGTATGAAAGATAAAAAAGGTAAACGGGTCATCGCTTTTGGGCGCTGGGCCGGTATTGTAGGTGCTTACCATGCCATCCGTATGATTGGATTTCGCACCTCTCGATTCCGGCTGCGGCAAATGATTGACTGTCTCAATTTTGCCGAAGCGCAGAAAGAACTGGAAAAGCTTGATTTGCCCAATTGGAAAATAGTGCTCACCGGCACCGGGCGGGTGAGCGAGGGCGCGGCCTTTATGCTCGATGTGTTGGGTGTCAAAAAAGTAGCCCCTTACAATTTTTGTTACAATGAGTTTGACGAGCCCGTGTACACGCAGTTGAGTTCGCGATATGTATCATACGCCGGGCACGAAAAATTTGATGCAGATGACTACCACGCTCACCCGCAGGAGTATAGCAGCAACTTTTATCCTTTTACCAAAGCAGCCGATGTGATGATTAACGGCATTTACTGGGATAAGCGAATCCCTGTTTTTTTTACCCGCGGGCAAATGCGCGAAAATGATTTCAGAATTAAAATCATCAGTGACATTACCTGCGATGTGGCCCCGGATTCTTCAGTGCCCTCCACTTTATATGCCTCCAGCATTGCCGACCCTTATTATGGCTACAATCCTCACACGGGTGAGTTAATACAAACATTTCAGCCTGCCTCCATAGATGTAATGGCTATTGATAACCTCCCCAACGAACTTCCGCGCGATGCCAGCGAAGACTTTGGCAATATGATTATCAGCCGAATTATTCCGCAATGGCAGCAGGAAAACTCCGATATGATATACGGAGCTACCATTGCCGCCAACGGTTCCTTAAATGCACCTTACAGCTATCTGCCGACTATGTAGCTGCCGGATGAACAATTAGTGTTCAAAAAATGTTACGCAATTTTTTGTTCATAAAGAACGCGTCAAAGATATTTTCTCCTCACTTTACTATAAATTTGGGGCCAATAAAACAAAACTTCACGAATGGAAAATCCTGGTCTCATTTAAAAGTTCAATCGGAAAAAAAAGTAGTCATGAGTTTGACAGGGCTTTTCTTATATCCTTTTTAGTTATCCATGCTACCATCAACGCCATGATTTGGTTTAATGACGGTGGAGAAACATTTAGCAACTGGGGGCAGTTTTATAGGAACCAACCCAATAATTCGTGCGATGGAACTTGTTCTGGTGGCCGGCTTTATTATTCACATTGTAGATGGCTTATGCTTTGGAAACAAAACCGCGATGCCCGCCCGGTAAAATACGCTTACAGCAACCCTCCTGCCAAAAGTAAATGGTATAGCCGTAGCATGGGCTTACTTGGCACGTTGTTGTTGATTTTTTTAGTTATACACTCTGCACATTTTTGGATACCAAACAGAATGCAGCAAGGTTTAACTGATTGGCACAATGAAATAGACTTATACGGCAGAATGTTGGAAGTTTTTAAAAACCCATTAGTGGTGTCCATTTACGTATTCGGATGCATCTCTCTCTTTTGGCACTTGCTTCATGGGTTCAAAAGTGCTTTTCAATCGTTGGGGGTAAATCATACTAAATACAACCAAACTATTGAATATGCCGGCATCGCATTTTCAGTTGTTATTCCATTGTTATTTGCGTTGATGCCTATCTCGATATATTTCGGGTTAGTAAATTAATTTAAGAGTTCATTCAATATATCATTGAAAAATAAAGTTATGGCAGAATTAAATTCAAAAATTCCAGACGGACCATTGGGCGAGAAATGGAATTATTACAAAGAACACGCAAAGCTGGTAAACCCATCCAACAAGCGTAAACTGAAGTAATAGTGGTAGGAACAGGACTGGCCGGTGCTTCCGCAGCGGCTTCATTGGCCGAACTGGGATACAAGGTGAAGGCATTTTGCTTTCAGGATTCCCCGCGCAGAGCACACTCCATTGCCGCACAAGGGGGCATCAATGCCGCCAAAAACTACAAGAATGACGGAGACTCTGTGTTCCGTTTGTTTTATGATACCATCAAAGGCGGTGACTTCCGCGCACGCGAAGCCAACGTATATCGCCTGGCCGATGTATCGCGCAATATCATAGACCAATGTGTAGCGCAGGGTGTTCCCTTTGCGCGCGATTACGGTGGCTTGCTCGACAATCGCTCTTTTGGCGGTTCGCAGGTGATCAGAACTTTTATGCCCGTGGGCAAACCGGACAACAGTTGCTGCTTGGTGCCTTATCAAGCTCTAGAACGCCAGATGGGCTTGGGTAACGTAAAATGTATTCTCGCCACGAAATGGTTGATGTAGTGGTGATTGACGGCAAAGCCCGTGGTATCATTGCTCAAAACCTGGTGAATGGAGAAACAGAACGCCATTTTGGTCATGCGGTTTTGCTTTGCACCGGTGGCTACGGAAACGTATTTTTCTTATCTACCAATGCCATGGGCAGCAACGTTACCGCTGCATGGAAAGCACACAAAAAAGGAGCTTACTTTGGCAACCCTTGCTACACTCAAATTCACCCTACCTGTATTCCGGTAACGGGAGGAATATCAATCTAAGTTAACTTTGATGTCTGAGTCGTTACGTAATGACGGACGGGTTTGGGTACCAAAATCTCGTGAAGACGCTAAAGCTATTCGCGAAGGCAAGAAAAGAGCAGAAGACATTAAAGAAGAAGATCGCGATTATTACTTAGAGCGCAAGTATCCATCGTTTGGTAACCTTTGTCCTAGAGACATCGCCTCTCGTGCTGCCAAAGAAGCATGCGATGATGGTCGTGGGATAGTAGCTTCCGGGTTTGGTGTGTTTCTTGATTTTGGCGATGCCATCAAACGCTTAGGCATAGATGTGGTAAAAGCTCGCTATGGAGAACTTTTCCCGATGTATCAAAATATTACCAACGAAGATCCATTGAAAACACCAATGAAAATCTACCCGGCTGTGCACTATACGATGGGTGGACTCTGGGTAGATTATGAGTTAATGACTACCATCCCCGGTTGCTATGCACTGGGCGAAGCCAACTTCAGCGACCACGGGGCCAATCGCCTCGGTGCCAGTGCGCTGATGCAGGGCCTGGCCGATGGCTACTTTGTAATTCCTTACACCATTGGCAATTACCTGGCCCATGAAATTTTCACCAAGCCTATTCCGACCGACCACCCGGCATTTGTGGAAGCTGAAAATGCCGTGAAGGAAAGAACACAAAACTGCTATCCATCAACGGAAAAAAGATCCGCAGATGATTTTCATAAAGCTTGGGCAAAATCATGTGGGAATATTGCGGCATGGCGCGCACCGAAGAAGGTTTGACTAAAGCACTTGATTTACTTAAAGACTTAAGAGAAAGTTTTTGGAAAGAAGTGCGAGTGCCGGGCAGTGTCAGTGAGTTTAATCCGGAGCTGGACAAAGCCGGTCGTGTAGCCGATTTTATTGAACTGGGCGAACTGATGGTGATAGATGCCCTCAACCGAAACGAAAGTTGTGGTGGTCACTTCCGCGTGGAGTATCAGGACAATGGCGAAGCCAAGCGCGATGACGACAACTACCGCTACGCTGCTGCCTGGGAATTTAAAGGCGTGGATGCCGAACCCGCGCTGCACAAAGAAGAACTGGTGTATGAGAATATTAAATTACAAGTAAGGTCTTATAAATAATTTGACAATTATGAAATTCAACCTCAAAGTTTGGAGACAAAAAAACGCCAACACCCCCGGCAAACTGGTCGACTATAGCATCGACAACATCAACGGAGACATGAGCTTTCTGGAGATGGTAGATGTGCTCAACGATAACCTCGTTCGCCAGGGCGAAGACCCTATTGCCTTCGACCACGACTGCCGCGAGGGCATTTGTGGCATGTGCAGCATGTATATCAACGGGCGCGCCCACGGTCCGCAGCATGCCGCCACCACCTGCCAGCTTTATATGCGTTCCTTCAAAGATGGCGACACCGTCTATGTGGAACCCTGGCGCGCCAAGGCCTTTCCGGTTATCAAAGACCTGGTGACCGACCGCAGCGCTTTCGACCGCATTATTGCCAAAGGCGGATTTGTATCGGTAAACACCGGGCAAGCACAGGATGCCAACAACCTGCCGGTAAATAAAGCCTATGCCGAAAAAGCCATGGATGCTGCCGCCTGCATTGGTTGCGGTGCCTGTGTAGCTGCTTGTCCAAATAGTGCCGCTATGCTCTTTGTATCGGCCAAAATATCGCAACTGGCCTTGCTGCCACAGGGCGAACCCGAGCGCAACAACCGCGCCATTGCCATGGTCAACCAAATGGACGAAGACGGCTTTGGCAACTGCACCAATATTGGTGCCTGCGAAGCCGAATGCCCAAAGGAGATTAAACTCACCAACATTGCCCGGCTCAATCGCGAATACATTGCCGCCAGTGTTATCAACGAATAACAGCCGCCAATCGCACGGCCACTCCCGGCTCCGGAAAACTATTTCCGGAGCCGGTTTGTTAATACCCCATCCCAAGTCCCGGTGCATCGCATGAAATACCTCCTCCCGTTTCTTTTGCTTACTCTTGGCCTGCAGGCGGCCGAGCCCCGCGTGCTCCGCTTCAATATCTACCTCTTTGGCGACAGCATCGGCCAAATGACCATTACACAGCACCGCCTCCCCGATGGTATCGAGCGCTATGTCATCAAAAGTGCCTCCAGTGCCAAAATACTCTGGGTCAACCGCAGCAATTACTCCGACTACGAATTCACCCTCCAAAACGGACGCCTCATAGCCACAAGCTACCGCGAAACCGAAAACGGCCAACTCAGCCGCTGGGGCACCATGAAGTATGACGGCTCCCAATACGTGGTCAATAACTACCGCGGCACCTTCCGCTTCACCGAGCCACCGCTCTACTCCATTGTGTCCATCTATTTTGGCGACATGCGCGCGGCCCAGCGCCTCTATTACGACACCGAGGCCGAGTTTGTAAAAGTAGAACACCCCGATGCCAATACCATCGAGTTTAAAACCAGCGATGGACACCGCAATGTATACCACTATCTCAACGGCAGCCTCCACCATCTGGAGGTCCATGTGTCTATAGCCACCGTCAAAATGGTGCGGGTGAATTAAACCAAGCGAACCATCGCTTCCCTTTTTTTATGTAGCTAAGCTACACCGCTTCTGTCATGCCATTGTCATTTTATGAGCACTGGTATTGACAATTTGAAAACAACACCTGATATTCAAACTATAAAACCACTTTCTATGACCACCCATACCCCCCCGCCAAGGCTCTTATTTCTTTCTTCTAGTGCTTCTTAGCCCTCTGCTGATGCAAGCGCAGACCCTCGTCAATCAGCTCTGGAAAGAGCGCACCGGCCACCCCACCAAAGCATTTGATTTTATGAGTGCCACCCGAACCCATTCCGTAACAGGCTCCAAGGGAAGTGCCGACAACGTATATGTAGTAGGAAACACCTATCACATAGGCGAGGAGGAAAATGCCGTAGTTTATAAATACACGCCTACAGGCAGCCTGGTGTGGACCTACGAATACAACAGCGTATCGGACTATCGCGATTTTGGCATAGACATCTACTGCAAAAACGGATTGGTGTATGTAACAGGCGTATCGTGGGACAGCATCAATAACTATTCTGAGATAGTGGTGCTGGCATTAGATGAAACAGACGGCACCGAGATATGGCGTTCCATTTATCAGCCAAGCTATGGCGGCTATGCCGTGCCGGCAGGCATACAGGTAGATGGAAATGAATTCATCTATATAGCCGGCACCGAGCAAACCGACAGCGCAGAGTTTGGCTTGTTAACATATGCAATGAAAAGTGATGGAACGATAACATGGACAACCTTATATGATTCTACAAGCATTTATGATGGTAGGTAGCACTGAAAGTTTTTGAAAACAATGGCGACACGCTCGTAAAAGTAACGCACAGCTGGCAGTACGGCATTTGGCAGCTGGGATTTTGTATCACTGAATATAGACGATGACGGAAACGTGCTGTCCACGGCCCGCCAGCAATGGCAACGGCAACCTCAGCTATCCCGTAGACCTCACCACCGACTATAGCGGCAACC
>JADJZU010000008.1 GCA_016715625.1 Bacteroidota bacterium
CCATCGTAGGTAATGGCCAGTTGAATATTGGCGGTCAGGTTTTGCTCAAAGGCGAGGGTCCACACCAGGTTGTTGCCATTGCGCAGGCCTTCGAGCATGGCAAATTCGAGCTGGGCGTTCACATAGCCTTTATCGTTGTAGACAATAGAGGCATAGGCCACCGTGGCATCCACCGATGTTTTACCCAGCCGGTTGTAGCGGGCGTTCAGTGTTGCCTTGTGAATCTGCGCTTGCTGAATACCGACACTGTCGGTTGGATTCTTCTTAATCGAGAAATCATATCGTGTGCTGAGGCGCAGGGTGGTTTTAAACTGGTAGCTTAAATCAGCAAAGGCATCATTAAAGGTATAGCGATACTGTAATGTTTTAAAGAAATCGGACTCGTTGGCTTTTAGTCCGTTGGTGTAGGAGGTTTGAATGTTGAGGGTTTTCACAATGTTCCACCGGGCCGTGATGCCCTGCGATTGCAGTATTCTGTTTTCGAAACCGGTGGTGAGCAGGGTGCGGTTTTTGACATAATTGAAATCTATCTGCGCACCGTATTTGGGGTCGAGCCGGTTGAAGTAGAGCGAGTTTCGGCTGTTGAAGGTGGTGGACACTAATTGTTGGGTTTCGCTGTTGAGCGGGAATGGGATTGAAATAGTTGCCAATCTTCTTATTCCGGTCGGCATAGGTTTCTTAATAATCTGAACACTGGCAAGGATGTTAAACATACTCAGCACTTTCCTGATTCCTTTCTTTGATTTCACACCGCAGCCGGATTTATTTGCAGCACCTGATTGAGCTGCGTGGTGTTGACGGCTACAAACTCGGGCGTAACCACAAACACGCGGATATAGGAGGCGGAGTCAATCAAACTGCCGCGCAGCTGAAACTCGTTAATGTCTTTCACACCGTTTTCGTTCAGGTCGCCCAGCCAGATATATTCGCCCTGGTTGGTGAGCGAGCGCTGAAAGTTGAGCTGTGTTTTTTGCTCGCGGCCGCTGCCTATTTCGTAGAGCGTGGTGGAGCGGATGGCTCCTTTGAGGAGCGAGAAGTTGTAATCTACCCGGCCCAGATAAAAGTTTTCGGGCTGCCGGCTGTTCAGCGAGTCGTTGTCTTTGGCATGGCGGTAGGTGAGGTTAAAATTCAGGGTTTGGTTCTTGAGCGAGTTGATTTGCCCGTTGAAGTTGACAGTTTGTGCACTGAAAAAAGGCGATTGGAACGAACGGCTGCCGGGCCTGTGTTCGTAGCGCATCACGTATTCAATGTTGAACTTGTTGGTGGCGGTATCGGGCGTGGTGGCATACACCTTATAGTTTTGCCACACAAAACTGTTTCGGGTGAGCGAATCTCCGGCCAGGTCTTTTATACTGTTTATTTCATGGTCATACAGGGCCCCTATTTTCCATCCCTTGGTTTTCGGGCTGCTGTAGTAGAAGTCGGCCTTGGGGCGGATGTAGTTGGTTTGCAGGGTGGGGGAGGTGGAGTGCAGGTAAGAGTTTTGAAAGCTGAGGTTGAAACCGTTTTTGGAAAAAACACCATTCAGTCCGTTTTCGAATCCGCGGTAATTGCCCGGCTGCACAAAGGTTTTGAACCGATAGAGGATGTTTCCGAGCCCCACCCATTGGTAATTTAAATTGGCTATAGCCAGGTGTTCGTCCCATCGTTTTTGGGCATTGGCCAGATTCCAGTCTCTGGCAAACTCTATGTTTCGGTAGCGTTCGATGGTGTTGAACCGGTTTTGCAAAAACTCGTAATTCAAATCCAGGGTCAGTTGTTGCCGGTGTCGGTGGGCCGAATCGTTTTTTGTTACAAAATTGCCCTTGTAACCTGCGCGGGCGGCAAAGCCGATGTTGTCTTCCTGGTTTTGTTTCGAAAACATGTTTAAATCCAGATTGCTCATGGCGGCCTCGGCCATAATGGTATTGTTTTTATCGGGGCGCAGTTCGCCCCCGAGGGTATACATCTGCTGATATTTGGGAGTTACCAGCAGAATCACGGGTTCGTAGCTGCCCGCGGGGGTAGCCACCAGATTAACGGAATCAATGGTGGGCAAAATCCATTGATACACTCGACCATTGGCCGTGGAGGTAGCCGGTATGTAGTTTCCCTTGCCCTCGCCCACAAACGAAAATGTGACGGCATATTTGGCTTTTGCCGGGTCGGTGGAATAAACAAAGATGCCCGGGAACGTGAAGGGGAAAACGGAGGTGTCTTTCATTTCATAGAGCACCCGGTTGGGGTCGAAGCCCACGCTGTCCCAGCCTCTGTAAAAGGCATTCTGCAGGCTATCGCCAATGGTAGTGAGGAATGTTTTTTTATCCTGATTTAAGTCTTGCTGCACATTCTGCCCTTTGCTGTCCTGCTCGCTGTAGATATTGAAATGCACATCGGCCACTTTGCTCTCAAACTCGGTATTTAAAAAGGCTGCGGTGCGCAGGTAGTTTCGTTCGCTGTATTCAAATTCTACCAGCACCCGAAGGTCTTTGGTAATGATTCTGCGGGGCATAAAGGTGATTTCGCCCAGGTTGTAATCTATCACATAATCGCGGTCGGCACCGCGTTCCATTTTTACGCCATTGATGAATACTTCTTCGGTATTGGCCAACACCACCAGAAAGGTTTCGCCATTGCTGCCAATCAGTTTATAAGGCCCTTGATTGCCTTCCGATACCGTTAAGGTATTTCTCGAAAACTTACCTCTCGAAATTCCGCCTGCAGCCCCCACTTTAAAGGTGCCGGCCTTTTTTATATCAAAGGCTCCGGTGTAATTGGCTCCCTGATATTTTTTGGAGAAGCGCATAAAGTAGTCTCGCGCAGGATTGAATAAATCAAAATCGCCCACAATCACCTTTTGCCGGTCTTTGCGTATCTGAATAAAAATTTTGTCGAACTCCTGAATCTGCTGGGTATTGCCTTCGGGTTGTATGGGGATATTGTTGTCGGTAATGGCAGCCGATACTTCCACATCGTTGCCCAGCATACCACTCAGTTGCAGGTTAAACAAGGAGTTGAGCACCACATCCTGATTGGTGCCAAAGCCTACGCTCCGCGAAAAACTACCGTTGTAGTCCAGCCCTCCAAAGTCGATGAAAAATCCGCGCTCATCTACCGGCTTATACACGAAAGGTTTGGCCAACTGATTCATGGAGTTTTGCCGGTAGGCTTCAAAGCTCTTGTTGTAAAACTCGCCACCCAGCGCAAACGGGTATACTCTATAAAACACCTTAAGCGAATCAACGGGTGGTTTTTGTTTCCAGATCAGCAGCGATTGAAAAGCATAAAATTGAAAGTTGCTGGAGTCAATGAGGGTTCCGTCTGCCTTTTTGAGAGCGAGTGTGCCGGGCACTATACTCAGGCTATCCAGTTTCAGCGTGTCTTTCTGGACGGCAATGGTTTGATAGCGAATGTTGGATTGCGCCTGCCCCGTTTGGGTTAACAAGGCGAATACCATAACGGCCGTTAGGTTCAGTATCAGCGAGTGTAAGGGAAAACAGGAGGGCAACAGCACTTTCATTCCGCACAAAGAAAACGTATTTACAATGGTATATTTTACAGGAACAAAAAACCCTGCAGAATTTTTGTTCCTGCAGGGTCAGTTGGTAAAGGGAGAGGCACTTTATTCAAAGTCGCCATTCACATCTTTGTCTTCAAACCAGTTCTGGAAGGTTTTGGTCATGCTGCTCAGGAAACCTTTTCTTTCGGGTTTAGAAGGAGCTACATACTCGGGCTGCGGTTCGGGAATGAACTCAGCCACCACAGGGCCGGCTTCTGTTACTTCCGCAGGTTCTATCTCTGAATTTAAGGCTTGCTCCGGCTCTGCCACTGCAAACAACTCCGGATAAAAATCTTTGCGCTGCTCTTCTTTCATATCATCATAAGCTTTGTATCCTTCCAGCACTAAACCAAGACCGGTGCTGAACATCGGATGCTTCATTTCTTCTTTGTTGTCGCGGCTTAAATAAGCGGTGGGGAATCCAATTCGGGCCGATAAACCACCGGTGGTGTATTCCACCAGTTGTTTCAAGTGCTTGAGCTGCGAGCCCCCTCCGGTGATTACAATACCGGCATTTAAAGAATTGGCAAAGCCGCTGCTTTTTATCTCAAAGTATACCTGCGCAAAAATTTCTTCCATGCGGGCGTTCACAATATGGGCCAGCGTGCGCATCGAAATTTCTTTTCTGTCGCGGCCGCCTATGCCCGGTATAGAGATAATTTCATTTTCATGCATTTCGTTTGGGCAAAGCACTTCCGAAATTGGTTTTCAGTTTCTCGGCCTGGGGTTTCAGCAGTTTGCACCCCTCCATAATGTCTTCGGTAATGATGTTTCCGGCAAATGGAATCACGGCAGTGTGGCGTATAATCTTGTTTTTGAAGATGGCTACATCGGTAGTGCCACCACCAATATCCACCAACACAACCCCGGCTTCCAGTTCATCCGGCAGCAACACGGCAGTAGAAGATGCCAAAGGCTCCAGAAATAAACCGGCCATTTTCAAGCCCGCTTTCTCCACGCATTTTTTAATGTTTTGTGCAGCGGTTACCTTACCGGTAATCACATGAAAATTGGCTTCCAACCGGCTGCCGCACATGCCCACCGGGTTGAGTATTCCGCTTTGATTGTCTACGGTAAACTCCTGTGGCAATACACTAATGATTCTTTCGCCCGGCTCCACCGCAATGCGATTCATGTTGTTGACCATCTGCACGATGTCCTCGCGTTCAATTTCCTCATCCGGGTTGGCAAGCGTATAAATGTCGCGTCCTTGCTTGCTCGAGATGTGCTGGCCGGCAATACCTACATACACGCTCGTAAAATCGTGTCCGCTTTTCCGTTTGGCTTCCGCCACAGCTTCAACAATAGCTTCGGTAGTCAATTTAATATTGGCTACTTCGCCACGCATGACGCCATGCGATGGGGTTTTGCCAACCCCCAGAATGGTCAATTTGCCGTATTGGTCGCGCTTGGCAACAATACAGGCAATTTTGGTGGTGCCAATATCAAGTCCTACGATAATGGGGTTTTGAAGAGTGTGCGGTACGGCCATAGTGTAAAGGTTTATTGTATAGTTTGATAATTAGTTTGATGAAACAGAATCTGTTGTTACCGTGGTTTCTCTTTTTTCGCAAACCACTTGATTGGAATATTTTAAGTTGATGGTCCGATATTTATCCCAGCCCAGTTTGTTTAACCCTTCTTTATAGAACACTTTTAACTTACTCAGCTTGTCACTTATCTGGTTATCCACTCTGCCCAGTTTAATGGTGTGCAGACTGCCTTTGGGCAGCAAGTCCATCTTTTCGTTTGCCAGCACGTCTATTTGATCTATGTAGGAGTTCAGAAAATCATCCTTCCGAATTTCGTTGATCAATGAAAATAAATGCGCCTGCACTACTGAATCACGATGAACAAGACCGGTTTCTACGTTTCCAACTGCTACCGCTAAATGCGGGGTAAAGGTAGGGTGCAGGGGCAGCCTTTCGCAATCCTCGCTGATATAGTATCCCACACCATCATTGTTTAGTACACGTAGGATTGGACGTTTTTGTTGAATAGATACATGAACGGACTGACTGCCGTCTACAAAAATCTCAGCATTGCTTACATAGGGATTCTTCTCTATCTCATTTTCCAGGGTCTTGAAATCAATAGCCGTGATTTTTCTGCCAATGATAGATTCCCCACTCAGATAGTTGATTCTATCTTCAATTTCCTTTTCGTTTATAAACGAAAGGCCGGTTTCAAAATCGATTTGTACAACAATGGATTTGCAATGAAGCTCCTGTTGGGCCTGAATAGCCGAGGTGAGCGTAATCACAAACAGCGTGAGGCAGCCAGCCACCGATGCTATAACAAGAATTTTTTTGGTAATACGCCAGAACTTCTTCATGCAAATGTTGATAGACCGAAGGTGAGGTAATCTCCCCTTAATCTAAGCTGCATTTGCTGACAGAAATTGTGGAATCGTGAAATAGTGAATAGATAAATAGGCAAGTATAAGGTGCTAGCGTTGCACATTAAACCGCACCGAACTTATCGCCTCCCTTTGTCTATTATTGAGTGTGGCTACGTATGTTCCATTCGCTAAACCCGTAAAGTCTACCTCCGCATAATCATGGAATGAGAACGATTTCATCAACGCCCCTGTAATACTGTATATGTGAATGAAATGAGAGCCGGGTAGGTTCGTTTTAGCTTTTATACTGTTGGGGAGTATCGTGAAATAATCCTCCGTAGTATTTTGGTTTATAGCGGACGGAGTGAAGTTAATCTGGGTGTAAAAGGTATCGGCACAGTTAAGTTGGTTTCTTACAATAAGCATAACCTCATAGACTCCCGCTTGATTGTATACATGCAACACATTGGGGGAATCTGTTTGAATAGACTGTCCATCTCCCCAAAACCATTGATACGAGGTGGTGTTGGTAGATTGTGCGTTGAATATTCCATTCAAATTGTTTAGGGTAACATTAAACAAAGCCACCGGACAAGAATCTACACTGATAGTTTGAGAGAAGCTATCGGTACACACCCCATTGTCGGCTATCAGGGTGATGGTGTAAGTGCCACCACCGGTATAGTTTTTTACCGGAGTAAAGTCGTTGGAGGTGGTCATGTCCCCAAAATTCCATAATACATTTTGGGTATGGGTTGTTTGATTAATAAATAAAACCTGCAGCTCATTGACCTGATACAGGAAGTTGCTATTCACAGCAGGAACAACCTGCGTAGTCGTGTTTTTCAATTCTCCGGAAGTGCCGTTAATCGTCTGTTCCATCACCGAAACGCTGACCTGACCGCTATCTGCCCACACTATTGTTATACTATTTCCTGTATTGGAAATGATAGTGCCGTTACCTGTAAATTGCCAGCAATAACGGCTTCCGGCTGTGTAATTTACTGAATAGGTAACGGGGTCTCCGGTGCAGCTGTTACTCGCCCCCGATATGTTGGATGTATTGGGTTGCAGTAGCGGGTATAAAAACTCTTTGGAGTAATATAAGATGGTGTCGCGTAGCGCAAGGTCGGTCAACTCCGGTTCGTGTCCATATCCTTCCAGTGTGTGCAATTCGTTTGTAATGCCTAACTGTGTTAACTTTTCGTGGATTGGTTTACTACCGTAAAGGGAGGGGAAAACCGGATAGGAAAACGGGTAACCATATTCATATCGCACCGCGTTATCCTGGTCTCCGTGAAAAGAAACCACAGGCACGCGCTCATCAGGGTCTATCATTCCGGTGTCTACCAAAGCTCCCCATTGGTTGATGATGGCAAATGGAGCAAGGTATTTATAACTGAAATCCGCATTTCCGCAGGTATCCACAGCGCCTAAATTTTCTCCATCCAATACCGGAATGGGGGTAGAGAATGCTGCTGCTTCGCTGTATTCCATGTACGTGGAATGAAATCCGGCAATGCAGCCCGCACTGCTACCCATCAAAATAAACTTACTGGTATCCAAACGGTATTGGTTGGCTCTTTGTGCCAGGTAGCGCACAGCAGCCCGTTGGTCCTGCACCGATCGGTACACCGCCCGCTCCGGGCTGCCCGGTAATGTGACGTTAAATCCTAATCTATAACTGAAGGAAACGAACACATAGCCAAGCGAGGTGTAATATTTAGCGTAATAGGGGATAGGAGGTTGTTCTTTCAAGCCAATTAAAAAGGCACCACCATACATATATATTATGACAGGCCTTTTACTGATGGTATCGCCTGAGGGCTCGTAAATGTCGAGTAGTAAGTCTTGATTATCTACAATTCCATACGGGTCAGCGGTGGCAAATCTCAAATCTTTGGTAACGGTGGTATCTGTAAAAATGGGCTCTTTGTATCGTAGCGATTGACAAGGATTCTGGGCCTGTAAGCCGCTTGTCATTACAATGCCCAATAGCAGTGCGATGGTATATTTCATAATATCGGATGAATTCATCATAACATTAATGAATATTTCTGATTGCTGTATATAAAAAACAATTGTTTGTGCTTGTTTCCTAAGTTGTATATTCACAGCCAAACAATAAATAAAAATGAAGAAAATTTACACTCTTTTAGCGTCCATCGTTTTGTTCGCAAACACTTCTTTTGGGCAGTGCGTAATTGATAATTCTAACACCGCCTTTTCTCCCCGCCCCGATAGTATTCCATGCGTGGAGCGTGGTGTCGCTTATGATCAGGTGATTCAGATAAAAGTGCCTACCAGCATAGATTTGGCTGATTTTGGTTCGCCCATTCCTTTTGTTTTAACTGTGGATTCATTAGTAATTACAAACGTATCGGGATTCCCAACAGGGCTTACCTATGCGCAAAACCCGGCCAACGGGATTATGTATGGTGGCGATAATGGTTGCGGACAAGTGCAGGGTACTACTAATGACCCGGTAGGCAACTATCCGCTCGATTTTACTGGATTTATTTCGTTGCACGGTTTCCCTTTTCCTCCATACTTTGATGGAGATACCACCATTGATATCGCTACTTTGCAAACTATGTCGACCATGTTCAATTTGTCTATTGATGTAATTGAGCAAGGAGACCCATGCAGAGCATCGGGCGTTAAGGATTTTAGCGCTGAGCTAAATAGTGCTATATCGGTGTATCCGAACCCCACTTCGGGTTTGGTGCTTGTATCGCTCAACGCAGCCAGAAGATTGACCGGGTCTATTCAGGTAATAGATGTTAATGGTAAATTGATGCAGGAGCAGGCAATCGATGTGAACGGCCAGGCAGACTTTTCGTTGAGTTTGGAGAGATTACCGGCCGGTTTATACACTATCTTATTGCGCACAAACGAAGGTTTTGCCACAAAAATTATTTCAAAAGAATAACGGCTTCTTTTTATTTTCACGCTTAAACAAAAAACAATCAACAGACAATGAAAAAAATTCTATTCAGCCTTCTTGCATTGGCAGGAGTATCTAATGTTTCTTTTGGTCAGGCATGTACCATCGACCAGCAAAACACCACTTTTTTCGTACCGGCACCGGGCAATGTTCCTTGTGCAAAACAAAGCACACCGTATGATGAGGTTTTGCAGTTTCACATTCCGGCATCTGTAGATTTGGCTGATTACGGAGTTCCTATTTCTTATGTGTTAAACGTAGATTCTATTCAGTTAGATAGCATCACCGGTCTGCCTAGTGGATTGACATGGACCTCCAACGCTGCCGGTCCGGTGTTTTATGGTGGCGAAAATGGTTGTGGAAGAACTCAGGGAACTACCACTGCAGCTACCGGAAATTACCCTATCGTATTTCACGGCACTTGTTGGGTGAGTGGTAACGCATTCCCGGGTTTCTTTGATGGCGACACCTCTTTCACTCTTCAGCAGTTGATTGCAGCTACACACAGTAACGAAACATTCTCTATTGACGTAGTAGCACAAGGTGCATCTTGCACTCCTTCCGGAATCAATAACTACAACAAAAACCTGAACGCTGAATTATCTGTGTTTCCTAACCCCAGCAACGGAAGTTTTGAATTGAAATTGAGTACGGCTGTAAGAGCAAATGGCGAAATTGCAGTGTTGGATATGACCGGCAAAAAAGTGTTTACCCGTCCGGTTGACGCTTTAGGCATCTATACTACCAATATTGATTTGACTAACATGCCAAAAGGAATCTACACTTTGCAAGTAAGAACTGCGGAAGGGGTAGCTTCTAAATCCATCTCTATCGAGTAATTTTCAATCTTGCTCATTATACCAAAAAAGCCCTGCTACGCAGGGCTTTTTTGTTGTGAAAGATAATTGACGGCAAGTGGCCCCTCATGAAATAGAAGGTCCAGAATACTCAGATTGGGAATAAAGCCGTGTCGGCTTTCAAATGATTGATAATAGCGAGAAAGAAAGAAGGGTTTTAAGTTTCTACAGTCGGTGATTCCATTCCCCGGTTCATTTTCAAAGCTTTCTGTAAAGGTGATAGGTGTTTCTATTTTTAAAATGGTATTGAGTTGTTGAAGTAATTGCAGGTTGAAGTCAAATAAAGACTCCCATTCTTTCAGATAATATTCCTGCAGTTGGGGTGCGTAATAGTCGAAGAAGGGTGCTTTTCCGTAGGCAGAAACAATGCTGTTCCAATGAACGTGCTGCCAATTACTACCGTTAAATACATTGGTTTCGGTATATAATCTATGGTGATCTCTTCCTCCGGATACCGGTATGCTCAAAGTAAGACGGCCATTAGCGCCATAGATATCACACCTGTTGCGAAAGGAACTTTTTACGAAATTTTCATGCTTTTCTAATATAACATTCTCGAACCGGATGAAATGACAATACCATTCTATGTTGGGCAGGTAATGCAAGCAAAAAATAGCAGAATTCATGTTTGAAAAGAGCGATTAAACTCATGGTATTTTTCCGGAGAATTCCTCTTCAAATTTTGGGAAAGAGGTGGATTGGTAAGCATTGCTTCCGTAATAGTTCAGTAAGCTTTCTGTTAAGTATACATCCATAGTAGATGTGCGAACATGTATCACATTACCTTCCTCATTGAAAACAACAAATCCGGGATACGACTGACGGTAGTTCAACAAGAACAAAGATAGCTCGTGAACATGGTAATCTCCTTCATTAATAAATTTGTAATCGCGGCCTTTAAATTTTATGGTTTCTTTTTGCTCCGCATTAAACCGAACCGGGTAAAAGTGTTGGTTAATATAATGCGCTATTTCTTTGTTAGTAAACACCGAATCCTTCATTTGCCGGCACCAGCGGCACCAACTGACATACACATTCATAAAGATTTTCTTCGGCTCTTTCTTTTGAAGCAGCATAGCTTCATCAATACTCATCCAATGAATAATGGTGTCAGTGTAATAAACAGATGAGTCTATTTCCAGTGATGATTCTATCTGTTCATTTCTGTTTAAAGAGTTTGCCTGGATTTGACCTGCCAGCGAGTGAGGTATAATCAAGCCAACAAAAGACACGATAAGAAAATGGCAAATTTTAAACATGGGTTGAAATGACCTAAACGAGCTTTGCTTTAAAACAAATATTGAAAAATCTACGGAGTAAAAAACACTTCGTATTCGTAGTTTATATTCTTTTTCTGGTTGGCCGCTAATTTCACTTCCCATTTTACATTGGTGGAGGGGTTTACATAGCTGTAACTCTTATTAATAGTGATTTTACCGCCATCCTCTGCTTTGGTAATGGTGCCAAACACATTCTTTGTAATGCTGACCGTTACATCTTTGTTCTGAAAATTTTCCAAAGATACAGCGCCTTTGATAGTGACTTTGTGGTAAACTACTTTTCCTGTTTTTTTAGCGTTGTCCTCTCTGTTTTTCTCCTCCTCGTTATTTTTCATTACAATATCAATTGCTTTTGACAATCGGATATTGCTGGATGCTCCCACCGGTGTGTATTTCAATTCATCCTGGGCTACAAATTGGTCTTTTTCGTTGATGACCATGACAGAGGCAGTGGTAAATGGAACAGAGGATGTATTTTTCAACTCCAGCGAATGATAGATGTCAAACGATTTGTCTTCTGCCGCATAGCGAGATGAATAAAAATTGGTAAAGTCGCTGATGGTGCCTTCGTATTTGTCTTTATATTCTACGTTGCCTGCTACAATCGGAAACACCCCTTTAGACTGATTTGGGAGCGTCACTTTCCCGATTTTGTAGATATACATATCGCCATTTTTTTCTCCTTCGGTTGTAAAACTGCTGCTAAAATATCCGGCATCTGCTTCCATACTTTTCATAGCTACAGCATTGGCTTGCATATATCCGCTTCGGCTTCTGTAGTCATTATTGTCTGGAACTGTATTGGTAATGTAGTCGTAGGTCATGGGATCCATCACCTGGCTGTAGCTCATTTGCGGTGAGCCAACAACCAGTTCCAATTCAGCATCTTTCAACTCTTCAGCGTAGTTTTCAACGGTTGCTTTCATTTCCAATCGTCCGTTTTTTTCATCCTTTAGTTTCAAAAAGTAATGAGGAAGCCAGTTAAATCCCTTGGTCATGTAAATCTCCTGAAGCGATAGACTTTCAATCGGTTTTTCCGGTTTTAAAACTAAAACGCGCTTAATGGAATCGGCCATGTAGAAACTGACAGGTTCTTCCTTAAAGTCGGCTTGATAAATTTTGTCGACATGAATAATCAGCGTTTTGTTGCTCTCTGTATTCAGTTTAAGCATTCCGGAATACAAATCATAGCTCGCTATTTTTCCGGAAACTGTTTTATCAATTCCCTGAGTAGGTGTATAAGATATTGTTACTGATTTATTGATGTTTCCTGCCAGATACTGCCAGATAGAACGACAAAGATCTTTCTTCTTCAATGTATCATTTCTGAAAACGATGTTTTTTACTGCGTTATCTTTTCCTGTTCCGGTAAAATAGGTGCCAAAAAGTGTTTGTTCCGGAATGGGGAGTATGACATTTCCACCGGAGGTAGATGCGTTTCCTTCTTTCACCATCATGGCCGTCCCGTTTTTAAAGATGGTGAGTTTTTTAATTGGTAAGCTACTTTGTGCACTGCAAAGACCGGCAATAAAAAAAGAAATTACAATCAGGAATTTATTCATGATATGGATTATTTTGAAACGAATGTAGCGGATGTGTTGATTGTGCAAATTTGAATTTACATAGTTTAACCCTTCTTTTACCACAAAAACAAAACGAATGCGGTTATTATTTGCTACCTCCAACCAACACAAATTAATGGAAGTTCGCAGCATTGCTGCACCTGAACTCGAAATAGTTGGATTGAAAGATATTGGATTTGAGGGTGAACTTCCGGAAACCTGCGATACCATTGAAGGCAACTCTCTGCAAAAGGCAGAGTACCTATACGCACATTATCACATTCCATGTTTTTCAGAAGATACCGGATTGATTATTGATGCCATCGATGGCGAACCGGGCGTGTATAGTGCCCGATATGCCGGTGAAAATGCCTCATTTGATGATAATGTAAACAAGGTTTTAAATAAAATGAAGAGTCATCCAATTCGAACGGCTCGATTTAAAACGGTGATTACATACTACACAGGCAAAGATTACGTTCAATTCACGGGTATAACTGAAGGGGAAATTCTACAGGATCGGAAAGGTACACAGGGGTTTGGTTATGACCCAATTTTTAAGCCCGTAGGTTCTCATAAATCATATGCAGAAATGTCCTTGGAAGAGAAAAACGCTTTTAGCCACCGTAAAAAAAGTTTTGACCAGTTTGCCAACCATTTGAGGCAAATTGCTGTCTAGCATTATATAAGGCGGTAAAAGTTTATTTTAGATAAACCTTTAAAAACAAGAGAATGAGTGACATTCAGTTTCAAGGCTACTCTGAGGAACAAATCAGAGAAGGCTGTTTCAGAGGAGACCGCAGGTTTCAGCAAATGCTTTATGATATGTTTTCATCAAAGATGTTTGGTGTATGCATGCGCTACGCGAATGAATATAATGCCGCTCAGGATTTATTGCAGGAAGGATTCGTAAAGGTTTTCAGAAACATTGACAAGTTCAGGGGCGAAGGCTCCTTTGAAGGTTGGGTGAGACGCATTTTCGTAAACACTGCTATTGAACATTCAAAATCGCAATTGGCCAGAGCCAGATATCTCCTTCAAAAGATGATTACAGAACAGTATGGAAATGTAGGTAAGAGTTCTATTGGGTAAAACGAAAAAGTATAATTTGATAAACATGGAAGAAAAAATGATAAACCATTTCGATAAGAAGATTGAGCAGGCAATGAATGCTTATACCGAAGCACCGCCTTTTGGTATGTGGAACCGTATTTCGGCTGAATTGGGCGAGCCTGTAGCCGCTCCTGTAGCTCCTAAGCCGCATGCCGTTTTTACAAAGAGTTCAGTTCTTGGTTTTTTAAGTGGTGTATTGCTTATTGGTGGAATTGTAACCGCCAATATGCTTTATAACAGTACTCTTAGCTACGAAACACCCACTGTTGCAAATCAGGTTTCTATTCCGGCTGATGCATCACCATTTCTCGTTGCTCAGCCTGTTGCGCAAAAGGTTGTGGCGGAGCCTAAGGTGAACGCAAAAATGTTTTCCCCTAAAATGTTAACTATCAACAAGGCAGAAACTTCAACCGCTTCTGTAACTAAGGTTCAGGAAAATGAGCAGGTAATGCCGGCAGCGCAGGAAATTCAGGCGGATAAAACGTTTTATTTTCCACCGGTGGATATTGAAACATCTTCAGAAGAGTTGAGCGAACAAAGTATAGAAGCAGCTGTAACTTTTATGAACCATACTACCGTGTTCAAAGAATCTGAAAAAGCCGAGGAGAAATCATCCAAAGTAATATCTGCTAAAGAACAACGCCTGAAGTTTCATCCCAGAAAGAAACGTTCACATACCTGGGGGACTATTAACCGCAGAAATACGAAGAATAAGTAAAAACTATCTTTACAATACAAAAAAGCAAGCAGAAATGCTTGCTTTTTTATTTGTGAGCATCTAAAATCAAATTTGAGTTTATCTTCACTTTATGCGTTTAATTATACTGCTTCTCTTACTCGTATTGAGTCACGTTAGCTCTGCATTTACCATAAAGGGTGTCATTACCGACTCTAAAGGAGAAGCACTTAGCTACACCAATTTATACATAAAGGGAACATCTAACGGTACCTCCGCTAATGCCAAAGGAGAGTATGTATTGACTGTAGATGCCGGTGTATATGAGGTTGTTTTTCAGCATATCGGTTATCAGCAAAAGGTGGAACTGGTAACTGTAACGGGAAATGTGGAGTTAAATGTAAAGCTGGACTTTGTGGAATATCAAAAGGCCGAGGTTTCTATTGGCTCTAAGTATAACCCGGCCGATGAGGTGATTAAAAAAGCAATTGCTAAGCGGAAATATTTTTTGGAGGCTGTAGAGAGTTATTCGTGCGATGCATACGTAAAGGGCATGAATCGTTTATTGGATGCTCCTTTTTGGGCAAAAAGCAGAATTAAGAAAGCGGGAATAACTATTGGTGCGAACGGGGTTATCTACCTGAGTGAATCGCTCTCCCGTTTGTATTATAAAAAGCCGAATAAGTTTCATGAGGTTGTGATATCCTCTAAGGTAAGCGGACAGCCGCAGAATTTCACTTTCAACTCAGCACAAAGTTTCTTTTTTAACTTTTATGAGAGTGCTATCACTATACCGGTTATTGCATCCAGGCCACTCATTTCCCCGCTCAGTAATAGCGCATTCTTTTATTACAATTTTAGAATGATAGGTGCATATAAGGAGGGCGATTTGTTAATCAATAAAATTCAGGTGACGCCTAAACGGAAGAGTGATCCTTGTTTTTCAGGGGTGTTAAGCATAGTGGAAAATAACTGGAACATCCACTCGCTGGAACTTTTCCTGACGAAGGATAATGGAGTTCAATATATAGATACACTAAAGGTAACTCAGTATTTCATACCCATTAAGGATAATCTGTGGCTACCTTCCCAACAACGATACGATGCCAAGGCTAGTTACCTTGGAATAAAAGGAGATGGTTATTTTTTTGGGTCATTTAAGAATTACCAGCTCAATAATCTGTTTGGTATTCAATCCAAGACTGACACTACAGCAAATAATACTACCGCGAAAGCAAAGTCTGTAAGCACAAAGGCATTGCAGAAAAAAATACAGAAAGAGGAGAAGAAGATTGAATCAAAAATTTTTACCGATGAGGTAATTAAAATTGAAAGCGAAGCGAACAAGTTTGATAAGTCGTTTTGGGATAGTATTCGCCCTGTGCCACTTACTGAGTTAGAGCTTAACGACTACACCATCAAAGACAGTATTCAAATTCTTAAAGAATCGCCTGTTTACAAAGATTCTATGGACAAGGTTCGCAATAAACCTAACTTTTTAGGTATTTTGGTCGGTTATACTTTCCGTAAAGAGAGCAAGAGATTGCGATTTGAGTGTCCTTCTTTACTCAGTATCGTTAACTACAACACAGTGGAGGGGCTTAATCTCCAGCTTCGTTTTGAGTTTTCTAAAGCATGGAAAGATGGCCGAAGATTGACGTTGGAGCCGGTGTTTCGTTATGGATTTTCAAATCGAAGTTTTAATGCCAAGGCCTCCGTTACCTTCAGAAATAGCCAGAAGTTTGAAGAGTTTATTACCATAAGTGGAGGCAAATTTATCTCACAGTTCAATGAAGCGCAGCCACAACCTTTCTTTGGTAATACCTGGCTTAGCATTGTATTGCGAAATAATTACATGAAATTATATGAGCACTATTTTGCGCGTATCAGTTATTCGCGCGAGATATACAATGGTATTTATGGTACACTGGCTTTGAACTACGCACAACGTTTTCCGCTCGAGAACACGAGTCATTTTTCATTTTTTAAAATGAAGTATGACTACACCCCAATGGCATGGATTTGCCAGGGTTAAACTATTCTAACGATAATATTACAAGGCACAATAGCTTCAGACTGGATGTTCGTTTGAAATTTGTTTTTGGACAGAAGTACATCACTCGACCCGATGTCCGTTTCAAAGTGAATTCCGGCAATTACCCGGAGTTGGTGGTGATATACAAGAAAAGCTTTTCCATTGCTAAGTTTAGCGACCTTGACTTTGACTATCTGGAAGCTCGCCTTTCAGGTAATATACCGATGCGCTTGTTTGGGACTACGTTTTATCGCTTTGGTGGTGGTGGATTCCCTAATGCAAAACGAGTTGATTTTGCTGACTATAAACACTTTTATGGCAACTTTCTTACCCAAGGCGAAACCGATCAACTCGGTTTTTTTAATCTTCGATATTACAGACACAGCACGAATTCTTATTTTGCCGAAGCGCATATCGAACATCACTTAGATGGATTTTTGTTCAATAAAATTCCCGGATTAAGAAAATTGAAATTAGAAGAGGTGGTAGGTTTCCATTTTCTCTATACACCTACCCGAAAACAATATTTTCAAATGGATATTGGTATTGAAAACATCTTTAAGCTTCTGCGAGCCGACTTTGTCATGGGCTTTGGTTCACAAAAAAAGGAATACTATTTCGGGGCCCGTTTAGGGCTTACCATAAGTCTGGAAAGAAACTAGGTTGTGATAATTTCTAAAACCTGTTCTATCATATTGTCAACGATGCGTTTGGGGTTGCTGGAGAATTGCTGATTTACCCGATTAGCAAGAATAGCATTAACTGATAAGCACTGATGCCCCATCACTTTGCCAATTGCATAGATGCCGGCTGTTTCCATTTCCAGATTAGTGATTTTAAAGTGCTTGTGCCTGAACTTATTCAAAGTATCAATAATGTCAGGGAATTCGTTCTTTATGCGCAAGGTTCGCCCTTGCGGTCCATAAAAACCGCTGGCCGTTACTGTGGTTCCTTTTGGGAAATGATTTTCAAACTTTGCTACTAAATCTTCTGCTCCTTGTGCTATATAAGGATGAATGTCTTTGAGTGATGAACGTATATGGTTTTTAAATGCTTCGAGGTAAACTGTCTCTTGTATGTTGTTTTCATAGCTGTAGAAGTTCATTAAGTTATCTAAACCAATCGCTATCTCAGATATAAGGATAGAATCAATTGGCACTTCTTCACTTACAGACCCACTGGTGCCCACGCGAATAATTTTGAGCGAAGTTATGTCGTCTTTTATGGTTCTGCTGGCGAAGTCAATATTGGTTAATGCATCTATCTCATTTAATATAATATCAATATTGTCGGTTCCCATGCCTGTAGATACAACACTTAATCGTACATTGTTAAGATACCCCGTATGTGTTACAAGTTCGCGATGATGGACTTTATGCTCTATTAAGTCAAAATGTTTAGATACATCAGCCACGCGGTCAGGATCTCCAACGGTGATGATAGTTTCAGCTAGTTGATGCGGCAGTAAGTGAAGGTGATAAATGCTGCCATCTTCATTTAAAATCAATTCAGATTCTGCAATACGTAACTTTTCCATATTAATAGTTCATCCATTTGAATGTATGATGTTTGTTGCCATCTGAAACCTCCACAAAATATAGCCCTCGGGAAATAGACTCATCGGAATGTTCGAATACACTTTCATGGAAATGAATAGATTTTATAGAAGTGCCTGCTAAATCGTAAATGTTTAACGTTAAGCTATTTAACTCGGGGTTGAACAAAGTAAACGAATTGCCTTTCTGTATATAACCCAAATTAAACTCCTCATTAGGATTGCCTATTGAAGATATGCCGCAAGGATTCCCCTGATAAAAGGGAAGGAAACCCTGCTCCAGCATGTTTTTATAAATAGAACAATAGTATTTGCCATTAAATAAGGCAGTATCTGCTTGCACTAAAAGATAGGCCGCATCATCCATGGCAATGTTTTGAGCATAACTGTATTGTGCTTCAAACAATAGACTATCGGTTGCAGCGCGCCCAATTTCATTCCGAAGTTTAAAAAGTGCCGTGCTCCACATCTCTCCATTTCTGTAAATGCTGGATGGACTTAAATTAGTAGGATATACCCGGTTGGTCGATACAACCCGACCATTCCAAAACTCATTGTGCCCATCCCAGTTATATACATTCAGATTATCGAAACTGGATAATGATTTTGAATAGGCGGCACACAGATAATCGCAAAAGCCTTCATCCAGCGATTTTCGCTCATGGCCTACATTGCTTCCAGGCGCAGCTGATTCAGAGAGGAAATGTCCGTATTCGTGTATAATAACGTCCGCATCTTCTGCATCATCCACTCCACCTGTCCCAAATATCAATTGTTGTGGATTTGCTGTAGGGGAAAAATAAGAATTGTCGGATCCGTTGAATCCATGTGTGTCCACGTCTATGAGGCCATTGGCTATATCAAATCCCAGTTGTGAAACATACTTTTGAAACTCATTGATGTGATAGAATGCATTCACGTCTTCAAACCCGTCTTGCGAACGATTAAATAAAAAAAAAGGCGTTGATGAAGTGGCCGGGGCAGCAGTGGGCAAGTCCAATTCCTGAATACGAACAAACTGATTCTCCAATTTAAAGTTCAAGCCATCAAAACTTGCTATAAAGGGAACCTGTTGCATCTGTGAATTTAAACTAGCATTGGTTGCATTAGCATTGTCAAAATATGGATTGCCATAAGCTACCTGAGCAGTAGTTAAAGGGTCCGGATGAAAAATGTTTCCGGTAACTTGTGAATCCGGTATGGCATAGCTTCTTGTGTCGCGTTCATATAAAAGGTATCCATCTGTATCTCGTATTCGTTCAAAATTCGATTCGATGGTTTGGATACCCGGGACAGGATTGCCATTGTATGTGGTAATGACATTGACAGCATGATTTGATACTATGTCATTCGTCCAGTCTTTTGTGTCTACCGAGTTGTCAAAAATAGATTTGATTATTCCATTCTTGTTTACATTGATTTTAATCTCGCTCTGGTAAATTTCTGTCCCAAGAAAAGTTTGATGAAACGAAAAATGAATGCCTGTTAAACTATTCTTAGAATAGTTTAATGCAACATCTGATCGATAATCTTTAAGATTCGGTAAATGATTTTTCAGAAAATTTGCACATGACTTTTCTTTAATACCTGCTTCTGATTTATGAGATAAGAAATACGATTCACAGTTTGTTTTGTATTCTACCACATTGCCATCGTACTCTTTCTGCTGAGCAAGGCAAAATGTGTAAGAGAGTAGAATTGTTGAAAAAAGGCTGTGCTTTAAAAACATGCAGAGTTAACTTTATAAAGAGGCAAAGATAATGAGGATAATAGATGCAGCCGCAAAAATTAACCCTAGGATATTGATACGAGAAAGCTGCTCTTTAAACAAAATTATCCCTGTAAGTGTGGCTACTGCCACTGTCCCCAGATTGCTAACCGGAAACACTACTGAACTGCCCCATGAAACGTTTGCCAATGCTTTAAGTATGAATAGGAATGAGAAATAGTTGATGATGCCCAGTAGGATGCCTCCCAGCATACTGTGTATGTGAAATGTTGTTTTTCCTGAAACCATTTGGAAAATGAGTATGCTGCTGCCACCTACAGCAGCAGCCAAAAAAAGAATAAAGGAAAATTCTTCCATTCCCGAAGAGTGCAAATACTTTTTATTGGCAAATTGAGTAAGACTATCGCACAATCCGCTTCCCAGAAAAACAATGAGCGGTAGCCATGCGAAAGATGAATGGTGGTCTTTACTTTTGGGCTCTTCTTTAATGGAGGAAAGCACCACGGCAACAAATGCCAGACCAATGCCTATCAGCTTTAGCCAATTAAAAGGTTCTCCATAAATGATAAAAGCAAAAAGAACGGGGAAAATCAAACCCAGTTTCATGGCAATGGAAGCGGTAGAAATTCCATACCGAAGCGTAGCGATACTGGTTAAGTTAAAGATGACTATAAACAAACTTCCCAGCAGAAATGCAAAAGGAAACCAATGAGCGAATACTATGTTACCTGTTGTGACAAATTCTTTGTCAGGTAAAAAGAAGAAAGCACATATAGTGGCGGATATGTAATTGAAAACGATTGCCTGAAATACCGGGACATTGTATTTTTCGAATATTTTGAAAAATACAACCAACAATGCCGAGCAGACTACAGATAGAGTTAAGAAACCCATGATTCGTGATTGATGAAGAATTCCAAAGTATCTGCTCCTATTTGAGTCTGACTATCTGCTTTAGTATGTAAATTGGGGGCAGGTATTCCGTTTCCTAATGTTTTATTGGTTTTAATAACACGCGCTTCATTCCAATTGTTTTCCTCTATAAAGTGTTTTATAGTCTCTGCTCCACCTTCTATCATCACACTGATAATCTGCATTGTGTATAAGTGATGTAAGATTTGACTCGATACAGATGCTGAAAAGTCGAGTTTCAAATATTTAGTTTGCTCAACTAACTTATCGCACTCCGCATTAAAAACTATTGTATTTGCATTTTGATTAAAGATATTCAGATGTCGTGATAGCTTGTTGTGAGGGTCAATGACCAGGCGTAATGGATTTTTCCCTTTACATAAACGTGCAGTCAATTGCGGGTTGTCAATTTCTGCGGTTTTTCTTCCAATCAAAATAGCCTGCTCCTCCGTTCGCCATTGGTGAGTTAAAACCTTGGCTTCCGGGCCTGAAAGCCATTCCTGCCGTGCTGGTAAGGGGGCAATAAATCCATCGGCACTTTCAGCCCATTTCAAAATTACATAGGGTGATTTGTAACGGTGATATTTTATAAACCGCTTATTTAGATTGGAACATGCTTGCTCCCAAATACCGGTTATAACCTCAACTCCGGCATCTTTCAATAGTTGAATTCCTTTGCCGGATACCAAAGGGTTCGGGTCGTGACAACCAATGACTACTCGTTTAATTTTATGATGAATGATAAGGTTGGCACATGGAGGAGTTTTGCCATAATGTGAGCAGGGCTCCAAGGACACATAGAGTGTAGAATAGGGCAGGAGAGCTTGATTCTGAACGGCATGGATTGCATTGACTTCTGCATGCGCATCTCCATATTTCATGTGATATCCTTCACCTATAATTTCATCGTTGTGAACAATCACACAACCCACCATGGGGTTTGGAGCCACATCTGCAAGACCTTTTTCGGCCAATGCCAGGCATCTTTGCATGTAATATTCATCGCTACGCATAAAAGCACACAACAGTAGTTGCTGTATTATCAGAATTTTTGGCTTAGTGCTTTTTTAACCCAATCTTTCTTTGCGAATTGCTTGGCTTTATAGTTTAGGAAGAACATTGGAGCAATTCGCTTAAAATGAAAAACCAACCGGGCTTGAAATGGATGAAGGATATAAAATACATTCTTACCTGCCTTGGTAAGTATATAGTCCGCTATTTCATCCGGTGAATATTTGGCCCTTTGTATAATGGTTTGGCCAATTTTTGCAGCGTCTTCATTCCCCTTGTGGTATTGCATAATATTGCTTCTGAAAAAAGTAGGACAAACCACGGAAGCTTGCACATTAAAACCATAGGCTTCTGCATAGATTGTTTCCATCAATGAAATCACTGCGGCTTTTGTAACATTATACATGCTCATGTTAGGCATGTTGGCAAGGCCTGCAGCGCTGGCTATAGATATGATATGGCCGCTTTTCTGTTCTTTCATTTTTTGAATGGCAAAGTGAGAGCCATATACGACTGCCATTTGGTTTATTCCTGTAATCCATTCCCAGTTGTCAAGTCCATACTCGCCAAACAATCCACCATCGCCCACACCGGCATTGTTAATCATAAGATCAATGCCTCCTGTCTTCTGGATATAATCATTAAATGCGTTTTGAAAATCTTGCCGCTTGCTTACATCAAACTGGTAGGTGTATGCTTTTCCACCGGCTTGTTCAATGATTGATTTTGATTCCGCAAGCGCCTCCTGTTTTATATCGGTGATGCCTACAGTCCAGCCATCGCCAGCCAGAGCCAATGCAAATGCTCGGCCCAGTCCTCCACCGCCACCGGTTATAAAAGCCCTTTTACCACTGTGTTTTTGGGATAGAATGTATTTCATGTTCATGATTTAAGTTGTAGGAGTATTGATTGGATAAATATCTTCAAAAAATTTACCGACTCCTGAAAAAGAATTTTCCAATTCATTTTTGATAGAATCACATCCGGTCGCAGTTGTACTTCCGCTGTAGCTATTCGGAGGTTCCTTTGTGCTGCTAAGAAAATAAATTCCAAATCGAACAGATAGCGTTGGATAGTAGTGGCGAGAAACACTTCGCGCCCTACTTTATTAAACCCCTTTAATCCGCATTGTGTATCATCCGTGGGTATGCGAAGGAGCATTTTAATCAGAGCTCTTAGCAGTTTGGAGATTCGAATGCGCATGGTTGGTAAATGCCGGTAGTAACTTTCGCCTCGAATACCGATTGCTACATCTGTGGTATTTTGGTGTAGCAGATCATAAATTTTCATGAAGCTTTCGATGGTGTATGGGAAATCAATATCGGTGTAAATGATGATTGGGCCATTTGCTAAAGCTACTCCTTGTCGAAGTGCGTGACCTTTGCCCATATTGCTGCTCAGATTAAGTAACCTTAGCGCAGATAGTTTGTAGTTGGTTTGCAAACTATCCAATACTTGTTTCTGCTTGCTTCCGTCATTAACCACAATCAACTCAAAGTCAGTCACCTTTTCTGCTATAGATTGAGTCGCTTTAAACCTGCAATACCCAATCGGGGCCTGGATTATAGCAGGGCAATATGATAGAAAGCGATACCGTTGAATTCACGCCACCAATCTATAAAAGTGTGTCAATACTGACGTGATATTCCTCACGACCGACTCTAGTTCAAACTTCTAAAATCAACAGGAACAACGCGCGACACTCCTTGCTCGGCCATGGTAACGCCATAGATGGCTTCTACACTACTCATGGTCATTTTGTTGTGTGTTACAATGATGAATTGCGATTCTTTGGAAAATTCCTGAATGATCTTGTTGAATTTGGCAATGTTGTTGTCATCGAGCGGAGCATCTACCTCGTCAAAAATGCAGAACGGTGCAGGCTTTAGCAGATACAGTGAAAATAGCAAGGCTGTGGCAGTCAAGGTTTTTTCTCCGCCCGATAACTGATCAATAACAGTGGGGCGTTTTCCTTTGGGCTTTGCAATAATTTCAATTTTTGATTCGAGTGGGTCGTCCGGATTTTGGAGGAATAAATCGCACTGATCGTCCTCGCTGAAAAGTGTGTGAAAAACACGGATAAAACTTTCTCTTACCTTATTAAATGCCTCTACAAACTGTGTTTTGGCAGTGTCTTCAATTTCTTTAATCGTAGCCAACAACGAATTCTTAGCATCTTCCAAATCCTTTCGTTGAGCAATGATGAAATCATAGCGCTTTTTCATTTCTTCGAAAGCCTCCAATGCCATGGGGTTTATTTCGCCAAAGTTGTCAATCCGCTTTTTTACCTTGTCGGTTTCCTCTTGCACTTCAGCTAGGGGCTGCACCATTTCAAACTCTTCGTTCAGGATTTGGTTGATGTCGATATTAAATTCTACGCTCAACCTTTCTTTCATGGATGCCAGCGACAGTTTTAATTCATTGAAATTTTCGTTGATGCTGTTAAGCTGGTTTACTACAGCATCTCTATTTCTGGAGAGCTCACGGCTCTTACCATCCAAATCATTAATGAATGCGCGGCTGTCGTAGTATTTCTTTTCGGCATCGGCCACCTCTGTTTGGTAACTTTCCTTATCGGCATAGTTACCCAGCAATAATGTTTCTAAATCCTTCAACTTTTGTTGGCTTTCCTCTACCTGCATCAGGCTTTCCAGAATTACATCATTGTTTCTGGTCAATTGCGAGGTAAGTGTTTCAATCTGACTTTTCTTGAAACCAAGTTCCTGATTAATGGAGTTAGCTCGGTTTTGCTGTTGATGAAACTCAATGTTTTTTTGATTGTATCTTGAACTGGCTTCGCTCAGTTTGTTAGTCAATTCAATAAACGTCTTATCGGTATTTTCCAAACTCTGCTTTGCCGAAGATTGACTTTCGCGTATAGATAGCAATTCGCTGTTGATGGCGATTACATCTTTATCTAAGCTATCGAGGCGAACGCTGATATCTTTGCTCTTGGCATCCGCTCCTTCCAGAAACTTCACCAAACTTTGAATGCTGGCCTGATTGGCTGAAAACTTACCATTGAACTGTGCCACCAAGTTTCGCTGTGCTTCAATTTCGCGCCCCAGTGTAGAAGATTTTAGCTGATTGATTTTTACCTGAGCATTGGCTACCTGTTGGTGCAGTTTGTAGCTGGATACTTCCAGTGCTTTAATTTCTTCCTGTAGCTTTTCCAGATTCTTTGCACGACCTATTTTTTTTCCTTCAAACAGGCCAACAGCCCCACCGCTTAATGAAAAATCTTTACGGATATATCTACCGCTTTTCGACAGCAGGACTACTTTCTTGTTTTGGATATCTAGTTGTGTTACATCCAGTCCGGCAGTGTCATCCAGCATATACACATTGTGCAGCAGATATTGCCCCAGTTTTTTGTAAGCGGCATCTAGCTCTACCAATTCACTCACCGCTTTGGTTCCATCTACTTGTTGTGTGGCCGCTGGTTCGTATTTTTCAAATTCATCCAATATGAAAAAATTGGCCCGTCCCATCGATGAATCGTTCAGGAGATTAACTGCCATCACTGCTTCCTGAATGTTTTGCACTACATAGTAATTCAAGTAAGGCTCCAGATAATTTTCAATGGCTACTCGATATTCCTCTGCACAGTAGAGTATATCGGAAAGGAGAGGAGCTTCTTTGCTCCACTTTGCATTCTTCCTCAAAAACTTGATGCTTTCCGGAAACCCTTCCAAATTTTCGAGCATACTTTTGGTCAGCTCCATTTCATTTTTCTTTGCATCGAGCGAGCGCGTTTCTTGCGTTAACTCCTGACGCGTTTTTTCTATAGAAGTTTCCAGCTCTGCGATTTCTTTTCGCTTGTTTTCCTCCTCCGTTATCATTGCCTGCAGTTTCTGCTCTGATAACTCTTTATCTGTCTTCAGCTTTTCAAAATCGCTCTGTAAAGTTTCCAGTTCCGATCTTCTCCGCTTTACATCATCTTCGCTTTGATTGAGCTCGCGCTGCAAACTTTCATTGCTACTTCGGTTCACAGCCAGTTTCTTTTCCAACTCAAAAATCTGGCGTTCTTTTTCGGTATATGTTTTCTGTTCGTTGGTTAGTGTGTCTTTTAGCTGTCCGTGTTCTGCTCTTATTCCATTTAACTCCTGTTCCAATACGTTCAACTCCTTCTTTCTGCTTTCCAGAATTTCGTCTTCCGTGGTTTTGTCAGTGGATAGTTTTTCAATAGAGAGTCTTAGCTTTTCCACTTGGTCATTCGCCTCTATGATTTGTTTTTCAGCCGTATCTTTTTTATCGAGCGCATACTTGATTTGTGAGTTCAATAAATTTCGCTCATTTTCTTTTTCACCTACACCGGCTACCAGCGTATTCAGTTTTTTCTGAACTTCAAATAGCGCTTTTTCTTTCTCTACATTGTCTAGTTTCTCTTTTTCCAATGCAGCATCAGCCTGCGAAATGGACGTTTCCAGTTCCAGCTTTTTATCTTCCTCTTCTTGTTTTCGCTGCTCCAGTGTTTTAAATGTTTCTTTATAACTCTGCAGGTTATAGCGTGCCAGTAGCAAACTTAGTTGCTTATACTCTTCTTTGAGTTCGTAATAGCGTTTGGTCTTTTTGGCCTGCGCCTCCAGCGTTTTTAAATTCCCTTCAATTTCAAAAAGCAAATCTTTTACACGTTCCAAATCGGCATCGGTGCCTTTCAATTTGTCGATTGTTTCCTTCTTGCGTTTCTTGTATTTAGCAACGCCTGCAGCCTGTTCAAACAGCTTTCTACGGCTATTATCGCGGTCGTTCAGAATTTCATCCATCATCCCTAACTCTATGATGGCATAGCTATCGGAACTTACCCCCGTATCCATAAAGAGTGTTGTGATGTCTTTAAGACGGCAGGCTACTCCATTGAGTTGATATTCGCTTTCGCCATCGCGAAACAATCTACGGGTAATGGTGATGGTTTTGTAATCGGATGAAATTACGTTCTTGGTATTTTCAAAGGTTAACGAAACTTCGGCCAGAGAGGATGGCTTTCTGTTTTTAGTGCCATTAAAAATCAGGTTCTCCATTTTTTCTAATCGGAGATGCGAGGTCTTTTGCTCCCCCAGCACCCAACGAATACTATCTACCACATTACTTTTTCCGCAGCCATTTGGCCCCACCACACCAGTGATTTTATTATCGAAGTGTATGGTTGTTTTTTCGGCAAAACTTTTGAAACCTTTTATCTCCAGCGTTGTCAGTTGCATAATCTGTGCTTTGTGTTAGATCAAAATGGCCACTGAAATGGATGGTAATTGCCATTTTTCAGAGGGTGACGAATGTAAAATTTAGCAGTGCCTTGGAAAGTAGAATTAACTAACAGCTATCCACAGGTTTTCCACAGAAATGATGGTTGTTTATAGAACCATTTTTACCGAATTTTTAAATGAAAAATCCCTCGCAGAATTTTCTGCGAGGGATTGATTTATGGGTAACCGTAAGTTTTTGAACGATTACATCATTCCACCCATTCCACCAGGCATTCCACCGCCCATGCCGCTCATATCAGGCATAGCGCCTTTCTCAGCCGGCTTATCGGTGATTACCACTTCAGTGGTTAACAACATAGATGCAATAGAGGAGGCGTTTTCTAAAGCAATACGGGTTACTTTAGTAGGGTCAATCACTCCTGCTTTCTTAAGGTTTACATACTCATCTGTTCTGGCATTGTAACCGAAGTCATCTTTTCCTTCACGCACTTTTTGAACTACAATTGAACCTTCCAGTCCAGAGTTGGCAATGATTTGACGAAGTGGTTCCTCAATCGCTCTCCGAACAATAGAGATACCGGTTGTTTCATCATCGTTGTCTCCTTTAAGTTTTTCCAAAGATGCTTGCGCACGGATGTAGGCTACGCCACCACCGGCTACAATTCCTTCCTGAATTGCCGCACGGGTTGCGTGCAATGCATCGTCTACGCGGTCTTTCTTCTCTTTCATTTCTACTTCGGTAGGTGCTCCGATGTAAAGAACCGCTACGCCACCAGAAAGTTTTGCCAAACGCTCTTGCAATTTCTCACGGTCGTAGTCAGAAGTTGTTTTTTCAATCTGTGCTTTAATTTCAGCAATACGAGCTACGATTTGTTCTTTATCGCCTTTACCGTTCACAATCGTAGTGTTGTCTTTGTCTACCACTACTTTTTCGGCTTGTCCCAGATAGGTGAAATCGGCATTCTCCAGTTTGTAACCCATTTCTTCGCTGATGCAGATACCACCGGTAAGGATGGCAATGTCTTTCAACATCTCTTTTCTGCGATCGCCAAAGCCCGGAGCTTTTACTGCGGCTACTTTGATCGTACCACGAAGTTTATTTACAACAAGGGTAGCTAATGCTTCACCATCTACTTCTTCAGCAATGATTAAAAGAGGTCTGCCGGCTTGAGCTGTTTTTTCCAGGATTGGAAGTAACTCACGCATATTGGAAATTTTCTTGTCGTAAATCAACAACAAGGCATTATCTAATTCTGCTTCCATGTTTTCCGCATTGGTAACGAAGTAAGGTGACAAATAGCCACGGTCAAACTGCATACCTTCTACCGTTTTTACTTCTGTTTCAGTTCCTTTGGCTTCTTCTACAGTAATAACGCCTTCGGTACCTACTTTTTTCATAGCATCGGCAATCATTTTACCGATTTCGTTGTCGTTGTTAGCAGAGATAGAAGCTACTTGCTCAATTTTACCGAAATCTTTGCCCACGTTTTCAGATTGTTTCTGAAGGTTGGCTACGATTGTTTTAACGGCTTTGTCGATACCACGCTTCAAATCCATTGGATTGGCACCGGAAGCCAAAGCTTTTAAGCCCGGGCCCACAATTGCCTGTGCCAATACGGTTGCAGTAGTAGTGCCATCACCCGCCTGATCGGCAGTTTTAGAGGCTACTTCTTTGCACATTTGAGCACCCATGTTCTCGATAGGGTCTTCCAACTCAATTTCTTTTGCTACGGATACACCGTCTTTGGTAATAGATGGCGCGCCATATTTTTTATCAATGATTACGTTGCGGCCTTTGGGTCCAAGTGTAACTTTTACAGCGTTGGCCAATTTGTCGACTCCGGCTTTCAGCTTATCACGGGCGTCTTTTTCAAACAGGATAATTTTAGACATGGTTATTTGGTTTAGTTTTTAGAATACAATAATTGTTTTTCAAAATTTCGCTTACGATATCAGCTTATAGAATCGCAAAAATGTCGCTCTCGCGCATAATGAGGTAATCAGCACCTTCTACTTGTAACTCGGTTCCTGAATATTTACCATACAACACCGTGTCCCCGGCTTTTACGGTGGTAGGTTCGTCTTTTTTGCCCGGGCCTACAGCTACTACTGTTCCGCGTTGTGGTTTCTCCTTTGCACTGTCGGGGATAATGATACCTCCCGCTGTTTTGGTTTCTGCATCAGCCGGTTTTACCAGCACTCTGTCGCCTAGTGGTTGAATCTTCAGTTTTGACATAACTTTTTGGTTTTAATTGGTTAAGTAATTGTTCCCGATATCGGGCGGTTAGTTTCAGGCTCCTGTATAACACAGTTTGTGCCAAGAGTTTTTTAGTGATTTTTTGTCAGGCAGCAGTGAATCTTTTTCCCATTTAAGGCAGAAAAGTCAGACAGACTTACCTTATGGGCGCGCGGATGAAGTGAGATTCAGAAGTAGGATGGTATAAAGTGAAAAAAGGCTTACGCCTTTTTCTCTTCTTCGCCATAGGCCGCTTTTGTCAGCTCCATGGAAACAGCAGAACGCTCTATTTTCATTTTAGAATTACTGTCAATCTCAATCCACACAGCAGTGCCGTCATCGGTTCTTACAATTTTGCCGTGGATGCCACCGGAGGTCACCACTTTAGTCCCTTTCTCCAAACTCTTTTGAAAGTCGGCAGCCAACTTGGCTTGCTTAGCCTGCGGACGAATCATAAAGACCCACATAATCAAAAGCATTCCGCCAAAAAGTATCAAATAACTTGGGTCTAGTCCCTGCATATCGTTTTTATTTTAGTGTTTAATAATGATGATTAGAAAATCTTATTGGGCCTCTTTTTTCTTCACAAACCCTTTCATGTAGAGCATCAGTGAGCGGGATGCTACATTGCAATGCACAGTCACTGTCTTATTCTGCTCATCGTGTTTACCGGCACTATTAAACGTTACCTTTATAGAAGCGGTATCCCCGGGTGCCACCGGATCCTTGGGATATTCCGGCACGGTGCAGCCGCAGGAGCCTTCCGCTCTGGAGATAACGAAGTTTTTCGCTCCCGTATTGATTAACTGAAAGGTGTGTTCGGCCTTTTCACCTTCCACTATTTCTCCAAAGTATAAGCCGCAGAATCCAACACAGTTACTTCAGTTGTGTCTACCAGAATCTCCGTATCCAGCTTTACATTTTTGGGGAGTTCTCCTTTTTTTCTACAAGATGAAACGCCAAGTGCGAATGTCAGTGCGAATAGAAAAAATGCCAGTTGTTTCATAATCAATAATAGTATTTGTGGTTGCTTGTTATTCCATTAATCCACGTCCGAACTTCTTAATCTCTCCTTTGTCCTGCAGTTGTTTTCTTACTTTATCGAGCACACCATTCACAAAGTCTTTGCTTTTAGGAGTGGAATATAGTTTCGAAATATCAATGTATTCATTGATGGATACTTTGACGGGAACCGTAGGGAAATATTTCAACTCGCATACGGCCATTTTCATGAGAATCAGGTCCAGCACCGCCACACGATCCATTTCCCAGTTTTTTAGGTTGGGTTGAATAATAGCCACCAACTCTTCGTTATGTTCCGTGGTTTTGGCAAGCAAATCAAAGGCGAACTTCTTTTCCTCTTCCCATATCTCAATACTTTGAAAGTAGTTTCGCCTTTCTTCTTCAAATGCCTCGGTAAACTTGCTAATGATGTGCAGCAGCAAGTCGTTGTCGTCATCAAAATTGATAAAGGTTTCCTCTAAAAATGCGTGATAGTCGCTGCTGTCGTGGATAATCTTCTTCAGCAGAAAGATGATAATGTCTTTGTCCTGTTCAAGTGTAGTGGTGGTATGGGCCGAATACTCTTTGTAACGTTGCCTGGAAGCCAGTTCGTTGAACAACTTCTTAACCAAATCTTCATTGATGTAGTTCCTTACGCCATCTTTTTTGGTCAGGGTATTAAACTCCTCATTATCCTGCAGGTATTTTACAATTCGGTTGGCGGCTATCGTAGTGCTGGCTTTTTCATCTTCGGCCGTGCGTATATATTTCGCCATCCGCTTAGCCTTGTCCACCATCGAGTAATTGCAAACCTCCACCAGATACTGCAGGTTGATTAAATACAAAGACACGGCACGGTGTATCTGAGTGCGCAGATTTCCTTCCAATTGAACAAAAGGGGTACTGTTGTCCATTTCCCATGCATAGAGTGCCTGCATCACCTTTACTCTCAAATTTCTTCTACCTAACATATATCTTACGGATGTGCGATTACAAACCGCAATGCTACTTTAATTTTTCTTCTCAATACGATCAATAGCTATTTTGATAGCCGCTTCCTGTGTAGAGATTTTTTCCTCGCTCGATTTTTTAAAAATCTCCAGGGTCTTGGTGTAGATATTTTCGATGAGCATATTGGCCTCCAACTCCGATAAGTGCTGCACCTCGCGGTAGCAATTAATCACACCACCTGCATTGATTAAAAAGTCGGGGGCAAACAGAATGTTTTTGTCCAGCAGCATTTTGCCGTGTATCACTTCATTCGCCAGTTGATTGTTAGCTGCACCGGCTATTACACTGCATTTAAGCTGGGGTATGGTTTGCGAGTTGACCGTAGCGCCCAAGGCACATGGAGCGTATACATCCATCTCTAATCCATAAATGTCGGTAGGTGCCACTACTTCCACTCCAAAGTCTTTTACTACTGCATCCAGGTTGTGTTGGTTAATGTCGGCTACATATACTTTGGCACCGGCTTGAGTCAGGTGCTTCACCAGATAGTAACCCACGTGCCCCACCCCTTGCACGGCCACCTTCCTGCCCGATAAATCATCGGAGCCAAACTGCTGTTTTACACTCGCCTTCAATCCCAAAAAAACGCCATAAGCGGTAAAAGGAGAAGGATCACCGGTACCGCCTGCTTCCACCGGTTTTCCGGTTACGTGTTTGGTCTCCTGCATCACGATGCGCATTACCTCGGTGCTGGTGCCCACATCTTCTGCTGTAATGTATTTGCCGTTCAGACTATCTACAAACTTTCCAAATCTTCTCCAAAAAGCTTCGTCATGTTTTACTTTGGGGTTGCTGATAATAACTGCCTTGCCTCCGCCCAGATTAATTCCACTAATGCTTGATTTAAAGGTCATACCTCTGGAAAGGCGGAGCACATCCCATAAGGCATCTTCTTCATGTGCATAGTTCCAGATTCTGCAGCCACCCAGCGAGGGGCCCAGCGTAGTATTGTGTACGGCAATAATCCCTTTGAGGCCGGTGGGTTTATCGTTGAAGAACATCACCTGTTCATGTTCCATGCCCTCCATTAAATGGAGCACATTGCTCTCGGCACGCTCTGCGTTCTTCGGTCTTTCGTCTATACCCATAACTGTATTCGTTTAGCCCTCGTTCTGGGCGCGCCAAAAGTCTTATTTATTTTCTGATTACAAAACGCAAAGAGTGTATGTTTCACGGTTAGTGTGAACAAAAAAAAACGGCAAGAATGCAGCGAATATTAAATGGAGAAGAAAGACTGCAAAGAGTCGATAATTTGCTCAGGTTCGGCCATTCGGCCATCGCCAATTAGGCCACTGGCGAGTTCCCCGTTTTCTACCGGAATAAGGATGTTGCCATAGCTGTGCAGCAACTCAATGTTTCGGATAACGGCTTTGTGTTTCCACATATCGAGGTCCATGGCAGGGGCAAAGAAAACCGGGCATTTGGCAGAGAGGTAAGTCGCCAGCATGATGTTGTCGCATATACCGTGCGCCATTTTGCCGATGGTATTGGCGGAAGCAGGAGCTATCACCATGGCATCGGCCCACATTCCCAACTCCACGTGATTATTCCAACGGCCTGACTCGGTGCTCAAATCGGTGAGCACTTCGTTTTTACTGAGCGTGGATAAAGTGAGCGGGGTAATTAATGAACAAGCCGAAGCAGTCATCATTACCTTGACTTCTGCTTCGGCTTTTACTAATAATCTTACCAGAGAGGCACTTTTGTAGGCCGCGATGGAACCGCTTACGCCCAGTATTATTTTTTTGCCTCTCATGTAGTTTAATTCTCTTCTACTTCGGGATAGCGAGCATTCACTTCGTTATTCATAAACTCCTTAGTGGCCAGAATAGTTGGGTGTGGTAGCTTTTCGTAGAACTTAGATATTTCGATCTGTTCGCGGTTTTCGTGCACCTCTTCCAGGCTATCGGTATGCGTGGCAAAGTCTTCCAGTTTGGCGTGCAATTCTTCTTTGATTTCGCGCGAAATCTGATTGGCTCTTTTAGCAATAATGTGTAAGGCTTCGTACACATTACCACTTTTTTTGCCTACTTCTTCCAGGTTCTGCGTTTCCAGAATCGGACTTTGCTGCGTCATTTTTATTTTCTTGCTTTTATCCATTGCTTTTGAGTTTTTTAAGTAGTTCGGTTGAGTTTTGAAATATTTTTTCCGCTTCGCTGATGTATTTACTCTTCGGAAAAAGGTCGACAAAAGTATAATAAGTTTTCACAGTTTGCTCTAAAGCAGCTAGTTTTTGCCCGTTTTTGGTCAATTCGCTGAGGAGGAAGTTGTTTTTAATGGTAAGGAAGTAGGCCTTTTCGGACAGTTTATCCAGTTCGCGCTTCTCCTTGTCGGTGGATAAGAAAGGCGTTTGCACTTTTACTTCGTTCACTGCTACTTTAAACAAACGCTCCCGTTCGGTGAGGGGACCTACCTCGGCCCATTCGAAGGCACTTTTAGCTGCCATAAAGTGTGAAACCTGTTTGTAGCGCCTGGCTTCGTCCAGATACTTACTGCCCGGAAAGTTGTAGGAGAAATCTGCGTAGCTGTCTATCACCTTTTTGAAGCGTTCCATCTTTTTTTCCGGTATGGAGTTTTCGGCAAATTTATAGTTTGACTTAACAATCATAAAACCGATGCGCTCGTTTTCTTCAATATCCGGGTAATCGCGAAGCAGGTTGCCAAAAGTAGTGGCGGCTGCTTTATAATTGCTGGTGCGGTAATACAATTCGGCATTCGACAGGGCTTTTTTCTCCAGCTTTTTGCGCAGCTTGCTATAGGCATCGTTGGTTTCCTGCAAAAACTTATTGTCGGGATACATGCTTAAAAAAGCGAGTAGGCTTCCAGCGCTTTGTAAGTATAGGTCTGGTCCAGTTCATACTTGGGCGAAATCTGCTGGTAACTTTTGGCATGCATAAACAGACACTCTTCGGCCCGCGGACTGTTGGTGTATTGGTCGTAGAAGTTCTTGAAGTGATAGGCCGCCAGCATATAATCGCCCTGCTTGTAGTTGGCCATGCTATACATATAATAGAACTCCTCAATGCTCTCGCGACCTTTGAGCAAGCCCATAAGTTCTTCGAGCACCGGAATGCACTTTAAATACTCCTTTTTGTAATACCAGGAAGTGGCTTTAGCCTTTTTATATTCAAGGTTGCTGCTTTTGAGCACCTTTTCGGGGGTGTCGCAACCGCTTATAAAAGTGAGAAAAGCTACCGCTGCCAGAGCAGGGAGAAACTTGCGAAATGTGGAGGTTAACAATGCCATAGAAAAGCGCGCAAACATACATGAATATGTGTGGCTTCAAAGTGTGGGTTGATTTACGGGATATAAAAACGCATGGGTTTTAATTTATTTTGGGCTGCTTATCGTTCCTGCCAAATTTTATTTTCGCCCAATGCTTCACCGACTTTCCATACGCAACTATGCCATTATAGACCGGCTGGATATTGACTTCCATGAGCGCATGAACATTATTACCGGTGAAACCGGTGCCGGTAAATCTATACTGGTGGGGGCCTTAAACCTGATACTGGGGCAGCGTGCCGATACCAAAGTATTGTATGATGAAAAGGAGAAGTGTGTGGTGGAAGCCGATTTTGAGTTGCAGCGCCCGCACCTGCAGGCTTTTTTTGCTTCCCATGAACTGGAGTTTGATACCCACACCATTATCAGGCGCGAGATAAGCCCCAGCGGCAAAAGCCGCGCCTTTGTCAACGATTCGCCCGTCAACCTTCCGCTGCTGAAGCAACTTGGAGAGCAGTTGGTCAATCTGCACAGCCAGCACGAAACGCTCGACCTCACCGAAGCCGGCTTTCAATTGAGCGTGCTTGACCTGGTAGCCCGCAACTCGGCTACTTTAGCCCAGTATCAAACGGTCTACCGCAGCTACCGGCAGCACGTGACCCAACTACACGAACTGCAAGCCCGGCACAAAGCCGCTGCAGCCGAGCAGGATTTTATTCAATTTCAATTAAGCGAGCTGGCCGATGCCCGCCTGAATGAGGGCGAGCAGGAACGGCTGGAGCAGGAGCAGAGCACCCTGTCTAACATTGAAGAGATAAAACTCGCTTTGCAAAATGCCACGCAACTGCTGGACGGCAACGAGCATTCCGTGATTGATTTTATAGGTGAACTGGTAGCCATCTTTAAACCCATCAAAGGCCTTGGCCCCGAACTGAGCACCCTGGACGAACGCCTGCACTCGGTGCTGGAAGAGGTGAAAGACATTGCCCGCGATGTGGAGCACCTGCGCGACAACACCGCCCACGACCCCGAAAAACTGGAAGAGGTCAACCAGCGGCTCCACAGCCTGTATCGCCTCCTGAAAAAACATCAGGTGGCATCGGTGGCTGATTTAATAGCCCTGCAGCAGGACCTGGAAGCGCGCCTGCAATTGGTCGAAAACTCGAGTGTGGAAATAAGTGCCCTGCAAAGCATCACCGGGCAAGAATTAAACGAACTACATAAGTTGGCCGAGCAGCTGCATGCCGCCCGCCTGCAGGTGGTAAAAGACCTGGAAAAAGAAGTGACCGCTTTGCTGCATAAGGTGGGCATGCCGGGGGCTTCTTTTGTGGTGTCGGTGAGGGCTATGCCCCCCGGGGACCTCTGCGCTACGGGCCTTACCGATGTGCAGTTTTTGTTTAGTGCCAACAAAGGGTTTGCCCCGGTGGAAATAAAACAAGTGGCCAGCGGGGGCGAGCTATCGCGCCTGATGCTGTGCCTCAAATCGCTGATAGCCGATGCCGGAGCCCTGCCCACCCTTATTTTTGACGAAATAGATTCGGGTATATCGGGTGAGGTGGCCCTGAAGGTGGGCGAAATTATGAAGCGGCTGGCCGGTCAGCATCAGCTGATTGCCATTACGCATTTGCCTCAGATAGCCCGTGTGGCGAATTTGCATTTGCACATTTATAAAGAAGAAACGCAGCACCGCACCTTTACCCGCCTCAAAACCCTGAGTGGCGAGGAGCGCGTGGTGGAAATTGCCAAAATGCTGAGTGGCGAAAAGGTGAGCGAGGTGGCATTGGCCACCGCCCGCGAACTGATAGCCGGATAACCCTAACCCTAAAACAATCACTGTATGCATAACTTACTGGCCGGTAAACGTGGAATTATCTTTGGTGCGCTGGACGAAAACTCCATTGCCTGGAAAGTGGCCCAAAAAGCCCACGAGCAAGGGGCCCGCTTTACCCTCACCAATGCCCCGGTGGCCCTGCGCATGGGCGAAATCAAAAAACTGGCCGATGCCTGCGGCACCATCGTAATACCGGCCGATGCCACGGTAGTGGACGATTTGGAAAAACTGGTGCAGCAATCGGTGGAGCACCTGGGCGGCAAGCTTGACTTTGTGTTGCATTCCATTGGCATGAGCCCCAATGTGCGCAAAGGCAAAACCTACACCGATGTGAACTACGAATGGATGATGAAAACGCTCGATATATCGGCCCTTTCGTTTCACAAACTGATGCAAACCTGCATGAAACAGGACGCCCTCAACGAATGGGGCAGCGTGGTGGCGCTCACCTACATTGCCGCCCAAAGGGCCTTTCCGGGCTATGGCGACATGGCTGATGCCAAGGCTACACTGGAAAGCATGGTGCGCTCGTTTGGCTATTACTATGGTCAGCAAAAGCGCGTGCGCGTCAACTCTATTTCGCAGTCACCCACGGCTACCACAGCCGGCTCGGGTATTAAGGGCTTCGATTCTTTTTTTGGCTTTGCCGATAGCATGAGCCCTCTGGGCAATGCCCCGGCCGAGGACTGTGCCAATTATACCATTACCCTTTTCAGCGACCTCACCCGCTACGTTACCATGCAAAACCTGTATCACGATGGCGGGTTTTCTACCATGGGCGTAAGCGAACTGGTGATGGCCCGGTTTGGTGAAGGGAAATAAGATAGATATATCATTATCTGCGGAGTGAAGCATCTTGTGTTGTTTTAAACCACAATAGCCACATAGAAAACATAGCGGAAACATTTGCGGCTGGTTCCTTTGGCTAAAGCCGATGGCGGGGGCAGGATAAGCGGAAGATTATCTGTTGATGAGCGGCTAAAGCCGCTGCTCATTACCAAATCATCACATCATCAAATTGCATTATGCGCTGTCATGCTGAACGCAGGCTTTGCGGAGGATAGCGGCTCACTTGTCCCCCGCTGGCGGGGGTAGGGGGTGGCGGGGTTTAAAAAGCTTTTAAAGTACAACCACCTCCGTCCTGCGGCCACCTCCGCCAGCGGAGGACAAAAACCACCCCCGTCCTGCGGACACCTCCCTGCCTTCCGGCAGGCAAGAGCCTGCGGAGGGAAGTATATTGTATTATATGAACCACATCAGTCACAAAGAAAATATAGCAAAACCTTTTATGGGCTGTTTCTCTACTGCTAAACCCAAAGGCAGTAGAAGGATAATCGGAAAATTATGGGCTATGGACATTCGCCAATGAGCTATCCATCTATTTCTAATCGCTAAAATCCTACTTTGATAATGTTTTATTATACTTTAATAATATTATTGTTTAATTTAATAGTTAGTATATAAGATTAGATAATATATTTTTATACTTAGATAATAAATATATATAATTATTATCAAAATTATTACACTAATTATTAAAGTATATATTTATATTATCCTATTTAATAAATAAACTATTTATGTATAATTTAATGTTATCAAATACTATTTATAAATTATCCAATTACAATAAAACATTATACATTTATAAAATTAAATTATCAAAGTTCAACATTTATGGATGAAATGACCGAAAATACAGACAAAAAGCGCAAAAGGCGTCAATCTAAAAACGAACTGGCTCGTGTAATTACGAAGATATCGGATGGAGAACTGGCCAATAAGTGCCGGGTATGGGCCCAGTTGCTGAACGAGAACCTCGGGGCCTTTCAGGCACTGGACAGCACCTTTGATGCCGCCTATGTGGCCGATTGGTACAGTGCCGTGGAGGCTTTTGAAGTGATGCCCACCAATGAATACATGGAAGATTTGCAGATAGAAAGCCGCATTGTAATGGAGCAAAAGCGCGCTGCTTTCGGGGTATTGCTCAAAGACCTGGAATATTATGTGCAGCGGGCTTTCCCCACCCGCAAGCGGGTAGAGATGGAGTTTGGCCTGCACAAGCTGCGCACCCCGCAGGCTGCGCGGGGCATCCGCGATGTGGTGATAGGCTATGCTATGCTTATGCGTATGGATTATTACAACGCGCAACTACTGGCAGGGGGCATGCCTCCGGCATTTCCGGCTCAGATGGATGCTGCCCTGGGCGACTATGCCGAGGCGGAGGTTAAGCACCAGTTCAGCCTGCTGGAAACCATCCGCGCCACCACCGACCGCATTTATACGTTCAACAGCCTCTACGCCACGCACCAGCGAGTGCTGGCCGCTGCCGAAGCTATTTTTGATGGCGATGAAATAAAGATTGACTTGTTCAGGTTGTAAGCGCACCTCCACTGCGCAGGGGCTGTTTTTATTAGCTGCTATGGTGGAAGAGAAGGGCCCGGTAATATTATCGATAGTGGGCACAACCACCCTTTCCCAAAACAGCAATATTCATTTTTAAAACATCAAAAAAAATGGCTACAGACAACCCGGAATCAGCAGGCGAAGGCGCTCCTTTTTTGCAGGAGAGTGAAAAGGCGCAACAGCGTTCCTTATATAACAGTTACTATACGCTGCTTGGGCTGAATTATACGCATCAAGAGGCCCTGAAGACTATGCGCATTACTCAAGCGCATGTAGACCACTTGTTGCAGCGGTTTGGGCCGGAGAGTGATGAAAGCAAATAGAGAGGACTATTTTGCCGGTGAAGGGTGCTCTCACTCGCTCATTCATTCCCGCTCCGCTTTACCCGAAACAATCAGGAGAGAACCTGAACTTTAAGAATGCCCGAACAACTTACCTCCCCGCCTGCAAAGCAGCGCGCTGCTCCTGGATGGTTTCGCTGTTGATAAAGGAGTCGAAATCCATTTCCTTATCCAGCATGCCCTTGGGGGCTATCTCGATTACGCGGTTGGCAATGGTTTCCACCAGTTCGTGGTCGCGCGAGGTAAAGAGGATTGTGCCCCGGAAATCGCTCATGCCGTTGTTGAGTGCGGTGATAGATTCCAGGTCGAGGTGATTGGTGGGTTCATCGAACAGCAGCACATTGGCGCGCAGCAGCATCATGCGCGAGAACATGCAGCGCATTTTTTCGCCCCCCGACAGCACGCTGCATTTCTTTAATACTTCCTCGCCCGAAAACAACATGCGCCCCAAAAACGAGCGGATAAAGGTTTCGTCTTTTTCTTCGGGGCTGTATTGGCGCAGCCAGTCTATCAGGTTGAGGTCTACGCCCTCAAAGTAGCGGGTGTTGTCGTTGGGTATGCCGGCACGGCTGGTGGTTACTCCCCATTGAAAGGAGCCCTGGTAGTCAGTGTCTTCGCCCATGAGAATGTTTAAGAAAGCTGACACCGCAATGCTGTGCCCCAGGATGGCAATCTTATCGCCCTTCTTCACAGTAAAGCTCACATTGCTGAAGAGCGTTTCTCCATTCACCTTCTTGCTCAGGTTGCGCACTTCCAGAATTTCGTTGCCGGCTTCGCGCAGCACATTATTAAACACAATGCCCGGATACTTGCGGCTGGAGGGTTTAATGTCCTCAAGGTTGATTTTGTCCAGGGCTTTCTTTCTGCTGGTGGCCTGCCGCGATTTGGAGGCATTGGCCGAAAATCGTCTGATAAAATCCTGTAGTTCTTTTATACGGTCTTCAGCTTTTTTGTTGGCATCGGCTTTCTGGCGCGCCACCAGCTGCGAGCTTTGATACCAGAATGAATAGTTGCCGGTGTAGATGGTCATTTTGCTGTAGTCGATATCTACAATGTTGGTGCACACGGCATCCAGAAAGTGACGGTCGTGGCTCACCACTAGTATAATGCCCTGGTAATCGGCCAGAAAATCCTCGAGCCAGTTGATGGTTTGCACATCGAGGTCGTTGGTGGGTTCATCCAGAAACAGAATATCGGGATTGCCAAACAGAGCCTGCGCCAGCAATACACGCACTTTTTGGTTACCATCCAGTTCTTTCACCAGTTTGTAATGCAGGTCTTCTTTGATCCCCAAATGGCTCAGCAGTTCGGCAGCGCTGCTTTCGGCATTCCAGCCGTCCATTTCGTTAAAGGTGTTTTCGAGTTCGCCCGCGCGGTGGCCGTCTGCTTCGGTAAAGTCGGCTTTGGCATACAACTGTTCCTTTTCCTGCATAATGGCCCACAGGGTTTTGTGTCCCATCAGCACGGTTTGCATCACGGGCACTTCGTCATATTCAAAGTGATTTTGCTTGAGCACCGCCACGCGCATGCCTTTGCTAAAGGCCACCTGTCCGGTGGTGGGGTCTATGTCGCCCTGCAGTATTTTTAAAAAGGTGGACTTGCCGGCTCCGTTGGCACCAATAATGCCGTAGCAGTTGCCACTGGTAAATTTCAGGTTTACGTCTTCGAACAATACGCGCTTGCCGTAGCGAAGCGACAGGTTACTCACTGTAATCATAGCAGATAGATAGGGCAGCGGAAAGCCCGCTGAGGCTCCTCTTGTTTTTAAGCGGGTGCGAATGTAAAATTTTGGAGATAAGCCGGGCCCGTAAAACTCCTTTTGGCTCTCCGGGCCGGTGCTTTATTTTTTCTGTTTGGCTCTGGCTTCGTTCTGCTTTTGCATCTCTTCCAGCTTTTTCTGCCAGCCCGATTTTGGCTTCGGATTTTTCTTGTGCTCTTCTATCTGCGCGCGCAGCTTGTTTTCGTCTATCAAAAACTTTTGCGTAATCCACTGATGCGCCACGCCCAACAGGTTTTGCAACAGATAGTAATAAGTCAAAGCAGCCGGAAAACCGTTGAACATAAACATGAGCATAAACGGCATTACATACGGGATGTATTTCATACCCGGCTGCTGATTGCCCATGGCGTTCATCTGGTTATTCATCACGGCCTGCACCACCGAAGAGGCAGTCATGAGCACAGTGAACAGCGACAGGTGGGTTTGCCCCAGGATAGGGGTGGCCCAGTTGAGCACCGAATCATAGCTCGATAAATCGGTGGCCCACAGAAAGGCTTCCTGCCGCAGCTCAATAGAAGCCGGGAAGAAATAATACATGGCCATCAGGATAGGGAACTGCAGCAGCAGCGGCAGGCAGCCACCCAGCGGGCTTACTCCAGCCCGGGTATAAAGCTTCATTTGTTCCTGCCCCATGCGCGCCTGGTCTTCGCCATACTTTTCGCGCAGGGCTGTGAGCTCCGGAGCCAGAATCTTCATTTTGGCAGCACTCTCAATGCTCTTGGCGGTGAGCGGGTGCAGGGCCACCTTAAGCATAAGTGTTAGCAGCAAGATGATGATTCCGTAGTTCAGGTGCAGATTTTCGAACCAGCTGAACACCCAAATAATCACGTGGGTGATATATTTAATCCAGCTGAACATCCAGAAATTGGGACCCAGTTTAATGATGTCTTCCACATTGCGGTCGAGTGCCGAGAGGGTGTAGTAGTGGTTGGGCCCCACAAAGTATTGAAAGTGGTAAGCCGTGTTGGTAGCCGAGGAATAGGGGATATTGAAATTGGCTACATATTTCTTTACATAGTTATTGTCGTCTTTCTTAAAGTCGGATTTAATCGTGCCGGCTTTCGTTATTTTTCCATTGCTGAACAGTGTGGTGTTAAAGAACTGCTGCTTAAACGAAATCCAGTCCACTTCTTTATCGAAGCTGCTCTTGTCCGATTCGTTGTCCTCATCCAGGTGCAGCACATCGCCATTGTTTTCGCGGTAGTAGAGAGCCGAGTAGCGTCTTTCAATCTCCAGATTTTTCTCCAGCGAGGTCAGGGTGCTTTGCCATTCGGCATTGATGGCGTTAAAGTTCTGGGGAATCACTCCGTTGAGCCCCACAAACGCAATGTCGTAGCCAAAAAGATAGTTATTGCCCTGCAGGGTATACTTCTGTTCAAAGTATTTGCCATCACCGGCCATCAGGCGAAAGGCAATGGAGGCACTGTCTTTCCCTTTTACGGTAAAGCCGCTGCCCACGGGTTCAAAAAACAGGTCTTTGGTAGACACCGCACTTTCGTAGCTCACCGGTATTTGATAAGTGAGGGTATTGGTTTTATCGGTAAAGAGCACCATGGGCTTTTTATCCCAGGTTTTGTAGTTCTTCAGCTCAATGCTTTTAATCAGCCCGCCTTTGTTGGTCAGGGTTATTTTTTGCACTTCGTTTTCTATCACAAAGGTTTTCTCTTCACCGGTGGCGGCAGCGGCAAAGGCTCCGTATTGCGAAGCAGTCTTAGCCGAGTCGCTGGTGGCCGGGGTAGCAGAGGTGGCCGCAGCAGCATCGGCATTGGCCGGGGTGGCCATGGCATCAGCGCTGGCAGGCTTGGCTGCGGTTTGCGTTTTGGCAGCCGGAGCCGGTTTGTTTTTGGCCTCCTCCTGTGCTTTTTGTCCCTGATAATACATCCAGCCGAACATGAGTAGCGCAATAAGGATCCATCCAATTACCGATTCTTTATTCTTGAACATGTGTTGTGTCTTAAAATTGAGGGCGCAAACGTAAAAAAGTAGAGCTAATTATCTGCTTTATCCTTTGTGCCTATTGCGGGTGATAAATCTGCTGCGCCTTTTTCATCACGTCTTCCTTCTTTAAACTCAAGGGGCGCATCTGCTGCCGGCTAAAGAGCTCCATCTGGTCGGTGTAATGCGGACTGTCGGGGTTCAGCGAGTTGCCCAGGGGTTGCAGGGCACTTAGTTCCTGCACTCCGTTTTTATTGAACGAGGCCAACATGGTATAGGTGTCGCCATGGCTCACTTTAAATGCCATTCGTCCGGGAATGCGCTCGGGGTAGCATGGGCTCAGCACATCCGGAAAGCCTCGGAGCGGAAGGTCTTTATTGCCACGGATAATGCGGTTTACCTTACCCCATTCCACTTTAATGGTTCCAAAGTTGGCTTGCAGCGAGTCGCGGGCGGCCCGCAGGTGCTCGGCCCATTCTTCTTCTTTTACATCAAAGCCCCACACAAAGTGGGCATCGTTGTAATGATATTTATCGAACACCGCCTTGAGGCAAAAGCCAAAGAGGGTAGGAGCATACTCCTGAATATCGGCTTTGCGGTTCCAGCTTTTCAGAATCTGAATAGCCTCTTTCAGGTCGGGGTATTTGTTTTCGTCTAAGGCGAATAAGGGACGCACACTATTGGCAAAAGTGCCTTTGTGCGAAAAGGTAACATCAAATTTCAGGTCGTGGATGTCCTGCATGCTGAATTTGTCTTTGGCCGTAATCTGTTCGGTAAAGCGCTCGGCCCGGTTGTTGTCTCCGGGGCGTTCGTCCATCAGTTTGCGCGGCACATAGCAATAGCCCTTTTCGCTGCACTCATCGCTGGAAGCGTGAAAGGGGGTGTTGTTGGTGTTAAATACATATCCGCAATCAGGGTTAATGGTTTTGGGCATGCTATCGAGGGGAATCAACTTGGTCCATAAAGCTTTGGAGGTGTTGCCCGGCACTATCTTGCTCCAATCGAAAGTGGTATCGCGCTCGGGCATCATGCCATGGTGGATGTAGAAGATGTTATCTTCTTTGTCGGCATACACAATGTTGAATAACGTAATAGCATGGGTGCGTATGGCATCCCAATACTCGTTATAGTTGCGAGCCTTGTTCATATAGTATAGCTGCTGCGCGGTTTTAATTGTAGTGTTGGCCGGAAAGCGAATGGCATAAAAGTTATAAGACGTATCGCTTTTCAGCGTAGCGCCAAACCGGCTCCAGTAGGTCATCTTTTTTACGGGCAACACAAACTTTCCTTTTTTGGCAAGGTTCACCTTTAGCCATACCGGGCGCTTTTCGAGTGGGTAATATTGTCCGTCTACTTCATACATGCCTTTTTTGTGCGGATGCATTTTCAGTTTGTAAACATCCACTTTGTCGAAGGTGTTCCAGGTCATTCCCCAGCCCAGGTTTTCGTTTACTCCCATGGCCAGCGAGGTGCTGCCCTGAAACATACAGCCCTCTATGTTCAGTCCTTCTTCGCTTTGCAAGTGGGCCTCATAGAAGGAGAGGAGCCCCTCCATGCCCATGTGCGGATTAATGCAGAGATAAGTATTACCGTCTACGGTTTTGGTATGGTCCAGGGCAAAGGCATTGGAACCTACGGAGGGCATATCGTGCTGCGGAAAATCTACGTTCACTCCATCATATTTGCCGCCCACAGCATCGCCTACCTGGTTTTGGGTATACGATAAGGCCGACATAATCACTAAATAGCAATTGATAATGTCTTTGGCAGTAACCGGAAAGGCAGCTTTCACCTCCACCGTTTCGGGATGTGCTTTGGCATAAGCATTTATCCCCTGAGCATAGCCATCAACATACTTTTTGAATTCGGGCGTAAGGTCTGTATCAAACTTTTCATTCACCAGCCGGGCAGCACCTATGGCATGCGCAAAGAAATCATTCTTGGCACCGCTGATTCCGTCTTTGCGACCCATGAAACCTTTGCCGGTATAAATCAAATCCTGCATCACCGGAAAAGCATCTTCGGCATTGGCCCAGGCCAGGCCGTAGGCCACTTCGGCATCGGTTTTTGCGAATATATGGGGGATTCCAAAGCTATCGCGAACAATGGTAACGTTGGCGGGGTTAATAAGATTAGAGACGGTTTGGGCGAAGGCCGGCTGCAATTCCGCAGCAAAAAGGAACAGGAACAGTTTTTTCATGAAGGATAGGATGATTTTTAATGATGCGATAGCTGGTAAACGATTCAAAACGGTAAATCTTTTGGGCGATAATGATTCATGCAAATAAAATTTCTTTTCAAACTAAAGCGATAGAATGTAATGCATACAAGCATTTGTTTTTTTACTTTCCTTACTTATAATTTCATCTTGCACCAATGATTCCTATGCGATGGTTTACCGGATTACTTCTTTTAGCAAATTTAAGTGGCTATGCTGCTTTGGTTCCTTTTAATGGTAGCACGGGCAGCATACCCAACAACAATACCTGGAAACTTTTCCCTTGCAATGTGACCGGTCTTCAGCAACCGGGGCTTAGCACATCCTATGGTTTGCTGGAGTTAAAACTTTCTATTGCACATAATAACGTATCGGACCTCGAGATTCACCTCGTGTCGCCCAATGGCACCGATGTTTTAATCTGCGATGGCGTGGGCGGCTCGGGCAATAATTTTACTAATACTGCTTTCCGGCAATCTTTCAGCACGCCCATTGCTAGTGGCACAGCCCCTTTTTCCGGCAATTACCTTCCGCAGGGGAATCTGAATCTGTTGAACAACGGACAGAACGGCAATGGCAATTGGAATCTGCGTATCCGCGATAAATTAACCAGCGCATTTTCGGGTTCTCTCACTTCCTGGCAAATCACCTTTACTGATACGAGTGCCGTTGCGCCTTCGAATGTATTTTCTACTAATCTACCTATCATCAGGATTAACACCTTTGGGCAAGCCATCCCCGATGATCCTAAAATTCCGGTCGACTTTCAAGTGATAGACAATGGATATGGGCAATTGAATTACGATACTAATACGGTGTTTGCTTTTCAGCATAGAATAGGCATTGAGCTGAGAGGCTCCTCCTCGCAATGGGCACCCAAAGTACCTTATGGATTCGAAACCTGGGATGCCCTGAACAATGATGTAGATACTTCTTTTCTGGGTTTCCCTTCTCAGAGCGACTGGATTCTTTCGCCCAGCTACTACGACAAAACGCTGATGCGTAATGTGCTCAGCTACGATATCTTCAACAAGATGGGGCATTATGCTACGCGCACCAAATACTGCGAGTTGTTTTTAAATGGCGACTATCAGGGTATTTATATCGTGATGGAGAAAATTAAACGCGATGAAGAAAGAGTGGATATAGCCAAACTCACAGCTGCCGACACCATAGGCGACCAGTTGACAGGCGGCTACATTTATAAGATAGATAAGTTTACCGGCAGCGGGGGAGATGGTTTTTACTCCGCCTTTCCGCCCTCTAACCCAACCGGTGATGCTATTTATTATCAATATGAATATCCTTCGCAGTTGGAACTGCAGCCGCAGCAAGCCGACTATCTGGAACGATATGTAGATAGTTTTGAGACAGCTTTGTTCGGCCCCGACTTTGCCGACCCCGAAAACGGATTCAGACGCTATGCTTCCGAACAATCGTTTATTGATTATATGTTACTGAACGAGATGAGTAAGAATGTGGATGGCTATCGATTGAGTACTTATTTCCATAAAGACAAGCAGAGTAAAGGCGGTAAGATAAAAGCCGGACCCGCCTGGGATTTTGACATTACCTGGAAAAATGCCGACTACTGCCAGGCAGAGATAGATACCGGTTGGGCCTATAACCTCAACTATGTTTGTTCCGGTGCAGCCGTGCCGGCTCATTGGGAAAGAATGTTGCAGGACACTTTATTCATAGCGAGAGTCAAATGCCGTTGGAACGCTCTACGCTCACAGTTTTTGCATACTGATTCTTTGTTTGCTTATATAGATTCAACTGCTTCCTGGATAGATTCTGCGCAACAGCGAAATTTTGTCAAGTGGCCCATTTTAGGAGTGCCTACCTGGCCCGAACCGCAACCATTACCACAAACTTATGCAGCACAGATTCAACGCTTGAAAAGTTGGATTACGACTCGTTTTGCCTGGATGGACGCACAGTTCAATCAGTATCCCAATGTTACTCCAATAGTTTCTTTGGGAAATGATACTTCTGTTTGCGGACCTGGTGCCATTGGCCTAACCCCCGGAAATTTTGAAACTTACTCCTGGAGCACCGGACAATCCTCACCGGCCATTCTAACCTCACAGTCTGGTATTTACCGTGTATCTGTAAGCGATAAATTTGGTTGCAGCGCCAGCGATGAGGTAAATATTACCTTTTGGGACTTACCCTCGGCTGTTTTTACATCGATGGTTACAGCCGACACAGTTCAGTTTGCCGCTATGGATACAGCTGTATTACTGCTTTGGAATTTTGGCGATGGCACCACCGATTCTGTTTCTGCGCCTTTGCATACATACGCCAATTCGGGTACTTATTATGTAAGCTTGCAAGCCACAGATAGCAACGGATGTGTAAGTGCTTCTATTGACTCTGTAATTATTTTGCCAACGGATATTGCGAAACTTTCTACCCAGATATTCTCTCTATATCCTAACCCGGTGTCGGATGTATTGCATGTTACAAACTTATCAGGGGCGCAATATGATTATTCCATTTATGATGCGTTAGGGCAATTCTTAGAGGGAAACAGTGCTCATACTTTGAATCATAGTATTGACATTATGCCGTATTCCCCGGGTGTATATTGGCTACAACTGAAAACCAGTAACACAAAATTGGTTAAGTATTTTATCAAAAGATAAAACTGCACTTGCTTCCTATACTTATGTTCTTACATTTGCGCCCCACATCGCGGGGTGGAGCAGTTGGTAGCTCGTTGGGCTCATAACCCAAAGGTCGTAGGTTCGAGTCCTACCCCCGCAACAGAGCCCTCAAGTAATTGAGGGCTCTTTTATTATACAGCGATTTTTGACTTCAGTAGGATGGTAAAAAAAGTTACTGTCACTATTGCACACTTAATCAAACCTTAAACTAAAATATAGAATTATTTTCTGTGGTTCTGTATCATGATGTCTATCATCCATTTATACTCTAAAGCATTTATTGTGTAGATCATAGTATAATATACTTATTTTTGAGGCACATTATTGGGTGTCGCAGTTATTTTTTTTAACGGTTATTGAAGCCCAACTTTAGTTCAATTTTAATAGTAAGTATAATATGAAACATCTAGTCTATACCCCGTTTATACAAAGTCTCAGCCGAGATTTAATTATTCGATTTATAATATTTTTGCAGGCATTGCTTTTAATAGCCAGGTGATGGCACAATGCGGAACGACTTATACTGTAACTATTACAACTTGTGGTTTTTGGGATGAATCGCATTTTGAGATAAGAAATGCCTCAGGCGGTGTGGTGTATTCTCAAGCAGCAGCAGGTACATTTACATATACAGCGTCTGGTGTAGCTCCTAATCATGGCCCGTTTACTTTTTTCATAGAGACGCAAGGCACTTACAATGATAATTGCGCAAACTGGTCGGTCAGCGCATGCGGAATGGCTACCATTTCTGGAACAATTACGGGTGGACTCACATATACTTCAGGCGGTTTTTGTGGAGGTTCAGTAGGCAGTCCATATGTAGCAGGCAACAACCAGTGGTATGTATCGTGCTTTGAAGGTTCTAATTTTAATACTTATCGCGGCTACTATATGGAACCGGACCTTAATTTTAACTCTGCCAACAGATGGAGTACTGCCGGTAGCCCCTCCGATGCCCCAGGATACCAGGGCTGTCCCATAGGTGCTGACTATCATTCCACAGAATACAGAAGACAAGGCTTTCCTTGCGGATATTATTCTTTAAATATCCCAACACATGATGATGACATTAGTGTGTGGGTAGATACGGATGGTAATGGTACCTGGGATGGCCTCAATGCCTGGACGCACGTGGGCTGCTGCGATGCTCATAACAATATATGGACGGGGTTGCTCAACGCTAACTCCATTATTGCAATTCAAACCAAAGAGGGCGTAGGCGGCTCGCAAGTGGCAATGAATATTGTGCCCACATTTGCAGCAACAGCGGGTATCAACACCTGGAACGTTCATGGCTTCACTCATACAGGGTACAACTTTGCAAACCTGTCTACTTTTTCTGGGCATTCGCATGTCGGCTACTACACCAACAGTGTGTTAGATATCACCTCTACAAATCAATGGTGTAGTACATGCTCTCCATCCGATGCTGTGGGATGGTATGGTTGCGTGTTAGGAGCCGATAATCACACAGTAGTATACAAGCGGCAGGGGTTTCCGTGCAAAGTTTATCAGATTGATTTAAATGGGCATGATGATGGTGTTATGTGTTTTGTGAATGGCGTACAGGTATATTCATTGGATGGATGCTGTGCTGACCGCGGAGTAATATGGACAGGTGTGTTGGGTCCTAACAGCACCGTTGAATTCAGGGTGATGGAAGGTGGCGGTGGCAGTAACCTTACAGTAGATTTTATAGAGATTGGCGACTTAGCCATTACAAGCAGCAGTGCAGCCTTATATTCCTGTGAGAGTCCACGTACTCTGACAGCTAATTATGGTGGAGGCACCTGGAGCGGTCCGGGTGTTTCCGGAAATACGTTTAATCCGTCTGGTTCTGTAGGTAATCAAACTATAACATATACACTTGAAGGTTGCGCGGTTAACCAAACCATAAATGTACTTAGCCAACCGGGAAATGCATCTGTTTTTGGCAGCAACCAATGGAATATTTATGGGTATAACAGCACTGATTTGGTGACAAACTATTACGGTTTTTATACAGATACCCGACTCAACGTAAATACACAAGACCGTTGGGACTTAGGCACACAGTCTCCTTCTAATGCTACTACCGGACCCAACGGCAATGGTTGGACTGGTTGTACCGTACCCCCCGATAATCACTCTTACCGTATCAGGCGGCAGGGATTCCCATGCGGACTGTATAACATTCAAGTGATGAACGATGACAATTATAATGTATTGTTAAATGGCGCGTCAATACACGCTGGCGGATGCTGCACCAATCCTACGGGTGTGCTTTCAAACCGATTTTTGGGCACCAACACTACCCTCGAGTTAACCATTGTAGAAGGTGGAGGTGGTTCATATGGAGGTTTTATCCTAACCAAAACTGCCGACTTAGCCATCACCTCTTCTAATGCTGCGATGTATAACTGCGATGCTGCAAGAGCGCTTACAGCCAACGCTGCGGGCGGAGTATGGAGCGGTCCGGGGGTGTCAGGTAGTAGCTTTAACCCATCGGGCTTAAGTGGAAATCAAACCATTACATATACCCTTGATGGCTGTTCTGTTACACAAACTATCAACGTATTAGGTAATGGCAATCCGGCAACATTTGGTGCCAACACCTGGAATGTGTATGGCTATAACGGAAATGATGTTAACCTAGGAGGAGGGTTGGCGTATAGAGGATATTATACCGAGCCTTTACTTTCCTATTCATCCAGTAACCGATGGACCAATGCTCCCAGTGATGCATCCGGGTGGGTAGGTTGTGCTGTGAATGTTGATAATCACACAGTCGTTTCCAAACGCACCGGTGTACCCGCCAATGGAGTGTATTCGGTATCTGTTAACCAGCATGACGACAATTATCAATTCCACGTAGGTGGTGTCAACCAGTTTGAATCACCCTACTGCTGCATACTGCATACCGATATGCATACTCAATACATGGATGGAAATACCAACCTGGAGATGCGACATGTTGATGGTAGTGGACCATCCAGCCAAGGATTAACCTTTACTCTACAGAATCTAAATGCTACTGTAACCAAAACCGACAAAACGCTTTGCAATGTCAATAATGGTACTATTACCTTTTCTTCTCCTACTGGCGCAGTAGCCTCACCGGTCTTTAAATCAAACTTTAGTGCCGCTACAGGAGTTACCGTATCGGGCAGTGCCTCTGTCACCAGCGGGCTTTTACAATTAACCCCGAATGCGGGTTCCCAATTAGGTGGAGCTATTTTTGCCAACGGCACTAATATGAATGGTAGCTCCTTTCGTGCCGAGTTTGATTTTCGGGTGTTTGATGGCAGTGCAGCTGATGGCTTTAGCTTCAACTATGCTAACATGGCCGGGCCACCCGCCAACTTTGGCGAAGGAGGGTGGGGAACGGGTTTAACCGTTAACTTCGTCACTTACTCCGGTGCAGGAGGCCCGTATATTCGAGTGATGTATGGTGGAGTAGCCGTGAGTGGCAATATTGGTGTGGCTATTCGGGATGCTGCATTTCGCAAGTGCGTCATTTTCGTAAACAGCAGCAATCAGATTAGTGTATCGCACCGGTGGTGCTACCGACAATCACTGGATAGACAATCTGGTGATTAATGCCTATAACCAATATGAATACAGCATAGATGGGACTACTTGGACCACCAATCCGTCATTCACAGGCCTGGCGACCGGTACTTATACCCCCCGTATCCGAAACAGAGCATTCACAGCTTATCCTGTTAGCCTTACAGCGGTTACCATTTCTCAACCTGCTAACCCTACCGCTACTGTTGGTGTGTCCAATGTAACTTGTAACGGCAGCTCTAATGGTGTGGTGTCAGCTAATGCGACTGGCGCAGCGACACCTTATACTTATCTGTGGTCCACCGGTGGCACAACTGCAGTGCTCACGGGCCGTGCTGCAGGAACGTATAACGTAACCGTTACATCGGCTACCGGTTGTACTGCCTCAGCTACAGGTACAGTAACACAACCTGCTGCCATAGGATTATCTGCCTCCATTACCAATGCCTCCTGTTTAGGAGTGTGCGATGGTGCTGTTAACTTGACAGTTAGTAGTGGAACGCCTTCTGCCAAACAACCGAATGCTCCTGATGTAGCCGCTAATCTGGTGCTATGGGCCAATGGAGATAACGGGGTGTTGCGCGATGCCGCTGCCGGTGTGGCACAGTGGAGCGATCTCAGCACATCGGGCAATCACATTACGCAGGCTGCTGCAGGCAATCGTCCTTCCTTTTAGCACCAGCGTTATTAACGGTAGACCGGTGTTGAGATTTAATACATCGCAGTTTATGACCACTGCAGCTAGTTTCTCACAACCCTACACCATCTTTACTATATCTAAGATGAATAATGGTAGTGATCAGCGATTAATATCTTCCGCAGATGTAAACTGGCTAATGGGGAACTGGTCGGGGAGTCAAAACGTGATGCACAATAATGCTTGGTTACTGCTCCACCGGTCCAACACCTGATAACCTTCCACATATGTATGCAGCTACTAGTACGGGTGCTACAACTAATTTTTATGATTTTTCCACTCTTCTGGCTTCGGGTGCCGGTGGTTCCTCTGCAATCGGTCGCCTACAGTTAAATGGCTGGTTAAACGGATTGAACGAAATGTCCGATGCTGATGTGGCGGAGGTAATAGTTTACAACCGGGTATTAACCGCTGCAGAATTACAAGGTGTAAGAAACTACTTAGCCGCAAAATATGCTGTAGCCGGGTCTGGCGGCAGCGCTTATACTTACAATTGGTCAAATAGTGCTACAACCGAAGATATTAGTAGCCTGTGTGCCGGCGCATACTGATCACCGTTACTGATGGTAACGGTTTGCCGCAACTATTAGCCCATTAGTAAGTGCACGGTTGATAACACCGCACCGACCATCACCTGCCCTGCGAACATCAGTGTAAATGCCACTTAGCCGGCACTTGCGGGCGGTGGTTACCTACACGGCTCCAGTGGGCACGGATAACTGTCCGGGAGCGACAACAGCCAGAACTGCCGGCCCTGCCAGCTTGGCTCTACCTTCCGGTAGGCGTAACCACTGTTACCCATCGGGTAACAGCAAGCAACGGACAAACAGCCTCTTGCTCTTTCCACAGTAACGGTGGTAGACAATCAGGCACCGACCATTACCTGCCCTGCGAACATCAGTGTAAATGCCACAGCCGGCACTTGTGGGCGGTGGTTACCCACACAGCACCAGTGGGCACGGATAACTGTCGGGAGCGACAACAACCAGAACTGCGGACCAGCCAGTGGTTCTACCTTCCCGGTAGGCGTAACTACTGTTACCCATCAGGTAACAGCCAAGCTCGGACAAACAGCCTCTTTGTTCCCTTTCCACAGTAACGGTGGTAGAGCAATCAGGCACCGACCATCACCTGCCCTGCGAACATCAGTGTAAATGCCACAGCCGGCACTTGAGGGCCGGTGGTTACCTACACGCCGGCTCCAGTAGGCGCGGATAACTGTCCGGGAGCGACAACAACCAGAACTGCGGCCCTGCCGGCGGCTCTCCTGCCGGTAGGCGTAACTTAACTGTTACCCTCGCAGGTAACAGCAAGCAATAGACAAATAGCCTCTTGCTCTTTCACAGTAACGGTGGTAGACAATCTGGAACCGACCATCACCTGCCCTGCGAACATCAGTGTAAATGCCACAGCGGTACTTGTGGAGCCCGGTGGTTACCTACGGCTCCTGTGGCACGGATAACTGTCCGGGAGCGACAACAACCAGAACTGCCGGCCCTGCCAGGCTCAGCCTTCCGGTATTAGGCGCTAACAACGGTTACCCACCAGGTAACAGCAAACAACGGACGACAATACTCTTGCTCTTTCACGAGTAACAGTCGTAGACAATCAGGCACCGACCATCACCTGCCCTGCGAACATCAGTGTAAATACTACAGCCCGGCGCTGGCGGGCGGTGGTTACCTACACGGCGCCAGTAGGCACGGATAACTGTCCGGGAGCGACAACAACCAGAACTGCCGGCCCGGCGAGTAGTCTCCAACCTTCCCCGGTAGGCGTAATAACTGTTACCCATCCAGGTAACAGCGGCCAACGGACAAACAGCCTCTTGCTCTTTCACCAGTAACAGTGAAAGTAGACAATCAGGCACAAACCATCACCTGCCCTGCGAACATCCCAGTGTAAATGCCACACCAGCACTTGTGGGCGGTGGTTACCTACACGGCTCCTGTGGGCACGGATAACTGTCGGGGCGACAACAACCAGAACTGCTAGGTCCTGCCAGCGGCTCTACCTTCCCGGTGGGCGTAACCACTGTTACCCATCCAGGTAACGGCAACCAACGGCGACAAACAGCCCTCTTGCTCTTTCACAGCGGCAGTGGTAGACAATCAGGCACCGACCATCACCTGCCCCTGCGAACATCAGTGTAAATGCCACAGCCGGCACTTGTGGAGCGGTTGGTTACTACACGGCTCCTGTGGGCCGGATAACTGTCGGGCGACAACAACCAGAACTGCCGGTACTGCCAGTGGTTCTACCTTCCCGGTAGGCGCCACCCCTCGCCAACCCACCGGGTAGCGGATGCCGGTGGACAAACAGCTAGCTGCTCCTTTACCGTAACAGTAACAGACTAACCAAAATCCTGTTTTAGGGCATGTCCGGCTAATGTTGTTCGTATGCGAAACAAACCCGGTGGTTACATTTTCAACGCCATCAGCAGTGACAACTGTCCCGGAGTTACCGTATCACAAATTACCCGGTTTGCCGAGCGGTTCCAGGTTACCTCCAGGCACTACCACCCAACACCTTCCGTGCTACCGTGCCTATGGCGATCTATCGGCACCTGCGGTTACTACGGTAACGGTTGTTCAACAAATAGCCTCCGGTTAGTGCCGCTGCTTCCGCCAATCCGATTTGCGGGCGGCACATTAAACCTTTCGGCAACTCCTGTAGGCGGCACCAACGAAGGTGTTTACACCGTGAAAGCATTAATGCCTGTCACCCGGGTCCGGGAGGACTGACCGCCAGCACCGCCTCGGTGAACATCCACCACGACTTCGGCTTTGTCTCTTCGGTGACGGTGAACCCGAATCCGGTGTGCGAAGGCTCGAGCATTACCCTGTCGGCCACCTTTGGCAATGGCACCCCGACCGATGCCACCTACAACTGGTCGGGTCCGAACGGCTTTACCTCCACAGCCGCCAGCCCAACGCGCAGCAACATGCAGGTAGCAGACGCAGGCAGCTACGATGTAACAGTGAGCAATGTCTGCCACCCCGGAGGACAATCCAACGGAGCGATAGCCTCCCTGCAACCGGTGATTAATGCCACGATAGCGGTAGACGAGTGCATGGGCACCAGCCCCACGGATAAATACTACCTTTTGGTGACGGGTAGCGGAGGCACGGGCACCCTGAGCTACAGCGGCACTCCGGTGATCAGCGTAGGCAACCAGAAAGTCTACTACGAACCGGCCGGCAGCACGGTCAACGTGACCATCACCGACCAGGCCGCACCGACCAATTGCACCAAAACAGTGAGCGTGACCGCCCCGAGCGGCCATCCGCTGGATATACCGCTGACCGCCAACGTCACCAGTTCGGTGAGTGTCAACTGCTACGATGTAGACTTAGACCGCTGGATCACCTTTAGAGACAACAGCAACAATGCCATCCTCTCCATCAATGACAACATCAACGGAGGGGCGGTAAACAATAACCTGGGACTGGTAAACGTGACGGTTTACAAAGACGCGGTGGAACCTGCGACCTACACCACCGGCCCCAACTGCCAGACCTTTACGGACTTCAAAGCCATGAAGCGCCACTTTATGATTACCACGCAATCCGCCCACGGTGGGCGAGCCGGTGGGCGTAAGGCTTTACTTTACCCAGGCAGAAGCCAATGAACTGCGCACCGCCACGCTGGGCAACAATGGCAATGCCCCGGGTCTGCCCTGCACACAGAATGATGACTTTAGCGTCGAGTTCAGTGAATTCTGGCTGCATGGCAGCTACCATGGGGCACCGCTGCCGGTAGAGATGATCTACTTCCAGGCGGAGGCGGTGAACAACAGCTATATACAACTGAGCTGGGCTACGGCCATAGAGATTAACAACGATGGTTTTATGGTAGAGCGCAGCACCGATGCCCAAACCTGGAGCAACATCGGCTGGGTAGAGGGCCACGACAATGCCACCGTGCAGCACGACTACAGCTTTAACGACTACAACGTAGAGGCAAATGTGCGCTACTACTACCGGTTGAAACAGCTGGACAATGACGGGCAGTTTGAATACACCACAATCGTGAGTGAGATGATTACCGCGCAGAGCACCTTTGCGGTGAAAGACTTTGTTGCCGAACCCTACGATGAACAACACGAGCCTGTTGGTGAGCAGCAGCGAAGCACAGGAGATAGAAGTGAAGTTTTACGACATTCTGGGTCAGGTAGTGAGCAGCAGCAAACACGCGCTGCACACGGGTGGCAATCAGCTTACGTTCAGTCTGGAGCATCTGGCAGCGGGCACCTACACAGCTGTAGTGACCAGCCACAACGAAGTCTACAGCAAGAAACTGGTGGTGACCAGATAGTGCTGTTCTGTTAAACGGTATTTAATTAGTAAAAATCAAAGAACGCCTCCACCTTGGAGGCGTTCTTTGATTTTGTTTCTATTGGAGAAATTCAACAATCTTTTGGATTACTTCTTTACTACGAATAATCTTGTTGTGGCCGGCTCCATTGGTTTTTAATCGTTCAAAGTAGGGCTGCGTGTCCAGAAACTCTTCTATGTCTGTCGGGGGGATTTCTTCATCCTGCGCATCGTATATCATCAGCGATTTTGCTGCTTTTATCTTCTCTTTTCGCTTCGTCAAGTCCATACTTTCGATGGGCACATTAAATTCTTCCTCCATACCCTTGTAAAATAGCCGTTGCATTTTTACGGGTACCTTCAACATACTAAATACACCATCAAAGAATTTTTTGGATGCAATAGGGGTAGCAATCATTACGAATCGTTTCACATGAATCTTATATTCCATGAGCAGATAGGCGGATGCACCACCACCCATGGAATGACCGATAATGGCATAAGGCGCTCCTGTTTTTTCAAATAGAGCGTGCATGGTTTCTTTAAAATGAAGTAGGTTGGTCACTTTCCCGTCACTACCACCATGTGCAGGACCATCCATGGCCCAAACTCTATATCCTTCCTGCACAAGCGCTGGTATCAACTTATAAAAATCAAGGGCCATGCCTTCCCAGCCATGTATCAGGAATACTGTTTTATCTCCTTTGCCCCATTCATAGTATTTTACCCGAAGTTTGGATTTTGTGTTTCTGAATTCCGCTACCTTGATAACATGTTTGTGTGCCTGTTTCAGCAATTCGGTATGCGGTGGCCGTAGGTTTCTCTTTTTGGGAGTGAACACCAATTTAACCATGATACTAATGGCGGTGGCCGGGGCGATGTCTCCGGCAATGGAAAAAAAGCGTTGCAGCCACTTAATTTTTGGAGGTATTTCTCTTGGTTCAGCCATCTTTTATCGGTGCGGTAGTTTATTGATTTTCGACATGGTGAAGATACGACCGGTAACGGCATCCATGTAGGAGAATGTTTTAGGAGTAAGTAAATTTATCTCACTGCATTGAATCATCTTTTCGTAACGTTCCAGAAGATAGGTGATACCGGTCAGGGTTTTATCGGTTTCGGCAATGCAGTTATCGGCAAAAAAATAATCGGAGGCAGTAAATACATTTTCTCCATCACTCATGTGATAATAATGGTAAACTTTTCCCCGCTTGAAAACTGTGTAGGTATTGGAGTCCGTATTGCTTTGCCAGATGCCTTGAAGTAAACGGTCTTTTTCAGAATAAGGGTATGCGGATGTTCGGGGAACCACCGCGGTGTGCAATATGTATACAGGTGTTTTAGGTCGATCATTAGAATCGGTTGATATAGCTGCAATGCTGTCAACTACTTGCATGCCACTAATCACTTCCCCAAAAACGGTGTATCGTGAATCGAGATGAGGAATGCCGCCATTGGTTCGGTAAATGTTTTTTATTGAATCGGGAATGACGTATCCATTAGTGCGTTGCTTGGCCTTAAAAAAAGTAGAGTCATTGGCCGTTTTGCCTTGTACGATGTAAAACTGACAAGCCGAAGAGGCTTTCATAGGATTATCGTCACGCGCCATGCCCAATGCCCCTCGTTTATGAAAATATTGTTGCGGATAAATTTCTGCCGGAATGCTATAGCCCAAGTCGCCATCGCCCAGTAGGGCAGTATCCGCAGCTGATTTGGAATCGGGGTCTCCGGCTTGTATCACAAATCCTTGGATGACTCTGTGAAATAGTAATGAATCGAAGAAGTTTGTTTTAGCCAGGCGAATAAAGTTGTCGCGGTGCTTTGGCGTGCCATCGTAGAGCAGCAGTTCTATTTTGCCATAATTGGTTTCGATACGTACGCGATAGGTTTGCGCCTGCGAAACAAGGATTGTCAGCAGGAAGAAAAACAGCCAAGAGAATCGCATAACATTATTTTTGTCGCAGATGCAGACGATTATCGGAAAAGATTTGAACGAAGCAAAGATACTGCTACAAAGAAACGAAGTAGTGGGAATTCCCACAGAAACGGTTTATGGTTTGGCTGCGAATGCTTTGAACTCTGAAGCAGTGCTCAAAATATTTACAGTAAAAGAACGGCCGCATTTTGACCCGCTCATTGTACACACACATGCCATTGGAGAAATCGAAAAGTATGTGTCTGAATTTCCGGCAAAAGCAAGAATGTTGTTGGAGGCATTTTCGCCCGGTCCACTGACTGTGTTGCTGAGAAAAAAAGCGGTCATTCCGGATTTGGTAACCTCAGGGCTCGATACGGTTGCCATGCGCATACCCAAACAGGAACTTAGCCTACAACTTTTGCGTCAGCTTGACTTCCCTTTGGCTGCACCTAGTGCCAATCCATTTGGATATATTAGTCCTACTTCTGCTGCCCATGTTTATCACCAGTTAAACGGTAAAATACCCTATATTTTAGATGGCGGTTCGTGTCAAGTGGGCGTGGAATCTACTATTGTGGGATTTGAAAACAATCAGGTGATTGTGTACCGCTTAGGGGGACTTTCCTTGGAAGACTTAGAAAGAGTTGCCGGTACCGTTATTGTGAATTCAATCAGTAGTAGCAATCCCGTGTCTCCGGGTTTGCTGAAAAGTCATTATGCGCCCCGTACACCCTTTCGGCTGGTTACTGCAAGTGAAGCGGCATCGCTGAATTTGCAAAAGAATTCGGCTGTGATTGGTTTCAATGAATGGCTACCCGTTGTTCCGAAAGATCAACAGTTTCTGCTTTCGGAAAAGGGCAATTTGAATGAAGCTGCAAAGAATCTTTTTGCGGTTATGCGTCAACTGGATCAAATGCAGCTGGATGAGATAGTGGCAGTTGAATTTCCGGAAATTGGTTTGGGGAAAGCGATAAATGATCGGCTGCAAAGAGCTGCTGCAAAGCATTAATTCAGCAAAGGATTTTCGGGATAAGTAGCCATAGGTTTCGTACACTCCACCCATGTGCTGCATGGTATTTTTCCAAAGAACTGTGTAGTCGGTTTTAAAAATATGGTGGTGGGTTGCAGGTGTAAGAATCCATGAATTTTCCTTCATCTCCTCCTCTAGCTGATGAAATCCCCATCCGCTATAGCCTAAATAAAAACGAATGTCTTGTGCAGATACCTTCTCCAACTCGATGAGTGTCTTAAGTTGCTCGAAATCTCCTCCCCAATATAGGTTGTCGGCTATTTTGATGCTGTCTTCAATCTGGTCGCCTAGTGTGTGAAGGAACTGAAGAGTATCCGTGCCCACCGGCCCTCCCAAAAACAAAGGGGCTTTGAAAGATGGAAAATCCTCCACTACATCGGTTAATCGCAGATTGATTGGTTTGTTTAATACCAGGCCTACCGTGCCATTTTCTTCATTGTGATCGCAGATGAGCACAACTGTTCTTCTGAAATTTTCATCCAACATAAAAGGCTCAGATAGCAAAAGTTGACCTTTACCTATTTCTTTGCTTTTCTCAAACTCGTAACTCCAAATGTTTTGATTGGGCATATGCTTTTCTTATGTAGCGATGATAGAAAATTATAAAACAGACTTCCTAATCTGTCCCACAGAATTTATTCCACACAGTATTTTTTACGTTAACATTTCGCAATTGGTTTTGACTTAATTTGTAACCCCTATAATCGCAATATACTGTATGAAGAAAATCTTTGCGCTCTATGTGCTATGCGCCTCTCTGCTTTATTCTACCGCACAATCTGTGGTGATACCCAATGTTTGGATAAACGAAATTCATTATGATGATTTGGGTACAGATGGAAACGAGGGCTTTGAAGTAGCAGGTACTGCCGGCACTAATCTCCACTGCTTTGAGGTGTGGTTATATACTGGGCCTACACCTGCCAGTGCTGTAAGTTATGATACCATCACACTCAGCGGAACTTTGCCAGCGCAATATTGCGGAATAGGTACAGCGTGGTTTGGCTTACCTGTTAATGGAATAGAGAATGGACCCAACGATGGATTGGCTTTGGTATATGCACCCCAGCATAGCGGATGTGGCGTAAATAACGTGGATACAGTTTTGCAGTTTCTTTCATACGAGGGGATCATAACCGCTGCTGACGGACGCGCTGCCGGACTCACTTCCACCGATATTGGCGTAGCCGAAACAGTAAATACTCCGGACAGTGTGTCCATACAGTTGGTTGGTTTTGGCACTACGTATTATTCCTTCACCTGGGAGGCCGGTTTAGATACTTCGCATGCAGATGTTAATACAAATCAAACCTTCTGTCCGCCATCGCCCGTAGTTCAGTTTGCTGTTTCAAGCCAATCGGTGATGGAAAGTGCCGGCACTTTTACTGTTTCTGTAACCATTGCTAATCCGAATGCTAATCCTACTACGGTAGCAGTGAATGTTTCCGGAGGTACTGCAACCAGTGGAACAGACTTCACTACTTCCCCCAGTTTATTGACCTTTCCGGCCAATTCTTTTGGTCCGCAGCAAATTTCATTCAATATCATTAGTGATAATTTAGATGAACCCAACGAAACTGTTTTCATTACACTTTCTAACCCTACCAATGGCGCAAGCATTGGCGCAGTGAGTGCCGATACGCTGAGCATCATTGATGACGATGCACTCTTCTTGTTGGTTTATCCGCCCACTCAATCGCAGTTTGAGAATATTGGAACTATCAATGTTCCGGTATTACTCAATAACCCAAGCGTAAATCCAACAAGCGTAACTGTAAAATTGGTTTCGTCCACTGCTGCACAAGGCACCGACTACTATTTTGCAGATACCACTATCACCTGGCCAGCCGGCACCTCGGGTACGCGCCAAGTGCCTGTAACCATAGTGGATGATAATTTGTTTGAGGCAGACGAAACCATTGCCATCAAAATTACAAACCCTACGAATGGCGCGCAATTGGCCGACTCTACGTTTGATATTACTATTCGTAACAACGATAACCTTTCGGGCAGCGATTGCACCGATTTGTATTTCAGTGAATACATAGAAGGCACTTCCAACAACAAGGCACTTGAAATATATAACCCAACCAACAGTGCTGTAAATCTTTCCGATTACAAGATTGTTCGATTTAATAATGGCTCCACCTCCGGTATAGAATTTCAACTCTCCGGCTTTCTAGCTGCTGAAGATGTATACGTGTTGGTAAACGCTACGGCTGATTCACTTTTAAAGCTCAAAGCAGATACGCTGACTGGTTATGTAAACCACAATGGAGATGACGCATACGCTCTGCTTCACATCAGCGACACGATTGATGTATTGGGTGTGATAGGAGTGGACCCGGGCAATAGCTGGGTGGTAGATACTGCCACCACCGAAGACCATACCTTGATTAGAAGTTACTACTACTACATTGGAAGTAAAGATTGGAGCGCTGCGGTGCAAAGCTGGAAAAGTTATCCGGTAGATTTGATTGACTCCTTGGGGTTTCATAACACGGCTGAATGCGGCAATCCGGAGCCTATAGCGCCTGCGGTGATTCGATTTGTGAAAATATTGGACACTGTTCCTGAAATCTACACTCCCAACTTTAATTATTTTGATGTGGTGGTTCAGTGCATAAACCCGAGTGGACAGAACGCCACTTTTTCAGTGGCATTGGATGCAGGTGCTTCTACTGCCACGCAAGGACTAACGAACGATTTTATTTATACTAACCAAAACATAACAGCTGGTGCGGGAGTTACCTTTGATACCGTTAGTTTCATCATTAATAACGATAATCTGATAGAGCCCACCGAGAATGCATTGCTGCGTTTTATTAATCTATCGGCCAATACAGTGGTGGGCCCCGACTCAATCTATAACTTATATATCACAGATAGCGATGTGCTCACTGTATCATTTTTGGGCGCCTCTTACGACTACACCGAAGATGCAGGGCTGGTGCAAGTGAAGGTTACATTATCTACACCTGTGGCCAACAACACGTCTGCTACAATACAACTGGCAGCAGGCAGCGCTACGCGCAATGTGGATTTTACCTTTAATGATACCACGCTGGTATTTTTAGCTAACACTGCCGATACGCTTGCATTTTTTGTCGATATCATAGAAGATGGATTGGATGAAGGAAATGAGGAGATAAATTTCGATTTGATAAATCCGACCAATGGCGCTGCGCTCGGAACTATTGGCTGCACCGTGCGCATTATAGATAACGATTCTACAGTCGGTTTTGAAGAGAACCAGTTCGATAATAGTCTGCAGGTTTATCCAAATCCGGTTTCCGACTTACTTTTTTTGAAATCGGAAAAGTTGATGGATGAGTTTTTTGTTACCGATATAACCGGAAAAGCGGTGGGCCGTTTTTTTGAAGTTCATTCAACAGAATATGCTCTAGATGTAAGCCAATTTGCCGAAGGCATATACTATATTATGATTCATAGCGATGGTCAACGATGGATGAGGCGATTTGTAAAGCGTAACTAAGTATTTCGCTTATGCGCTCGAATCATTTCTCGTTTGCCCCAAGGCCCAACGGGTTTTTCGATTACAAAGCCCGCTTCGCGCATCGCTTTTTGTGCAATGCTTTTTGAACAATAAGTCACCAGGATTCCATTAGGCGACATTGCATCATACAGTTTGGTGAAGATTTCCTTACTCCAAATTTCCGGCTGATGTGTAGGAGCGAATGCGTCAAAAAAAACAATGTCGTATTCAGTATCTAAATGCACATCTTCTATTTTACTCTGTTTTTTATGGAATGCAAAAAAGTGGGTTACCTGGTGCATTTCTTCCCACCTGCAAAGGTGAAGGGTGTGATAAGGTCCATAACAGTATTCGAAACCTAACAAATCGGTATAGTTGAGTTGTTTCACAATTGAAATGTCTACCGGGTGAGCTTCCAGAGTTGTGTAATGTATGGATACCTCATTCTTTTCCGCATGTAGCATTGTGAGTAATGCATTGAGGCCGGTCCCGAAACCAATCTCCAGAACAGAAATGGGTTTTCGCGGGTTATTTTGTTCTATAAAATACTTTAAACCACTGTCTATAAATACATGATTGGATTCCTGAATGGAGCCGTGTCTGGAATGATAGACTTCATTAAACACCTCAGAGAAAAGAGTATGGCTTCCATCAGCGGTTTTTAAAATTTCCATGGTGTATTTAAATAGGTTCAAATTTCAAAATAAGGGGGAATCGATACAGGGGTGGGCAAGAAAATTATTTTTGCAGAAAACAGATAATTATGTCTACACCACAGGTAGGTATCATCATGGGCAGCGATAGCGATTTGAAAATAATGCAGGAAGCAGCTGAAGTGCTGGGGCATTTAGGAGTTGAATTTGAGTTGACCGTGGTCAGTGCACACCGAACCCCGGAGCGAATGATGGAGTATGCCTCTGCCGCCAAAGCGCGGGGTTTAAAAGTAGTGATAGCCGGAGCTGGTGGTGCTGCTCATCTACCCGGAATGGTGGCCAGTGTTACCACTTTGCCCGTAATAGGAGTTCCTATTAAATCGTCCAATTCTATTGATGGATGGGATTCTGTGTTGTCTATTTTGCAAATGCCTGCGGGAGTTCCGGTTGCTACGGTAGCGCTAAACGGTGCACGCAATGCCGGTATTTTAGCGGCACAGATTATTGCAACCTCAGATCATGCAGTCGCTGATAATCTTGCCGCCTATAAAACGGACTTGAAGACAAAAGTGCAGCAAAGCATTCGTGAGATTAAAATTGCCGGCTTCCGAAATCAGTTTGACGGGGAGTAAATACTTTTTATCCCTCCCCGGGTTGACATCCTATTGTTTTTTTTATACTTTAGGGTCGTTATTTAATGCACGCAACTAAAATTAACACCACTATGGGTAAAAAAATCTACTCAGTAATCCTCTGTTTCTATTTTACAATCGCGATAGCTATCGTATATGGCCAATGTAATCTGGCGGTGGAAACAAATCCTGCTTTATCAGGTACTCCATCCAATTGCAATACCGCCAATTTTAAATGTGGCTCCGGTGCATATTATGATTTAACGATTACACCACAGACCTATTATAATTTTTCCTGGGCGAACGGTGCCGGTGGAAACATAAGCGGATTCTGTGCTAATCCACAAAATGGGACCGGCAGTGGTGGTCTTTTTACTACTAATCAAACTTGCTGGTATTCCGGCTCCACCACCACTTTGCGAGTAAGTGCTAACAGAAGCAGCACAACGTGGAATGCCACCTCCGGAACTATGACGTACAGGCATGCTGATCCTTCCACGCCCACCATCACCAACTCTAATCCTGCCATTTGCTCAGGCGGTAGCTCTACATTGACAGTTTCTCCGGCCATGACTTGCGGAGTAGCTTACTGGCAAAATACCACATCCGGGGGAGTATCTACTGCGGCACAATCCCCTCAGTCTGTTTCTGCTGCCGGCACCTATTACTATAGAGGATATAGTGGTGGCACTAACGGATGTTGGGGTACGCAAGCCTCCACAGCAGTTACAGTTTCTTCTGATCCATCGCTGCCAACGCTGAATGTGGCTACTCCTGCATCCGGCACCTCAGTGTGTGTAGGTCAGGACCTATCCGCCACTTTCAATGCAGGCTCGGGTGGCGTTTCCTGCACCGATGAGTTTCAATATGTAGTGAGCGGTGCGGGACCCGTGGGTGGAACTTTTGCTTACACGCCTTCCAATCTTATTGCTACAGCCAGCATGGCTGGTAGAACAGTGACCATGCAGGCTCGCAGAAATTGCTCCGGCAACGGCTGCGATGGTGCAGGAGAAACATTTACGACCGTAGCTACCTGGACGGTCGTTTCCGATCCGGTAGCTCCCACTCTAAATGTAGCGACACCGGTGAGCGGAACAACCGTTTGCGAGGGTCAAAACTTATCGGCTACTTTCAACGCGGGCACAGGAGGGGTTAGTTGCACAGATGGTTTCCAATATATAGTGAGTGGTGCGGGTCCTATTGGTGGCACATTTAGTTACACAGGAGGTAGTCCTATTTCTACTGTCGGCCTAGGCGGAAGAACAGTAACCTTACAAACCCGTAGAGATTGCTCCGGCAATGGCTGTGATGGCGCTGCTGAAACTTTTGCCACAGTAGCTACCTGGACGGTAGTTCCGGATCCTTCTGTTTCTATAGCCGTTACCAGCAGTCCGATGTGTGCTACTTCCAATATAGGCACCATTACTGCTACACCAAGCAACGGGACCGGAACACCTACCTATACCTGGGAGTGGTCTCCTGATGGTTCTACAGCCTGGACCAGTGTAGTGGTTCAGGTATTTTGCTTGCCACAGGCTCAGGGGTTACAATTTCCAGTTCTCAGGATGTTTATATAACCAGTTATAATACAACTACTCAGTGTGAGAGTTTTATTTATCAGATTGTAAATGTCACCATTACCCCAACATTTGCAGTTACACCTTCCAATCCCAATAACGTAGCATATAACGGGTTTGGTGTAAGTTGTAAAGGTTCGGCAAACGGTGCCATTACAGCTACCATCACATCGGTTGCTAATCCTTACACTTATTTCTGGTCTAATGGCAGCAGTTCCGGATTTACCAATAGTGCGACACATACTATATCAGGTTTAGTAGCCGGTACCTACACGGTTTCTGTATTTGATGCAGGAGGATGTAACCAAACCGCTACATTCAGTTTGTCAGAGCCGGCAGCGATTTCTGTAAATGCTACTCTATCCACATCTACAGGTGGTGGATTTAACATCAACTGTAATGGCGGCACTACTGGTACCATCACACCATCTGTAACAAATGGAATCGGTGCCATTAATTACGACTGGGCAGATTTAGCCGGTACTAACAATGGAGCGAACAGAACCGCTTTAAGCGCCAACACTTATACACTAACAATAACAGATGCTAACGGATGCACAGCCAGTAAATCATTTACGCTGACAGCACCTTCGCCCTTGTTAGTAACTGTAAACCGAATTTTGATTGTTCGGGTAGCACTTATACCAATGCCACACTCTTTGCAACCAGCTCGGGCGGAGAGGGTACGTTCCAATATAGTTTTAACGGAGGCGCATTCGGCCCAAGCAATGTATCCGGTAGCTTTCCCAATCCTCCATCAACCTACACCAACGTTCCGATCCAAATACGGGATGGCAACAATTGCACTTATGGCACTACTATTTCGTTTACGTTCCCTACAGCCGGCTCAGGATTTGGTGCCTGCGACTATATATACGTGTCGCCTACCGGAGATGCCAATACGACAGAAGGCACAGAGACCTGCCCGTCATCGTTCGCTAATGCATTTACCATTTTGAATGCCAACACGGCCAGAAATCACATTATCTTATTGGAAGGGAACTACAACTTCAGTGATGAATTTGAAATTACAACCACCAATCCATATACCATAGATGGCGGTTATGTAGACCAGGAACTTATTGACCAAGTCCAGCGATAATGCTGGCGATTTATCCAGACTTTTCTTCAACAATACTACTTTCAAGAATATATCGCTTAGCGGTAGAAATGTGGGATATATGAGGGGTTTGGTAGTTAAGAATAAATCCAATTTTACCATTAAAGACATTAAAATTGAAACACGAGACCTAAACAGTACTGAACGAACAGGATTCCTAACACGTGAAGGTGTGTCGAATTACGCTCTGTATATGGAGGGTTGTAGTAATTATAATTTCTCTAGAACCATCGTTGAGTCAGGAGATGGAAGTGCCGGTTTAAGTGGAAATAATGGTTCTGGTGGAAGTTCAGGTGGCGGTGGCTCTCAGGGTAGTGGCGCATCCTGCGACTGTAATAAAGCAGGTATTGGAGATGGTCCAAACCCAGCGGAGGCTGGAGGAGGCGGTAGTGCAGCTGGGGCAGCGGTGGCTCAAATTAATGGCGGTAGTGCTCCCTGCGGTAGTGCCGGTGATGGAGGTGGTGGTGGCGCAGGCGGTGGAGATCAGTGGTCAGCAGTTGGATTTAGTTGTAATGATGCTGGTAATGGTGACTCAGGTGACAATGGCGGTTCAGGTGGTGGTGGTGCAGGTGGTGGAACTGGTGGTGGAGGTGCAGGAAATTGCCGATGGTGGAACGGCAAAGTGGGGGTGCAGCTGTAAGTGCTGGTGGGGAGCTGCTGGAACGCAAGCATCAACAGTGGTTTTGATGTGCCAGAGCAGGTGGAAGCGGTGTGGGGGGGCGGCTGGTAACGGTGGTGGTGGTGGTGGTGGTGGTGGTGGTGGCTCAGCAATGGAACGGATTTGTAATTGCTGGAGATTCTGGCTCAGGTGGCGGAGGCGGTGGTGGCGGGGCGGTGGCGGTGGTGCGGGATCAGGTGGTGCAGGAGGTGGAGCAGTTATGCCGTATTTTTATATAACAACGGAGCTTCATGGTAATTTACAAAGTTGTAATTCTAACAGGCACAGGCGGTGCTGGTGAGCAGGGGGAACAGGTGGTGCCGGTGGTCAGGTGGCAATGGTGGCTCAGGGGTAGTGAATCTTGTGGAGGATCGGACCTGGGAACGGTGGAACAGGGGCTGGTGGAAGTGCCGGTGGGAAAGGAGGAGATGGTGGTGCCGGCTCAACAGGTTAGTTGCCCATTGTGTTCATCTGGAGGAACTGCTCTAGTACTAGCTTTACTTGTGCTACTAAATAATCCGCATCTTGTGGAAGCACACCAATTGCCAGCCCTATAGTATCGGTAGATGCAAAACAGGGTTGCACTAATTCTGAAATTGTACTTACCAAGGGTTCCGGAACTTGGGGTGCATTCGGTCCGGATGGAACATTCGTTAAAAATACCAGCCCAACCACCACTACCTACACTACTACAGGTGCAGGATCTACTCCGGTGGCGGTTTATTATACCAGCACCGGTGATAAGGATGTGATTGTAAACGGAGTAACCTACAGCAATTTTATCAAGATAAAAGGTACCAGAAATCTTCCGGTTATTGATACCATTACAAACCCTATTTGTGTAGGACAAAATATAAACTTGAGCACACCTTCTACAGGTACTGCTTATGAATGGGCCATTTCCAATAACAACTTTGCGAGTAATGTTTATACCAGTTCTTCGCAGAATCCGGGTTTAGTAAATACTAGCTCCTACTCAGCTGGTACGTATAAAGTGCGTTTGCGTGTGAAGGAAGATTGTTGTGGTTGGTCTATACCAAAATATTCACAATTCATTATAACCACTCCAACTGGTCCTGCTCAACCAATCACCGGTCCAACTGTGGCTTGTCAGGGTTCTACCAAAACTTATAGTACAACAGCCGCATTGAATGCGACCAGCTACAACTGGACTGTACCGTTGGGGGCTATCATCAACTCCGGGCAGGGCACTTTGTCCATTTCAGTAACTTTCAGTACAGCCGGTGGAAACGTAACAGTAAGCCCTGTGGGTTGCACAAGTGGAACATCGTCCAGTTTAGGCGTGACTGTTAATCAGGCCCCAAGTGCTACTATTAATGGTAGCCTTACGGTGTGTTCCGGCTCAGGCACCACACTTATTGGCGGTGCTTCGGGTGGAACCGGTGGAAATGGTGTATTCTCCTATAACTGGAGTGGGCCTAGCTTCAGTTCGACTAATCAAACTATTAATGTCAGCACCGGTGGTGTGTATAATCTTACCGTTACCGATCAGGGCAGCAATTGCACCGGCTTGACCAGTGGAACGCTCATTTTAAACACTCCTGCTGTAGTGGTGGAAGGAGCAGATTTTGCAGTCTGTCAATCTGCTACACCTGTTGCAGTTGCACTGTCAGGTGCCTCCGTGAGTGGGGGCGCTACAACGGGTGCCTGGTCCATTATTTCGGGCGGAGGTTCACTGAGCAGTGTGCTGCAAACTTCAAATCCTGAGCTAGTAACCTATACTCCTGATGTTAACTACAGCGGCACGGTAATTTTGAGATTAACTACAAATGACCCTGCAGGACCATGTCCTGCGGAGTTTGCCGACAGAGTTATCACGGTGGACACAAGACCTACCGTAGATGCCGGACCAGATATTACAAGATGTGACAACACTCCTCTTGCCGATATCCTAATGACCGGTGCTACTGCGGGCGGTACTTTCGGTTCTACCCAGTGGGTAGGGGGTATAGGTTTAGGTGTTTGGACTCAAAATATAAATCCGGCAGCAGCCTATTTCTCTCCTAATGTAATAGGCAATTCCTTGAATCTTACACTTCGTGTGTTTGGAAGTGGAGGTTGCACAGGCGTAAACGTGACGGATACCCGGTTGATGCGTTGGGGACAAACGCCCACAGTGGATGCCGGTCCAAATCTCAGTTTGTGTAACAATGCTTCGGTTATTGACATAACCGGTGCATCCAGCAGTGGTTCGCATGGCGCACTAAACTGGGTTTATAATTCAATTGGCGGTACAGCATCCATTACCAATGGTGCAGGGTCTATTACTCCTGAGTTGACACCATCATCTGCTGCCGGCAATGGCACCATGACAATTACGGCTACCGGTATTCACGGTTGCATTGGAATTGACCCTACCGATGTAATGAGCGTAAGTTGGGGTAGCGATCCTTCTGTAAATGCGGGCCCAGATCAAACAAGTTGTTCCGCATATCCGGTAGTAGTTAATGGATCAGCTATTAGTTATAGTTCAATTACATGGACATCTTCCGGAACCGGAACATTCTCTGATGCTACCATTGAGGATCCATTGTATTACCCAAGCTCAAGTGATATTACGAATGGTAGTGTGGTGTTGACATTAACCGTATCGGCCATCACACCGTGTGTAGGCACCAGTTCCGATAACGTAACCGTTACTTTCAACAACACATGTGTGAATGTATGGCTGGGTAACTCTATAGACTGGCACGATCCGGGCAACTGGTCGTTGAGTGCGGTTCCTAATAGTTGCGCAGCGGATGTTCAGATTCCTGTTACAGCCAATGATCCAACTGTATTTGTTCCGGTTAGCGTAGGTAATATTCAGGTGTTCAACAACGTTACGGTGAACCTGCATGACGACATATTGGTTTGCAAGAATTTGACGATGGGTGGATCTAACTCGATTGTTTCTGTTGGAATAGCTACTCCTAAGTATGTCCGTATGGTTGGCAATAGCAATCAAACTATTCTTGGAACCGGAAATATTGAAAACCTCGCGGTTGAAAACAGCGGAACTACTCCTAACAATACCGTGTCCCTCACCAATCTGGCCAACATAGGCATATACAGGCAATTGAGACTTACCAGCGGTAAACTGTCCAACGTATCGGGTGGTGTGGTGACCTTGCTATCGGATGCTGCCAGAACTGCGATACTCAATGATTTCTGCGGTACCTGCACTGGAACCTATGATGGCCCGATTACAGCACAGCGCTATATTTCTAACGGAGTCGTAAATGACCAGCATTACATTTCTTCTCCGGTTAACACACCTTCATTTGGAGATATCGGTGTGCCTCTATTGGGGGCTGATGATGTATTTGTAACTCCAAGCGCAAACTGTGATGAAGATTTTCTTGCTCAGGGTTCAAACTATGGTAACATATTTGAATGGGTAGAAAATGTACCGGATGTTTCTTGTTTACTGAGCGGTTGGAAAGTACAATCTTCCGGAACCATGGATAATGGTAAAGGATATTCTGTATACCTACAGAGTGGAAGCACGATTGACCTGACAGGAACTCCAAACACCGGAAATAAAACAATAGGTGGACTTACCAATACCGGTTACCCTACCGGAAACATCGAAAGTTGGGTAGTGGAACCCGGATGGAATTTAATAGGAAATCCATTTGCCTCCGGTTTGTGGTTAAACACGCCACACCCGGATGTTGACCCTACTATTCATGTATGGCATACGTCCGGCACTTACACCGGCACTTATCAGCCGGCTACTATTGGAAGTATTTCTGCTACGGCTCACTTGGCACCGTTCCAGGCGTTTATGGTGCGTGTTACCAACCCGGGCACTACATCGTTTACATTCCAGCAGAGCGAACGCGAAGAGCAGGAGAATCCATTCTTTATGCAAATGGGTGGCAGTACTCTGCAGATTGATGTAACAGGAAATGGATTTTCGGACGTAACTTATGTGAACTATCAGCCAATATCTACCAACGGCTATGATATGGGGCTAGATGCCGATAAAATCAGAAGTCGCGCTCATCAGCCTACTATATACACCCTGATGAATGCAAATGATACCAAGCGGATGGCTATAAACTCCTTCAGCGATGTGGTGGCTTCTCCAACCGTTCCACTTGGATTGATGCCGGGAGATGATGGCAACTTTACATTTACCGCTTCGGGCCTTAACTCTTTTGATCCAACGGTGTTAGTGTATCTGGAAGATAAGAAGACAAATGCAGCTTGGCAGAACTTCCGACACATTCCATCTTATAGCTTTACTCAGGTTGACACAGAGGAACATAATAGATTCGTGTTGCACTTTACACCACCTGCAGAGATTTCTACTATTAACTCTACTTGTAATGGGGATGGTGCCATCAGCATTATTCAGCCGGGAATTGCAAATTGGAACTATGCTATTACCGATGCACAATACAATATTGTGGGATCCGGAGTGCTTAACAGTACAACCGCAGTAAACGTAAATCAGTTAGAAGCAGGAGTTTATACGCTTACCTTAACTGATAATATGGGATATGTGGTTGTTAAAAAATATCACGGTAGGTGGTGCCAATACAATTGACGCAACATTCACTATGAGCAACTCCGCTTCTGAAGTTTATCAGGACGTTACTTTCAGTAACAGTACGCCAAACGCAGTTGACTACGAATGGGAGTTTGGCGATGGAACTATCATAACTGGTGTGGCAAATCCTGTATACTCATTCAGTGAACCGGGTGTTTATACGGTTACACTTACCGTTACAAACAGCGATGGTTGCACAAGCACCAGCACACAGACGATCACCATTAGTGAGTCTACTACGGGTCTCCAGAATCTACCCGATGGAGCTGTAAATATTTTCAGTTTCAGAAATTATGTAGCGGTAGATTTTAGTAAATTACAGGCAGTTGATGCCACCATTCAGGTATTTAATCTGATTGGGCAGGAAATCTCTAACGAGAAGTTTAGTCTCTCTACCATTTATCGTAAGGATATATTGGACGTGGAAGCTGCTTACGTAATCGTTAAAGTGAAAAACGGCAACGGATTTATGACGAAAAAGGTATTCGTATCTAGTCGCTAATAGTCCTTTAGCATCATCTTAAAAAGGGAGGTCCGCATGACCTCCCTTTTTATTTCCCGGTAGTCCATTTGGAAATTCCCATTAAGAGGCTACATTTGCCACCCTTTTAAAAACCACCCGCAATATTGCGGACCAAACCCAAAAAGCAGATAAACATGCTAAGTCAGTACGAAACCGTATTTATCCTGACTCCTGTGTTGTCGGAAGATGACGCCAAAAAGACGATCGCAGCTTATGCAGATCTCTTAAAGTCCCAGGGAGCCGAGATTGTTCACGAAGAACATTGGGGACTAAAAAACCTCCGTTATCCTATTAAAAAGAAAACGACAGGTATCTATCATTTAATTGAGTATAAAGGCACCGGCAAGGCGATTGATACGCTGGAGGTAGCATTTAGACGCGATGAAAACGTATTGCGTTTTTTGACCGTTAAACTCGACAAATACGCCATCAAATACAATGATGATAAGCGTGCCGGATTGGTAGGAAGAAACAAAAAAGTTAAAACCGTAAAAGAGGAGGCAGCCGTATGAAACCCAAAGGAGACATCAAGTATTTAACCGCTACCAAAATCGGTTTAATCAAGAAAAAATACTGCCGCTTTAAAAAGAACGGCATTAACTACATCGATTACAAAGACCCTGAGTATTTGTTGAAGTTCATTAATGAACAAGGTAAAATTTACCCACGCAGATTGACCGGAAACTCTTTAAAGTTTCAGCGTAAAATGGCTCAAGCCATCAAACGTGCCCGTCATATTGCCATTTTACCTTACGTAGCAGATTTGCTGAAATAGAAATGGTTTCACCACAAAAGATTTAAAACAATGGAAGTAATACTTTTAAAAAACGTAGAGAAGTTAGGCTTTGCGGACGATATCGTTAAAGTTCGTCCTGGCTATGCGCTTAACTATTTAATCCCTCAGGGTTTTGCGGTTATCCGTAATGCAAGCAGCGAAGCACTGCTCGCAGGACGTGTGAGAGGTCTTGAAAAAAGAGAAGCAAAATTATTGAGCCAGATCAATGAAATTTCAGCCCGACTGCAAGCCAATCCTATTAAAATAGGCGCTAAGGTGGGAACTACCGGAAAGATTTTTGGAAGCGTATCTTCCTATCACATTGCTGAGGCTATCAAAAACCAATGCGCTGTGGAGGTAGATCGTAGAAAAATATCAATTGTGGAAGGTGAAGTGAAGCAGCTCGGCAATTACAATGCAGAAGTTGGTTTAGGTGCCAGCCACAAAGTAAATGTTGCTTTTGAAGTAGTAGCTGAATAAGCCCTTTTACTTTAAACGAAAACAAAAAGCCCTGTCAGTAGACGGGGCTTTTTGTTTAGCTTTTCATGTTGTCAAATTGTAGGGGAAATCCGTAGTCTCCTTGTCGGAGTAAGGCCATTACAAGCTGCAAGTCGTCAATTTTCTTCCCGCTAACACGAATCAGATTGTCCATTTTTTGCGGTTGCACTTTTGCCCCTGAATCTTTAACAGCTTTCAGTATTTTCTTGATGGCTTCGGGGTCTAACCCATTTTTTAACTGGATGTCTTTTTTGACGGTAGCTCCGCTGGGATAGTGTTCTTTGCTCACATCATAGCTTCGGGGGTCTATTCCTTGTTTGCTTCCCCGAACGATAATGATATCTGTAACAGTTTTTATCTGCATATCGTTTGCTGCAGTGATTTGGATAGTCAGGTCTTTTTTGTTGAAGTCAATTTCGATGTGGCTGCCGTGAAAATCATACCGGTTGAGTACTTCTTTTTTGGCCACGTTAATGGCGTTTTCTACTACTTGTGGGTCTACTTTACTTACTATATCAAAGCTAGGCATGCAATTGGTTTATATTTTCAAATATCATTTCAAATGTTCCTGTTACTTCATTTGCCCTTTGAAAAAGGCATTGCCCTGAGCATTGATTCGGTTTACAAATTCTTGTCCATTTTTTTTGAAAATTACATAGCCGGTGCTATCGCCTAAATAGTAATCGCCCGACAGGAATTCGCGTCCATTTTGAAGCCACATAATCATTCCGGCTTTTGGAGCATTTGTTTTTGGGGCGGTTTTATTGTCAAAAAAATTGATGAATAATGGAACGCTTCGGCCTTCTGCACTCAGGCTTCCTCCTTTGCCAAGGAGCATCACAATATCCATGGATGTGGTAGAGTCGCGAAGCGACAGGAACGTTTTGGATGGCAGCGCAGTTTGTGCATTAGAAATGGCCACAAAAAGCAGTAAACAAAGGGAGCAGATGTATTTCATAGTGGTGTCTTCAAATTTGGTTTGCAAAAATTGGTCCATAAAAGAATCAAGGGTAGGTAGATAGTTTTTTTGAAGTGTTAAATTTTTTATCCCAGTGATAAGTGTCTTTAAATACGGTATAACCGCGCCCGAAGACTTCTGCATCCGTTACTCGCGCAATAGGAACATACCAAAATTCTGCGGTGCATTTTTCGGGTTCTACAGACAAAGTGAAATACCCATGTTTAGAGAACTGACACCACCGGTGATGAGGGTTGAGGTTTCTGCTAATGTTTTTGCAGTGGAATAAATCCTGCCGGCACACCGGCTTCTTTCATGTTTACACGAGAAATGCTGGGGCCTGCTATTTCTAACCAACCGCACCTGTTGCGGTTCTTTTGTTGTATCGTTTATTGTCTTTGGGGTGCCTGTCATGTTCATCACGAAAACTCATGTGCACATCGCCCGTCAACACGACTGTATTTAGCTTCTTCTCAGCGAGTAAATCATATAGCCTTTGGCGGTCCTCGGGAAAACCATTCCAGTTGCCGGTGTCAAACACTTTGCCGTTGCCGCGCTTGGTAAGTTTGTAAACTGTTTTGCTACTGAGCCAGTCTGTCATCATTTCCTGATTGCCGATAAGTTGCCAGGTGGAAGTAGCCCCACTCAGTTTTTCTTTTAGCCAGAAATCTTGCGCATTACCAAGCACACTTTGTTTGCCTTCTGCGAATGTTTCTTTTCCCCGGAAAAGTTGCATGTCTATCATGTGTAAATCTGCTAGTTGACCGAATGGAAATGTTCTGTAAATACGTTCGGGGTGCAACGTGTCCGGCATTCGTATAGGCAAGTATTCATAAAATGCCTGAATAGCCTCTTCCGTTTTACCGGGGGCTTCCACATCCGTATCATGATTGTCCCAGGTAGCAATCCAGGTTTTGCATCGCCTGGCTTCGCGCAAGTCAGGGTCCAGCAGATAGTAGCTGTGGCGTTCGCGCCAATCCTCTAATCCGGCACAATCCTTTACAGGTTTATCCGGCATGCGTTTCAATTGCCGGTCGTCAGGATAATCGTATACGTAATCGCCCAAATGGACCACATAGTCAATATCAGGGCGGTGGGCAATTATTTTATAAGCATTGAAAAATCCGGCCCAAATACTGCTACATGAAACTACAGCAAGTTTGAACTGTTGAACATCGGTGGCAGGCAGTGTGCTGGCAATACCCACCGGGGAACTTTTACCCTCGCTGTTTTTAAAACGATAATAGTAGTGCATGCCAGGCTTTAACCCTGTTACATCCGTCTTTACACAAAAATCATGAGAGGTATCGGCTTGTATTGTGCCGCTGTTTACCAAAGTGATAAAATTGGAGTCCGGTGAAACTTCCCATTTAAGTGCGTTACTTTTCTGCTGCGGCTTAGAAATTTTAGTCCATATAATTACCCGGTCGGTGAGCGGATCGCCCGAGGCTACCCCATGCAAAAATGGGGCAAACGAACTATCCGGGTATATACGCTCAGGATATGTTTGCGCTTTTGAACGACTGGATGCAAAGACAAGAACCAACAAGACCGGTAGCAGACGCATAATATGATTTACAGCAAACAAAATTGATTTTTACTTGTGTAAGAAAATAAATTACTTTAGCTGTCTAATTATCAATCATTAAAATTTAAAAAATGAAACTTTTTGTTGGAAGTCTTCCTTGGAGTTTACAGGAAGCAGATTTGAGCAGGCATTTCGAAGCATACGGTGAAGTTACTTCTGCTGCTATTATTAAGGACAAGTTTTCAGGTAGAAGCAAAGGATTTGGCTTTGTAGAAATGCCTGATGATGCTGCGGCTAACAAGGCTATCGAGGCTTTGAACGGTAGTGAACTTGGAGGAAGAAACATCGTAGTTAACCAAGCACAGGAGAAAACAGATCGTCCTAAGCGTGATTTCAATCGCGGTTATGGTGATAAGGGCGGTAACAACAGATGGTAATCTGATATAGCTAAATAGTAAAAGGGGGAACAGTATCTGTTCCCCCTTTTTTTGTGCCCTAAATATTTATTCTTGTTCCCCATGAAGCCTATTGGTCTTTTTATATTGCTGTCGATGATAGCTAATAACCTACTAGCTCAACAAGAGTGGGATGATGCCGAGAGTAATGCTCGCACAACATTGGCAAAGATGACCCTACAGCAGAAACTGAATGAGATGCGCGGGCATGGTTTGTTAAAGTTTGGCTTTTCTATGGTGTTTGGTAATAAACTGAAACCAATAAAAGCCGGTGGCGATAAATCTTTAGGCATTCCATCTACCGTTTTTTTTGATGGTCCTCGCGGGATTGCTGCATACAAGGGTGCTACCGCATTTCCGGTTACTATGGCTCGAGGGGCTAGTTGGGATCGTGATTTAGAATACAGAATTGGCGAGGCAATGGCTAAGGAAAATCGAGCACTGGGCGGGAATTATTCCGGTGCGGTATGTATGAATTTGCTTCGCCACCCGGCTTGGGGGCGTGCTCAAGAAACGTATGGTGAGGACTCTTACCACGTTGGAGAGATGGCTGTTGCCTTAGTAAGTGGAATTCAGAAACATAATGTACAGGCTTGCGCTAAACATTTTGCTGCAAACAGTATGGAGAACAATCGGTTTGGTGGTAGTATGAACATGGATGAACGAACGCTTCACGAGGTTTATCTGCCACATTTTAGGAAGGTAGTGGAGCATGGTGTTGCCTCAGTGATGAGTGCTTACAACAAATTAAATGGCGAATTTTGCGGGCACAGTAAACTGTTGCTTAACGACATATTGCGAAAGCAATGGGGGTTTAAAGGCTACGTTACTTCCGATTGGATGTATGGGCTTTATGATGCCGAAAAAGGGATTAAAGCCGGTATGAATGTAGAAATGCCTTCCGGTAAGGTATATACTAATTCTCGGGTCAAAAAACTGTTGAAAGAAGGAAGCATCAGCATACAGGATTTAGATACGCTGGTGTTGCCGATTTTGCGAACCAAGTTGTTTTTCGCAACGAAGCAAAATCCTATGACCTATACAAAAGAACTGGTTGGTTGTAATGCGCATATTGAGTTAGCACAAGAAGCGGCAGAGAATAGCGCTGTGCTCTTAAAAAATGAGAACCAGATTTTGCCTTTAAATAAAAAAACGATTCAGCGAGTAGCCATCATGGGTTCGCTTATCGAAAGTAAAGAAACCGGTGACCGTGGGAGTAGTGGAGTAACTCCTCTTGGCGTTGTTTCTCCTTTGGAGGGCATAAATAACTATTTAACCGGCTCGGGTGTGGATGTGCTCACCTCAAGTTCTATCAACGATTCAGCAGCAATAACCCGTCTATGTACAGGCGCAGATGTAGTAGTGGTAATGGCTGGCATGAGCTGGCAGGATGAGGGAGAATATTTGGGTGTGGGAACCATACGCGATAAGGCAAAACCGGATAGAAAGAATTTTATTACACGAACCGGTATCATGGGTCTTGGTGGTGATAGAAGCTACCTTCACCTGCACGAGCACGACATACAAATTATTCAATTAGCTGCATCAGTAAATAAAAATGTGGTGGTGTGTCTGGTAGCTGGAGCCGCAGTTACGGTGGAAGAATGGGAGAAAAATGTATCGGGTATCTTACATGTTTTTTACAACGGACAGCGAGGTGGTGCGGCATTGGCCCGATTGCTGTTTGGAGAGGTAAACCCCTCCGGAAAGTTGCCTTTCACGGTTCCGAAGGCGGAGAGTGATTTGCCACCATTCAACTCTTTTCAAAATGAAGTAAACTACGGATACTACCACGGGTATGCTTTGCTCGATAAAAACAAAACAGAACCACGCTATCCATTTGGCTTTGGATTAAGCTATACGCAATTTGAGATTTCCGGTTTTCAGCAATGTGCATCCACCGCTGATGAATTTTGCTTTTCCGGTACTGTTACCAACTCAGGTGAACGAATGGGTGCAGAGGTGGTGCAATTGTATATTCAAACACCGATATCGAGGTGGACCGACCCGAAAAAACGCTGCGTGGATTTCAAAAAGTTTACCTGAAACCCGGAGAGCAGAAAAATGTGGAATTCAAAGTTCCAAAGCGCGACCTGGCTTATTTCAATCCCTCTACCCAATCTTGGGTTGTACAAAAAGGAATATACCATGCCTTATGCGGCAACAGCAGCGCGAGCGCTGCTGTTGGAAGTTCAGTCACGTTTGAAATAGAATAATCCGAAAAGTAAACTCTCGTTTTTACTTCTTGTATTTGAAGTTTCTTCCCGGGTAATAGGCCATAGGGCCCAATTCTTCTTCTATTCTCAGCAGTTGATTATATTTCGCTATTCTATCGGTGCGCGAAGCCGAGCCGGTTTTAATCTGACCGCAGTTTAAAGCCACTGCCAGGTCAGCAATCGTTACATCTTCGGTTTCTCCACTGCGGTGGCTCATTACCGATGTAAATGCATTGCGGTGTGCCAGGTTTACTGCGTTAATGGTTTCGGTCAATGAACCAATCTGGTTTACTTTCACTAAGATGGAGTTGGCAATACTTTCGTCAATACCTTTTTGCAGGCGATTTACATTGGTTACAAATAAATCATCGCCCACGAGTTGCACTTTGCCACCTACTTTTTCGGTCAATAATTTCCATCCTTTCCAGTCATCTTCGGCCATACCATCTTCAATAGACACAATCGGATATTTCTTGCACCAATTCGCCCAATAATCTACCATTTCTTCACTCTTTAGTTTTTTGCCATTGCTTTTGTGAAAGTGGTACACTTTCAATTTTTCGTCATAAAATTCTGTAGATGCAGCATCCATGGCGATGGAAATATCTTTACCGGGTTTGTAGCCGGCTGCTTCTATAGCGGCCAATACAGTCTCAATAGCTTCCTCGTTGCTGCCGATTTCGGGGGCAAAGCCTCCCTCATCGCCCACATTGGTGGAATACTTTTTCTTTTTCAGAACACTCTTTAAGTGATGAAAAACTTCTACCCCCATGCGCAGCGCATCACTAAAAGTATCTGCTCCGGTGGGTACAATCATAAATTCCTGAAAATCTATTTTGTTATCGGCATGTGCACCGCCATTTAAAATATTCATAAGCGGGATGGGGAGCGTGTTGGCATTTACACCGCCCACATAGCGGTAAAGCGGCATTCCCAATTCCTCGGCAGCTGCACGCGCAGTAGCTAGCGACACAGCCAAAATCGCATTGGCTCCCAGTCTGGCTTTGTTGGGGTGCCGTCCATTAAAATCATAATCTGATCAATGGCATTTTGTTCAAAAACATTTAACCCTTCAATCTCTTTAGCAATCGTTGTATTAATGTGGTGGACGGCTTTCAAAACTCCTTTACCCAAATATTTCTTTTTATCGCCATCGCGCAATTCTACCGCTTCGTGTTTGCCGGTACTGGCTCCCGAAGGCACAATCGCTCTGCCCAGAGAACCGTTAGAAGTAATAACATCGACCTCTACCGTTGGGTTACCTCTAGAATCTAATACCTGACGAGCATGAATTTTTTGAATCTGTGCCATAATTCGGTTGAAATTTTAATGTGAAATAGCAAATGCTGCTGATGCCGCGAACATAAGGTAAACAAGCAAAAGAAAAACTCCTTTTTTACTTCATATGAGATAAAAAAATCCCCCGACATGTCGGGGGATTTTTTATAAAAATTATCTAACGGATACTCTATTTCACTACTACCATGCCAAACCAAGGCAGACCGTTTTGGTTTTCATATACTGCCGTTTTGGTTTGCGATTTGTAACCTTGTTTGGAAGCTACGAAAGTATACGTTTTGCCGGCAGAAAGCCCTGCACAATTGTATTGACCTTTCTCGTCTGTGGTGGCTGTGCAGCTCGATCTTCCATTGGCATCTGTTGCTACTACCGATGCTCCGGATATTGGTTTGGTGGTAAGGTCGTCAAAAACCTGGGCAGGTAGTGGAGTGGCACCAGAGGGCACTACTGCCTGAGTGGTGTCTTCGGTAGAGTCAATGACAACAGCTGCTGTGGTATCAACCTGCGTTTCTGCTGCCGGACTTGGGTTGTTATTGTTGCAGGCATACATCAGCAACAAAACGGGAACAATCAGAGTGAGAATTTTTTTCATACTTATCTGGGTTTTGGTTTACTCAAAGCTAAATCAATCTAAGTTAGAACCAAATATTAGTTTTACGCATATCCCAATTAGGTTTTGAATAGTACATATTCTATCGAATCGCTTATTGCCGAGGCTAAATCCATGATGAATGATAATCTGGATGCTGCCGTTAAAAAATGCCTGCTGGCTGCTGAACTTGCTGAAGAGAGCAAGGATGCAGCCCTGGAAGGGGATGCCCGGCATTTATTGTCGCAGTTTTATTTTATGCAGGGCAACTATATTACGGCAATTGAAGAGGTAAAGAAGGCGATTGGTTTACGCGAGTTGCAACAGGATAGTCCGAAGCTTGCCTCTTCATTTAACAGCTACGGCATTTATTTAGATACCATTGGCGAGTACGCAGAAGCTCTGGATGTTTACTTCCAATCTTTAACCATTAAAGAGAAGCTGGACGATAAGAAGGGGATTGCCAACACGCTCATCAATATCGGCACAGTTTATAGCCGCTTAAATAATACCGACCGCGAACTGAAGATGTATAACCGTTCTTTGCAATTGGCAAACGAAATCGGTGATACCCGGTGTATTGCATACAACCATCTTAATCTCGGGTTGCTTTATACCCGAACTGGCGAGTATAACCTCGCACTACGATACCTCGATAACATTCAAAATGTTTTGACTGGATATGGCGACCTCATCAATGCGGAAAAAGCGGTCGTAAGCCAAGGAACAATCTATTTGCAACTGGGCGAGTATGATAAAGCCGTTGACAACTACACCAGCTTTCTAAAGATGAGCGAAAAAAGAGCCGACAACAATCATATTGTCAATTCATTGGTAAATCTGGCGGGTGTGTATCTAAAAATGAATGAGCTGGAGAAGGCGAAGGAAATGTTGGACAAAGCGCTGCCTCTTTCAGAGCAGAATGGCTTGAAGTTGTATACCAGAGATATTTTGGTTTTTCTATCTGACTACTATGAAGCAAAGGGTGATTTTGCAAACGCACTCCATGTATACAAACAGCATATTGGTATTAAGGATGAACTCTTAAATATCAATAACCTAAAACATTTGGAGGAACTTCATCAAAAGTACGATCTGGATAAAAAAGACCGTGAACTGGAGATTCACCAGCTCAAAAATGTAGAGTTGCGTAGTGCACTGGAAAATCTGCAAGCTGAAAAAAACAGATCCGATGAACTTTTGCGAAATATTTTGCCCGATGAAGTGGCAGATGAGCTAAAAGTGGATGGCATATCCAAAGCACGCTTTTTTGAGCAGGTGACTATCATGTTTGTGGACATAAAAAACTTCACCATTATCAGTCAACGCCTGTCTCCACAAGATCTGGTAAATGAGATTGATTTTCTTTTCAGAAAGTTTGATCAGATAACATCCATGTTTGGAGTCGAAAAAATTAAAACAATCGGAGATGCTTATATGTGTGCCGGTGGTATTCCGGTTCCCGATGATTGTAATGCCGAAAATGTAGCCGATGCCGCACTGATGATATCGGAGTTTATGAATGAACTGCGGGAAGATCGGGCAATGACCTCTAGGCCATTTTTTGAAATCAGAATAGGTATAAACACCGGCCCGGTGGTGGCCGGTATTGTAGGTTCTTCCAAATTTGCCTACGATATATGGGGCGATGCTGTAAATACCGCAGCTCGAATGGAGCAAAGTGCCGAAGTGGGTACAATTAATATTTCTGGAATAACATACGAATTGCTGAAAGATAAATTTAACTGCACTTATCGCGGGAAAATTAATGCCAAGAATAAGGGGGAAGTGGACATGTATTTTCTGAATAATAGAAAGTGCTGATGAATCGGTTCTGTTTTTTTCTGTTGACGATTGTGCTAGCGAGTTGTTCAGGAGAAAAGGACGGTCCTCCCATTTCATCTTTATTTACCAATCCCACGCAGACACTTGTTTTTAATGATAAACCCAAGCAACCCCGAATCAAGGACACTGTTATTGTTTTTTCATTTTATAATCCTATTGCCGGGCTTCGTTTTGTATCGGAAAGTGCCTATGATTCCATAGGCACTAGCATTGCCGGTATTTGTCGCAAACCGCTGCCTGCTGTAGTAGACTTGAGTCAAAAGTTGCCACCGGTTGGCAGTCAAGGCGATCAGCAATCATGTGTAGGGTGGGCCGTTGGGTATGCCAGCCGCAGTTATTATCTGCTGAAAGAGTCCAGAGGTATGTCGAACGTATACATTTCGCCTGCCTTTATTTTTAACTCACTCAATGGACAAAAAAATCAACCTATTTACATCAAAAATGCATTGAACTTGTTGGTGGATACGGGAGCTTGCACACTACAGAGTATGCCTTACAATCCGGCTGATTATACCACTCGCCCCGGGCCCAAACAAATTGAAGAGGCACGCCAATACAGAATTGAAACCTACCGGAAAATTGACCTGAAAAACAACTCTGTAAATAATCTAAAAGCCGAGCTGGCCAACGATAACACTGTAATTTGTGCATTGAATTATCAGTTGGAATATGACTTAGATGGCAACATGCGGCCTAGACCTTCTCCCTAATCTTTGGGAACGGAAAAAGATTCGACCACTTAAGGGGCATGCCATTGTTTTGGTGGGATACAACGACAGTTTGCAGGCCTTTAAGTTTATGAATTCTGCAGGTGATACTTGGGGCGATCAGGGCTATGGCTGGATAAGATACCAAGATGCATTAGATACGATTTATAATCCAAAAAACAAAAACGACCGGGGCGGTTTGCTGGAGGCGTATGTCATAGTGCCGGTGTATAAAAATGCAATTCTGGATGGTTTACCATCTCCCCCTTTATTGTATGAATGTGATGCGGATAGTCTTGCAATACAAGAGAGCAATACGAAAACCAAATTGCAGGAAAACGCATCGGCATCCAATACACGAGACGCTATTCGAAAGAGTATCTCCAGCGAAATCACGGAGATTGAATACTCCAAGTTGGGTTTGAATATTTACATTGATAATGTCTTTGTGGATAGTACTTCTGATAACCGAAATGTATTAACCACTACTGATAGGATTCGTGTGATGGGTTTGGTGCGAATACCGCAAGGCCTTTGTCGTACATTCGAAGTAGCTGTTCAGTTTTATACGCTGACCCCGAACGGGCTAAAGGATAAGCCCTTGATGAGTAGAAACAACTATTACAGTCTTATGAATAAACGGGCCGCTGCATTCACACAGCCAATACCCGTTGACCCGGAAAAAGAGGGATTTGAAGGATATTGGATTTGCGATTTACCGATCAGCGCCATTCAGTTTCCGGATGAAATTTGGAAATCTGATAATCAAGCTGTCAAATTGTTAGCAGAACCCTTGTTGTATACTGATGGCGTTCCGCTGCGTGCTGGGCGACACGTTGAATTTCAGATAAGCGACAGATAAATCTATTTTTTGCTCTCAATTTTGTCCAACAAAAGAGCATGCTGTTTTACCTTATAGCTTAAAGTAATATGCCTACCGGATGGGCAGCAGTTTGCGTCATTCTTTTTGTATAGTGGAAATTGGCGGTGCAATTTGTTGGCCGACACATAAAACGAGTCATGGCCCATGTATGCGCTCTGCTCCAAACCTGCAGGCAATTCATTCTCAAACTTCAGTCTCTTGAACTCGGGTGTTTGATAAACTATAATGCTGCCATAAACACCGGTTCCCGGTTGACGCATGATTAGCAACACTTGCGGTTCACTTTTTTCGGCAGAACCGGATTGAAGATTGACCAATAAGGAATTTTCAATAATGCCGACCCGTTTGTCTTTAGCCACGGTATCCGGTTTATTGTCGGCACCTCGTTTTACAATGGCTAATTCACCTTCTGCATATTTTGTGCCCCAGCCAATAATATCGTAAACCAACTGCGTATTTACAATCAGTGTATTATGGTATTCATAAGAACTTTCCAGCCCAAGTTGCATGGCAGTATCTGAAGCAATAAATGCGGAATCAATTTCTCCTACTACAGGAATCTGTTTTTGGTTGGGTTGTTGATTACAAGCGGTTAACAGAATGGAAAGAGCCAGCATCAAAACTATGCTACTATGCTTGCAGCAAATCATTTGGCCATCATGTTTGCCACAAACTGGTCGAAAAGGTAGCGCGAGTCATGTGGCCCGGGTGAACTTTCGGGGTGATATTGCACACTAAAAGCTTTTGTCCCTTTTATCCGAATCCCTTCTACTGTGTTATCATTCAGGTTAATATGTGTGATTTCTACCGTGGATGATTTCTCAATATCGGCACGGGAAACTTCAAAACCGTGATTTTGTGAGGTGATTTCACTGAGGCCGGTAATCAAATTTTTTACCGGATGGTTAATCCCTCTATGTCCATGGTGCATTTTGTGAGTGGAAATGCCATTGGCTAGGGCCAGCAATTGGTGCCCTAAGCAAATGCCAAACACCGGCTTTCCTGAAGCGCAAATTTCTTTAACGGTATGCACTGCATAATCCATAGATGCCGGATCGCCCGGACCATTACTGATGAAGTAACCATCCGGCTTAAATGTTTCCATTTCGCTCCAACTCGTTTTTGCATGAAAAACTTTGGCATAAATCCCCTGCTCGGTCAGGCATTTGAGAATATTTTCTTTGATGCCACAATCGAGCACGGCCACCTTCAAGGGCGATTTTTCATCTCCGTAAAAATAGGGCTCTTGCGTAGTTACTTGTATTGCCAAATCAAGCCCGTCCATATCCGGGGCTAAGGCTAATTTTTTCTTCAACTCCGATACATCCGTAGTTTCTGAACTAATGATACAGTTCATGGCACCCTGTTTGCGAACGTGAATGGTTAACGCTCTGGTATCTATATCGCTTATGCCTACCAGATTGTTTTTTTCAAAATATTCCTGCAATGAACTTTCTCCGTTCAAGCGCGAAAAATTGTGACCGGAATATTTCTTACAAATAAGGCCCGATATTTTTACGCTTTTAGATTCTACCTCTTCCGCTTTTACACCATAGTTTCCCAGGTGGTCGCTGGTCATGATAATGGTTTGTCCGAAATAACTGGGATCTGTAAAAATTTCCTGGTAGCCGGTCATACCGGTGTTAAAGCAAATTTCGCCTACCGAGGTGCCTGTTTTTCCTAGTGAATTTCCATAAAAAACGGTTCCATCTGCAAGGAGAAGAACCGCGGGCGAGGGGACAAATTGTTTGTTCATTAAAGTGCGAATATAACCGTAAAGCCATTTTTGAAACCGAACTTTCTTTATTTGTGTTCACATAATATGCACAATGGACTTTAAGCCCGACTTGTGGAAGGCAGATGCACTTAAAAAGAAGAAAGAAAATCAACAGTTCCTCGCAAAGGCCAAGCGAGTGCGTGGCATAGAGAAGAAGTTGCCAGACCTGCATGAAGAAGCTTTTTCAAAGATAGATTGTCTGCAATGTGCCAGCTGCTGCAAAACTATTTCGCCCCGATTCAAATCGCCCGATTTGGTGCGCATTGCCAAATACCTGGGCATGAAGCAGGGCGAAATGATTGATACCTATCTTCGGCTGGATGAGGATGGTGATTATGTAGTGAAAAAATCGCCTTGTCCTTTTCTGGGTGCCGATAATTATTGCAGCATATACGAAGTGCGCCCCCGTGATTGTGAAAAATATCCGTACACCGATAGCGGTGAGTTTTTTGAATACGTTAACACCACGCTTCAAAACTCTACCACGTGTCCTGCTGTTTATTACGTGCTAGAAAAGTTGAGGCAGGTTAAGTAGTGTGAAACAGGTTTTATGTTTAGCCGGCCTCACTATATTCGCCCCGCAAATTTTATTTTATCAATCTAAAACATAACAATCATGGCAGTATTAGTAGGAAAAAAAGCGCCCTCTTTTAAAGCGCAGGCCGTTGTAAACGGAGAAGAAATTGTAGAGAATTTTTCATTGGACCAGTATTTGGGTAAGAAATACGTAATCCTGTTTTTCTATCCCAAAGATTTCACTTTTGTATGCCCTACAGAGTTGCATGCTTTTCAAGAGAAATTGGCGGAATTTGAAAAACGCAATGTTGCTGTAGTGGCTTGCAGCACAGACACGGAGCAAAGTCACTGGGGCTGGTTACAGTTAGATAAGAAGCAAGGCGGCATCAAAGGCATTACCTATCCGGTAGTGGCCGATACCAGCAAAACCATTTCGGCTAATTATGATGTGTTGAATGGCGAGTATTTTTACGATGAAAATAATCAGATGCAGGCTACCAGTGAGTTAATCGCCTATCGTGGTTTGTTTTTGATAGACCGTGCCGGTATTGTTCAACATCAGTTGGTAAACAATTTGCCGATTGGTCGCAACATTGACGAAGCCTTGCGCGTAGTAGATGCGCTTCAGTTTTTTGAAGAAAAAGGCGAAGTATGTCCTGCTAACTGGAGCAAAGGAAAAGAAGGACTTAAAGATACACACGATGGTGTGGCTTCTTATTTGTCTAATCACTAATTAGACAGAGTAAAATGAAAAGGGCTTCGTGAGAAGCCCTTTTTTTATGCTATTAACTGATGGAGTTTCTGACTCTTTGTGTGTAGTTGCGCAAGGCAGTACGTGCATCTGTACCATTTTTTGTCATGTCGGAGAGAACGTCTATTGCTGCCAGCACATGGGTTAGTTGTTCGCCCTCATCTTTCCCTTCAATTTCTATTTCAGGCTTTGCCTCGTTTAACAGGGCATTTTCGGCTGCGTGTAGTTGTTCCAATGTGTATGTTTCCGATAGTTTTTTAATGACTGGTATTTGCATAGGGTGTTTATTTTAACTCTTCCAGCATACTTACGACAAATTCTTCTTTAGAGGTGGCAGCACCCTTTACCAATTGGCCGTTTTTAAAAGTGGCAATAAACGGAAGATTATCTACTCCGCCAGCCTTACGGGCTGCCTGGTTTTCTTCGGCATTTACTTCCATAAATTCTATTCCTGTGAATCGCTCATCTGCAGATAATCGCTTGAATTTTGGGGCAAAAAGTTTGCAGGAGCCACACCAGTCGGCATAATATTTTACAATCACTTTTGGGTGGCCGTTTAATTTTTCCTGAAAGTCTGCATCTGTTGCAAGGTGTACCATTCGTTTTGTTTTTTGAGTTTCAAAGATAATGTTCACACGAACAATTGGCGGGAGAAAGAGTTCACCCGATAATGATTTTTTTTCATGGGTCAACATTGACATGAATCCATACTCCTTTCAGTTCCGGTATGGCTTTCATTTCATCCACAATGTGCTGCAACGCACTTTTCATACCATTCAGGTCTTTTGTTTGGGTAGTGCTTTTGATGAGTACATCGCGGATAAAGAGATTATTAATCCTTGATACAAAAGGGGTGGCGGGACCCAGCACTTTTCCTTGTTCTTTTTTGCGCAATTCATTGGCCAAAAACAGGGCGGCTTTTTCAACCCGTTGCACTTCTTTATGCCGCAATTGCACTTCAATAACGCGCGCAAAAGGCGGATACAAAAATTGTCTGCGCGTGAGCAGCTCGCGCTCATACATTGCTTTATAATTATTGTGAATCACATTTTGAATAACCGGATGGGTAGGGTCGGCAGTTTGAATGACCACACGTCCCTTTTTGCTTCTGCGGCCCGCGCGGCCTGCCACTTGTATGAGTAATTGAAACGCCCGCTCAAATGAACGAAAACCCGGATGAAAAATAAGTTGATCGGCATTTATAACACCCACGAGCGTTACATGATCAAAATCCAGCCCCTTGCTCACCATCTGCGTGCCTACCAGAATATCTATCTCACGGTTTTCAAACCTGGAAATAATTTCAGCATGCCCATGTTTTGTTTTGGTGGCATCATAATCGAGCCGGCCCACACGCGCGGTTGGAAACAAATCGGCCAGTTCGTCTTCTATTTTTTGCGTACCGCTTCCCACAATATCCAAATCAATGGCGCCACAACTTTTGCATTTGTTTTGAGCGTTTTCAAAGTAGCCGCAATAGTGGCACTTTAACTGATGTGAGAACTTGTGATAGGTAAGGCTTACATCACAGTTTTTGCATTTGTAAACGTGATTGCAGGTTTTGCAAATCTGATAGTTGGCAAAACCTCTGCGATTGATGAATAGAATGACCTGTTCCTTGCGTTGAAGCGTTTCACTTATTTCATCTACCAGAAAAGTAGAGAAACTTCCTTGCATACGCTTTCGTTTCATTTCATCGCGCACATTGGCCACTATCACCTCCGGCAAATCAAGTCCACCGTATCGTTTATCCAACCGGGTAATGGCGTATTTGCCGGTTTCTGCGTTATATGCCGATTCTACCGATGGCGTGGCACTACCCAGTATGACTTTCGCTCCAAAATAGTTTGCCAGCATAATGGAAGCATCGCGTGCCTGGTACCGAGGTGCAGGATCCACCTGCTTTAGTGAACCATCGTGCTCTTCATCCACTACTATCAAATCCAGATTTTGATAAGGCAGAAACAAACCACTGCGAGCTGCGATCACAATTTTGTACTGACCATTTAAAACCTTGTTCCAAATTTCAACGCGTTCGTTTTGATTAAACTTGGAGTGATACACCCCAACCAAATTACCAAACACTTTATGAAGCCGATTGATGATTTGGGCAGTCAGCGCAATTTCCGGCAGCATATACAACACTTGTTTGTTTTCGGCAATTGCTTCTTTAATTAACTCCATATATATATTGGTCTTGCCACTGCCGGTAATTCCCTGAAGCAACACTACTTTCTGTTTTTCAAACGAACATTTGATTTCTGCCACTGCGGTATGCTGTTCTGCACTTAGTTCGGGTGTTTCCACTTCTTCCGTTTGGAAATTTCCGAGTCTGGAGGCTACCAGTTTAAACTCCGTGAATACATTTCTTTTTACCAGCGCGGATAGAACGGCAGCGCTGGCCCCGGATAACTTTAGCAACTCATTTTTTCGGATGAATTTGTTTTTGTGATGTAGTTGTGTGAAGGCAAGCAGCAACTCCACTTGTTTGGGGGCACGGCTCAATTCCTCAAAGAGAGATTCCAGCTTTGCTTCATTCTTATATAAATCATTAAGCTTTACATAGGCCTCCGTGCGGGGTTTAAATCGTTCTACAATCTCCTCGCTGCTAATGGCAATGCCAAGGTTAAACAGTGTTTTTAACAACGGATACACATGTTTCTTTTTGAGGAGCGCCTGCACATCGGGCACGCGTAACTCCTGCTGTGCCCGCAGTGCCTGTACTATCAGAAATTCTTCGTCACTCAGGTTGTCAAAAGTGCCTTCGTAGTTTTCGTTGTATCTGATTTTTGTTTCGCTGGAAAGCTTTAATCCGCTGGGCAGCGCAGCATTCATTACTTCCCCTTCGGTACACATGTAATACCGGCTCATCCAACTCCAGAATTTTAACTGCGTTTCGGTTACGATAGGTTCTTCGTCTGCAATGCCTTCAATCAATTTGGCATCTACCGATGGCTTTTGGTGGTGTATGCGCTTGATGATGGCGGAGTAGTATCGGTTTTTGCCAAACTGCACAATGATTCGTTGCCCGATTTTTACAAACGGAGCCAGGTCTATAGACACGGCATAGGTGTAATCTTGCGGCAGTGCCAATGGAAGAATGACATCTACGTAGGTAATCAACGAACTCATCAAAAATGAAAGTAGGAATCAAAAAGAAAAAGGCAACTGAATTTTCAGCTGCCTTTTTCAAAATATCAGGTTAATCATTTACAACTTGAATACAATGCCCGCATTTGCAAATGTTTTGCCGTATCCGAATTCACCATTCACAGCAATCTTGTCGGTGAAATAATATCTGATTCCGGCATGAGGCCCTCCATACGCTAGCGCTAAGATTGCCGGGTTTGAAAAAGCTGGGTTTATAATGGCTACTCCGCTACCCACGCTCACCCCTGCATAGATATCTAACTTATCGGCATGAATGTCGCTGCCTGTTTTGTCGGCAATGAGTTGGTAAAAATGGAAATTGGCCAATACGCCTACCGGCACATTGATTTCAGACGAGCCATAATATCCGTAGCCTCCATATAATCCCCAACCTCTGTAGCGGTCTCTTCCTCCAAAACCGGCACTAAAACCTACGCCCTACATAATCATATGCTCAAACTCGCCCTGGACCAGCAATTCACCGGTAATAGGAGATAGTAGAGTTTGTAAATAGAACCGTTGTAAATTCGCCCTACGTGGAAATAATTTGCTCCACCCACATTGATACTAATCACTTTAGTTTCCTTTTCCCAAGCCTGTGCTTGTATTTCCTGAACGGTGAATGTTGCCAAAATGCTTGCAACGAGCACAACTGCTATCTTTTTCATAATCTTATGTTTTATGGGGCAAACATATTGCATTTAAGCCTCATATATCCTGATTTATGTCAGGAAGAAATACACAATTCGCTGTGTGACTGACTTTTTTTTGAAAAAAGTGAAACATATTCAGCACCGGGCTCGTATCACCTACCAAACAAAAAAACCGAGTCATGAAAAAATCATTACAAATCATCGCAGTGGCCCTTCTGCTAATCAATACAGTAAAGGCGCAGGTATCTGTAAATTTTGAGCCAATTCCAGGCCAATCTTTAAGTGCCAAAGAAATTTTAGAATCACAAAACTGGCAGTTCCCGCAGTTTGATATTAATCCGGAAGGCGCTGTAGCTATTGCCGGTGCTCAAAGCATAGGCCACGTTCCGGGCGTATTTACACCAGGAATGGATGCCGGTATTGTTACTCCATTGCTCACTTTTGGTAACTCCGAAATCGTGTCGTTCTCTTATAAACTGCACCGCCCTATGGCAGATGGTTGCCGCAGATGGTTCACCGTAGCTTTGGTAGATGCATTTGGTAACAGAACAGAATTAGATAGCGTAGAAATTGCACAAGACGGAGCATTGGTTACCTACGTGCGCACGGTTTCTGCCATGGCTGGAACGTATGCAGTGTATGCTAAAGTGGGTGGCGATGGTTGCAACGCTAAATTGATCTTGGATGATTTCTACTACAGTGGTTCAAATGGTGCAGGCGGCCAGGCTCCATTGCAGAAAGTTTCTGCCATCAAAAATGTAGATAAAAATGCAGCTTCTTTGAGCGTGTTTCCTAACCCAGCCAACAGCAACCTGAATGTTAGAATCCAGTCTGAAACAAATGAGTCCGGCAACGTGGAAGTGTATAACATGACTGGCGAAAAAGTAATTAGCCAAAACGACATTGCACTTAACGCAGGCACCAACGCGGTAGCACTCGATATTCAAAATTTGACCATCGGTAACTACATCGTAACTGTAAAAACAGCTACAGGTGTTTCTACTCAGCGATTTTCTAAAATGTAATTTTTAATCAGAACAAGCTACGGATAGCGGAGTGAATTTCACTCCGCTATTTTTTTGCCCTTACTTCAAAAACTATTTTTGCAGAAAACCAAGAAGGATGAACGACCGGATTATTAAAAATGCGCAACTGATTAATGAAGGTAAAATAGTAGCGGCTGATGTTTTGATTCGAAATCAGCGTATTGAACGGATTGATAGCACCATTCAAGTAAAGTTTAAAGTGGAAGAAACGGACGCTGCGGGATTACATCTGATTCCCGGAATTATAGACGATCAGGTGCATTTCGGGAGCCCGGCCTCACACATAAGGCAAACATCTACACCGAATCAAAGGCAGCTGTAGCCGGTGGCGTTACCTCTTACATGGAAATGCCAAACGTAAATCCACTGACTTTAACCAATTCGCTCCTCGAAGATAAATTTGAAATAGCCCGAAAAAACTCGTTGGCTAATTATTCCTTCTTTATTGGTGCAGGACACCACAATTTGGAGGAGCTGAAAAAGGTAGATAAATCAAAAGTTTGTGGCATCAAGATTTTTATGGGGAGCAGCACAGGCGATATGCTGGTGGATGAACCCCAAGTGCTCGAAAAAATATTTTCAGAACGCAGTGATATGCTGATTGCCACCCACTGCGAAGATGATAAGCTGGTAAAAGAACGCACGGAAATCTACTTGCAAAAATATGGCGAACAGATTCCGTTTTATTGCCATCCGGAGATAAGAAACGAGCAAGTATGTCTGAACTCTTCTACTTATGCGGTTTCGCTGGCCAAAAAGTATAACTCCCGTTTACACATACTGCATATCTCCACTGCAGATGAAATATCTCTCTTTACCAATAACATTCCACTAAAGCAGAAGCGGATTACCAGTGAGGTGTGTGTACACCACTTATGGTTCGATAAAAACGATTACGATAAGTTGGGCAGTAAAATAAAATGCAATCCTGCCATAAAGGAAGCCCACCACAAAAAAGCACTTTTTGAAGCCCTGCTGGATAACCGGCTCGATATTATAGCTACCGACCATGCCCCTCACACCATGGAAGAGAAGAATAATTTCTATTCCAAAGCTCCTGCCGGGCTTCCTCTGGTGCAGCATAGCCTGAATGTAATGTTGGAGTTTTATCATCAGGGAAAGATTTCGCTTGAACGAATAGTGGAAAAAATGTGCCATGCACCGGCAGACTGTTTTGAGTTGAGTGAGCGCGGATTTTTGCGCGAAGGATATTTTGCGGATATGGCTTTGGTTGACATTCATCATACCTGGTCTGTAAAACCGAATACCATTTTTTACAAATGTGGTTGGAGCCCTTTTGAGGACTACGAGTTTAAGGGCAAAGTGCTGAAAACTTTTATAAACGGACACCTGGCCTGGGATAATGGCCTTTTTGATGAGTCAAAAAAAGGTGAGCGGCTACTATTCAACAGAGGTGAAACCAAGGTATAATCGATGAGGATACTTTTGGTGGAACCATTTTTTTCAGGCTCACATAAAAAATGGGCCGAAGAATTTCAACGCTTCAGTTCACATACCATCGAAATTTTATCGCTGCACGGCAGCCACTGGAAATGGCGAATGCATGGCGGGGCGGTTACACTGGCTGAACAACTGAACAGTGATAACGATTATGTAAAGCCTGATTTGATTTTGGCTACCGACATGATTGATTTGAATCTGTTTCTTTCTCTTACCCGTACACGAACTAGTGGAGTGCCGGTAGCGGTATACTTTCACGAAAATCAGTTGAATTATCCATGGTCTCCGAGCGATGCAGATGTTAAGCTGCAACGCGACAACCATTATGCATTTATTAATTATACAACGGCTCTTTGTGCTGATAAACTATTCTTTAATTCTCAATATCACCGCGATGCTTTTCTACAAGAACTACCTCGTTTCTTAAAAGCATTTCCGGACCATCAAAATGTGGGAACAGTTGCGGGAATAGTTGAGAAATCAGTCGTATTGCCCTTGGGCATGGATTTGCAGTCTATGGATAAATACCAGAAAGAGCCAGCTCAAAAGCCAAACAGAGCGGTGCTATTGTGGAATCACCGTTGGGAGTTTGATAAAAAATCCGGAACAGTTTTTCAATGCGCTTTTCCAACTGCAAGAGCGTGGGATTGATTTCAAACTCATTGTGTTGGGACAGTCATATGAAAAATCACCCCACATTTTCAAAATGGCTAAAGAAATACTGGCCAACAAAATTTTGCACATGGGATTTGCGAAATCACAAGAAGAATATGTTCGATGGATTCGTATGGCCGATATTTTGCCTGTTACCTCTATTCAGGATTTTTTCGGTGGCAGCATCATTGAGGCCATGTATAACAATGTGGTGCCCTTTTTACCTAAACGGCTTGCATACCCGGAACATATTCCTGCCGCGTTCTACTCTACTTTTTTTTATGAGGAGGCTGATTTTGTCAATAAGCTTCAGCGGAGAATAATGGATGTGAAATACATCCGTGTAATGGATACTAAACAATATGCACAGCGCTACGATTGGTCTCATCTCATCAACGAATATGATATTGAAATGACCGCGGCTGCTAATTTTATGTAATCTGAGATTTCTCATGTTGCACTTTCAGCGAACCTCTTACATTCGCGCTTGTTTAGATTTAGTCTATTTAATTTAATGCTCTGCTCATGAAGAAGTTTCCGCTTATTTTTTCGCTGCTCATCTTGTCTGTGTGGCTATATGCTGTGAACCCGGAGTCGGCCAGAATTTTGGTGCATACCCTCAATTATCTTGGAACTGATTATAAAAATGCAGTAGATGGAAACAAGGTGGTGGACGAAGAAGAGTACGAAGAAATGTTGGAGTTTTGTGAGGATGCCGAAAAGTATTTTAATGATTATGCCCGTGGTTGGAAGCAAGAAGATTCTATAGCCGTTGGCAAGATGATTCAGGAAATTGTGCAAGCGGTGGAGCAGAAGCAACCGGCTGAAGCCGTAGCAGAAAAATGTTCAGTAGCTAAACTCAAAATTATCGCTGCCACCGGGCTTAAAACATATCCTTCCTCATTTCCCAATATCGAGAATGGCTTACGCATTTTTAAAACAGAATGTGCAAAATGTCATGGTGAGCAAGGCTATGGTGATGGATTGGAGGGATTGGAACTGAGCCCTAAACCCAGGAATTTTCACGATGATGGTCGGATGCAGAGTATCTCAGCAGCTCACATATTTAATACAGTAAGATTGGGTGTGGAGGGCACCGGAATGCGCGCCATTCCGTATTTGGAAGATGAAGAAGTTTGGGATGTGGCTTTTTATGTTCTGAGCATCCGTCATACTAATTCGGGGGAATCAGGTGCGCTGAACACCGAAAATGTGTCGTTGGAACAGTTGTCTGTGTGGAGCGACAAAGAACTGCAGCAGCAATTTTCTTTCAGTAACGAACAAATAGCTCGCTTGCGGCACAGCATTCCGGAAGTGACCAAGGATAAATTTTTAAAAGTTGCTTCGTCCTGCTTCAGCAAAGCACTCAGTTTATATAAACAACAACAATACCGCGAAGCTTCCGACATGGTGTCATTGGCCTATTTGGAAGGCATTGAGCCCATTGAGTTGCAACTAAACTCTACAGACCCTGCCCTTAAAAAAGACCTCGAAATGCAAATTCAGCATTTGAGAAAACTCATACGCGATAAAGCCGGGCAAGAAGAATATGAGACAGCCACCAACGAAATACAGCAAACGATTACCAAAACCAGTCAATTGTTGGAGCAGAAAGAGTATTCTTTCTGGATGGCATTATTGATGACAATTTCCATCATGCTACGCGAAGGGTTAGAAGCCTTTCTCGTCATTTTAGTGATACTGGCTGTGCTAAGGTCGGCAAAAGTAAACGGAGCCGAGCGGATGGTTCATTTGGGTTGGCTGCTGGCTGTTTTCACCGGAATCATTCTTTGGTTTTTGGCAGGTAAAATTATTTCCACCAATCTTCAACACATGGCATTGATGGAAGCTATTGTTTCTTTTTTGGCTGTATTGATGTTGTTGTACGTTGGTTTTTGGCTGCATGGCAAAAGTGAGATTGATAAATGGAAACAGTATGTGAATGGGTTAGTAAATGGCGCTGTGAAAAACGGCAGTATGCTGGGTTTAATGGCACTCTCCTTCTTTGTAGTGTTTCGCGAAGTGTTTGAATCGGTCTTGTTTCTCTCGGCATTAAATATTGAATCAGGAGGCACACACACACAAACTATTGCATTGGGCGTGGTGGTGGCCTTTATGGTCGTACTACTGATCGCACTGGTCGTTATCCGATTTTCTGCAAAGATTCCTTTACCGGCTTTGTTTAAAATTTCATCTTTTGTAATGGCGGCATTGGCCGTTGTGTTGGCCGGCAAGGGCGTTCACAGTCTTCAGGAAACAGGAATTTTGGATGTGCACGCCTTGCCGATAATGCGAATAGAGATGCTCGGTATTTACCCAACTATTGAAACTTGTATGGCGCAATTGACCGTTGCTGTAATCGCTTTTTTAGTTTGGAAACGGGGATCAACTAAGTAGCCTCAGACTCTTTGCAGTCGCTTAAACTCACTGAGTAAAATTCCTGTCGCCACACCGGCATTTAAAGATTCTGCTTTACCGAAAGACGGAATAGTGATTCGGTGAGTCACCCGTTTTTCTATTGCGCTTCCTATGCCGTTAGCTTCATTTCCAATCACTATGAATCCGCAGTCAGGCAATTTTGCCTGATAAATGTTTTCTCCATGCATAAACGAACCAATCACCGGTAAATGGCTGTTGCTCTGGAGTAATTGTTCAATATCGGTGTGTATGCATGCTACTCTGAATAGCGAGCCTTTGGAGGCGGCCACTGTTTTGGGATTGTATAAGTCTACGGAGTTGAGGGAGAAGAAAACTTTGGAGATTCCAAACCAATCAGCGGTTCTTATAATAGTGCCGGCATTGCCCGGGTCAGCAATATTATCGCATACAACAAATAACTCTTGCTCCAAGAGATGGACATCACTTATTGGATTTGGTTCCGGCATATTTACCACTGCCAAACATTTATCCGGATTGCTTTGTGTAGCTATTTTGCTCAAATCATTGTCTGACACGCGCACGAATTCCGTAGCGCTATGTGCTGCTTGCAGGCTTATTGGGAAAGTGGAGAATACAGTGTCCACACGCAGCGGAGACGATAATAACTCCAAAACCATCTTCTCGCCCTCGACCAAAAATTTGCCATACATTTGGCGAAACTTTTTCTGATGCAATGACCGGACAAAACTTATCTGATTTTTAGAAATCATATTGAGCTGCAATTAGAATTGGCACAAGAATAGACATAAGTAAGGTTAATAAATTCACGGAATGCAGATACGGCAGGGGGCTACTTTTTTTAGGTCGGTGATAATGCTGCTGGCGTTTGTGTCGGTGTCATCCTGTAAGGTAACACGCGATTTGGCAAATGACGAGTCGCTGCTGATCAAAAATAAAATCGTGTTGAAGGATAAGCTACCGGTAGAGGAGAAGGATAAAGTGCGCGAGGACTTGTCTAATATTGCAGCGCAAAAGCCGAACCGGAGGTTTTTGGGTTTTATGCCGTTTAAGATGTGGATTTACTACACCGCCACACGACCTAATAAGCGGCTTACTAAATTTAGACGGTGGATGATAGAGAAAGTGGGTGAAGCTCCGGTGATTTTGGATACTTCGTCTACCTCGCGGAGTGTGCGTGCCATGGAAAATTATCTTACCAATTTTGGGTATTTCTATGCCGATGTGCAGGATACTACTATCGTAAAAAACAAGAAGGCCTCCATTAGCTACAATGTCCACCGGCACTGCCTGGCGGATTGGGGAAGTAAAGTTTATAGCCCGGAAAACGGCAGCCGATTCACTCATCCAAATGCGAATGTCACAAACCGTACTTAAAAAGGGGGAGCGTTTTGATATTGCCAATCTGAAAAATGAGCGGGCCAGAATAGAAGATACACTCCGCAACAACGGCTATTTTTATTTTAACAGAGAATACATTACGTATGATTTGGATACAGGTAGTAAGCGGCAGACGGTAAACATTAAAATAACTATCAATCCGCCCAGCGATACTTCACAGCACTTGCCCTATAAAATCAATCATATCTATCTGATTACAGACTATGTGTCCGATATTTCCAGAGATACAACACAGCGCGATACCACTGTTTTAGATGAATACAGTTTTATAGCACAACACAGCAGAATGCGTGACAATGTACTGCTGGATGCTGTGTATATCAGTGGACATAAGTTGTATGCTAAGGATAATGAACTGAAGACAATCAATCGATTGTCGCAGTTAGGTATTTATAAGTTTATCAATATCAATTTTGAACGTGCTAAAACACTTCCGGGAAATAACCTGGATGCGTTTATTTATCTCACACCGGCTAAGCGACAATCGGTGTCTGCATCAGCCGAGATGAATGTAACCAACGAGGGATTTTTGGGGATGGCTAGTACGCTTTCTTACAAGAATAAAAACCTGTCGAAGCGGGCCGATCAGTTTCTGTTTGATTTAGGTGCCGGTATTCAGCTCCGGTTAGCGCGCAAGGAAAAAGTGAAAATTATCTCTGGTAATATCAATGTTTCTCTAACGTATTACCTTAATCGGTTTGTTCCGTTTAAGAAACGAATTTTTGCTCAGTATACACAGCCCAGAACCCGTCTGAACACCAGCTATATTTTTGAACACCGTTTCGATTTTAATAACCAGGGGGATGTTGTGTTTTTGTATCAATTGCATAACCTCAGTTTTAATTACGGATATGAATGGACCGGTAATAAATACATGCGCCATTTGCTCAATCCTATGACCTTGAGTTTTTATCTTATTCCGGAGCGTGGCATTGAGTTTAACCGAAGGCTGAGTTTAAATCAGGCATTAGCCAGCAGTTTCGAGGAGCAGATCATTTTGGGTCCTAATTATTCATTCATTTACAATAATCAGGAGGGGGATAAAGATAGGGTTTATACCTTTTTCAAGACTGCTCTGGAAACGTCCGGAAATTTTCTTTATGCAGGCTTTCGTTTGGCGAATTTGAAAAGTGATAACGATCAGTTTCTAATTTTGAAAAGACCTTTTTCTCAGTATTTCAGAATAGAAGCCGACTGGCGAAACTATGTGCGCATTCGCAATCACGGTATGTTTGCTATCCGAACTTTTGCCGGCATAGGTGTGCCTTATGGCAACAGCGATGCCTTACCTTTTGTGAAACAGTTTTTTGTAGGCGGCCCCAACAGCTTACGCGGTTTTCTCATTCGCGAAATTGGTCCCGGGAGTTATGTAGATACACTCGTATACAATCCGGAGACCGGAGAGGAGCGAGGCAACGTTGGTTTTTTTAATCAAACAGGCGATATAAAACTGGAGATTAATGCAGAGCTGCGTTTCGATATTTATAAATGGTTGAAAGGAGCCATTTTTATTGATGCGGGTAATGTGTGGACGCTCAAAAGAGATACAAGAACAAACGGTAATTTTGAGTTTAATCGATTCTGGAAGGAGTTTGCTGTTAATGCAGGAGTAGGGGCTCGTCTCGACTTCAATTTCTTCGTGATTCGATTGGACTATGGGTTTCCGTTCCGTGATCCGCGCAAAGTGTCGGATAATCGTTGGCTTTTTGAAAAAGCGCAGTTTCGTAAAGGCCAGTTTCAGTTGGCGATTGGTTATCCTTTTTAATCTTTATTTACCCGGTAATACATAATTGCGCGCTAACCGGAAGCCCACACTATTTTGTTTGAATGAAACTTGGTTGTTTTGTCTGGTATATACAGTGGAGTAGTTGCCATAATTATACCACGCACCTCCGCGCATTACTTTATACACTCCGCTACGCGGGCCGCTTGGGTTTTGAACCGGTGACGTTTTGTAATAGTTCCAATCGTACCAGTCCCATACCCACTCCCAAACGTTGCCATTCATATCATGCAGTCCTAGTTCATTAGCCGGTTTCTGGCCCACCGCTTGTACTTTGCCCGAACTGTTGTCGGCATACCAGGCAACTGTGCCCACTACGGTATCGCCTGCGAAGTAAGTGCCTTTTGTTTTAGTGCCACCACGTGCAGCATATTCCCATTCTGCTTCGGTTGGCAGCCGATAGCCGCGGGCAGTATCTACCCAAACCACTTCGTCTCCTTTAATGATATAGCATTTGGACAGTTTTTCTTTTTCACTCAGCCAATTGCAGTAAGCTATAGCATCTAACCAGCTCACCATAAACACAGGATTTTTACCACGGCCCCAGTTACCGGATGGCACCGTATCACGCTTGGTGGCACTGCAGAATTTATCATATTCTTCGAAGGTAACTTCGTATTTGCCCAGGTAGAAGTTGCTTAGTCTAACTTCGTGCTTGGGGGATTCTTGTGGTTCTACCGGCTGATCGGTTCCCATTTTAAAAGCACCGCCCTCTATCAATACATATTTAGATAAATCAATGATTGGTTTTTTGGCAGGGGTGTTTTGCGCCAGAGAACAATGTACATACATGCAAAGTACAGTAACTATCAAGAAAATTCTCATGATTGGATTTTTTGCAACAATAAGCCAATTTGTGTTGGCGATGGCTCAAAAAAATCTTAATTACTTATTTCTGAGTATCTCCGCTATGGGCGATAGGTATTTGTCTATATCTCCTGCACCTATGGTGACAATCACCTCAAACTCTTTTTTACTGACTAGTGCCAGTAAGTCTTCTTTGTGAATCAACGTCTTTTCAGAGCAGGTGAGCTGGTCAAAGATAAGTTGAGATGTGACACCTTCTTGCGGCAACTCGCGAGCCGGATAAATATCCAGCAGTATGACCTCGTCCGCTTTGCTCAACTGTTCGGCAAACTCAACCGCCAAATCTTTTGTTCTGGAAAAAAGGTGCGGTTGAAATACAGCTGTTACTTTTTTCTTCGGATAAATCTCACACACACTCTCCAGCAATACTCTGATTTCTTCGGGGTGGTGGGCATAGTCGTCAATAAAAACTACCTGCTCGGTTTCCAGCACTTTTTCAAATCTTCTTTTTATGCCACGAAATGAAGCCAAGGCCGATTTTATATGCTCGTCTGTAATTTTCAATTCTTTGGCAATGCAAATAGCTGCTATTGCATTTTCTATATTGTGAAATCCGCCAATGTTTAATCGGATGGATTTGATTTCCGTGCCAAAGTAATGGACGTTAAAAATGTAACCTCCATCCACTACCCAATATTTACTGCAATAAACATCTGCTTCCGTATCATGCAGAGAATAAAATGCTTTGTCCAGCACCGGCAAGTTTTCGTTAATACTTTGCCCTTGCTTCATTACCAAAAAACCTTCTTCAGAAATTTTATTGGTGAATTCAATAAATGCCTCGTCTATTTTTTCTTTGGAGCCATAAATGTCAAGGTGGTCAGTGTCTACCGCAGTTATAATGGCCATGTCGGGTGATAAACGATGAAACGACCTGTCAAACTCATCTGCTTCAATGACCACCACATCATTCGATCCTTGCAGATAGTTTGAGTTGTAGTTTACCGCAATGCCACCCAAAAAAGCCGAACATCCGAACCCGGATTGTGTAAGTATATGCGCTACCATTGAGCTAACCGTAGTTTTTCCATGTGAGCCGGCTACTGCTATTGTAAATCGATCGGCAGAGATAATTCCCAGCACTTCACTTCTTTTGCGAAGCTCGTATTGGTTATCGCGATAGAAGTTGAGCCCCTTATGATCTTTTGGGATAGCCGGTGTGTATACTACTAAATCTACCTGCTTGGGATATTGTTCTAAATCATCTTCATATGTCACAGGGATGCCTTCGTTTTTGAGCTCATTGGTGAGCGCTGTTGGGGTTTTGTCATAACCCGAAACATCTGCGCCTAAGGATTTAAAATATCGGGCCAGTGCGCTCATTCCAATACCACCAATACCCAGGAAATAAATTGTTTTAAGTTCATTCAGATTTTTCATGGGTGCAAACTTTGAAAATTTCCGCTACAATTCGCTCAGAGGCATCCGTGATCGCCATTTCGCGGATGTGTTCACTTAATTCTTTTTGCAGGCTTGAGTTGTGAAGCAAATCGATGGCCAATCCTATTAAATTAAGTCGGGCTTCATCATCTTTTATCATGAGTGCTGCCCGTTTGTTAACCAAAGCCATTGCATTATGCGTTTGGTGATCTTCCGATACATTGGGGGAAGGAACCAGGATAACCGGTTTGCCTACAATTTGCAATTCGGCAATGGACAGAGCACCGGCACGCGATATGATGATGTCGGCACATGCATATGCGTAATCCATTTTATCTATAAACATGCGAGCATGCAGATTAGGAATGTCTGCTGCAATCTTTTCGCATTCCTCGTAATATGCTTTTCCGGTTTGCCACAGAATCTGTATGTCGCTTTCTTTGATACGCTCTTTAGCAGCTTCCACACTTTGGTTCAGCGTTCGCGCGCCCAGGCTTCCCCAATAATCAGTATTGTTTTTTGATGCGGATCTAATCGAAAGTATTCCAACGCGGATTCGCTAAAGTAGTCACCATCCTTTTTTTTCATGTTTACAATTTCCTCTCGTACCGGATTCCCCGTTAAAACAATCTTTTGACGTGGAAATACTTTCTCCATTCCTTCATAAGCCGTGCATATCACTTGAGCATTTTTAGCGAGTATTTTATTCGTAATACCGGCAAAAGAGTTTTGCTCTTGAATCACAGTTGGTATGCCACAAAAGCTGGCAGCCCGAAGCAATGGTCCACTGGCATATCCACCTACACCAATAGCCACATCGGGCTTAAATTTTTTGACAATACGGTAGGCGGCCATCATGCTCCCAATGAGCTTAAAAGGCAGCATCAGATTCTTGAGAATCGAGCCGCGCTGAATGCCTGCAATATTTAAGCCCTGAATATTGTAACCGGCTTGCGGCACTTTTTCCATTTCCATCCGGCCATTGGCACCTACAAATAATATCTCCGCATCCGGTCGATTCTTTTTTATTGTATTGGCAATTGCGATAGCTGGAAAAATGTGACCGCCTGTTCCTCCACCCGAAATAATGATGCGTAATTGTTTCATGCGGTTTCCAATGCTTTTTCTTCTTCAATATTTCTGGATACCGATAGAATGATGCCGAATGCGATAGAAGTGAAAATGACCGAACTGCCACCCATGCTCACCAGCGGTAGGGTAACACCGGTTACGGGAACCAGATTTACGGCCACCGCCATGTTTATCATAGCTTGTGTTACCAGTGCAATGCCAAGCCCTACGGCCAGCAAGGCTCCAAAGGCTTTTGGTGCTTTTATAATGATTCGGATACATCGGAACAAAAAAAGAAGATAGAGTAACACAATAAACGCCCCACCGATCAATCCGTATTCTTCAATAATGATAGCATAGATGAAGTCGGAGTATGGATGTGGTAAAAAATTTCTTTGTTCACTTCCACCCGGATTTAGTTTAATAATTCCTCCTTTGGCAATGGCAATCTTTGCCTGCTGCACCTGATAATCTTCCTCCATGTTTTCGCTGGGATGAATGAAATTTTCGATGCGATGTTTCCAGGTAAGTGTTCTGCCTTTCAGTAGGGAGTCAGGCAACAGAAACAGTAGAGCAAAAAATATGGCTCCTACTATCAAACTCATTCCAAACAATAGTGCAATGTGCTTTAGCGCAATCCGGCCGGTAAACATGACAAACACAGAGGTGCAAAAAAGAATAACAGCGGTAGATAGATTTTCAGGGGCAATCAACATACAAGTGATGACGATGGGAACTAAGATGGGAATAAATGCCTCTTTAAAATCTGTGATTTGATCTTGCTTGAGCGACAACTGACGTGCCAGATACATGATTAAGGCCAATTTTGCAAGGTCGGAAGTTTGGAACGTGAGTCCAACTACCGGCAAGGTTATCCAACGGTTGGCATCGTTTAATTCTGTGCCAAAAAACATAGTGTAAACCAAAAGCGGAATACTGATAAACCATAAAACCTGTGCAATGCGCGAGTAGTATTTGTAATCAATCATGTGCGTTCCAAACATCAGTAAGATGCCCCCTACGGCCATAATGATTTGCTTCATCAGATATTTTTCGTTACCCACTTGCATCTTGTAGGCAAGTGTGCCGGTAGCGCTATACACTGCCAGCATCGAAAAGATGAACAGGAAGATCACAATCATCCAGATCATTTTATCGCCCCGCAGATATTCCCATCCCGATGCTAATGTTTTATTCATGAGTCCGATTTTGAACGTTATACTATACCGCTATTTCCCCAGCAAAGAAAAAGCATTGATCAATTCTTCTTTGTCATCAAAGTGCTGTTTAACTCCTTTAATCTCCTGATATTTCTCGTGCCCTTTACCTGCTAGTAGCACTATGTCAAATTTGTTTGCTAGTGTTACAGCTGTTTTAATAGCCGTATGTCTATCGGTGATGTTTAGTACCTTTCGTTTGTCTGTTACCGGTACTCCATCATTCATTTGCTTTATAATTTCTTCCGGATCTTCGCTTCGTGGATTGTCTGAGGTAAGAATGACCTGATCGGAAAATTTGCAGGCAATTTCTGCCATTACTGGTCGTTTGGCAGCATCGCGGTCGCCACCACAGCCAACCACTGTTATAACCCGCTCATTACCACTTCGTACTGTTTGAATTGTTTGTAAAACATTTTTTAATGCATCGGGTGTATGCGCATAGTCAATAATGCCAACAATTTTTTCGTTAGCAGAAACGATTTGGTCAAAACGACCTTCCGGAGGACTTAAAGAAGAAAGCGCAGTAAGCGCTGTTTGCTTTTCTACTCCTAATAAACGTGCCGCTGCATATACAGCCGCAAGGTTATATGCGTTAAAATCGCCAATGAGGCGTGTATACATTTCTACTCCGTCCAGCTCCAGCTGCAATCCACTAACATTATTCTCTATTACTTTGCATTTGTAATTGCTGGGTGATTTCAGCGAGTAGGTGTGTTTAGACGCTTTACTATTTTGAAGCATCACCTGGCCATTGCGATCATCCGTATTGGTGACGGCAAATGCGGTGGTGGGCAACTCATCGAAGAACCGCTTCTTTGCCTTAAGATAATTTTCAAACGTTTTGTGATAGTCGAGATGGTCGTGCGTAATGTTAGTGAATATGCCACCGGTAAAACGGATGCCCTCAATTCGGTTTTGGTCCACAGCATGCGAACTAACCTCCATGAAACAATACTCGCAATGTTTCTCCATCATCTTTTTTAATAAGGCTTGCAGGCTTATGGCATCAGGCGTGGTATGTGTGCTGGGTATTACCTCGTCATTTATCTGGTTCTGCACAGTAGAGAGTAAACCGACAGAGTGCCCTAATTTTCTAAACAACCGGAATAGCAAAGTAGCCGTAGATGTTTTTCCGTTGGTACCTGTTATTCCTACAATTTTGAGTTGTGTAGATGGATGGTCATAGAAATTCGAAGCCAGTATACCGAGCGATTTCGAGCTGTTGAGGACTTTAATGTATGTAACGTCAGGTGATGAATCTTTCGGGAGCACTTCGCATACAATGGCTACCGCGCCTTGCTGAACAGCCGTGGATATAAATTGATGACCATCGGCCTGCGTGCCTCTTATAGCAATAAAGCAATCTCCGCGTTTGATTCTTCTGCTGTCAATTTGTAAAGCTGAAATGGGTTTCTCCAGAGAACCAATCGTTTCCAGAACTGCAACCTGATGGGTGATTTCGCTTAACGTTTTCATGCTTAACGAATCTTCAGGGTCACCAGCGTTAATATGGCCAGCAGAATACCCACAATCCAAAATCGCGATACGATTTTGCTTTCATGCATGCCCAGTTTCTGGTAATGATGATGGAGGGGCGACATCAGGAATACTCTCCGTCCTTCTCCAAATTTTTTCTTGGTGTATTTAAAGTAGCTTACTTGAATAACTACACTCAAGTTTTCTATCAGGAAGATTCCGCACATCACCGGAATCAGTAATTCTTTTCTAACGATGATAGCCAATGCAGCAATGATACCACCCAGCGCCAGCGAGCCGGTGTCGCCCATAAAAACCTCAGCCGGATAAGCATTGTACCAAAGAAAACCGATGCAAGCTCCCACAAATGCAGCAATGAAAATAACCAGTTCACCTGCGTTGGGGATATACATAATATCCAAGTAGTCAGCAAAAATGATGTTGCCTGATACATACGCGAATACCAACAGTGTGACACCGATGATAGCGCTGGTGCCGGTGGCTAATCCATCTATTCCATCAGTTAGATTGGCACCGTTGCTCACGGCTGTAATAATGAAAATTACAACAGGTATAAAAATCAGCCAGGCATATTTGCACCAATCTTTATTAATCGCGCATAAAACAATGGAGTAATCTATTTCATGACTTTTGAGGAAAGGGATAGTAGTGGTAGGTGCTTTTTCTGTAACCATGTAATGCACCTTACCGTTATCGTCTGTGATTTTTGAAACTTGTTGACTACTGTATTTATACAAATCACCTTGAGGGATTTCCTCCTTGGTGACCACGCTGCTATTAAAATATAGCGTAGCTCCCACAATTATACCCAAGCCCACCTGCCCAATTATCTTAAATGTTCCGGCCAAACCTTTCTTATCCTTCTTAAATACCTTGATGTAGTCATCGGCAAAACCAATTAAACCGAGCCACACTGTAGTAATAATCATCAGGATAATGTAGATATTATCCAGTTTGGCAAAGAGCAGCGTAGGAATTAAGATAGATCCAAGTATGATTAACCCGCCCATCGTTGGAGTTCCTTTCTTGGTATTTTCTCCAGCCAACCCAAGTTCCCGAATGGTTTCTCCAATCTGTTTTCTGCGCAACATCGCAATTAATCTGCCGCCATATAGCATAGAGATAACCAGCGATAAAATTACAGCCGCAGCTGCCCGGAAAGAGATGAAGTTAAACAAACCGGCACCCGGCATATTGAAGTGCTGATCGAGAAAACGGAATAGGTAATAAAGCATGGGTTAATATTTACTCATTCGGTAATTACAGTTGAATCACCGCCTCTTTGAATTTTTTACCTCTGTCTTCATAATTTTCAAATAAGTCGAAGGAGGCACAAGCCGGTGAAAGCAATACACAATCCCCCGGGTTGCCCAGCTGATAGGCCATACGAACGGCATCATTCATGTTCGTTACATTTACCATAATGTCCACCATTTTGCCAAAAGCAGAGTGCAGTTTGGTGTTGTCGGTACCCAGGCAAATCATACCTTTTACTTTCTTTTTCACCAGTGACTCCATCACACTGTAATCATTCCCCTTGTCTATACCACCGGCAATCCATATTACCGGTTTGTTCATGGATTCCAGCGCATACCAAGTGCTGTTTACATTGGTGGCTTTGCTGTCGTTGATGAATTCGATGTTGCGCACTTTGGCTACGCTCTCCATACGATGTTCCAACGATTTGAAATCAGAGAGGCTTTCACGAATCTGCTCCTTCCGCAGTCCGTAAACATTAGCTACTATCCCGGCAGCTAAAGAGTTGTAGACGTTGTGACGTCCTGATAGTCCGAGTTCCTGAATACTCATGGTGAATTGGTTTTGGTTTATATTAATAATGATGTTTTCGTCTTGCACGTAACCGCCTTCGGCCAGCTTTTGCTCGTAGCTGAAGGGTATTTTTATTGCTGCAGTCGGGTATTTCTCCAGATTAACTTTCGTTATTTCATCATCCGCACAGTAGATGAAATAGTCGCTGCTGAGCTGATTTTTACATATGTTGAATTTAGACTGCACATAGTTCTGTAGCTCGTAGTTGTATCGGTCTAAATGATCGGGTGTAATGTTGGTGAGCACAGCGATGTGTGGTCGGAAATGCTCAATGTCATCCAGTTGAAAGCTCGATATTTCGAGTACGTAGTAGTCGAAGGTTTCTGTTGCTACCTGATAAGCAAAACTCTGTCCTATGTTTCCTCCCAACCCCACATGCAGTCCACCATTCTTTAAAATGTGGTAAGTGAGGGCGGTTGTGGTGGTTTTGCCGTTCGCGCCTGTGATGCCAATGATTTTAGCATTCGTGTACCACGAGCCAAACTCAATCTCACTTACTATTTTGATACCCGCTTTCCTTAACTTTTTAACCATTTCAGCCTTTTCCGGTATTCCGGGGCTTTTCATGACTACATCCGCATTGAGTATTTTTTCTTCGGTGTGCTTTCCTTCTTCGTATTCAATTTTCCACTCCTCCAATTGCTTTTTATAGATGTCTTTAACTTTACCTCCATCACTTACGAATACATCATAGCCTTGCTTAATACCCAACACAGCAGTACCAAAACCGCTTTCACCTGCACCTAAAACAACAAGTCGCTTTTTCATCTTAGCTCAATAGTGATTGAAGTTCCTTTAGCAATCTTTTCCCCTACTATACTCTGTCTGACTACCGTTCCTTTGCCGATCACATTTACCTTTATTCCTGCACTCTCCAGCAGATATAGAGCATCCTTTAAACTCATTCCTGTTACATCCGGAACTGTGGAGCCTGTTACTTCGTTTTGCGCTAACAGTAGTTTATTGGCGGCAGTATGTACGGTGGCCCATTCACCATCTACATGGTTCATTTCTGTTCCCAGAAATGTGTAAATGCTTTTTAAATCAGATGCGGCACCCTTGTTAATGACTGGCAAACTTTTTTGAGCAGCGAGTTGTTCGTTAACTGCTTTGTGCATGTTCAGGTTTAGAGAATAGACTTTGTCGGCCACCTCTTTAAATATGGAACCTGCCACCACATTGCCGTAATATCCGTTTGCACTGGGCGAGTTAATCATTACAATCATGCTGTATTGTGGATTTTCAGCCGGGAAGTAGCCACAGAAGGATGCCCTGTATATTTTTTTACCGCTGCCGTTGTAACCTGTTTTGCCTTGTGATACCACGGCTGTTCCCGTTTTGCCTGCTACGTGCAGGTAATCAGTTTTAAGGTTGGATGCTGTCCCTTGTTCCACCACACCTTCCAGCATTTTTCGCAATTGAGCAATTGTTTTTTCGCTGCATACCTGCGGATTTAAAACTTCCGTAACCGTAGAGTCTACAGTAGCATTATAGGACTTTATCTTTTCAACGATGTGTGGCTGAACCATAACACCATTATTGGCAATGGCATTGTAAAATGTAAGCGTATGTAAAGGGGTTATGGCTAATTCGTAGCCATGCGCCAGGTAGGCAGCCGATACACCACTCCACTTTTGTGGCTCGCGTAACACAGGTTTGGCAGCCCCCGGTAACTCAATGTTTATCTTTTTATCAAACCCGAATTCAACCAGATGCCGGTAATATTTTTCTCTGAAAGCAGAATAATTTTTATCAGCTAGTGAAGCCATAGCCACATTAGACGATTCTTCAAATGCACGTTGTAGTGTGATCTCCGGTGATTCCGGAGCATCATGGTCCGCTATAGTTTTATTATATAATGTGTATTTGCCATCTCCTACAAATACTTTAGAATCCTTGGTTACAATGCCATCTTCTATTAAACTGGCTACCGTAGCCAACTTAAAAGTAGAGCCCGGTTCAGTTGCTTCGCCTATAGCGTAATTCTGAATTTCACCATAAGTAGAATCTTTGATCAGGCCGAGGTTTGCCATCGCTTTAATTCTGCCGGTTTTTACTTCCATCAGTACCACACATCCGTGATCGGCAGCGTGGTGTTGTAATGCACGCATCAGAGCATCCTCTGCTACATCCTGCAACTCTATGTCAAGCGTGGTATAAATGTCTTTTCCGGGCTGCGCGGCTATTTCTTCTTTACTATCCAGGGGCACAGTAACACCACCGGCAATTTTTTGCACCATAATGGTGCCTTCTTTACCTTTCAGTTCGGTGTCAAATTGTTTTTCGAGCCCAACAATTCCTCCATCATCGTTGATAGAGCCTATGGTTCGTTTGGCCAATAGAAGAAATGGGTGAAGTCTTTTATCTTCTTGTAGCGCTATCATGCCACTTTTATACTGCCCTTCGCGAAACATAGGCCAGCGTTTCATCTCATTCAATTGATTGAAACTTACGTTTCGCTTCAGCAAGTAATAGCGGTTTTTCTTTCTCCGCTCCCGTGTCATTTCACTCTTGTATTGCGCAGCCGTTTTCTCCGGAAACATTTGCGCGAGCAACAGCGAAACACTGTCAATATTTTCTTTAAAAATTTCGGGATGTGCCAGTGTGGTTTTAAAATCCATTCGGATGTCAAAAGTCGGCAGCGTGGTGGCCAATAATCGTCCATCGGCACTGTAAATGTTTCCCCGTTCTGCAAATACTGTTTTTGGAAAAATTGTCAATGAATCGGCCAGGGAGCGGTAGTAGTGTCCCTCTGCCGTTTGGATATAAAACGCACGACCAATGATGGCCATCCCCAGTAAGAAAATAAACGCGAAGCCCAGATAAGCTCGGATAAGGATTTCACGTTTTTTATTTGTTGCCATACTGCTTGCCTTTAGGCAATATTTTACAATCCCGAATATCGGTGGCTGCTCATCTGACCCCGTTGGCGGGGCTTTTAATCAGGCGATGAGCGTTCACTGCATTCAGCATCTTTATTCTTTAACCGTTATCTTATAAGGTGGTATTCTCAGTTCCTTTAGTCCTTGTGTCTTTACCAGTTTTGCCACCTCACTTTGCTTGCTTTTCTGCATCAATCCCGAGGTAGTAGTCATATACTGCCAGCGAAGATTTTTAACTTCCTTTTCTGCCTTTGTTATGTTCCGCGCATAGTTTTCAGCCAGGTGGCTGTTGGCTATGTGAACCGCGGCTAATAGCACCAGAAAAAATAAGAACGGCATATTGGGCAACACCTTCTTCATTCCCGTTTCGCCCGCTGCATCTACTTTTGTCATTATAGCGGCCAGATTCTTGGAGGATTTTTTTTCCTTCAAAGTTTCTGTGTTGCTATTGGCGTTTTGTTCCTGCATACTGTTCTATATCTTTTCCGCTACTCGCAGTTTAGCACTTCTGCTTCTGCTATTCTCCCTTTTTTCTTTTTCCCCAGCTTCAATCGGTTTTTTTGTAATCAGTTTGAATTTTTTCTCAAAATTTCCGAAAAAGTCCTTCACCGGTTCGTCTTCAAAAGTTCCGTGTTTCATGTAGTTTTTTACCAGCCGATCTTCCAACGAGTGAAATGTGATTACAGCCAACCTTCCGCCACTATTCAAAACTTCTGCACTTTGCTCCAACAATTTTTTCAGCGTTCCCAGTTCGTTATTTACTTCTATTCTGATGGCCTGAAAAACCTGTGCATAGTATTTATGCGCCTCTCCCATCCTACATTGATTAACCACTATTTTCAAATCGGCAATTGTCACAAAGGGCCTTTGCAAACGGGCTTCCACAATTGCCTGGGCTAATGTTTTTGCATTACGCACTACGCCATACAGGCTAAACATCAATTGTAAATCCTCGGCACTTTTTTCATTCAGCACTTCACCTGCTGTTACCTGACCCTGTTGGTTCATTCGCATGTCCAGCGGGCCATCGAATCGAAAACTGAATCCTCTTTCAGCGGTGTCAAACTGCCAGCTCGAAACCCCCAAATCTGCCAGAATTCCATCAACTGCATTCACCTCGTGCAACCGCAGAAAACGATTCATATCCTCAAAATTTGCTTTTATGAGGGTAAACCTGCTGTCGTCCAAAGCATTTTTCTGTGCATCTGCGTCCTGGTCAAAGGCGATTAACCGGCCATCTGCTCCAAGTGCATTTAAAATGGCCTTTGAGTGACCGCCACCACCAAAGGTGGCATCCACATAAGTGCCATTGGGTTTAATGTTTAAGCCCTGAATACTTTCTTGTAAAAGAACGCTGATGTGATAGGAAGCGTCTGAATTCTGCGGCTCTAAGTCCGAGTTATTCTTCATGCTTATTTCTTATCACTCTCATTTAACTTATCGAAATACTGCGCAGCTTTAGATGCCAGATCTTTGATGTTGGAAATACCACCGCTCTGGAATTGTTCCAGTTTAGCAGCATCCCAAATCTGTATCTTGCGAAATTTGCCCAGCAGCACTACATCTTTACTGTTGCCCAGATATTTGCTCAGGCTTTTGCTTACCAAAAACCTATCGGCACTATCAAACTGTACCTCTGTAAGCCCAATCATCATGGCACTTGCAAATTGACGGAGTTCAGGGTCAAAGTCATTCAGCTTCATCAACTTTGCTTCCTGTGCTTCCCATTCTTTCATGGGGTATATCACCAAACAGTCCTCAATATCCTT
>JADJZU010000009.1 GCA_016715625.1 Bacteroidota bacterium
TCGTATCTACTACAACGGGGACGAGAAAATAGATGTGCCTGCTTCCAGATCAGAACTTGTTCAATTATTTGAAAGTAAAGAATCGGGTAGTGGTAAAAAGCTTGAACAATTTTTGAATGATGCGGAGTATAAATACAAAACTGCCATGGCTGAATACGTTCATCGTATATCTGATTCTGTGTCCGAGTTTTTGGATTTAAAGCTTTTGATAAAAAGTTTTCAGTTACAGATTTTTCAATCGCTGCGTTCCGAAGTCAGAAGCAAGTTTACCAATCCTTCGCTTGTTAGTTTGTTGGAATTTCCTGTGCTCTTTTTAGGTTCTACTCCCGACAAAACGCCCGCTATGTATAGCATGATGAATTATGCCGATCTGGTGTTGGGCACCTGGTATCCCATGGGAGGAATGCATCAGATAGTGAAAGCATTTGTTCGGATAGCGGAAGAGAACGGTGTGAAGATTTTACTGAATCATGAAGTCCAAAAAATTGAAGTTCGTAAAGCTCGCGCTAAAGCGGTTTATGCAGCGGGAAAGATTTTTGAAGCAGATTTTATTGTAGCCGGCAGCGATTACAACCACACCGAACAATTTTTGCTCGATGAAGAATATCGCGCTTATGACTCCACCTACTGGGAGAAAAGGACCATGTCGCCTTCCTCCCTCTTGTTCTATATAGGGGTAGATAAACAACTACCAAACTTATTACACCACAACTTATTTTTTGATGCGGATTTTGAGTTGCATGCCAGTGAAATCTATAAGAACCCTAAATGGCCTACTTCACCGCTTTTTTATGTATGTGCTCCGTCCAAAACTGATAATAGTGTAGCTCCGAGCGGCAAGGAGAATATCTTTTTATTAATGCCACTTGCACCGGGAATTGAAGATACCGATGAAATCCGGGAGAAGTATTTTGACATGATGATGCATCGACTGGAGCAAAGAATAGGCGAGCCATTTCGCGAGAGTATTTTGGTGAAGAGGAGTTATTGCGTAAAAGATTTTGAGAACGACTATCATTCCTACAAGGGGAATGCGTATGGTTTGGCTAACACCCTAGCACAGACTGCTGTTTTTAAACCCAAAATGATTTCTCCTAAGGTGAAAAACCTCTTTTACACCGGTCAACTTACTGTGCCGGGACCCGGTGTGCCTCCTTCTATCATTTCGGGACAAATTGTTGCCGGAGAAATTGAAAAACGAATTACACAACACCAATTGTAAAACCGACCTCATGTTTCAGTTATTTGAAAAAACCTCAGCCGCCAGCAGTAAACTGATTACTCAAGCTTACAGCACTTCTTTTTCAATGGGAATCAAAACCCTCGGCAAAAAGTATCATGAACCCATCTATGGTATCTATGCCATGGTGCGCTATGCCGATGAAATTGTAGATACCTTTCATGATTATGATAAGAAATATCTGCTCGATAAATTTAAACGTGATACTTATGAAGCTATCGAGCAAAGAATATCACTTAACCCGGTGCTTTATTCTTTCCAAAAGGCAGTGAACGATTATCAGATTCCACTGCACTTGGTAGATGCTTTCTTCAAAAGCATGGAGATGGATTTGTACGAAACAGCATACGGTGAGGAAGGTTACCAAGAGTATATCTACGGTTCGGCAGAGGTGGTGGGATTAATGTGTTTGAAAGTTTTTGCTAACGGGGATGATGCTTTGTTCGAACGATTGAAAGTGCCTGCCAAAGCACTAGGAGCAGCCTTTCAGAAAGTGAATTTTCTCCGCGACATGAAAAGTGATTACCAGGAGCGCGGAAGAGTGTATTTCCCCGGAATCGATTTCCAAAATTTCGAAGTGCAGTCAAAGCGGAAAATTGAAGAAGAAATAGCGATTGATTTCCAAGAAGCCTATAGAGGGATCCTTCAGTTGCCAATGGAGGCCAGAGGGGGCGTGCTGCTGGCCTATAAGTATTACATCAAGCTCTTTGAAAAAATTGAGCAAGTGCCTGTAGAAAAAATGAAGGAAGCACGTATCCGTGTTCCGGATATTCAAAAAATAGTGTTGTTGGTGCAGACGCTTTTTCAACAAAGAGTTTCCACCTCACTTTCCATAGTGCATTAATTAAAGGGATGAAGTTTACTTATCTTCTTTTGAATCTTTTTACGATTAGTATTCCTTTGCTTCGTTCCTTTGAGCACAGGATATACTTTTATGGAAAGTGGAAGCACTTCATTCCTGCTAATATTATTACTGCCATTTTCTTTTTGGTATGGGACTACTTTAAAACGAAACACGGCATTTGGTACTTTAATGAGGATTATATTATCGGATTGAAGTTTTTCGGGTTGCCTTTAGAAGAGTATCTGTTTTTTTTTACGGTTCCATACGCCTGCACATTTATTTATGAAGCAGTTTTGTTGTTTCTCAAAAAGCGAATCCTTCCTGCTTTTGTTTTGTCTCTTGTTAAATATGTGAGCGTCCTTTCTGTGGTTTTGTCTCCCTTCTTTTTCGATAAGGCCTATACCTTTTCGGTGCTCTTTATTGGTGGCTTGGCATTCTTGTTTACATCCTATTCCATGAACCAGGAACGCATGGAGAAGTTTCTGATTACTTACCTTATCAGTATCATCCCTATGCTCTTTGTGAATGGGGTGTTAACGGCATTGCCTGTTGTAATTTACAATGACACGCAGAATCTGGGAATTCGAGTAGGAACCATACCAGTAGAAGATTTTCTCTACAGTGCTATTTTGCTCCTAATGAATATCGGGCTGTATGAATGGCAAAGGTCAAAGCATTTTCGTTACACGTTATCTAATAATCCTTCTCATCAGGTGGTATCTCATTGATCCGCCCTAAAACTATTTCTATGTCGTCTATACAACTTATACAGAACAAATCTTTTGTGCCAAAAGAATTTAATCGTGTAGCCCGATCTTATGACTTTGCTACAACAATGAGTCAGGGCTACCAGGAGGATTTAAATACCAGCGCAAAGCGTCTTCAGCTTAGAGGGGATGAAAAGTTGTTGGATTTGTGTTGCGGCACCGGTAAATCTACTCGAGCCTGTTTAAATGAGTTGCCAAATGGCTCTATAGTTGGCGTAGATAACTCGGAAGGAATGTTGGCGGAAGCACAGGCAAAGTTTGCGGAGGAAGTAAAGGCAGGCAAAGTGAAATTTGTTTTGAAAGATGCCATGCATCTAAATTTTGATGATCACACTTTTGATGTTGTGTTCATGGCATATGGCTTGCGCAATATGCCGGATTATGAAAAATCCATTCAGGGGATTCATCGCGTATTAAAACCCGGCGGCAAAATTTGCATTCATGATTATTCACTCTCCAATAACTTATTCTCTAAAATCTATTGGGCTATACTCGGTTATGGTTTCATTGTTCCTTTTTGCTCGTTACTCTCCGGAAGCTCCAAAATTTATACTTATCTGGTAAAGAGTGTTTTGAATTTTCTGCAACCTGAGCAGATTAAAAATTTACTGGAGCAAAACGGTTTTGAAAAAGTAGAAGTGCAGCCACACGCCAGTTGGCGGAAGCCTATTTTGCATTCCGTGATTGCTGTTAAAAGGGCTTAAGCTAAAATTCCCTTTAGCGGAACGCTGATTAACTGATTTTCCCTTAATCCTTCTTGCTCCATAATGTAATTTGCCGCTATGCTACCGAAGGTGTAAGCTGCTTCCATCAGCATGGTGCAATTATTCATTTTTACCCAATCTCCTGCTACATAAAAGCCCGGAACTTCTGTTTTAATCTCGGGTCTGTTGGCATATTGGTTGGTATGAAATCCCGGAAAATCATCGCGGTGTTGGAAAAATTCATGAGTGATTTTCATGCCCTTTAGTTCCGGAAAATAATGATAAAGCTCCTGCATCAGATGTTCTTTTACTTCCTCATCACTCAATATATCTTTTGGAACCGAATAGGAGTGTAACTCAAAAATCCCGCCCTTATTTTCTTCGCTCCATCGGGCTGATTCTTTTTCCATTTTGTGATAAAGTGTTACACTGTCGAGACATTTTAAGCGGTCGGTGAATATGAAGAAGGGTAAAGTTTTATCCGCTTCAAATCGGTCGGTCCATAAGCGCAGGACGGCATACCTTCCAGATTGTTTCAGACTTGTAAGTTGCGAGAATGTGCGGTTATATTTTTCAAAACCTGTGGACTGTGCTGTTAAGCGCTTGGTGTGTTTTACATCGGTACATAAAACACAATAATCAAAATCCATTCCATTCACTGCAAAGCCTCTTTCTTTTTTGCTTAGCTCTGTAACGGGAGTGGAGTAATGGATTTGGGCAGCATGCCGGCTCAGGAAATCTTCTGCGTATGTAATGAAGCTGTTTTGAAAATCGCTATCTAGCACATCATAAAGTAGTCCGCCTTCATTGCTTAGAAAATAGAAGTGAAAGCTCTTAATGAGTTCAGCCATACTCATGTCTTCGGGTTCTGCAAAAAATGCACGCGAGAATGAGTTAAACACCAGCCTCATTTTATCGTTCATGTGTGTTCGTTTTGCAAAGGAGGCAAAACTCTCTGAATCAAACTTTTTATAAGTAGTGGCGAAACTGAAGTTAAGCAGGTTGATAAAGGGTAGGCCCAGCGGATTGATAAATGTTTTCCAATCTACGATGCCAAATTTGCGCAACTCCAGTACATTTATCAAAGGCGTATTGTCTAAGCCCTTAAATCCCTGTTTCTTGTTTTTGTCAAACAAAATGGTGTAATCGTCTATAGGTATAAGATGTTTGTGCGCACCTATCTTTTTTAGGAAATTTCGGAGGTTTAAATACTGTCTGAAAAAACCATGAAAGCCGTGTTCTGTGCGTAATGTTTCTCCATTAGATTCAAATTCCCAGCTACCGACTTTACCCCCCAGAAAATTTTCTTTCTCAAAAAGGTGCACGCTAAAGCCTCTCTCGGCCAGGTTGCAGGCAGCGCTGATGCCGGCAATACCACCACCTATCACTGCAACGCTTTTGGGCTGACTTAATTTTTCAGGAAGTGAGAGATCAGGCTCGTTGAGATTAATTCGGTAGTTCTGCAGTTTCTTCCTGATAAGTTTTTTCAGCATTTCGCTTGATGTTTTTGTTCCACAATTTGGTGAACTCGAAGGTCAACTCATCCGGTTTTATCAGCAGGTCATTAAGTTTTTCGCGGCTGTGCCAATACTTGTTGCTCTCTAAAAAGGCAATGTCTTCTTCTACAATTTTCATGCTTTTCCGTAGCATAAACCACTTTGCAAACCAAGGATTGTATTCGAAAATACGGTTCCAGGTGGTTATCTGAATCATCATCACATTGTCCTCATCTATTTCATAAAAATGTTCATATATAACCATTTGTCGTGCGGGCATAGTAAGGTGAGCAGGAAACCGCAGGTCTAGTTGGCTACTATGCGGAAACCAGTAACCAAAGTGAGCCTCCACTTTATCTTCAAATCCAAAATATACTTTCTCAAAAATGCTGTTTTCATTATCACGCAAATACCAACCCTGTAAAGATTTTTCGGTGACCGTTAAATGATAATCGGGCTTTTCGCTGTGCAAATTGCCCATGAGTGTTTTAATACTGTTTCTATGCACATGGTTGATGTGGTGAGAATCAAACAAACTTTCAGCTACCAGTTTTATATTGCCTTTTACCACATGGTAATTATATACCATGGGCCAATGGTCCAGCTCTTTGAAGGGTGGAATAGTAGCTTCATCTTTTTTTTCAGCATCGCCAAAGTATGCCCATACTGCTTTGTGCTTTATCTGTGAATCGTAGCTTTTTATACAAGCTGCACGGGGTATTTTTTCCTCCGGAGAGAGCGATGGGATATGCTCACATTTGCCGGTAGCTCCAAACTCCCAACCATGGTAACCGCATTTGATGTGCTCACCTTTTATGTATCCCAGCGAAAGATGAACATTCCTATGGCAACATCTGTCTTGAAGGACTACCACTTTTCCGCTTTCTGTTTTAAAAACTACTATTTCCTCACCTACAATTTTCCGTTTGAGGAGTTTCCCATTCTTAAGTTCGTCTTCAAAACAAACTAGATACCACTGATTTCTTATCATCTGCACGGAGTTTGATATAAAACAGCCGGCAAGTGTTGTTTGTTTATCAAATCACAGGAACGCCAATAAAAAAGCCCTCGTAATATAATACTACGAGGGCTCTGGTCTTTATCCGGTAAGCTGCTGTCTAGAAGCAATAGCTGTTTTCTGCAATCAGTTTGTCGGCAATTCTTCTGCGTGCTGCAATGGTATTATAAGCATCATACTTGGTAAAACGTTTAAGACCCATCAGCATGATACGCAGCGTATCACCATCGTTGAAAGATGCAATAGCATGTTTGCCCGATAGGTTGATTTTCTCCAGAGCATCGCTGATATACACGCGGGTTAAATCAATTTCCAAAGCACATGCTGCCTCGCCCTTAATGCCTATCAACTTCTCGGTTTTTAGCACCACCGATTCGCAGGCAAACAATTCAATCAACATGTCTGCCACGTTCATAATTACTTCCTGCTCTTTTTCCAAGTTCTGTTGAAACTTCTGAACGGCTGCACCGGCAGTCATCAGAATCGCTTTTTTAGCATTTGTAATCGCTTTCTTTTCAGCAGCAAAAAAGTCATCACTGCTATCACCACCAAAATCAGGAACGCTCATCAGTTCTTTCTGCACGGCCATAGCCGGGGTAAATAAATCTACCTCACCCTTCATTGCTTTCTTCACGAGTTGACCTACCGATAGCAAGCGATTGATTTCATTGGTGCCTTCAAAAATACGGTTGATTCTTGAATCGCGATAAGCGCGTGCTACCGGATATTCTTCGCTGAATCCGGTTCCGCCAAAAACCTGAACAGCCTCATCAACCACATAATCTAAAACCTCTGAACCGAATACTTTCAAAATAGCGCACTCAATAGAGTATTCTTCTGCTGCCTGCAATTTTGCCTGCACTCTGTCTTTGCCTTTTGCAGCCAAGTCGTTAATCATATCATCAATTAAACCTGCAGTGCGGTAAGTAGCTGCATCGCAAGCGTAAATCTTCACTGCCATTTCAGCCAGCTTGTGTTTGATAGCGCCAAATGATGAAATAGGCACATTGAATTGAATGCGCTCATTGGCATATTTTATAGCGGTGGTGCAAGATTTTTTGGAACCGCCCAAGGCCAATACGCAGAGTTTGTAGCGGCCAATGTTTAACACGTTGAATGCAATTTTGTGCCCTTTGCCAATTTCACCCAACACGTTTTCAACCGGCACTTTTACATTTTGAAAAAACACCTGACGGGTAGATGAACCTTTGATACCCAACTTATCCTCTTCGCTGCCCAGCGAAATTCCTTCGCTCTTAGCATCTACAATAAAACCGGTGAATTTCTCTCCATCAATTTTTGCAAACACGGTAAAAATATCGGCAAATCCACCATTGGTAATCCACATTTTCTGCCCATTCAACACGTAGTGCTTTCCATCTTCGGATAACACGGCTTTGGTTTTTGCACCCAGCGCATCGCTACCACTTCCGGGTTCGGTTAAGCAGTAGGCTGCTTTAATATCACCGTTTGATAAACCCGGTAGGTATTTTTGTTTTTGATCTTCGGTTCCGAAATACAAAATTGGCAACGTTCCAATACCTGTGTGCGCTGCAAACGCAGCCGCAAATGAATGTCCTTTGCCAATTTCCTCATTAATAATGGTGTCTGTTACCAGGTCGGTTCCCATACCACCAAAATCTTCCGGCACTGCAGCTCCAAGCAGTCCTAAATCTGCACTTTCCTTTAGTAAGGAGATAACTAGAGCAGGATCTTGTTTGTCAATTTTTTGAACATTGGGGAACACACGGCTTGTGATAAAATCTTCGGCTGTTTGACCAAACATTTTTTGTTCCTCACTAATCTGTTCTTTAATAAATGTGTTTGCTGTGGTAGATTCTTTTACAAGAAATTCTCCGCCTTTAAGGACTTTGTTTGTTACTGTTTCTGTGCTCATTGTGTTTTAATTGATAATTATTAAAGATTACAGTCTCTCAAAAATTCCGGCAATACCTTGTCCTCCACCAATACAAGCCGATACCATTCCATACTTATTGTTTCTGCGCTGCATTTCGCCAATTAATTTTTGGAATAAGTAAGTTCCTGAAGCTCCCAGCGGGTGGCCCAGCGCCACAGCACCACCGTTTACGTTAATGATGTCGGTGTTCAATTTTGCTTCTTGAATGACCGCCAGCGATTGTGCTGCAAATGCTTCATTCAATTCAATCAAATCAATATCGCTCAATTTCAATCCTGCTTGTTTCAATGCTTTTGGAATTGCATTTACCGGACCAATACCCATAATGGTTGGGTCCACACCCACGCTGGCAGTTGTTACCATACGTGCGATAGGTTGCAGGTTCAATTCTTTCACCACTTTCTCGCTTACTACTAAAACGAATGCAGCAGCATCGGAAGTTTGAGAAGAGTTGCCGGCAGTAACCTGTCCGCCATTTTTGAAAGCAGGTTTCAGTTTTGCCAAACCTTCAATAGAAGTGTCGGCACGTGGACCTTCATCTTGTGATACGGTGAACTTGCGTGATTTCTTTTTGCCGTCTTCAAAATAAACTTCTTCTACTTCTACCGGAACAATATCAGCAGCGAACTTCCCTGCTTCTATTGCCGCCATAGCTTTCTTGTGACTGTTCAACGAAAACTCATCAGCTGCCTCACGGGTGATGCCATATTTTGTGGCAACATTCTCCGCAGTTAAACCCATGCCGATGTAATACTCCGGATGGTCTTTTGCGATTTCATAGTTAGGGACAGTTTTGTAACCAACTGTAGGAACAAGCGACATGCTTTCCGTTCCTCCGGCAATGATTACATCCGCCATTCCTGCTTTAATCTTTGCAGTAGCCAAACCAATTACTTCCACGCCCGAGCCACAGTAACGGTTCACGGTCATTCCCGGAACTTCAACCGGCAAAGAGCGGACAGCTACCCAACGAGCCATTTGCAACCCTTGCTCGGCTTCGGGAACTGCATTGCCCACAATCAAATCATCTACACGTGATGGGTCGAGTTGAGGAACTTTTTTCAATAAATCCTGAATGGCGTAATAAGCCATGTCAACGGGTGTCATAAAGCGGAAACCTCCGCGTTTTGCTTTTCCAATGGCGGTTCTTGAACCGGCTATGATATATGCTTCTTGTGACATGATGTTTTGATTTAAATGTTTTGAATGAATTAGTTTCTCAATGGTTTTCCGCTTGTCAATATGCTTTGAATTCTTTCCAAAGTCTTCTTCTCACCGCAAAGCGATAAGAACGCTTCTCTTTCCAAATCCAACAGATATCTTTCGGTAACTTTTGATTCAGAAGTTAAGTCGCCACCGCAAAGTACGTAGGCAATTTTCTGTGCGATTTTGAAATCGTGTTCGCTGGCGTAAGCTCCTACTTTAAAAGTGGCGGCACCGGCATACAAGGCACTTAATCCTGCTCTGCCCAACACGGTAATATCATCTCGTTGTGGCTTTTGCACGTAGCCATTGTTGTAAAGCTCCAGCACTTTGTCTTTCGCTTCGGCCAACAAACGAGATTGGTTCACTACTACAGAATCTTTCTTCTTATCCAGCACTCCAACACTAAAACCTTCGTAAGCAGAAGTAGCCACCTTAGCAGTTGCAATTGCTGTAAATCTCTCCGCTAATTGAGGAATTTGTGCATCACCTGCGTAGTAAGCATCAGATGCGCGCAGAGCCATTTCTTTGGTTCCACCACCGCCCGGTATAAGGCCCACACCCACTTCCACCAATCCAATATAAGTTTCGGCACTTGCTACAGCAGCATCGGCATGCATAGAGAATTCACATCCTCCTCCAAGAGTCATTCCATGCGGAGCAGCTACCACAGGAATGGAAGAATAGCGACAACGCATCGTAGCACCCTGGAACGCACGAATAGCAAAATCCAATTCATCGTATTCCTGCTCTAAGGCGAACATGAAAATCATAGCCAGGTTAGCGCCTGCACTAAAGTTAGGATAGTCGTGACCAAGCACAACGCCTTTCCAGCCTTGTTGCTCGGCAATGTCAATTCCTTTGTTGATGGCTTCAATTACTTCGCCACCCAGCGAGTTCATTTTTGTGCTCCACGAAACGTTCAACACACCATCGCCAATGTCATCAATCCGCGAGAACGCATTTTTCCAAACGGGCTTTTGATCTTTGTAGTTATCTAAAACGATAAACGCCTCGCGGCCCGGAATGGCTTTATATGATTTTGAAGGAATGTCGTAATACTTCTGAACTCCGTTCTCTACTTTGTAGAAAGTTTTGAAACCGGCAGCCAACATCTCATCTACCCAGCCATTTACTTTAAATCCGGCTTCTTTCATTCCGGCTACCAGCTTCTCTACACCAACGGCATCCCATTGTTCAAACGGACCAATTTCCCAACCGAAACCGGCACGCATAGCATCGTCTATTCTGTAAAGCTCATCGCTAATTTCAGGGATTCGATTGCTTACGTAGGCAGAAACATAGTAAGTGAGCTTGCGCAAAAACTCACCATGCTTATCGGTTTGCTTGGCGATAGCCGGCAAACGTTTTTTCAAATCTTCAATACTCTTTAGTTCTGTAGTAGCTGATTTGGTTTTAGCTGACGGTTTGTATTCCAGTGTTTTCCAATCCAACGTAGCAAATGATTTTTTGCCTGAAGCATCTTTCGTTTTCTTAAAGAAGCCCTGGCCGGTTTTATCTCCAATCCATTTGTTGGTTTCCATTTGCAGAATCCAAGATGGCACCTGCAACACATCGCGGTATTCATCGTTCGGCAAGTTATCGTAAGCGCCTTTCATTACCTTAATCATGGTATCTAAACCAACTACATCGGTTGTTCTGAACGTTGCTGACTTCGGTTTGCCAATTAAAGTCCCGGTCAGTGCATCTACTTCATCAATAGTTAAATCCATTTCCTGCATCAACTTAATCACCGCTGCAATGCTGAATACACCTACGCGGTTGGCAATAAACGCAGGAGTATCTTTACACAACACGGTTTGTTTACCGAGATACAAATCACCGTAGCTCATCAAAAAGTCAATTACTTCAGGATGTGTTTCTGCTGTAGGAATAATCTCTAACAAACGCAGGTAGCGCGGAGGGTTGAAATAGTGCGTGCCGCAGAAATGCGCGCGGAAATCATCGCTTCTTCCTTCTGCCATCAAATGAATTGGGATACCCGAGGTATTAGACGTAATCAAAGTGCCCGGCTTACGGAACTGCTCTACTTTTTCAAACACGATTTTCTTGATGTCCAATCGCTCAACCACTACCTCAATAATCCAATCTGCATTTTTGATAAGACTTAAGTTGTCGTCAAAGTTGCCGGTAGTTATACGAGAAGCAAATGCTTTGTCGTAAACCGGATTCGGGTTGCTCTTTAATGCAAAGGCAAGCGCATCGTTTACCAATTTGTTGCGCATAGCCGGTTTCTTCGCATCGGCTTCGCTTAAGTTAGGCGTAACAATGTCTAACAAATAAACCTTTAATCCAATGTTGGCATAGTGCAGGGCAATACGGCTGCCCATTACACCGCTACCCAACACGGCAACGGTTTTAATTTTTCTGGCTTTGGCGGGTGTTACGTTCACCGCTTTTTTTTCTGTGGCTGTTGCGCTCATTTTTATAGTATTAAATAGTTAGTGTGAAGTGTATTGCTTTTGTATCTCTAAAACAGGGCAACGAAACTATTGTTTATTATTAATTGACCAAACGGTCGGTTGGGAAAACTATTCGTTCGGTTTGTATATGCGTTCCGCATGTTTATAGGCCCACTCTTTGCTCAGGCTTTCTTCTTTCGTTTGCTGGTTTACGTAGAGTTGCATTTGGTCAGTATAATGTTTGGCTCCGGGCGTATTGCTGCTGCCATAGCAAATTACACTACGCAACTCGGGCAGACTTCCGTCTTTTTTAAATTTAGAGAGCAGGATATAGCTTTCTCCGGCTGTAATTCTTCGTTTACCCTTTTGATAAGGATCACCATACTTGGCATTCCACATGTCCGGAGCTCCTGTGGTGGGCAGATCTACATCGCCCCGCTGATGCCTCTGAAACTCGCCCAGTGGTACATTTAACCTGCCAAAATCGGTCAGCATTTCGGCTTTCGCTCTTTTTACGCCCTCTACAAAATATTGAATCTTATATCCCGGAGAGTCAATAAATTTTCTTTCAATGTTATCGTTAATAGAGAAGTAAGTTCCGTAAATCCATTTGTAAACCAGCGTGGCATTCGTGTCTGAAATGTGACCACTGCGTTCCACAGCCCAGGCTTTCATTACTTGTATAGCATCAGAAATGTCGGGGTATTTTGACTCGTCCAAGTGAAAAACCTCCTCTAAATCAAAGCTCTTGAAAGGTGCTACCACATTACGTGGGTAATGCGCATCGTATTTTATGTCTAAAAAATCTTGCCAGGTTAACTTGCGTCCTTTTTTGGCCTCCATCATTTCATAGAATCGCATGCTTCGATTCGTTTCATTAATAGCAAATGATACGTTTTTCTGACAGGCCAGTGGTTTAGGATTCTCGTCTTTTGCCGTCATGGTATAAGACGTATTGTTGACTTCAAACACATAACCGCATTTTGGATTAATGACATGCGGCAAGGAATCGTGCGGCAAAAACTTGGTCCAGCGTGTTTTCTCCGTATTTCCCGGCACCGTGCTTTTCCAGTCGTATCCATCAGCACGAACCGGCATAGCACCGTTACTTACGCAGTAAATGGTGTCAAAGCGGTCGGCATAGGTTACATATTGATTGATGATTCCCTGAATGTCCAAAGCTTGCCGGAACTCGGTAAAGTTTTTCGCTTTATTCATCTTATACCATTCCTCCACGCTCTTCAAGGTCATGTTGGAAGCCAGGCGGATGGCAAACACCCCTTTCTTGTTTTTGTAGGTAGCACCATAGATGCTCCACCATTTTTTCTTTCCAATGGTAAGTATGAACTTCTTCTCCAGCGGTTTCTTGGAGAGGTTTACCGAGAGTTTGGCGCTGCTTGTTTCTAATTTGTATGACTTACCGTCAACCAGGTAATGATTTTTTTTCTTCGGGTCCATCTCTAATTGATACACATCTATGGCATCAAAATAATTGGTGGTGTGCGCCCATCCTAGGTTTTCGTTCGTGCCGTGAAAAATGGAAACCGCACCATGAAAGGTGGCTCCTAAAATGTTTAGCCCTTCGTCACTGTGCAGATGGGCTTCATACCAGCTCATGGGTCCTTCGAGTGGTTGGTGTGCATTGCAATCGAGGTATACATTACCATCGGCAGTAATGTTGGAGTTCATCGCCAGCGCATTGCTGCCGCGGGCATCTTTGTTATAATCAATGGTGGCCATGGTTTCGCCTACCACACTTTTAATTACCCCATCCACACCGGTCATTAAAGCCATACTCAGCATGTAACCGGAGATAAAATCGGTAGGCCTTATGGGCATCAGGCTTTTAAACGGAATCTTTTCAGGATGTTTTTTGAGCCAATCGTTACCTGCAGCGGCTCCCGCTTCCAGTAATTTTTTGGTCTCGGGCGATAAGTCTTTCTCATAGTTTTTTTCAATAAAATCAGGAACTCCTAAAAGTTGAACAGCGTAATCGATTTTCGCTCCCTCAATACCCATCATGAGCCCCAGTTTGCCTCTCGAAAGCAATAATCCCCACATCACTGTTTTGTAGTCGTCCTCTAAAGCCGAATACACCAATCCATAAGAACAATCGGCATCTGTTTTTCCAAAAATGTGTGGCACGCCAAAACTATCGCGCACAATTTCCACCTGATAGTTTGGGTTTACCTGTGTATGTGCCACCATCGTACAGGCAACTAACAGCGTAAGGGCAATTACTTTTAACTTCATTTTTTTGCTTTTGACTTGGGAGAGATTTTAGAAACAGGTTTTGTTTTAACCGGAGCGGTATTGTCTATTCGGTTTAAAATTCTTTTAGTCGTGTTCTTCAGGTAATTGTGGTCGTTAAACACCCGGCTAAACATTAGGCTGCCTTCAATTTCCGCTACACTTCTCTCCGCCAGTTCGTTCGCAATTTTTTCTCCGTATTTGTCCAGGTAAATGGTTTTTACGGCATGGAAAAAATCAAGAAAGAAGCGTTGCACCAAACTATTGAATTCAGGTGCCATGAGCGATGTTTCCACACCCATGTTGCCCAGCAGATTTCCTTTTTCTTCATCCAGAAAAACTTTTTCGGCTGCCAGGAAGAGGTTTTCCAGTCTTTTTTGAGGAGGAATGCTTTTGTCGTAGGCATGGCTGAACACGTTTGTCTTAAAAAATTCATGCACCATTTTAATTACCTTCCTCATTAAATCTTCCTTGCTGGGAAAGTAGTGGTAAAGCGAACCTTTTTGCAAGCCGCAGGCTTCGGCTATATCGCTCATAGAAGTATTGAAATAGCTTTTTTTGCGAAACAATTTCAATGCTTCTATAATAATAGTCTGTTCGTCTACCTTCTGCCTGGGCATGTGTGTGCTTGTTGGGATGGCGAAGCTAAGCGGAGTTTTTAATTTACCAAACGGTCGGTTGGGAAAAATATTGACGCACTTTCCATTACATTTGCGTGCTATGGGCAAACTAATATCAAGGTTCGTTTTCTGGATTTTTGGGTGGTCCTTTAAGGACCATGTGGGCGGTGGATATAACCGCTGTGTGATGATTGCTTCACCGCACACCAGCAATTGGGATTTAATATTTGCCAGAGCCGCTTTCTATTTAATGGATATACCGGTTCGCTATACCGTAAAAAAGGAATGGATGCGCTTTCCGTTCAATCTGATTTTTGGCCCTTTGGGCGCGATAGCTATCGATCGCAGCCCCAAGAAAGCAGGAGAGGAGCGCAAGAGTATGACAGAGGCTATGATAGAATTATTCAGTCATCAGCAAGATTTAGCGGTGATGGTGACACCCGAGGGAACACGCTCGCTTCGCACGAAATGGAAAACCGGCTTTTATCATACTGCTGTTGGGGCAAAGGTGCCCATCGCTTTGGGTTATCTGGATTACAAGAACAAGGAAGCCGGTGTAGGCAAGTTGATTTATCCGAGTGGCAACATGGAAAAAGACATGCGTGAAATTATGGCTTTCTACAAACCCATACAGGGCAAGCACCCGGAAAAATTCTCTGTTGACACAGATTACGCCTGAGCAAAAAAAGCCAGCAGTTTTGCATTTACCCAAGCAGGGTTATCGTGCTGCACAAAGTGGCCGCTCGTTGAATCGTAGCAGATTTCAATTGTTTTTTCACAATAGTCTTGAGTCCGGTAGGTTAGCTCCTTCCCCAGGGCCAAATCGTGTTCTCCCCACAACATGAGCACCGGTGCTTGTATTTTAGGGAAGGGATTTTGTTTAGAAAACATGCTGCGAAAGGCCGAGCGATAATAGGCTACAACCGCCTCGGCTGTGCCCCGATGTTTATATGCCTCCACATACTTTTGAATGTCTTCTTCGCTGATAGCTGTTTTATTCATCAGCATTTTGTGAAAAGTGTTCCTGAAAAAATGTTCGGTGCCCACTACTTTTTCCGGGACTAATGGCAGTTGAAAAAAGAAGATATACCAACTTTTTAAACATTGCGAAAAATTGAGCTCCAGAAAGGTTCTGCTCATTTCTTTGGGGTGTGGCACATTGAGTATGGCGAGTTTACTTACCTTCTCCGGATGAAAAGCCGCCACAGCCCAGGCTACAGCTGCACCCCAGTCGTGCCCTACTACTATGGCATGCTGTGCACCCAGAGCGGCAATGAGATCAGCAATATCTTTGGCGAGCGTTTCCATATGATAATCTGCTACTGCTTTTGGTTTATCGCTTAAATTATAACCACGCATATCCGGAGCCACTACCCGATACTTTTCAGCCAATACGGGCATTTGATTTTTCCAACCATACCAAAACTCCGGAAAGCCATGCAGTAGTACCACCAATTCCCCACTTCCTTCTTCCATATAATGCATTTGTATGCCGTTGCAGGTAATGTATTTAGAATCGGCCATGGGAGTGGGTTTTTATCTGGTGAAAATAAAAAACGGTCACCTGTGCAGGGGACCGTTTTTTATGAAAGTGAGTTATAATGAATGCTAGATGTTATCTAACTGCCATTTATATACACGAACAATATCTTTATTGGTGATAATTCCATGCACTAATCCGTCTTTTAGAACAGGAACTGCCTGAAATTTACCTTCTGCCAGAATTTCCAGAATTCTTTCCAATGTATCATCTACGCCCACGGAAGTAGGGTGGTGAGTCATGACTTCAGAAATTTCAAACGCAGCTTCCAGCGAAGCGGCATCGGTAGGTTCGTTATTTTTAATGCGGTTGCTCAGGTAAGAAGCCATGTCGTTAACACTTAGAATTCCCAACAATTTGTCGTCAAATGCGATGGGAAGGTGCTGCACTTTGTAAGTGGTAAAGAATTCCATAACCTGGCTAAACTTGTTGTTGAGGTTAGCTACTACCACATTGGATGTCATAATCTGAGAAGCGAGAATTGTTTGAGACATGGATTTTTATTTTTTAGTGCTGCGAATTTACATGCTTCCTGTTCTTTTCCAATATGACGCTGGTCAGAACGTAATTTTGGGTGTCGGGTTTATTGTTTCAGGAACTCGCTGAACCATTTTCCGCTCGCTTTGATGGTTCTTTTTTGCGTTTCAAAATCTACGCCTACTAAGCCAAATCGGGTTCTGAAACCCTCAGCCCATTCAAAGTTATCCATAAAGCTCCAGATAAAATAGCCATCTACCGGAACCCCTTCCTGCTTGGCTTTTAACACCTGCCGCAAATAGTCTTTGATAAACTGCAGGCGTTTAGTGTCGTTGATTTCGCCTCCGATGTTTTCGTCAGGGAAGGCAGCACCGTTTTCGGTCACAATAATTTTTTTCATGTTTTTGTAGCCGGCATACTTCTTCAGTAACTTGTAAATTCCTTCGGGGTATACTTCCCAACCCATTTCGGTCATATCGTGTCCCAGTTTCTTGGCGGGCACATTTGCAAAATGAATGATGGGAATTAAGCCAAGTTTATACACCACCATGCGCGAGTAGTTTTGCAATCCTATAAAATCAAAATCGAAGGCCATTTTTTCGGCATCACCGGGCAGTATGTGTTTTTCAATGTGCTTGCAAGCCGGTAAATCTGCTTTGGGGTAACCCAGTCCCATTATCGGGTCCAGGAACAAGCGATTGATAAAAGCATCGGCTCTTCGTGCCGCTTTCACATTGGCCGGTTTATCATTTTTTGCATCAATATGGCTGCACGAGAAGGTCGTTCCTATATTGGCTTCGGGAACATTTTTCCGGATTATTCTTCCTCCGGCACCATGGCACATGACCACATTATGCACTGCTCTGTAAAACTTACCGAAGTTTACATGGCCCGGGGCATGAATTCCAATCAGGTGACCCAGCGGAACAAACGCCATGGGCTCATTAAACACCATCCAGTTTTTTACTTTATCGCCATAGGCCTTGCTAATGGTATCTACAAACTCTTCAAACCATTGAATGGAATCGCGGTTGGCCCAGCCTCCTTTATCTTCCAAAGCCTGCGGCAAATCCCAGTGATAGCACGTAATGTAGGGGGCTACATTTTCGTTCAGGCATTTATCAATGACGCGGTGATAAAAGTCAATACCTTTTTGATTCACCGTACCGGTTCCTTGCGGCAGCACTCTGGACCAGGCAATGGAAAACCGCGATGCAGGGATATTCATTTTGCGCATGAGCTCAATGTCGCTCTCATACCGGTGATAAAAATCGCAGGCCACATCACCGTTTTCTCTGGTCTTTATCTTCCCTTTTTTGTAGTGTGTAAAATGATCCCAAATACTTTCTCCTTTGCCATCCTCATTCCATCCTCCTTCAATTTGATAAGCAGCAGTAGCCGTGCCCCACACAAAGTCCTTTCCAAAATCACTTCGCTTTAGTTCATCTTCCGCCAGCAATTGTGCCAGAAGGTGGGTGGGCAAAAGACTGCCGGCTGCCAGCAGCGATGTAAGTTTCAGGTATTCTTCGCGTGTCATGATGGTCGTATTATTTTACGTAAAAAGTTTGGAGCATTTTTTTGGTGAAGTCTACATAAGCCTGTTGTTCGTCTTCATAGAGAAAAGTTCTCCATTCACGAATATCTTCAGGATAGTTGGTTTCATAGTTAAACCGAGTGTAGTTGAACTGCACAAACTGCATATTGCCTTTTTCGGCATCGGGTAGCAAAAGCAAAATGATCAGCGAAGATTGCTTGCTTTCGATATCGTTGAACACCAATAGCTCTCCTTTTTTGCCTTGATGTGTTGTGAATGCTTCGGTGGATAGAAGCATGGAAGCGGAAATCTCTGCAATTTCCTGAGCAGATTTTGTGATGGCCCCATCTTTATAATAAGTCGCCATGTGCTTTTTGATATTGGTGAATACTTCCGCCTTCTTATCCGCAGCACTTTTTTTAGTGGTGCCCATATTTACAATCAGGCTCTGTGTAATTTTTTTGTCGGGCAGCGGGAAGGTTTGATATAATGGGTCCAGGTCGGTCTTTGTTAGATTGAATTGCACAATAGTGTAAGTGCCTTTCTCCCGCCAAAGAGGGGGCACCTCCATGGAAAGATTATCATTGATCAGTTTGTTGGCGTTGGTGTCTACCGCTTTATCGGGTTGTGCAATTAAGTCCTGGCCAAACTGGTCTACTTTTTCTTTAAATGTTTTGTCCTTGTTATCGGAATTTTTTTGCGCAGATGCGGTTAAAAGCATAACACTGAGCAAAAACAGAAGTGCCGTTTTTTTATTCATAGGATTGAAAATAGAATTCTTTCAAAATCAATGAAGATAACCACTGGCGCGGAAAATGCCCACGAGCCCTACCAGAATCCAAAAACCATTCAGCAAGGTATAAGCGCTGTCCTTTCGGATAAGTGCACACCAGGTTAGAAGGATGGCATCAATCGTGTTGAAAGTCCAAACAAATAAAAACGGGCTTTCGGGTCCCATCCAGCTGACTAAGGTAAAGCTGATGATGCGCATAACTACACCAATCATCTCTACCAGTTTTATATTTTTCTCAATGATGTTGTTAATCGATTTTAGCATAAGTTAATGTTGGTTGTTTTTTAATCCAACTGTCTATAGTTGTGAAAGACAAATGAGGCTCTCTGGCCCAAGAATAATGATTAAACTTTTTGGCAGCGTGTTTTGGGGCTTGCAAGTGAATGAGTTTTATCTGTGCTGCCTTAAATTTCGAAGTCAGAAATTGAAGAGCCAGCGGGGGCGCAGAATGGTCGCCCTCATAGGTAATGCCCAGCACGGGGTGCCGGCTGGTAGCCATGGCCTGCTCGTAGTGGAAGGTAGAACCATGTGCTGTAAATCGACCACTGATGGCTGTGTTTTTCCAATCGCGCATTATGCCGGCAGCCTCTACATTTCCAAAGCCAATTTTATGGCCCGGATAATAGCCCAACACTTTTGCCAGACAGGCCGAAAAAGTGGCAAATACGTATAAGCCTTTGCCTGCAATGGGACCCCACCCGCGGTGATAGGTGGAGCAACTGGCGTTAAGAATAAGAGCATCGGCTAAGTCAGGATATCGGCTAATGAACATGCTCCCCATCTGCCCTCCAAGGCTGTGGCCTACCACTACAATTTTGCTGTCGGAGAATAGACATCTGATGGTTTTAAAAATCTCTGCGTATTCAATTTCTAACTGCACGCGGTATCCAAAATCGGTGCTGTGCGATGGCCGTACAGAAGATTTACCATGACCGCGATGGTCGAGTGTGACCACATGGTAGTGATGTGCCGCAAAATGCTGGGCCACATTCCTGTAGTAGCTTCCCTTTACCCCCAATGCCGGTAGAATGACCAGCACTGGTAAGTGAGTGGGTTGATGCGCTCTGAAAACGGTTATTGCATTTTCCTCATCATCGCTCAGTTTAATCGGAATTACTTCGGGGGAGACCATCACACAAACATCTTCTTTTTTTAAATCAATACAAGCTGCACCCTGCCAGTCAAGGTTTATTATTGCTGCTATGAAACCGGTTTTTGTCACTCGTAAATTTGAAGATTTATCTACCACGGAATTGTACCGATTGTTGCAGCTGCGCCAGGAGGTTTTTGTGGTAGAACAGAACTGTCCTTATCTGGATGCAGATGGCAAAGATTTTTCATCGCTGCATGTGATGGGATTTGTGGATGAAGAGTTAGTAGCCTATTGCCGACTTGTGCAGCCGGGAATCAGTTATAATGAAGTTTCTATAGGCAGAGTTATTTCCGCTACTAAGCACCGTGGCAAACAACTCGGTAAGGCACTTATGGTGTATGCTTTGCAAGAAATCCGGAAAATTTATGGTCCGGTACCCGTTCGCATTGGTGCGCAGGCCTATCTCAAAGGATTTTACGAATCCTTTGGATTTCAAGATTTAAACGAACCCTACCTGGAAGATGGAATACCTCATCTCATTATGCTGAAACCGGCCGGTTAATCCATTACCAGAAACGGGCATAGAGGGCTATTAATAGCCCGGCTATCAACAACGAACCGGCCAGAAAACTGTTGGATACTTTGAATAAAGAAGCGTCCACTTCCAATGCGCGAGCTTTGGTGCCTTTCGGGTTTTCGAACAAACTAATCAGCACCATTCCTGTGATACACAGGATAAATACTATACCCATTCTATCCAGAAACGGAATCTCAAAAATGCCCGCGTTGTTTATGTTCGAAAATCCGACAGCTGCCAGAGGTGATAAATCCACCAACCCCGGTAAAAACTTCAACAGAACGGAGAGCAAGAAACCGCCCAGAGTGGCAAATAATGCAGCGTTGCTGGTGGTACGTTTCCAGAAAAATCCCATTAAAAACATGGCAAATATGCCGGGGCTCACAAATCCGGTGTATTCCTGTATGTAATTGAGTCCGCCTTTATCTATCCCAAGAAATGGTGCAATGACTACCGCTACTAGCATCGACACAACTACTGCTATTTTGCCAATCTTTACCTGTTGTTTTTCATCCGCCCTGGTATCGATTACTTTCTTGTAAATGTCTAGGGTAAAGATAGTGGCTATCGAATTTGTTTTGCCAGCCAGCGATGCCACAATGGCCGCGGTGAGCGCGGCAAAACTTAATCCCTTTAAACCGCTCGGCAACAGGTTCAGCAACACCGGATAAGCTTTATCACCGGAAATGAGTCCATCGGCATTCAGCATTTCATTTTGAAAGTTGCCTTGCTGATGCAATACAAAAGCGGCAATGCCCGGCAATACTACTATCACGGGCATCAGTAATTTCAGAAATGCGGCAAACAGAATTCCGTTTCGGGCAGTTGGTAAATCGGCCCCTAAGGCGCGTTGTGTAATATATTGGTTGCAGCCCCAATAACTGAAGTTGGCAATCCACATACCACCTAGTAGCACAGTTAAACCCGGTAAATCAAGATAGCTGGGATTGTTGCGCTTCAGTATCATGTGAAAATGATCTTCTGCGTGCTGCGTCATCAATTGGAAGCCACTCCATACTCCACTGCTTCCAAAGTTTTCGGCCACCAGATTCAAAGCAAGATAAGTGGTTGCCAAACCGCCTAATACCAGAAAGAAAACCTGAATGACGTCTGTGTAACCGATTACCCGCATTCCGCCCAGAGTAATGAAAATGGCGAAGAAGGCCAAGGCATACATGCAAAGTTGCAGGCTTAATCCGGATATACTGCTAATAGCGAGCGCTCCTAAAAATAAAATGGAGGTAAGATTTACAACTACGTATAACAAGAGCCAAAACACAGCCATAATCATTGCCACGGTGTCATTATACCGCGTGCTTAGAAATTGCGGCATGGTGTAAATCTTGTTTTGGAGATAAACCGGCATAAAAAATACGGCTACAATAATCAAGGTGGCAGCAGCCATCCATTCATAACTGGCTACTGCCAGGCCAAGTTTAAAGCCCGCTCCACTCATGCCAATAAACTGCTCTGCCGATATATTGGATGCAATAAGCGATGCGCCAATAGCCCACCAGGTAAGAGAACCCTCCGCTAAAAAGTAATCTGTTGTGTTTTCATTCTGTTTCTTTTTTCGGTAATAAATCCATAAGCCATAACCGGCTACTATCAGAAAATAAAAGAGGAAAACAGCATAGTCCAGGGAGGAGAGATGATGCATGTTGTTGATTTTTGTTTCTGCAAAATATAAAACCCTGTTTGGTTTAATATTGCATATGCACAAAAAAGTATTTCTAGTGGCGATGGTGTTAGCGGCTTGTTTCTTTCAAGCTGCAATGCCTGTGAGCCCTATGTCCAAGCTAATGCGACAGATGCTTACATTCCTGGATGTGGAAAAGCAGAACATTGCGCAGAATAAACCGGTACAGGAATTCCCTAAGTCGTTTGAAAAAATAAACACAGCAAAATTGACCGAAGGCAAAAAGCCATCTGCAGACCACGGTGCCTACATTCAGAATTTTCAGCGAAGCCTGACGCGGTATTACGAGAGCATAAACACACCCCAACGAGCGTCCACTTTTAATTTACTCGTGAGTAGTTGCATTACTTGCCATGAGCACGAATGCCCGGGTCCTATACAAAGGATTGAAAAGAATCTGGTGAAGTAATCTCTTATACCTAGGGTATAAGAATAGTGTCGGCTGAAATGGCATGCGCACTGAAGTAACCTAGCGCACCGGGTGTATACATCGAATTGGGCGTGGCTGGTGCCGCAGGCTGTGCAAATCCGCTGCTTTCATTAAACTCATTGAAAAACTGATAAACACGTGCATCAATACTCAGTAAGTTTGCAATGAGCGTGTCTCCGGTTTCTATGCCGCCCGAGGGCACCCCATAGTTTCGTTGCTTGCCATCCCACAATCTATCGCGGTGAATATTGGCACCGCTACTGGGCACTTCGTTTTTGTATCCAATGATGCGGTAGAAATTTTCGATGCCGGCAGGATCCGTGAAATAGACCCGCGCATCCTTGTCTAATTCTCCGTTAAATCCTGTCTCCTCCCTCACTACAACGCTATCTATGGAAACAGCTGCCGGCATAGTGCAGGATGCGCGGTAGGTGGTTCCTTCGCTGCTTACTTCCAACTGATAAGTTCTTCCAATCGTGCCTTGAATAAAATTTGTTTGGTAAAACCCGGCTGCTATTTCAGTGAGGGTGTCTATGTTGCCTGCATTGTCGCTTAATATAATCTGCGCTCCACTTATTCCTGCGAACGCGTTGTTCTCATAGTATAACCTGGACTTGGAGAGGATAACCGTGTATGGCCCCGGCTTATTACTTACATTGGCTTCTATTACGAGTTGAGGCTCCGAGTTGTTGAGCTTTAAATCAATTTTTTCGGTGCAGGAGGTGGCTACGATGATAGAGGTAAGCCCTGCCAGGAGAAGTCTTATGAATGGATATTTTTTCATTTTACTTTTTTCTTAACCTGCGGTACTGTGAACTTAAAATTGTAAGTAATGGAGGGTACGATTCGGAACAGATACGTTTTTTCTGCATATGCTGTGCCACTGTTTATATCAGCGGTGAAATCTATGGAGTAGGCGTTCTTTCGTGCATACAGGTTATATACGCTCACATTCAGGTCATGCTCCCACCAACTTCTCTTTTTGAGCACAAAGGTAGCTCCAATGTCCAGGCGGTGATAGTCCGGAAATCTATCTTGATTTCGCAAGCCGTAATAAGGCAATATTTCCCCGTTCAGAAAGTATTTGCCAATCGGGAAAGTAGTGGCAAGGCCAGTGTAATAAACCCAGGTAGCCGACACGTTAATGCGCGGAGTAATGTCATACATCAGCACCACACTCAGATTGTGTGTGCGGTCAAAGCGCGAAGGATACCAGGTGTTGTTGTTGATGTTGGCAAACTTTCGCTCGCTGCGCGAGTATGTGTAACTGACCCAACCGGTGAATTTTCCGGTAGCTTTTTTAAAGAAAAATTCAGCTCCATACGTTCGCCCTATGCCAAAGAGCAGTTGATTCTCCACTGTTTCGTTTGCGCGTAGGGTAGCTCCGTTTTTGTAATCAATTTGATTCTGCAGCCATTTGAAATAGCCCTCCACCGATAACTCAAACATGTCCTTATGGAAGTTGACAAAATAACCACCGCTCACCTGGTCCGATATCTCGGGCTTCACATTATTGCTGGTCATCACCCAGCGGTCTGTAGGGAAAGAGGTCGTGGTATTGGATAGCAAGTGAAGGTTTTGAGCATTACGCGAGTAAGCCAATTTAAAACTCATCTTGGGGAAGAAGTTATAACTGATAGAGAAGCGTGGCTCTGCATTGAAATACGTTTTACCAAATTGTCCCAGTTTTAAATCAAACGTATCGGTGACTTCCGGGTCGGGGAATTTGTAATATTTCGAAGGGCCTGTTTGGCTGAAGATGGAGAACCGAATTCCATAGTTGATTACTACTTTGTTTTTGATAGACACTTCGTGTTGAGCATATACTGCATTCTCCCAACCGTAGTTTTTGGTGAGTAGAATACTGTTGAGGCGAGCAGTGTCCTTTGATACAATTTGACCCGGCACTATCGTGTGGAAGGTAGTCAGGAATCCGAACTTGAATTTGTTGTTGGCGTTCAAATAAAAATCAAGATCCTCTTTTAGGCTGAAGTCTCTCACCACAGATTTTACATCAATGCTCACCTGGTTAATGGCAACGGTGTAATTAAAATCGTTGTAGATAAAGGACGTGTTGGAGAATAACTTATCACTGAAAACGTGATTCCAGCGCGTAGTGGCAGTGGTATTTCCGTAGGTGATGGAGAAACGGTCTCTGAATCCAAATTTATCCTGGCCAAAATATCCGGATATAAAAATCCGGTCGCGCTGACCTATGCGGTAATTGGCTTTGGCATTTAAGTCATAAAAGAAAAGCTGGCTTTTGCGCAGTGCTTCGTTCTTTGAAAGTTTAAGAAAAACATCGGCATAGGTTCTTCTGCCGGATATAATGAACGAGCCTTTGTCTTTTACGATAGGCCCTTCTATATTTAAGCGTGAAGCAATGAGGCCAATACCTCCGCTTATTACATAATCTTTGCTGTTCCCCTCCTTCATTTTTACATCCAATACGCTTGACAATCGTCCGCCAAATTCGGCCGGCATATTTCCTTTGTAGAGTGTAGCATCTTTAATAGCATCGTTATTAAAGGTGCTGAAGAAGCCCAGCAGGTGAGAGGCATTATATACCGGAGCTTCATCCAGCAAAATCAGGTTTTGGTCGTTGCTGCCTCCACGCACATAAAAACCGCTATTGCCTTCAGCAGCCGGCTGCACACCAGGTAGCAACTGAATGGTTTTCAGCAAATCTTTTTCACCAAACAATACCGGAATTTTTTCCAGTTGCTTAATGTCAAGTTTAATGGCGCTTACTTCGGCAGATTTTATGTTGTCGTCCCCTTTTTTAGCGGTAATTTCTATTGCCTTCAATTCTTTGGAAGCAGGTGTTAAGGAGATATTTATGGATTGATTGGCGAGCGTATCTATACCCAATGTGTAATCATTATAACCAACATAACGCACAGCCAGTATTTTTTTGCCGGCTGGTATAGAGAGGGAGAAAAAACCATAGCTATTGGTGACCGTGCCTATTCCCGTTGTGTCTTTCAAGTATACTGAAGCACCGATGAGCTCTTCTCCGGTTTTATCATCTTTTACGATACCGCTTACCGTATATTTTGATTGCGCTAGGCTGGCCAGAAAGAAGAACGCACTCACTACTGTGCCAAATATTTTTTTCATAACAGGGGCCTCTGTTTTTTTGCGCGAAGAAATGGAAATACCATTAGTCTGGCTTTTTAATTTGATGAATAGTAGCTTTAACGCTCCCAACCGTTTGTTATGCTACAAAACTTTCGTTTTTTGCATAAAAATCCAGTATGAGGTTTTATCTGATTGCTCTGTTCTCTCTCTTTTCATCCATTCTTTTTGCCGGTGGCACAGATGATTTGCTTTACAAAGGACCTCCGGTGTTTCACGGGCCTACCGTTACGGGCAATTTTCCGGGCACCGAGTTTTTATTTACCGTTCCGGCTACCGGACAGCGGCCCATTACATTTTCGGCACTTCAATTACCCACAGGGTTATCCGTGGATGCAACTACCGGGATTATACGCGGAGTGGTTCATGAAAAAGGAACATACACAGCCACAATAACGGCCAGTAATGCCCTAGGCAAGTCGGAAGAAGTTTTGAAAATTGAGATTGGCGATAAATTATGTCTTACCCCAGCCATGGGATGGAATAGCTGGAATGTGTTTACTAACACGCTGGATGAAAAATTAGTGATGGAAATTGCCGATGCCATGGTAAGCAGCGGCATGCGCGATGTGGGTTACCAATATATTAATATGGACGATTATTGGCACGACAGCACAAGGGCGACAGATGGTAGCCCGGTGGCCAATCCCAAAAAGTTTCCGCACGGCATTAAATGGCTGTCCGATTATGTGCATGCCAGAGGACTCAAACTGGGTGTTTATTCGGATGCGGGCGATAAAACATGCGGAAAGTGCTTTGGGGGCTTTCAGCACGAAGAGATAGATGCCAAAGTGTATGCGGATTGGGGTGTGGATTTGCTTAAGTATGACTTCTGTTTTGTCCCCTGGAAGAAGAGCGAAGCAATCGCACGCTACAAAAAAATGGGAGAAGCGCTTAAGGGTAGTGGTCGTTCGGTTGTTTACAGCATTTGCAACTGGGGGTTGTTTAAACCATGGGAGTGGGGACCGGAAGTAGGTGGGAATTATTGGAGAACCACCCCGGATATTTTTGACCTGTGGCGCGGTGGCATCCCATTTATGATGAGCACTATGCGTATTATAAAACGACAAAATAAAATACTGGAATATGGCACACCGGGGCATTGGAACGACCCTGATATGCTCATAGTGGGCAACTATGGAAAAGGGAAAGCAACCGGACGAAATGGAATGTTTAAGGGTATGACGGACACAGAGTACCAAAGCCACATGAGTTTGTGGGCCATCATGAATGCCCCTTTGCTATCCAGTTGTGACCTGCGCAACATGAATGAAGCCACCAAAAATATACTCTTGAATACCGAGATATTAGCCATTAATCAGGATGAAGCTGGCAAACCGGTGCAACTGGTGAATAAAAAAAATGGAATTTGGCTGTATAAAAAAGTCTTACAGGATGGCTCTTGTGCTGTAGCAGTATTTAACACTAGTAAAAAGGAAAAGAAATTTGAGTTGACCGCTACCAGCCTACAACTTAATGCAGCAGGCAATGTGCGCGATGTTTGGAAACATTCCGATTTGGGGATGTTGAACAAACAGATTCTTTTAACTGTTCAAGGACACGAAACAATAGTTCTAAAAATCTCAAATATTCAATAAATGGAGAGCCTGCTTACAGAAATTGCAAAAGCCTTTACCGTCCACTTTTTGACGGAGGCTGTTCGCTATGTTTTGTTTGCCGGGGGCACATTTCTGGTTTTTTGGGTGCTCCTGCGAAAGAAATTGGACCATCGACTCATACAGAATAAACTTTCTACCGATAGACAACTGAAACGCGAATTTCTTTTCAGCATGAGCAGCATTGCTGTGTTTTCTTGTACCGGACTTGGAATTTATTTTGGTGTGAAGGCCGGCTACGGTGCTATTTATAAAGACATACACACTTACGGCATTGCTTATTTCATACTTTCTTTTCCATTAAGCATTTTGATTCATGATACGTATTTCTATTGGACACATCGATTGATGCATCATCCCAAACTTTACAAGCATATACATTTGGTTCATCATCAAAGTACCAATCCTTCTCCATGGGCTGCTTATTCATTTCACCCTTACGAAGCTTTTATCCAGGGCCTTATTGGTCCCATTTTGGTTTTGGTAGTTCCCATGCATATCTATACCTTACTTTTCTTTGGCTTCTATCAAATTACCTACAATGTATTCGGGCATTTGAGCTTTGAACTTTTCCCTGCAGGATTTACCCAAAGCAAATGGCTTTTTTGGCATAACACCACTACGCATCACAATATGCACCACCGTTATTTTAATTCAAACTTTACCATCTATTTTAATTTCTGGGATAGAATTATGGGAACATTGCATCCGCACTATGATGAACAGTTTGAAGAAGTAGCCGGGCGAACTCCAACTAAAAAATCTTTTGAGCCTTCGCAGAATGCTGCATAGAGAAAGACGAGCTTTTTCACAACACCACCATTCAGAATATATGAGCTTTGAAATTTATTTGCGCCCTACCTCTTTTATTGACACCGAAAATCCAGCAGTAGTTGCCTATGCCCAAGCAAAAACAGCCGCTGGTAAATCTATCCACGAAAAGGTAGTGGATTTATATTTAGCGGTTAGGGATGAAATACTGTATGACCCGTACCATTTAATTTTGAAACCGGAGTTGATTTCAGCTTCACTCACGCTACAGCGCGGGAAAGGATATTGTATCGAGAAATCCTTGTTGTTAGCAGCGGTTGGGCGAATACATGGCATTCCCTCAAGGCTGGGGTTTTCCATTGTTCAAAATCACCTTTCTACACAGAAATTTGTAGACATGCTGCGCACCGACAAGTTTGTGTTTCATGGGTATAACGAGTTTTGGATTGAGGACCGATGGGTAAAATGCACTCCTGCTTTTAATAAAAGCCTCTGCGAAAAGTTTGGCACCCATGCTTTAGATTTTGATGGGCAAAATGATTCCATTTTTCAAGAATACAACGGGGGTAAAAAATATATGAACTACTTGCATGAATATGGGCAGTTTGACGACCTGCCCTATGATTTGTTTGTTTCTGAGTTGAAAAAGCACTACGGACATCTTTTTGAAACAGATCGCGAAAAAGTATTCTCTTGAGCATGACTTTTTTTGTCTCTTTTATTTAATCACTAACCAACCTATTTGACATGAAGTTTGAAGAATATATAATGCATGATGCTACCTCGCTTGCTCAGCTCGTCAAAAAGAAAGAGGTAAGCCCTGAAGAATTGTTACAGACAGCCATTTCAAGAGCAGAGGAAGTAAACCCGAAGATAAATGCTGTAGTGACCAAACTGTATGATCTGGGTAAGGAGCAATTGAAAAACATTAAACCGGACGCTCCGTTGGCCGGAGTTCCCTACCTGATAAAAGATTTGGGACCGCAGTTGAAAGGTACGCGTTACACCTGCGGCTCGCGCATTTTACAGGATTTTATTTCGCCCGAAAACTCTGTGGTTACGGATCGTATGCTATCAGCCGGGCTAATCATTTTTGGAAAGACAAATACTCCGGAGTTTGGTTTGACGCCCTGGACAGAGCCTGCCTTGTTTGGTGCGGCACACAATCCATGGAATCTGGATTATACCACAGGGGGTAGAAGTGGCGGCAGCGCTGCAGCAGTGGCTTCCGGAATTGTGCCAATGGCCAGTGCAAACGATGGTGGAGGTTCTATTCGCATTCCAGCCAGTTGCAATGGACTATTCGCTATGAAACCGACTCGCGGTCGAATTACCCTGGGGCCGTATCTGGGCGAAGGATGGGGTGGCGCAGTCAATGAGGGTGTAATTTCGAGAAGTGTACGCGATAGTGCATTGTATTATGATTTGGTTCACGGCAGCACCGAAGGCGACCCCTACCATGTAAAGCCCCCTGAGCATCCCTTTGTTCAAGAAATTTCTAAAATACCACGGAAACTTAAAATCGGATTTACTACAAAAATGCCGGATGGATTAAATACACCCGTGGATGAGGAGAACGTCAAAGCGATGGCTCATACGGTGCAGTTATTGCGATCACTGGGGCACGAGGTGCAGGAGGTAGAACTGCCGTATAAGAAAGAGGTGCTGACTGATTTGTTATATGCGATGGTGTATGGCGAAACCTCGGCCACGCTTGATTATATAGGCGAACAAAGGGGACGAAAACCACACAGGAGTGAGGTGGAGCCCAACACTTGGTTACTTTATAAACTGGGCAAATCATTTTCGGCCAATGCGTTTGCTTTGGCAAAATTGAAATGGAACGAAGTAAACCGAAAGCTGGCTGATTTTCACAAGGACTATGACTTGCTGCTAACTCCTACGCTCGGGATGCGGCCCTTTAAAATCGGGGCGATGAATAATCCTCCTGCGGAGGAAATTTCTTTACGCGTACTTAATGCTTTGGGTATTTCGTCCATCATCCGGTATACCGGCATGATTGAGAAAATTGCTGAGAAAACATTTAGTTGGATTCCCTATGCTCCATTGGCCAATATCACCGGGCAACCGGCTATGACTGTTCCCTTGTATTGGACCACTGATGAACTACCGGTGGGTGTTATGTTCACCGCTCCACTTGGCGATGAAGGAACTTTGTTTCAGTTAGCCGCGCAGTTGGAGAAAGCGCAACCTTGGTTTAGTAAGCAGCCTAAGTTGTAAATAATTATCCGAGATTTAATCAGTACACTCGTACATCACTATTGTGCCTTTATAAGGTGTATGGTAATGATTGTCTATACAATTATTACATTTGTGGTATGGCAACAATTGAGCAAGAAATCAAGCAACAGAAAAAATTCGGAAGCGAATACGAAAAATTGGCAGTAAACATCATGTTTACCAGTGGCTGGCTGTATAACCTGAACGCAGCCAGATTTAAAAAATTTGATATTACTCCGGAACAATACAATGTGTTACGCATCCTTCGTGGTTCTTTTCCCAAACCCATGATGTTAAGTGATATAACCTGCCGCATGTTGGATAAAAGCAGCAATGCTACCCGTCTGGTAGAAAAGTTGAGAATGAAAGGATACGTTAAACGTGAACTGTGTCCATCCAATCGCAGGCAGGTGGATATAGTAGTTACGGAGAAGGGACTCTCTCTCTTAACCAAGATTGATAACGAGTCTGCGGAATGGGAAAATACCCTCCGAGGTGTTACCAAAACGGAGGCTCAGGAACTCAATCGACTGCTGGATAAGTTAAGAAAATAAAATTAGCAATTACAAATATTGTAGATACAATTATTATATCTACATTTGATGTAGATATGAAAAAGCAAATCGAAAAAATAATGAGTCCGCCCGCACCCCATATGGTGGGCGATGGTTTTCGGGTTCACAATTTCTTTCCTGGTCCACACGGTGAAATGACCCGAATGAGTCCGTTTTTTATGATGGACTATAATTCAAAAGTAGAGTTTCCTGCCTCAGAACATCAGCGGGGAGTGGGGGTACACCCACATCGAGGTTTTGAAACCGTTACACTTGCCTATGCCGGAAAAGTGGCACATCATGATAGTGCCGGCAATAGTGGTGTAATTGGCGAGGGAGATGTGCAATGGATGACAGCTGCCAGTGGAGTGTTGCACAAAGAATACCATGAAAAAGAGTTTGCACGTGTTGGTGGAGCGTTTCACATGGTGCAGCTATGGGTGAATCTTCCTGCAAAGAATAAAATGGATCCGCCAAGATATCAGGCCATTACCCGGGAGCAGATGGGTAAATATTTTTTGCCTGATGGTAAAGGCCGCGTAGATGTAGTAGCTGGTCATTTTAAAGAAATAAAGGGTGCTGCCTCCACATTTACACCGATGCACGTTTACAACCTCTATTTAGATGCCAACGCAAAAATTGACTTTGAGTTGCCTGAACATTACAATACCGGAATTCTGGTTTTGGAGGGTAATGCAACGATAAATGGTGAATGGGTGAATCAGGACCATTTAACACTCTTCGCTAATGTAGGAACAGAGATTGCTATTGAAACTACGACAGCTGCCAAGTTATTAGTGCTGAGCGGTGAACCTATTCAAGAGCCTATTGTAGCGTATGGTCCTTTCCTGATGAACACAAAAGCAGAGATTATTCAAGCTTATGATGATGTGAATGCCGGCAAGTTTGGAGTGTTAGAAGATTGAAGTAGTATTAGAAATAGAATATCAAAAAAACTCAGCAGATGAAAATTACCATTGTAAGCGGAAGTCCCCGTAAAGAGAGCGTAACAGTTAGAGTGGCCAAGCACCTTTTAAAAACGTTTCAGGAAAAATATCCTCAACATGAGTTTCATTTACTGAATTTGCAGGAGCATTCCATGCCTTTTGTAGAAAAAGTATGGAGTACAATGAACGATGTGCCACAGGAATTCAAGGCAGTTGCAGATAAAATATATTCAGCCGAAGCTTTTGTGCTGGTAACACCGGAATACAACGGTAGCATGAGTAGTGCTTTACGAAATTTATTCGACCATTTTCCAAAGCAGAACAAGAAAGTATTTGGTATTGTAACCGCCAGCGATGGAGCCATGGGTGGAATTCGTGCCGCAGTAGCGATGCAAAATCAGATTTGTGCTTGGTTTGGTATTCCTTGTCCTCAAATGCTGGTAGTGGGCAACATGGATAAAAAATTTGATGCGGAGGGCCAGCTTATAGATGAAAAATTCGGTAATAATATATTGAATTTTACTACTGAGTTTATCTGGTTATCCGAAGCTGTTGCCTCCAAAAAAGTAATGGATAATCAAAAGCAGCTTAATGCTTAAACAGCTTGTTATTGAAACGTAAAACACATAATGATGACAAAGACCGTTCTTACCACAAAAATTTCTGATACTCAATTGAGTTTAGCATTACTCATAATCCGAGTTACTGTGGGCGTGCTGATGGCCTATCATGGCTATGGAAAACTCATCAATTTTGCTGAATACGAACCCAAGTTTATGGAGTTTCTAGGAATGAGTAAAAATCTATCATTAGGCCTGGTTGTCTTTTCTGAGTTTTTTTGCTCAGTGTTTCTCATCTTGGGTCTGCTGACGCGATTAGCCCTTATTCCCCTCTCTATCACTATGCTGGTGGCTGCTTTTCAAGCGCATGGCGGACAAATTTTTGGTGAGGGAGAAATGGCCTTCCTGTATCTGGCCATTTATGTTTCATTATTGTTGACAGGAGCCGGAAAATATAGTGCCGATGCCTTCCTCTTCGACAAGTAGAGGCACATGAATCGTTTGTCTTTCCTACAATCAATGGCTACAAGTTTTATGGGTGTTTCCTCGCTTAAAGAATTGCGCAAATATTCGGAAGGATTTACTTCTTCCGAAAAAGTAATGCCTTTGTTATTTGTAGGTCATGGTTCGCCCATGAATGCTATCGAAGACAATGAGTTTTCGAAGCGGTGGGAACAAATGGGCAAAGAGATTGCACAGCCGGCAGCGGTGTTGTGCATTAGTGCACACTGGCTAACGCGTGGTACACATGTTACAGCTATGGATCAGCCCACGACCATACACGACTTTGGTGGTTTTCCGCAGGCTTTATTTGATGTGCAATATCCTGCACCGGGAAATAGTACACTGGCAACTGAGGTAAAGGGCCTGATAAAATCTACGAATGTGGGCTTAAATCACGATTGGGGTTTAGATCACGGCACTTGGAGTGTGGTAAAGCGTATGTATCCCGATGCAAAAATTCCTGTGCTGCAGTTAAGCATTGACTACAACAAGCCCGCACAGTATCATTTTGAACTGGCTAAAGAATTGGCTGCTTTGCGCAAAAAGGGGGTGCTGATAATCGGCAGCGGCAACATGGTGCACAATCTGGGTATGATTGCCTGGAGTAAAATAAACGAACCGGAATACGGATTTGATTGGGCGCATGAAATAAATGCGGTGTTTAAGAAGAATATTTCAGAGCGTAACTTTCTGCCTTTAATAAACTATGAGAGTTTAGGCACTGCCGCCAAGCTGGCTGTGCCTACCCCTGACCATTACTATCCCCTGATTTATACACTTGGATTGATGGAAAAGAGCGATGATGTTTCTTTTTTCAATGACAAGGCCGTTGGTGGTTCATTGACCATGACTTCGTTTAAAACAGCTTAATTCTTCGATTTATACACGCTATCTTTCTGTTGCTCAGCCAATAGCTGTGGGATAGGGATTCTTGAATCCACTCTTCCTCGTTTGTAATTTTAATGATTTTATAAGCTTATTGTTACTGAAACAGATGATGTAATCACTTTTACTTGTGCCGTAAAACAGCATAAAGCAGATATTTTTTTGCGAAGTTTTTTAACCGATCTTACCACTTCCGCTTCGCTTGACCTCCAAATAGCCGAAAGTAGTTACATCTGCCAACTTCTGTTGCTGGATTATCCTATACCTCAACTCACCTCAGTAGAATAGGGGAAATGTTTAATCTATCCGAAAGGATTTACATCATTGAAGGTACTCATAGGTGGGTAAAATGTCGGCACACTGGGTGCACTACTACCTTTACAGCATCCAGGGGGCTCTTTTTTACTAGGTATGAGCAGGGATTGTATCAGGGCATCTCCAACGTATCCCTACAATCTCAAGCAGGGGAACCTGTTTTCTGTTTTACGTTTGCCATTTTGCAATAACCACTTATCAAAGCCACTTGTTATATTTCAACTGCAATCCTCTTTTTAACCCGGCATATAACACCACCACATGACAACTGAAGATCTGAAAGCTGCCGTAAAAGAAATAGAGCAACTCTATAAAAAGCGATTGTATGCTGAGGTGGAAGCCCAGGTAAAAAGCCTATTGCCACAGGCGCAATGGTTGCAGGATACCGAACAGGAAATAGCTTTGAAGGGATGGCAGGTACTCGCCATTTTGTTTTCCGGGCGAAAAACCGAAGCCCTCACTTTAGCGGAACAATTACTGCACAAAGCACAGCAACATGGCCTTCCGGAATTGGAAGCCCGTGCACATCAGGTAATGGGTATGGTTTACAGGAATCTGCCCGACTACAAGTCGGCTGTGTATCATGCACAACAGGGTGCTGCCCTATATGAAAGTATAGGAGATAAAACAAAGCTTGCCAGCATGATGCTAGATGCCGGTGCTTGTTCCTACCTGTTGGGCGATAATGCCAATTCCCTAATTTATATGAGCAGAGCATTGTCCCTATATGAAGAGTTGGGTATGATGCTGCAAGTGGCCGAATGCACACTAAACCTGGGTGCTGTTTTTGATGCGGTGAACGAGTATGCCAAGGCGATGGAGTATTTTGAAAAAGCACTGGTAGTATATAGAGAACTTGGCACTGAGAAGGATGTAGCATTGATACTGGAGAACATGGGCGTGGTGTATTTTCACATGGGCGAGATGAACAAGAGCATTCAGTCTTTGGAAGAGGCCCTTCGCATTGGCGAAAAATTGCAGAGAGTTGAAAGTTTGTCTACGTTAAATAACCTCATGTCAATATATGAATCGAATAAACTTTACGATAAAGCGATGGCTTGTAGTAAACGTTGTGTAGAACTACAGGCATTGTTAGACGATCCCGTAGGTGAAGCTATGGCCATTGGTAACATGGGGTCGTTGTATGTCAAAACTGACTACGAAGGTTTTGAACCGGTTGTAGGCGAAGAATATTTATTGAAAGCGGTGAGTACTTTGGAACAATATGGTGTAACAAGATCTGTATTCGATTTTGAAAAGAGCTTAGCTCACTTATACTGCTACCAGAAGCGTTGGGAGGAAGCTTACCTACATTTGGAGAAATTTTATGAGTTAGAAAAAAAATACAAGTCAGACGAGGCAAAACAACAGGCCGGCCTGGCACATTTTGCGAGAGTGCAGGCCGATTTAGAGCGCGAGCAGGAGCTAAAAGTGGCCGTATTCAAAGCCAAAGAAAACATTCTGCACAAGGTATTGCCGCCCCAAATAGCCGAGCGCATTGCCGATGGCGAAGAACAAATTGCCGATTATTTTCCTACCGTCAGCATTCTGTTTGCCGATATTGAAGGCTTTACGCCCATGACAGCCGATATGCCGGCACACTTAGTGGTTCATCTTCTCAACCATGTGTTTTGCCACTTCGACCAGATTATGAAAAAACACGGTTGCGAAAAGATTAAAACCATTGGCGATGGATACATGGCCGTAGCGGGTGCCCCCACCGAATGTGCCGACCATGCCGAGCGGATGGCAGCCGCTGCAGTGGACATGATACAACCTCTGGAACTTCCGGAAGAAATTATCCCTTTCATCCCCGAGGGGAAGAAGTTCAGCATACGCATAGGCATACACACCGGCTCGGTAGTGGCGGGCGTAGTGGGTGAGGACCGCTTTGTGTATGATATATATTCCGATGCGGTAAACACCGCTGCGCGCATGGAGAGCCACGGGGAGAACGGCAGAATACATGTATCATCCGATTTTATGAAGCACCTTTCCAATCGTTTTTCTCAAACAAAAAACACAACGCACGGCATAAGCTTTGAAAGCCGTGGCGAAATGGAGATTAAAGGCAAAGGAAAGATGAAGACTTACTTTTTGAACACTTCGGACTAAGTATATGAATTACGAAGAAATAGAATCCCTGTGCGCAGAGGCAGGAAAACAAAACAAACAAAGTAATTATGCACAAGCAGAGTGCCTCTGTAAACTAGCGTTAGAAAAACTTGCCCACTTTTCGGTCCAAGATAGGGGACAACCCGAAGCGAAACTTCGGGCGGAAGATGGAGAAAAATTAATGCTAATAGCCAATTTGCGGGCTAGATTGTTGTCGGTACTTACAGATTCTTTTTTTTGGCGAGGAATGAATGTGGAAGCCCTTCCACTGGCAGAAGAAGCCCTTCATCTATCTATAAAAGCAGAAAATAAAGAGCAGGAGGCGAAGTTGCTCAATTCTATCGGGCGCATCCATAAAAATCTATCTAACTATCCTCTCGCATTGGAATACTATAACAAAGCACTTGCTATAAACGAACAAATAGGGAATAAAGCAGGAGTAGCAGCAGATACCGGCAATATCGGGCAGGTGCATATAAATCTTTCCGACTTTCCCCGTGCATTGGAATACCATACCAGATCACTTGCTATAAATGAAGAAATAGGAAATAAAGCGGGAGTAGCAGCTAATTCAGCAAATATCGGGATTGTTTATGGCAATCTCTCTGACCTCCCCCGGGCATTGGAATACATGACCAAAGCACTCACGATAAATGAAGAAGTAGGGAATAAATTAGGAGTAGCAATGGCTACCGGAAACATAGGAAATGTATACAATGGCATCCCCGACTATCCCCGCGCCTTGGAATTCTACTCTAAAGCACTCGCGATGGACGAAGATATCGGGCATAAAATAGGAGTAGCAAGGAATACCGGAAATATCGGAAATGTGCACTATAGTCTCTCCAACTACCCACTTGCTTTGGAATACTTGACCAAAGCACTTGCATTAACTGAAGAGATTGGGAATAAAAATGGAGTAGCAAACAACAATAGAGATATAGGAAGGCTTTATGGAAGCAAAGATTTTGAAGGATATAATGCAGATAAAGCTGAAGACTATTTGCTCAAAGCCATATACATGTATGCGGAAATAGGTGTAAAAAGTTTCGATGTCCATAAAATTCTGGCAGAGTTATACAAAAGCCTTGGGCGCTGGGAGGAGGCTCTGGCGCAATTCGAGCGATACCACGAGCTGGAAAAAGAAGTGCTGAGTGAAGAGGCTAACAAACTTGCCCACCAAATAGAAACCAGAAGAAAAATAGAAGAAGCGGAAAGAGATGCACAGCTTAAACTTGCGCGCTTTCAGGGACAGGAAAAGATATTGCACAATATACTGCCCGCTAAAATTGCCGGGCGCATACTGGAAGGGGAGAAGCAAATAGCCGACCACTGCGATAATGTGTCGGTCTTCTTTTCCGACATTGTAGGGTTCACCAAACTTTCTGCGCAGGTTTCTCCTGCCCAGTTGGTGGAAATGCTCAACCAACTTTTTACTGAATTTGACCGCGTAGCCCGCAAGTATGGTTTAGAGAAGATTAAACCATAGGCGATGCTTACATGGCGGTAGCCGGTGTGCCCGAGCCTATGCAAAACCATACTGAAAACACCGCCCGCTTTGCCTTAGAAGTAATGGAAGTAATGAAAGCCTACCGCGAAAGAACCGGCAGTAGTTTGGAAATTAGAGTAGGGCTGCACACCGGAAGTGCCGTAGCGGGGGTAATTGGCGAAAACAAATATGCCTACGACCTTTGGGGTGATGCTGTAAACACGGCCAGCCGCATGGAAAGCCAGGGTGAGCCGGGAAAAATTCAGGTGAGCGATGACTTTATAAAAGCACTGGCCTGTTCAGCATTTAGTTTTGAAGAACGCGGGGAGGTGGAAGTGAAGGGGAAGGGAAGGATGAAGACGTATTTTTTGAATAACGCAATATGACAACTACTGAACTTTAACAGACAAAAGTGCCTTACTTGTGCCAATGAAAAATAGCATCACGCTCGTCTTATCAAAGAATTTGTAATCTGGTAGTTACTGCTAAAACCAACCTTCCTTAACAAAAGAGTTACAAATACACAAAACTAATTACTGAAACACATGTGCAAAGGAATAGCTGAACGAAACTGCTAGGCTCGGACTTAGCGTGGTGTAGGTGCCGGTGTTTTTTTCAAAAGCAGCCCCTGAAATACTTTGCAGTAGTTTTCCTTCTACCCTAAGCAAAATGCCGTGGTAAGGCATGGCATCAATATTAAGCGAGTAGCCTAGGGTTTGAAAACCACGGGGCAAAACAGAGGTAATAATGGCCCCGCCTTTATCGCTGTAGTATTCGCACCGTGCCGCAAGGGCCAGTTGCGTTAGCGGCTGGTAACGCGCTATTAAAACAGGCGAGTACCAAAGGTGGTATTGCCTGCTGTTTGTCTGTTTTTGTTCGGCACCTACATCAAAGCCTATGGTGGCTTCCAGTTTTTGAACAGGCGAGTAAACAAGGTAGATGTTGTGGAAGTAGCGCATCTTTCTCTCCGCATCTGGTTTGTCGGTGCCCATAAGGGCCGATGAGTTAATCAGCCATTTGCTGTTGGGCTTGCCTTGAATTTGCCAGCCGAATGAAGGTAATGTGTTTCCCTTTATCCATTGTATACGCTGCCAGCCGTTAAGCAGCAGCACGCTTGCCAGCAGCTTTCCATTGCTGGAAGTGTAAGTGAGCCTTGCACCTGTTTCAAAGTAAGGCGAGTTGTCGGCCAGTATGCTGCGTGTAAGTGTGCGGCAATCTTTACCAATAGCGCTTTCGAAACCAATGTGCGAAGGCAGAATTCCTATATCTAACCAGAGCTGTTTTTTTGAGCAGGTTAAGCCAGAAAGTTGGCTTGAAAATGTTTCGAAGATACACTGGTTCGTTGGCCATTGGCTACACTGTAGGTTCCTCCCATTACTGCGTTAGCTCGAAAGCGCTGTAGAATTGTAGTTCAGTTTACCATTGCAAGATTGATATTTGGGATGTTGTTTCGGTGAAACTATAATGAAACTCTTGTAAACCTTCAGGACGGTTAAAATCATATTGGTAGTAAGCTTCTATATAAGCACTCAGTTCCAAGTTTCCATTCCATTCTTTTTACTCTTGAGCTATCTTTTTTACCGTATAGATTACCGTGGATGAACATAACTCCACAATAAATATTAGGAAAGCAAACTTAAAGACTTTTTCAATTCCATAGAAGAGGTTTTCAAATATCATTTTCTATCTTCCAAAAAAAATAGTTTAGTATGAAAGAATTAACCAAACATTACACCAACGGAGAAGTAACCATTGTATGGCAGAACAAACTTGCAGCCACTCAGCCAATTGTGTTCGTGGCTTGCCTCAGGTGTTTAATTCAAAAGAAAACCCATGGATAAAACCAGAGAATGCTACTACTGAAAAACTAATTGAGCAGGTAAAGAAATGCCCCAGCGGTGCGCTCAGTTTTTTATGAATTCGGACAAAAAAGAAAGCAGCTCCGGTTAGAGCTGCTTTCTTTTTTTTGCTCCACAGTTTTACTTTCTGTTTTTTAAATCTATATAAGGGCGAAGGGTAGCTCCGTTGTAAATCTGGCGTGGACGGCCAATATCTTCTTTTCGTTCGCGCATTTCTTTCCATTGAGATATCCATCCGGGCATTCTGCCCAATGCAAATAACACAGTAAACATCGGTGTAGGGAATCCAAGCGCTTTATAAATAATGCCGGAGTAGAAGTCTACGTTAGGGTAAAGTTTTCTTTCTACAAAGTATGGGTCGTTTAAAGCAGCCTCTTCCAATTCCTTAGCGATGTCAAGTAACGGGTCATTTACTTTTAGTTTTTTCAAAACATTGTCGCAAGCCACTTTTATGATTTTGGCTCTTGGGTCAAAGTTTTTGTAAACGCGGTGTCCAAAGCCATACAGCAAGCGCTTTTTATCTTTTGCTTCGGCTACTACCTTTTTTACATCTCCTTTGTCTACGGTTTGTATATGTTCCAACATTTCTAACACTTCTTGGTTGGCACCACCATGGCGAGGCCCCCACAGCGCAGCAACGCCCGCGCTGATGGATGCATACAAGTTAGCATGGGAGGATCCAACAATTCTAACGGTCGAAGCCGAGCAGTTTTGCTCGTGGTCGGCATGTAGAATTAATAGCTTGTTCATAGCGTCCACCACAACTGGGTCTGCCATATATTCCTGCGTTACATCACCAAAAGTCATGTATAGGAAATTGGTAACGTAATCGTATTTGTTTTGTGGATACAACACCGGATGCCCTTTGCCCTTTTTGTAAATCATCGAGCAGATGGTAGGCATTTTGGCTAGCAGGCGGATAATAGTGGTGTTCACCTCATCCGGATGCACATTTGGATTCAGCGAGTCAGGATAAAAAGAAGATAAAGCCGACATGAGGGTCATTAATTGCCCCATAGGGTGACTGCGGGTAGGGAAAACTTCAAACACTTTAACCAGGTTTTCATGAACCAAGGTGTGGTTGGTTAGTTCGTGTTCAAAATTGGCCAACTGCTGAGCAGTAGGAAGTTCGCCATATAGCAATAAATAAGAAACTTCAGTGAATGAAGCCTTTTCAGCTAATTCTTCAATACTATAACCCCGATAGCGAAGTATGCCCAGTTCCCCATCCAAAAAGGTAACATTGGAGATGGTAGCACCTGTGTTTTTGTAGCCTTCATCGTAGGTTACATAACCACTTTGGGCACGAAGTTTTGAAATATCAATTGCTTTTTCGTTTTCCGTTCCTGTAATAACCGGAAGTTCATAGTTTTTTCCATCTAGTATGATGGTCGCTTTTTCTGACATAAGTTGTATGGTTTTTACGGCCGCGTCAAAAGTAAAAAAGGGTTTGACGTTTTATGAATGATTACTGTCAATAGATTCAAGAATCTTTGCACTATAAAACAACTCCGATTGCCCTAAAGTTGTTCGAGCACAGTTACTTCCAGATTTCTCAGATTTTCCTGTTTGGCCGATTTTAGTTTTTGCTGCATCCAGGTATAAATTGTATCGGTGGATGCCAGTTCAATGACGGTTTTATTGCCTCGTAGGCGGATGGCGGCATTCCTCACTTCCTTACTGTGAATCTGATACATTTCTTTCTGCAATAGGTATTCATCCCCCTGCCCAAATTCAATTTTTTTAGTTCTTACAAAACCGAGGGCAGAGTTATAGTTATGGGCAGCCTGGTTGGTGCCTTTTACTTTTGCATAAACGAGCTGGATGTTGAAGATTAAAAAGAAAATATCCAGTAGGGCCAGTGATGCCATCACTGGCACATCAGTGCCCCAATATTTTTCCTCAAATATGAAAATACCGGAGTATGCTGTTTTCTCCTCCCAATCAATGGATGAAATATTAATGAGTCCAACGGGATTGTTTTTGAAATGAATGACAAAGAAAAAGTTTTGTTCATTATTGATGCCGGCAAACCATTCTTGCTGCATCTCCTTGGTAATTTCCCCTTTATAAAACATAAACCGGGAAATTTTTTGGTCGTTTCGCCACTGGCGCACCATTTCCAGATGAATACTTTCCAACCTTTGCAGTGTAATGCCGTATCTTGTGATTTTCATTTTTATCAGAAGCTACGTTACTTCAATATTTCCTGAATCTGGTAGGCCGGCTTTCGGTGTTGCAAGGCAAATAATCGGTTTAGATATTCTCCGATGATTCCCAGCGAAAACAGAATGAGTCCGGTACTCATAAAAATAGAAACGATAAGTGCTGTGAAACCGAGAGGTGCATCCATGACCACTTTCATGTAAATGAAATAAATGACAAAAGCCAGGCATACCCAAAACGATAAAAGACCAAACCACGTCATAAAACGAAGTGGAATGGTTGTGTAAGAGAAAATGAGATTCATGGATAGCAAAACCAACTTGGTAATGCTATAACCCGATTGCCCGTCTTTTCTTGATTCGTGTCTCACATCCTGCCATTCGATTTTGGTCGTGTGCCACGATAAAATTTCATCAATAAATGTAAAGGAGTGATTGTAGTCTTTAATCTTTTCAATCACGGAGTGGTGAACAATTTTAAAACTGGAGCCTTGCCCTACCGTATTCCCGAATTTGTGGAATATAAATCCGACAAAATTGCTTCCGAATTTCCTTACGGCTGAATGCTGCCTTTCATCCCGGTAGGCACCATACACCAAATCAGCCTGGGTAGTTTTTGCCTTTTGAACGAGTAACTCAATATCCTCGGGCAGAAACTGAAGGTCATCATCTAGCGTAACCACATATTCTCCGCAGGCATATTGAAATCCGCACAAGATGGCTTTGTGCTGTCCGAAGTTTTTTCGAAGATGAATGCCAATCAGGTTCTCAGGGTAATGCTGCTTTAAATCTATGATTTTGTTCCAACTTCCATCGCTGCTGTAATCATTGATTAGTATCATTTCGTAGGAAGCATTCAGTTTCTTAAACACTTTTGCGATTCGGGCACACAATTCCTCCAGGGTTTTTTCGCTGTTGTACACCGGCACTACTACTGAAAATTCTATGTTGTCGTTCATGCTTAAATCTCTACAAGTTCGGGACAGCAAATGGGAGGGATCGTCACCATACAACTGCCCCAGGATAGTCCTACACCGAACCCCGAAAGAAGTAAATTCATTGGTTGTGAAGAAATTTTTTCGCGAAGCCGGGCGACCAAAGTAAGCGGAATAGAGGCTGAACTTGTGTTGCCAAAATCAAAAAGGCTATAAGGCACTTTAGCCTGTTCGGCTTTTAGTTTTTTACGTACACTCTCGAGCATCAACAGATTCGCCTGGTGAAAAACATAGGCGTCCACCGATTCTTTGTCGATAGAATAATGGTTTAGGAGTTGATGAATATTTGGGGCAACCTCCCGCAGCGCGAAGTTGAAAATTTTTAAGCCATCCAGTTTCATATCCAGATTGGAGCGCAGGATGCCTTTACCGAATTCGCGTTGCACAAACGAACTGTCCCGGGTTTTATTTCTAAATCCTCCATCCTCTACCATAATGCTGTCATGCTCTGCCCCATCTGTTTGAAGATTAAAAGTGCATCTGGCTGCCCGCAGAAAATTGTAAAGCGGTGGCAGAGCCGGCATCGCTGAAAAGCGGGACAGTGCTTTGATCTTTAGAAGAAATAGTATGTGTAGATACATCGCCAACCAGCAAAAGGGCTTTGCCGCCTGTCATATTTTGTAAAATGCTGCTAATGATACTAAGCCCGTATACATAGCCGGAGCATCCCAGATTGACGTCAAAAACTAATGTGGATTTAGGTAACCCAAGTTTGTGCTGCAAGATAGAGGAGGTGTTGGGGATGATATAGTCGGGTGTTTGTGTAATAAAAACAAGGACATGTATATCCTGACGATTCCAAGCTAATTGATTTAGTAATTTTTCGGCTGCTGCCAGACATAAATCGGAGGCTGTTACGTGGGCCGGTGCAATTCTTCGATAGCGTATACCAACGGTATCTACAAACATTTTTCGTTCGCTCTCTGATAGCAAATCACAATGCATGTTATCTACTGTCTGTTTGGGAACAGCAGCACTCAAACCGGCAATTTGAACATTTGGAATACTGAAAATAGCCATGCTGTAAAAATCCCCGCAAAATAATTAATGTGCTGCGGAGCGCAAGTATTATCTCCATCACCAATAAAAAAGCCTCCTGAAAAGGAGGCTTTTATTGTTAAGCATAAAGACGCTCAATGATGTCTTTGTATTTTTCCAACACTACCTTTCTTTTCACTTTCATGGTAGGGGTCAGTTCTCCTCCATCTATACTCCATTCAGTGGTCATGAGGTGGAACTTCTTAATGGTTTCCCAGTTGCCAAAATTTTTATTTTTCTCTTCTATGGCTGTTTGAAACAACTTTTTTACCTCATCGGTTTTGAGTAAATCTTCATTGTTTTTTCCTGTGAGTCCGTTTTTGAGCGCCCATTCGCTCAGGTTCAGCATGTTGGGCACTATCAGTGCAGTAACATAGTTGCGGTTTTCGCCCACTACCATAATTTGTTCTATATATGGTATCTCCTTCATCTTATTTTCAAGCTGCTGAGGCGCTATATACTTTCCTCCCGATGTTTTAAACAGTTCCTTCACACGGTCAGTAATTCGGATGTATTTGCCCCCTTATACTCAATAAATTTTCCAACATCACCGGTCTTTAACCATCCGTCTACTACTGTTTCCGCTGTAACATCAGGGCGTTTGTAGTAGCCCATCATTACATTGGGTCCTTTGGCCAGAATTTCACCTTCTCCTTCCGCCATCCCTTCGCGGTGATCCAGTTTTACCTCCACACCTTGAATAGGAATACCTACTGTTCCAAATTTAATCCTTGACAGGTCAAACGGATTCAAAGAAATAACCGGAGAAGATTCTGTTTGCCCATATCCCTCCATGATTGGAATTCCAGCACATGTAAATACCCGCGCTAAGAGCGGATTTAAAGCCGCAGCTCCTGTGCATATCCCCATACACTCTCCTCCAAGCGCCTCCCGCCATTTTTTGTAAATCAGTTTGTCGTATAGGGCGCGTTTTAGCTTATCGCCCAGGCCATATTCTTTTTCTACATCAAAGTTTTGTGCGAAGGCCAGTGCGTTGGCATACAAATCTTTTTTCCATCCTTCCAGGTTCGCAGCAGCTCCTTGTAGTTTGATATATACTTTCTCCAGTAAACGGGGCACGGACGTAAAGAAGTGAGGTTTTACTTCTTTCAAATTGTCCGCAATAGTTTCCATGCTCTCGGCATAGTAGACGGAGACTCCACGGGCTATGTAAACATATACCACCACACGCTCAAAAATATGACAAAGCGGTAAGAAACTGAGCACGCGCATCGTTTCATTGAGTGGCAATTCGGGCAATACGGCCTTCACATTACTTACAATATTATCGTGCGAGAGCATAACTCCTTTTGGATTTCCGGTAGTGCCCGAAGTGTAAATGATAGTTGCCAGCTGATTGGGCTTTACATTTGCTTTTCTGGCTTCCAATTCTTCTTTATCACCTCCATCACCGAGCGCCAGAAATTCGCTAAAATGTTTGCAGCCATCTACTCGCTCAAAACTGAATATCTCTTTCAGCGAAGGTACATCAGCTTTGATGGCATTGATCTTATGAAATAGGTTTTTGTCGTTGACAAATGCGTATTTGATTTCTGCATCGTTAAAGATAAAACGGTAATCATTTTCGCTGATGGTTGGATAGATGGGCACATTTACCGCACCGGTTTGCAGAATGCCTTGGTCCACAATGTTCCATTCCGGACGGCTGGTAGATACTAATGCAATCTTGTCGTCAGGCTGCACACCTAATTTCAACAACGACTGACTTACGCGATTCGCTTCGCTGATTATTTCGCTCGTAGAGCGCTTAACCCATGTACCGTTTACTTTACTGCTAAAAGCATCTTGTTGCGGAAAACTGGACTGCTGCACCTGCAGAATGTCGAATAACCTGGTAAAATCCTTCATTTTAGTTGTTTTTTGGGGGTTGGAAAGTTGTAAATATAGTTTTGAAATTAACAGATGAAACTCCTTTCTTGTTTAGTCCGCTTTGTATTTAATGAACGAGTGATTGGCATCATGCGGTCGTTTGGCGGGGACTTTTATCTTAGCACCCCATTTTAGTCCTAAAAATAAATACCCTGATATGAACAAAGTAACTACCCTACTTTGCCTGACTCTTTTAGTCACGTTCTCCATTTCATTAAATGCACAAGAAAAAAGAATGCTTGCCGAATCGGAGGCCGATAAGGTTTCGTGGCAGGAAATTAAGGAGCGAACCAAGTTGACAGAGATACCGGTAAGTAAAAATTATCCGGCAGGTTTTGAAGGCGGACCTGAGTTTCAGAAACTGTATGAGCCAAACGGACCTTATGAGTTTGTTTATTCCAGCGCGGAACTATTCGACAAGCGGGACGCCACCACCAAGCATTTCCAAAATGCTAATGGAACTATAACTGCAATCTCCAGCGCGGGTGTTGTGCATTATCGCAAGAACAACAAATGGCACACCATATTGAATGATATTTATCCGAGCAACACGCTTCCGGGTTTTGGTTATGCTAATACCTACAACGCACATCAGACTTACTATGGAAATTCTTTGCAAAATGGCATACAGATACTGACGGAGAATAATGACGAATTGCGCATGATGCAAAATGCGGGCGTTTATTATCTCGATAATCAGTTCCAAGAGTTGGGAACAGCCGGTTTGGTGGCCGGCTCTGTTAGTGGAGTGAACAATGAGGTAATAACCTATAAGAATGTGTTTCCTAACGTGGAAGCATCTGTCACTCAAAATTCCATCGGGTATGAGCTTGATTACATACTAGGCGACATTAACTGGCTGAATATTCCATCCGGAACTCAATACATCTCTTTTCGCGAGGGCTTAAAGTTGCCAAGCGGATACCATGCCGAGTTGGAACAAGGGAACCAAATATTGCTGATAAAAAATGGCACTGGCCAGTTGTTACTTAAATACAAAGCTCCTTCTTTCTACGAAAAAAATAACGAATGGGGAGATAGCCGAATTGTTGGCCAGTATCATACGACTGAGAAAAATGGTTTTATCTACATAGATGTTCTAGTGCCCGCTACCTGGCTTACCAGTGCACAAAGAACTTTCCCGGTAGTGGTGGACCCGACAGTAATCTACAATCCGAACAACACACAATTTTGGACTTTTCAGGTAGATAATGATGCAGGATGTGATTACAATCCGCAAAATGACGCTGATGACAACATCAGAGCTGGTTTTGATGATGGTACTTTGGATGACGATTATTTTCAGGGGTATGCACAGTATAATATTGCATCTATACCGGATAATGCCTGCTTTCAGTTAGCTTATGCCAGATGGTATCAGTATAATTTCCAGAACGGCAATAATGGCGACAACCAACTCGATTTTTACCTTCAGCCGTATGATCCTATCACTACAGACCCAAGCAATCCTGCATATCCCTGCTCTAACATAGATGCAGATATTGATAACACTGCCACTATTTTCAGAAGGTTTAATGCGTTTAACGTATGCGGAGGCGCTTGCACGCAGTACCCTACGGCTAATAATCAGTGGAAAGACTTCTACCAGGTGGATATGAAAGGTCGTGTGCAGGCATCATTGCCGTATGATTTTTTTGTGGTATCGGTCGATAAGTTTAATAACAACCACTCGGACCCGATTATTACCGATAATGATGAGTGGATTGACTGGAGAGGACATAGTAATGCCAACAGGCCACAGCTCTGGGTAACCTACGAAGTGCCGTTCACCGCAGCCACTAGTATTACAGCCTCCCCTTCCTCTACAGTTTGTAACGGCACCACTGTTACACTCACCCGTTTTGCCGGTACCACCGGCACAGCAGGCAACTGGGCTTGGTATCAGGGAAGCACTTTCCTGCAGTATAACAACACCAGCATTACAGTATCGCCTTCTACCACTACTACTTATTGTGTGCGGGGTGAAAACGCTTGCGGCAACACAGCCTGCACTCCTGTAACCATTACTGTACAGCAGTTGTCAACCGCCCCTACTGGAGTTACGGGCACAACAACCATTTGTAACGGTGCATCTACCACACTTAGTGTATCAGGTGGTTCACTAGGCGCTGGTGCCTCATGGAACTGGTATAGCGGAAGTTGTGGCGGAACATTCGTAGGAACGGGTAACTCTATCACTGTTTCTCCTTCCACCACCACTACTTACTTTGTTAGGGCTATTGGAACTTGTAATACGACTGGATGTGTTTCTGCAACTGTTGTTGTCAATACACTTTCCACCGCTCCGGGTTCGGTAACGGTAAGTTCCACCCCTATCTGTAATGGTCAATCTACTACGCTATCAGTTAACGGAGGTTCTCTTGGAACAGGCGCTGTGTGGCGTTGGTATAGTGGCAGTTGCGGAGGAACCTTAGTAGGTACGGGCTTATCTATCTCTGTTTCACCTACTGCCACTACTACCTATTTTGTAAGAGCTGAGGGAACCTGCAATACCACTACCTGCGCCTCCGCAGGGGTGAGTGTATTGCAGTTATCTGTAGCCCCAATCTCTATCACAGGCACATCCACTATCTGTAACGGTCAGTCAACAACATTATCAGTGAGCGGAGGAAGTCTGGGTGCAGGCGCTACCTGGCAGTGGTATACATCTTCTTGCGGAGGTACCAGCGTAGGCAGTGGCTCATCTATCAGTGTTTCACCCACCGCTACCACCACCTATTTTGTTCGTGCAGAAGGAACATGTAACACCACTACATGCGCTCAGTTAACTTTAACAGTGAATCAACTTTCAACAGCCGCCACCGGCATTTCCGGCACTACCACTATTTGTGAAGGTACTTCAACTACACTTTCCGTTGTGGGCGGTACTCTGGGAAGCGGAGCTAACTGGCAATGGTATATTGGTACATGCGGAGGCACTGCTGTAGGTAACGGCCCTTCTTTATCCGTTACACCAGCTACGAACACTGATTATTATGTAAGAGCAGAAGGAACTTGTAACACTACCAGTTGTGTATTTGTGACTGTTACCGTTAACGATACTTCAGAACCGGCATCATCTGTAGCCGGTAGTCCTGCAATTTGCATAGGTGGAAATACTAACTTAAGCTCAGTGGGCGGTCAGCTTGGCGTGGGTGCCAGTTGGAACTGGTATACCGGTAGTTGCGGGGGAACCCTCATCGGGTCTGGTACACCAATCAATGTAGCCCCTACCATATCCACAACTTATTACTTGCGCGCAGAAGGTTTGTGTAATACAACGGTGTGCACCCCCTTTACTGTAAACGTAAATCCACTTCCCAATGGAAGTATCAGTGGTTCTGCAACACTTTGCAGCGGCTTTGATACCACTCTTACATTCAACTTCAATGTGGGCACGGCTCCGTTCGATGTGGTATACACAGACGGAACCAATGTGTTTTCAAAATCAGGGGTTAGTTCAGGCGATACTATAAACGAACTGGTTGCGAACACAACTACCTATACGATTTCTCAGATTACGGATGCAAACGGTTGTGTTCGCTCCTCCGGATTTTTGGGAAGTGCGACTATCACAGTGGCACCACTACCTGCCATCAGCAATGTAGCTGTTAGCGATGTGCTTTGTAATGGCGGCAACACGGGCTCCATCAACATCACCGCATCCAGCGGCACTCCTGCCTATCAGTATTCCATAGATAGCGGAGCAACTCTGCAGTCCGGCAACAGCTTTGGCGGGTTAACAGCCGGCAACTATAATCTACTCGTGAGCGATGCCCTGAATTGTCAGTCTGCATATACCTTTAACCCGGTGAGTGTAAATGAACCTGCAGTGCTGGATCATGTAAGCGTGCCTGCCAATGCCAGTTGCGACAACGTATTTGATGGTTCTATTACTGTCAACGTAACCGGTGGTACTTCGCCATATACGTACTCCATCAATGGAGGGTCATCACAGCCTGGCAGTGTATTTAATGGTTTACTGACTGGCACATACAACATTCTGGTCACCGACTTTAATGGTTGTTCCGATACCTCTAATGTGTTTATAGATACTGCATACAGCGTGCAAGGCAGTATTGTATCTCAAACTCCTGTATCTTGTTTTGGAGGCACGGATGGCACAGTTACTGTTCAACTCGTGGGGGGCATCACTCCATACTCTTACTCTATCAATGGCGTTCAATTTGTTCCATCTCCCACTTTCACTGGCTTAGCATCCGGTAATTATGTGGTTACGCTTCGCGATAGCAAAGGGTGCACCGATTTTGCAAACGTTACCATTACTCAGCCGGCCTTGTTGCAGGCACAAATTGATTCTATCAAAAATATTGGATGCAATGGCGACAGTACAGGGGCTATTTATATTTCTGTATCCGGGGGCAATTCTCCTTACAACTATACATGGAGCAATGGCGCTGTGAGCCAGGATGTAGCCGGGTTGTTAGCCGGCACTTACAATGTTGCCATTATTGATGCGAAAGGATGTTCGGCTGCTGTGGGGGCTACTATCTCTCAGCCACTGCCCTTATTCCTGAATATTGCATCATTCCAGAACGTGCTTTGTAATGGTGACAGTTCAGGGGACATAGATTTAACTGCAAACGGAGGCGTTCCTCCTTATACCTTTGCATGGAGTAACGGACAAACAACTGAGGATGTTTCCAATTTGCCAGCCAGCACTTATAGCGTTACTGTGACCGATGCAAACGGTTGTGATAAGGTAATATCACAAGCCATTGCAGAGCCGGCAAGCACTCACCGCTTCTGCCACTAAGGTGGATGTGAACTGTGCGGGTGCTTCAAGCGGCAGCGTGGATGTAACAGTGAGCGGAGTGGCACATCGCCTCATAACTATAGCTGGAACAACGGAGCCATTACACAAGACCTGCTCAACGTGACTGGCGGATTTTATCAGGTGGTGGTGTCAGACGCCAATGGCTGCACAGCCACTTGCATCGGAAATTGTAACCGAGCCAACTGCTTTTGCTTCATTCGTTCTTGTTACCAACATACTTTGTAACGATTCCACTACCGGTTCAGTAGATTTATCGGTTTCCGGTGGCACAATACCTTATTCTTATCTGTGGAGTAATTCGGCTACCACACAGGATTTGTCTTCGGTTGCAGCCGGTACTTACACAGTTACCATCACTGATGCCAACGGATGCACTTTCACAACTTCGGCTACTATCACACAGCCTGCACCTTTGGTAGCTGTAATGGCAGGTTCCACCAACGTAAGCTGCAGCGGAGGAAATGACGGCACTATTGACATCAACGTTTTTGGCGGCACACCGCTTTACAGCTATCTGTGGAGCAATGCTTCTACCACAGAAGATATCAACTCGCTTGTGCAGGGCACTTACTCGGTAACGGTTACCGATGCCAATGCCTGCTCCGTTTCCTTCAGTGCTTCCATTACACAGCCTACAGCCCTCAGTGTTTCCATCACTAAAACAGATGTAACATGCCCGGGTGCCAGCAATGGAAGCGCTGACCTGAGTGTCAGTGGTGGTGTTGCACCGTATTCTTATTTGTGGAGCAACGGAACCACCACTCAGGACCTTACTGGAGTTACCGGAGGTACTTACACAGTGATTGTAACCGATGCCAACAGTTGCACTGCAGCGGGTTCCATCACCATCAGCGAAGGCTTGCCACTCTCTATCATTGGGGTGGTAACGCAGGTGCTCTGCAATGGCAGCAACACAGGCGCAATAAACATATCAGTGAGTGGTGGTAATACGCCTTATACTTTTGCCTGGAGCAATGGAGCTGCTACCGAAGATGTTTCAGGGGTGGTAGCCGGCATCTACACCGTAACGGTAAATGATGTTAATTTGTGCAGCGCAACCGCTTCTTTTGTTATTACACAACCGGCTGCGCTGGTGCTGAACGCTACCCCACAGAACGTGAGCTGCAATGGTGGTGGCAATGGTGAAATTGATATTACTGTGCAGGGCGGTATATTCCCATATACTTTTAACTGGAGCAACGGCACTACTACCGAAGACGTGAGTGGGCTAAGCGGTGGCAGCTACAGTGTTACCATCACCGATGCTAATCTTTGCACTATCACAGCTTCTTATACCATCAGCGAACCTTCGGCCATTGTTTCTTCCGTAACGGCTGCAGGCGTTAGTTGTAACGGAGCATCGGATGGTTCTGCTGACCTCAGCGTGAGTGGTGGCACTGCACCTTATACCTTCCTGTGGAGCAACTTCACCGGAGCAGAAGATGCCTCTGGCCTGTCAGGTGGTTTGTACTATGTGATTGTTACCGATGCCAACGGCTGTGATCATCGCGACTCAGTGCTTATCAACGAACCCGCACCACTTACATTGTCAGTAGCTATTACACAGATTTCCTGTTTCAATAGTAATGACGGAGCCATAGATTTATCTGTAGCTGGTGGCACTTCTCCTTACACTTATGCCTGGAGCAATGGTTCCACCACACAGGATTTAAGCAACCTGCAGAACGGGGTGTATGCGGTAACCGTTACCGATGCTAATTCCTGCTCTGCATCCACACAGGTGGTGATTATTAATCCATCCGTGATTACTGCCAACTTTGTGAAGAACGATCCGCTTTGCTTTGGTGAAGCCAACGGCAGCATAGATCTGATACCATCAGGCGGCACGCCTTCATACACTCTCAGCTGGAGCAACGGAGCCAACACAGAAGATATTACTGCTTTAGTTGCAGGAACATACGTTGTTACCATTACCGACAGCAAAGGATGCATACGCGTGGATTCTGCCACACTGGTTGAGCCACTACCACTGGTTACTTCCGGTTTCATTACGCATGTAAGCTGTAGCGGAAGTGGCAATGGATTTATTGATATTACAGCCTATGGCGGCACATTGCCTTATGCTTTTGCCTGGAGCAACGGTCCTTCTACCGAAGATGTGGCACAATTGGTAGGCGGAGACTATTATGTAACGGTAACAGATGCCAACAATTGCTCAGTGGCATCGCTATATGTGATTCTTGAACCACAACCACTTACGGTGAATGTGGTGGGCAGCAACATTGCATGCTTTGGCGGCAACACCGGCAGCGTGGCTGCTGTGCCAGCTGGAGGTAGAACACCTTACTTCTATCTATGGAATAACTTTGAAACAGATTCACTGGTGGCCAACGCTACAGCCGGTACTTACACCGTGCAGGTGACCGACAGCAGCGGCTGCTTCACCTACGACAGCCTTACTATCACACAACCTGCGGATATCGTTATTTCTGCATCGCTAACCGATGTGTTGTGTTATGGTGCCTCTACAGGTGCCATTGATGTAAGCGTTAATGGCGGAGTAGGACCTTACACTTTTGCCTGGAGCAACAGCACTTTCACGGAAGATCTGAGCGGTGTGCCAGCAGGTGTTTACACAGTGGGTGTAACCGATGCCAACGGTTGTAACAAAACGGCTACTTACACACTTAACCCGGGGCCGCAATTCAGCGTCAACCTGGCTGCTATTCAACCGGTTTGTAATGGTGGAAGCACAGGTTCTCTAACCGCTATTGCCACTGGGGGTGCTGCGCCATATACATTCAACTGGAGCACCGGACAATCAACTATTGCCATTGGTGCACTGGATGCCGGCACTTACTCCATTACAGTAACCGATACCAAATCGTGCACAGTAAGTGCTACTGAAACACTGACCGAACCTGCAGCTATCGCGGTAAGCACCAATGCGCAAAGCTCTAAATGCTTCAATACAGCCACTGGATTTGTTGCGGTAAGTGTTACAGGCGGCAAAGCTCCTTATACTTATCTTCTAAATGGCACGGTGCAATCTACAGACACATTTGCAGGCTTGCTGCCGGGTAACTACCTGGTGCTAGTGACAGACGTGAACGGTTGCCAGGGTAATTCAAGTTTCACCGTAGCTTCTCCTGCTCAAATTTATGTTGACTTAACTACCACACTGCAGGTGATACTGACCAATATGCAAACTCCTCTGGTGGCAAATTCCACTTCTTCGTCACCCATTATAAATCACTATTGGGAGCCTGCCGGTATTTTCGATTTTGATTTATGTGCCGATGCAGACAACTGCAGTAATCCGTTGGCCGCACCGCTTACTACCACTACTATCACCGTCACCGTGATGAATACAGACTCTTGTTATGCTACCGATACGCTGACAATTTTTGTAAATAACGAGTTGTCTAAATTTATTCCAACCGCCTTTACGCCTAATGGCGATGGATTGAATGATACCTGGGAGTTTGATATTCTGGGAGCTTCTTCATTGGAGGTAAGCATTTTCAACCGGTGGGGCGAAAGGTTTTACTATAATCCTAACCAACCTAACGGAATGACCGGCAGCAACGGATGGGATGGAACCAAAAACGGAAAAGAAGTGCCAAGCGATACTTATGTCTACAAGATTAATGTAACCTACTTTGATGGTGTTGTCCGATCGGTTGAGGGCACAGTAACCGTTATGCAGTAATTCTTTTATGTTGCAGCGCAAAGCCTTCGTATATATTGCGGAGGCTTTGTTTTTTTTAGTACGATGAGTAAAGACGCAAAATATTTTGTAGAACAGTTGGGTATGTGCCCGCATCCGGAAGGAGGTTGGTATAAAGAATCCTATAGGTGTGCTGAGCAAATAGGAGCAGCGCATTTGCCGGGGCGATTTGCCGGCACACGCACTTTTTCAACGGCTATTTACTTTCTCTTGACAAAAGGTCAATTTTCTGCTTTTCATAGAATTAAGAGCGATGAAATGTGGCATTTTTATGATGGGCAAACGCTCCATATATATGTGATAGATGAAAACGGAAAACCAGAAGTCATACACTTGGGCAGACAAGTGGAAAAAGGAGAAGTGTATCAAGCTGTTGTAAAAGCCGGTTGCTGGTTCGCCAGTTGCCCTGCTCCTGAAAGTGATTTTTCATTAGTCGGTTGCACTGTAGCTCCCGGTTTTGATTTTGATGATTTTGAAATGGCGAATAGGACTCAGTTGCTGCAGCAATTTCCACAGCATACCGATATCATTACACGACTTACCTTGCCATGATGCAGAATTTTTTGTTGATGAGTTTTTTTCTGTCACTAAATCTATCAGTGAACGCTCAAAGCGTTAAAGACACGCGTAGAATGAAGCAAATAGACCGGCAATGTGCATTTATCTATTCACGCATAGACAAAGGTAAGCCTCATAGCAAAAAGGAATTTGAAGACACAACGATGAACATAACTAGTGGTGTAGTGAGGCAGTATATGTGCAATAAGAGACCGGCAGTTTTAGAAAAGCAGCTTACTCATGACTCCGTTTATCTGATTACTGAGATTTTTATTCTGCACAGGGAAAAATTGTTGCGATATACTTCTCAAGAGACTTGCAAATACTTTTCAGAGATAATCAAAACATCAGACGCGTACTACTTTAATCCGGAAAAACTTTTCCTGCATTTGCGAAGCATAAACGGATATGTGAAAGAGCCTAAGTCCGAGTCTATTCCCATACGGAAAAACGAAAACAATTTTATTATCACTGATTTTAAATGGTGGCTCAGCTTCCTGAATTCTGAGAGCGATTATTCTCATTTTGAAAGTGAATAATTATTTTAAGCCCAATAAAATTTAACATGGAGAATAAACAGAAAGGTTTTTTTGATACTTGGAGTTCCGATTTTCCGGCAGCTTTAGTAGTGGCGCTCGTGGCTTTGCCACTTTGCCTGGGTATAGCATCCGGCTCTAATGCGCCCTATTTTTCGGGCATCATTGCTGGTGTCATTGGCGGTATAATAGTAGGTGCCATCAGCGGCTCCCCTTTAAGTGTAAGCGGTCCTGCTGCGGGGCTCACTTCCATTGTGGCTTCTGCTATTGCAGAAGTGCCCGCCTACGAAGCATTTTTGCTTTCGGTCGTAATAGCCGGATGTATCCAACTTTTTCTTGGCTTTGTAAAAGCCGGAGTTATAGGCGACTTCGTTCCATCTTCGGTTATTAAAGGAATGCTGGCTGCCATTGGTATCATTCTGATTATGAAACAGCTGCCACACTTGGTGGGTTATGATGCTGATTTTGAGGGTGATGAAACATTTACACAACCCGATGGACAAAACACCTTAACGGAACTGATGTATGCATTTCGTTATATCTCACCGGCTGCTATGTTGATTGGTTTTATAGCCATTGGAATCCAACTACTTTGGGAAACAAAATTCTTTAAGACCAACAAAATTTTAGTGCTTACACCGGCTGCGTTGGTGGTTGTAGTCGTGGGAGTACTTATCAATAGTGCGTTCATGCTTTGGCACCCGGAGTTGGCTTTGGTAGAAGATCATCTGGTAAATATTCCCGTGTCTGGTTCTATATCTTCGTTTATTTCACTCTTCACATTTCCCGATGTGGCCTTTTTATCAAACTACAATGTGTGGGTCACCGGTGTCACCATTGCAATTGTGGCTAGTCTGGAATCATTGCTCAGTTTGGAAGCTTCCGATAAATTAGACCCATATAAACGGGTGTCGCCCACTAATAGAGAGTTGATAGCGCAAGGCAGTGGAAATATTCTATCGGGCCTCATTGGTGGCTTGCCGGTTACTGCTGTTATCGTTCGAAGTTCTGCCAATATTCATGCAGGGGCACAATCAAAGTTATCTGCCATACTACATGGTATTTTGTTGTTACTCTGTGTATACTTTATACCCGATATTCTGAATATGATTCCTAAATCGGCTCTGGCGGGAGTCTTGATTTTTGTGGGGTACAAACTGGCTAAGCCCGCTATCTTTAAGGAGCAATTGAAAAAGGGAATAGACCAGTTGCTTCCATTTGTGGTCACTATTGTTGTTATTCTTTTTACCGATTTGTTGGTGGGTATACTGGTAGGCATATTGGTCGGTTTGTTTTTTGTTGCTTACAGCAATTTCAAAACGGCTATACTAATTGTGCAGGATGAAGGTCAGTATATCGTACGTTTCAGCAAGGAAGTTTCCTTTATGAATAAGGCCTTTCTCAAGCGAAAGCTGGAAGAAATTGCAGACGGTAGTTACGTGCTCATAGATGGCACTAAATCCAATTTTATTGATAAAGATATTATTGAGGTGGTTAATGATTTTACCAAACATGCCAGCTTAAAGGGCATACAAGTTGAAATCAAAAAAAACAGAGCACAACCGGAAAAATTATTTTGAAGAAATTAATATCACCACACATGACCAATAGCAAACAACTAAGACTTTTACTTGAAAATAAAGCATGGGCCAAAGGAAAAATACTGGATGATCCGGAATACTTTGAACGTCTTGTTGGGATACAGCACCCGGAATTTTTGTGGATAGGCTGTAGTGATAGTCGTGTGCCGGCCAACGAAATAACCGGAACCGAACCTGGTGAAATTTTTGTGCACAGAAACATAGCCAATATGGTGGTGCACACCGATTTGAATTTGCTGAGTGTATTGCAATACGCTGTAGAATATCTGGAAGTAAAGCACGTGATTGTATGCGGGCATTACGGATGCGGAGGGGTAAAAGCAGCTATGAATCATCATAGCTTAGGGATTATCAATAAATGGCTGCGAAATATTAAGGATGTATACAGAATTCATCGCGAAGAAATAATGGCACTGCCCACCGAGGAAGCGCAAACAAATCGATTAGTTGAGTTAAATGTAAAAGAGCAGGTGATGCACTTGGCCGAAACCTCCATCATTCAGAAAGCATGGAAGCATCATCAGCGACCGCATATTCACGGTTGGGTTTACGACCTGCACGATGGGCTATTACGCCAGATATTCGATATGCCGCCCAACACACCCATTGATCCTATTTATCAGTTTGATAATCTGTAGCCTCATTGATTCAAAACAGCACTCCGTTCATTGGGCTGTTTTTACGCTCATGCTCCAGTAACCATTGTTTTCGCCACACACCGCCTGCATAGCCGGTTAAGTTTCCATTTTGTCCAATAACCCGGTGGCATGGAATAATAATAGCGATTGGATTTTTCCCATTTGCTAAACCCACTGCCCGCGATGAGCCACTATTCATGTTTAGTTGGTGGGCCAACTGTCCGTATGTAGAAAGTTGACCGAATGGTATCTGCTGCAATAGTGTCCACACTTTGTGCTGAAAGACTGTGCCTGATGCTTGCAGCGGGAGTTGGAATGTCTGTCTTGTACCATTGAAATATTCATCTAATTGAATCTTGCAGGCAAGGAGTAGTTCATTTTTGCTTTCATATTCCACTTCACTCGGGGCACAGAACTTTACTTCCGATATAAAGTCGGTGGTGCCTGAAATACGAATCAAGCCTAGCGGACTCTGAATGGTTATATGTTGAATATGCATCCGTTAAGTTAGGGGGAGATTGTTTACCATTACTGCTGTGCAAACATACATTTTACACATGGACCTCGATTCCTTTTTTGTGTCGGTGGAACGGATCTTAGATCCATCGCTGATAGGAAAGCCTGTAATTGTAGGTGGTGTTGGTGATCGAGGAGTAGTGTCGTCTTGCAGCTACGAAGCCAGAAAGTTTGGCGTTCACAGTGCTATGAATTTTAAGCAGGCAAGAAAACTATGCCCCAATGGCATTTTTATGCCCGGCCATCACAAAGAATACTCCCGCTATTCCAAAATGGTGACGGATATTGTAGCCGCGGAGGCACCGCTTTTTGAAAAAGCTTCTATTGATGAGTTTTATGTAGACCTTACCGGTATGGAGAAATTCTACGGCTGCTGGGAGTGGAGTGTTAAGTTAAGACAGCGGATTATTGCCGAAACGCAACTTCCTATTTCGTTTGGATTATCTACCAATAAAATGATGGCGAAAATGGCCACCAACGAAGCGAAACCAAATGGGCAGTTTATGATTGCACCAGGAGATGAACAAGCCTTTTTAGATCCATTGCCTGTGGGGAAAATTCCATTTTGTGGTGAGAAAACCGAGAAACGACTGAACGAAAAAGGCATAAAAACCATCCGGCAGCTTCGCGAATTTTCGGCAGAAGCGCTGTACAACTGGATGGGGAAAGGCGGTGTGGACCTATGGAACCGAGCACATGGCAAAGGTTCTGTGGCTATTCAACCCTTCCATGAACCTAAAGGGATGAGTGCTGAGCGCACCTTTAGTAAGGATAATGAGGATGCAGAATGGTTGAAAAAGATATTGATTTCCCTAACCGAAAAACTGGGGTTTGAGCTGCGCGAGGAAAAGAAGCTGGCGCGGTGTGTGGCCATCAAGGTGCGATACACCAATTTTGAAACGCACACCAAGCAAATGAGTATTGAACCCACTTCTAATTCTAAAATACTATTGGAGCGGGTGTTGCATTTGTTTCATGAGTTTCATGAACCCGGAAGAAAAGTGCGGTTACTCGGAGTACGGTTTAGCAATCTGGAAGAAGGACACTACCAGATTAATATGTTTGAGGACAGAGAAAAAGATGTCTTGCTATACAAAGCAATAGACCGCATGAAATCAAAATATGGAAAAGACAAACTGATGCTGGCTCAAAACCTGAAAGAAGAGGATACCCGAAACGACCCGAAAGCAGATTTAGATAAGGTGTCTAAAAGGGAAGCTGCAAAGCGTAAAGAAAAGTAGGAGATTTGTTATTGTGCTTTTGCATCCTTCCGCAAAACGCTTCCTAAAATATTCGCCCAACCAACAATGAAAAATAATCCCCCAATGGGTGTTACTGGTCCAAGAAACCAGCTTGGCAGGCCGGTAAGGTGTCTGGTAGAGAGCAGATAAAGTGAACCGGAGAAGCAGATAATTCCCAGCGCAAAACAAAAAGAAGCATTCCGGATAATGGTTGAGGGTTCCCTTTTAAGAATCCCGAAGCATATCAAAATGGTGATGGCGTGGTAGAATTGATACTGGACTCCCTTTTCCCACATATTTAGCTGATCTACATTAAGATAGGGCTTGAGAGCATGTGCGCCAAACGCCCCTAATACAACGGCTGTAAGCCCTCCCAGAGCCGCAATTATACCTATTGACCTCCCATTTGTTAAATTTGAGCTCAATTAAGCGAAGACTGCGCTTTTCAAACTTTTTTGGCGATTGGTTTCGTTATAAGTGTGTTTAAACATATATTTGCGGTAGAAATTAGTCAACCGATTATAAAGAGTAAGGGGTTTTATGTGTGGCGGAGCAGAGCGATCTGCTCCGTTTTTTTTTATTACGATTTTCCCTACCATGGGTTGACAATAAGGATTCGGCAAGTAACTTGGCACCAAATACTCCCTAGTATGCCGACCATAGAACAATTGATTCATCAACCCAATTTTAACGATGAAAAGCATAAAGCCATCATAAGTATTCTGTACGCTGCCAACCTGATTACGAATCATCACGAAAGTTTTTTAAAACATTATGGCATTACCTGTCAACAGTATAATGCCTTGCGTATTTTGCGCGGCCAACATCCTAAACCGTGCACGGTAGGCTTAATTCGCGAACGATTGATTGACCGCATGAGCGATGCATCGCGAATAGTGGAAAGGCTGCGCAAGGCCTCATTAGTGGAGCGAGTGCCCTCTGTATACGATAGAAGAGCGGTGGATGTGGCTATCACCAAAAAAGGACTCGAGCTGTTAGCGGATATTGACCAACGAGAAAATGAACTGAGTGCTTCTACTCAGAAACTTACCAAAGCAGAGGCAGCCACCCTCAATTCGCTAATGGAAAAGATATTCGATAAGTTGGCATAGCTATTTATCGGCTCACTTTTCTGAAGCGGGCAAAAGCACCTAACGGTAGTTTTTTCTTGAAGTTATCCTGCAGATACAACTCACCACATTCAAGGTTTTCGGGCTTAAAATTTTGTTTAACCAGATTCTCCAAAATCAAGGAGGAGAACCCAAGCGAGTAGGCATTAAGAATGAGAAAATGATTTTTTTCATCCAGCAGTTGCAACACTAATTCCATCATTTCGCCAATGCTATCTTCCAGTTTCCATTTTTCGCCATCCGGGCCATGTCCGTAGGCAGGAGGGTCCAGAATAATGCCGTTGTATTTGTTGCCTCGCTTCACTTCGCGCTTCACATATTTCAAAGCATCCTCCACTACCCATCGAATGTTGTCGAGTTTGCTCAACTCCATGTTTTCGCGTGCCCAGGATACTACTTGCTTGATAGAGTCGAGGTGATAGGTCTCTGCTCCGGCTGAGCGAGCAGCCAGCGAAGCCGCACCGGTGTAAGCAAAGAGGTTTAAAAACTTAGGAGTGATTTTTTCGAAGGAAGAGATGCTTTCTGTAATGTAGTCCCAATTAACAGCCTGCTCGGGAAACACCCCCACATGCTTAAACGAAGTAAGCGCAAGGCGCAATTGAAACTGATTTCCGTTTTCGTATCCAATATTCCATCTGTCTGCTATGTCTTTCAGTTTTTTCCAATCGCCACTGGAGGACGAGCGAGGAACAAATTTTACGTGCGCCCGTTTTTCCCATTCCTGCAAAGGCAACGAAGTGTTCCACACGGCTTGTGGTTCCGGGCGAATGGTAATCACTTTGCCAAACCTTTCCAGTTTCTGAAAATTTCCGCAGTCTATTAGTTCGTAATCAGCAAAGTGTGTGGGCGTGAGAGATAAAATCATAGAGCAAATGAAATAAAGATGTGCCAACTATTCCTTCACGATCACGAACACATCTTCGTTATCGCGCTTCATCCGATACTTTTCGCGGGCAAATTTCTCCTGACTCTCGGGGTTGGTGGTCAGTTCGGCATACTGCTGATTGGTGGTTTTTATCTGCTCCAGGTAGTAAGCTCGTTTTTCACGTAGTTCTTTTAACTGGCTGTATTTTCGGTACTGGTTCAGCAGATTGTTTTCATCCATAAAAAGCATCCACAGCATAAACAGCAAAAGAGCAATCAGATAAGGATTTCTGAAAGCCGGATGCAATTTCTGAAACTTCTTGCGCCATTCTTTACCGCTCATGCACCAAAAGTGTGAATTAAAATGCCGCCTTGCTTATGTTGCGGTCTTTTGATTTAAACAGCAGTATGGTAAAAGATACAAACCGAGAACCGGCTATGGCCGAAAGTCCGGGTTGGCTGCTCTCCGTTTTTTTACTTTTTCGTAGAGGAGTGAGATGGGGTTATTGAACTTTGCTTTGGGGACTTTATTGGAATACTTCGGCTTTTCAATGCCATAAATTTCCAATTTACCTACCTCTTTCGCATCCATAAATGCTTCTATAAATTCTTCCTTATTGCGAAACGGGTAAATGGTGACCTCTTTCAGTTTTACAAAATCGTGAATCAATTGTATCTCCATTGTGTAATAATTGGCCGGGTCCAGGTCGCTGATGTGTAGTGTCTTATTAAGATAACCCACCGAACTGAACTTGAGCGTATCGGTTTTGTATACATAAAAACTGAATTGACCCTCGCTATCGGTGGTTACCGCTTTACCGGAATTCAAAATTTTAATATTGGTCAGTGGCACCGGTTTCTTGGATTGAACGTCTATGACTGTTCCCTTAATTAAAAATTTGCCCTCCAGATAATCATAGTTCAACTGCGCGTACCCCTGCTGTACTCCGCCAAAGAGCAACAGGAAAAAAAGCAGTAATGAGCTAACTCTAAATCGTATCATGTAAGGCTGTAAATATGTGGCTTATGGCCGAATTGCGAAATCAAACCTCCAAACTTTAGCTTCTGTTTGCATTCGGGCTGTTGCAAAACATGAAAACGAAAAATACATTCGCTTGGTATTTTTAAACTATAAAAAACTACAGGAATGGGTTTTTTTGATCAGATGAAACAGCTTCAGGAGTTGAAGCAAAAAATGGAAGAAACCAAAAAGAAATTGGACGAAACCCTAGTATATGGCGAGAATGATTGGGTAAAAGTATCGGCTACCGGAAATCGCAGAATTAAAGACATTGAGATTTTGAAAACAGATGATAAACTGGTGCTGGAAGGGAAAATACAATCGGCTGTGAACGAGGCCCTGGATAAAGCCGAAGCAATGATGCAGAAAGAAATGATGAGTAACATGCCACAGATTCCCGGTCTGGGCTAGTGGAGTTAATGCTATAAAGGGATGAACACAAACCGCATAGATATAGCCAACATGATATTGATGGTCTTTGCTTGTGTGGCAGCGTTTGTATTGCCTTTTGAAGTATTTCTTTTTTCTTATGCTGTGCTGGGCCCCCTGCATTATTTGACCGAAATTTCATGGCTTCACCAGCGAAACTATTTTGCCTTGGGCAAATGGGATTACGTTCCTTTTATCCTTATCGGGATACTGTTGTTTTTATTCAGTTTTGTGTTTAAGGAGTACGCCACTTTTACCACTACGCTCATTTTTATTTCCTTCTTCTATGCCTTGGGGACTGTTTTGTTGAAGGATGTTTTTTACAAAGTAGCTTTGGTGGCAGTGGCCTTGTTTTTAGGAGCACTGTTGCAGCGAAATATGCCTTTCGTGTATCTCTTTGGAGTGTTTCTCCCCACGCTGATTCATGTTTTCTTATTTACCGGCTTGTTCATCCTGTATGGTGCACTGAAAAACAAAAGCAGAACGGGCTATGGTTCGCTGGTTATTTTTGTCCTGTGTGCTATAAGTTTTTTTGTGGTACAACCACAGTTCAGCTTTTATCAGGTGAGCAGCTATGCCGAAAAGGCGCTGATGGAGAGTGGCTTTGTGCAGCTCAATAAATCGCTGATTGAACTGTTTAAACTCGGGCAATACACACGCGAAACGGTGTTTGAATCGGCAGCTGGACTGGGCATCATGCGGTTTATCGCTTTTGCCTACACCTATCACTACCTCAATTGGTTCTCCAAAACACAGGTCATACAGTGGCACCGGGTGCCTAAAAAGCAATTGGCTACAGTTCTATTCATATGGTTGTTTTCGGTGGCCCTATATGCCTATAACTACTACTATGGTTTGGTAGCACTTTACTTCCTGAGTATGTTACATGTTTTGCTGGAGTTTCCCCTAAACTATCAATCGTTTATAGGCATAGGCAAAGAACTTAGGGCTATAGGTGGTGGTGCCGGCATCGGTAAGTAGTCGCCTGGTTTTGGCATATCCGTTTTTTAGGCCGACCTTCCTCTTGCTTTACATAAAGGCTTCATTAAATTCATAAAAATTTAATACTGCATGAAGTCTACTTGCTCCGTTTTTTGTTTTGCCATTTTGTTAGCTGTAACTGCTTGTCACAAAGAGAAAAAAGGAGTGGTCTATGATAACGGCCCCACCGATAGCTTGAAAATTAATGAAGTCCAATTCATTGCCAGCCACAACAGTTATCACTTAAAAACAGACTCCGGAATTTTTTCATGGATGGCTACTGCTGCTCAGTTAGGAATTCTTCCTGCTGCTTACGACCCCGCGGGGATTGACTACTGGCACGAACCATTAGAGGTTCAGTTTAATAGTTACAATGTTCGCGGTTTAGAGTTGGATATTTACAACGATCCGGATGGGGGTAAATATTATTACAGAATGGGTAAGCAGTTTGCCATGGCTCAGCCCGCTGCTTCCAACTTGCCTGAGTTGCTGCAGCCCGGTTTTAAAATCATACACATTCTCGACTTTGATTTCAATACGCTTCACCTAACGTTCAAGGACGCTTTACAAAGCGTTAAGCAATGGAGCGATGCACACCCCAATCACTTGCCGCTGTTTATTAACGTGGAAACAAAGGAAGATGCGGTGGCCGATGTGGTGCCCGGTGCAGGGTTGACGAGTGCTGTGTTATACGATGATGAAGCCTGCAACAAAATAGACGAGGAAATTAAATCTGTTTTTGGCAGTGAGTTACAAAATGTATTAACGCCCGATGAAATCCGCGGTAGCTATCCTACACTGCGCGAGGCTACTGTAGCGGGTAATTTGCCGACACTGTCGCAGGCCCGCGGCAAAATATTTTTCATTATGCAGGGTGGCGCAGAAGAAGAATACCTGTCCGGGCATAATACCCTGCAGGGCCGGGCTATGTTTGTGTATACCGGAAACAAGAATGACGACCATGCCATGTTTTTAATCAAGAACAACAGCATATCCAGTAAAACTGAAATTCAACAGCTAGTGAGCCAAGGTTTTATGGTTCGCACCCGTACTGATGCAAACACAGATGAAGCCAGAACCGGTGATTATACCTATAAAAACGCTGCATTTGAAAGTGGAGCACAGATTCTATCTACCGATTATTACCGTCCCGACCCACGTGCCGGCACACCCGGATGGACCGATTTTAAAGTGCAGTTTCCGAACAACGAATTGGCCCGAATCAATCCGGTATCTGCTGCAGCAAAAGTTAACCTGGGCACTATATTCGAGTAACAGAAGCATAACATTCACTCAACACATTTGCACATGACCGCAGTCAAGAGAAAAGTAAAAGTTTGTGTTGTCAGCGATGTTCATTTGGGTTTTGTGGGCTGCAAGGCAAAGGAGTTAAATAAGTATCTCAAAAGTATAGAGCCGGAAATTCTGATTATTAACGGAGACTTGATAGATATCTGGCAATTTCGCTCGTATTATTTTCCCAAGAGCCACACAAAAGTTTTGCAGCGTATCTTCAAATTTATCAGCGAAGGTGTACGGGTATATTACCTGACCGGAAATCATGATGAAATGTTGCGGAGGTATTCGGGCCTCAACCTGGGCAACCTGGAACTGGAAGATAAGTTGGTGCTGGAACTGGACGGGAAAAAGCATTGGTTTTTTCATGGCGATATTTTTGATGTAAGCATGCGGGGTTCTCGGTTACTTGCCAAACTAGGCACAATCGGGTATGAACTTTTGATTCTGATCAATAAGTTGGTCAATTTCTTTCTGGAATTGTTTGGTCGCGAGAAATCTTCCTTTTCCCAAAAGGTGAAAGCCGCTACAAAACGAGGCGTTAAAAAACTGCACGATTATGCCGTAACCGGAGCCGAGATAGGTGCCGAGAATGGCTACCAGGTGGTGGCGAATGGTCACTCGCATATTCCGGAGATTAAAGAGATTGAAACGGCAAATGGTAATGTGTTGTATTTAAACAGTGGAGACTGGGTAGAGAACATGACCGCTCTGGAATACAACGATGGCAACTGGAAACTGGTTTGGTTTAAAGATTTAAAATTTCCGGAAACGTGGCTAAGCGTGGAGGAAGGGGATTTGCCTTAGCCTAACTCTATGCGAACATTAACGCTTCTATTTTTTATGACCTTTGCCACGCTCTTGTGTTCTGCACAAATCAGAAAGCATGTGGTGGTTTTAGGATTTGATGGAATGGGGGGTATGGGAATTCAAAAACAAGTACCCCGCATTTCGATTTTATTAAACAGCACGGAGCCTATACTCATCGTGCTCGTGCTGTCTTTCCCACCACCAGTTCGCCCAACTGGGCTGCCATGATCAATGGCGCTGCTCCGAAACAAAACCACATTCACGGCAACGATTGGGAGCGAGATAAAATTGCTGACAAGTGTCTCTGTGGTCAAATGCCGGGGGAGATTTTTCCAACAATATTTAAAGTCATCCGAGACCAGAATCCCGATGCTGTTATCGATTGCGTCTATGACTGGGACGGTTTTGCCCGCCTGGCAAATACAGAGAGCATGAATGTGTCTATCAATGCCTCGGGGGAATACGATGCCTGCAGCCAGGCTTGCCGTTTGATTGCCAAAGACAAACCTGATTTTCTGTTTGTGCATTTTGACCATGTGGACCATGCTGGACATGCCTACGGGCATTTTACTGAGGAATATTACCAAAGCATCCGCTTGGCCGATTCTCTAACGGGCGTCATTATCAGTGCCCTTAAAGGGGCCGGTATTTTTGAAGAAACCTACCTTCTTATCACTGCTGACCATGGAGGAACCCACAAAGGCCATGGAGGGGCTACGCAGCGCGAAATGCAAATCCCTTGGTTAATGATGGGAAAAGGGGTGCGCAAAAACTTTACTATAAAGCAACGCATCCGCCAGTTTGATACGGCACCAACGCTTGCCAAAATCCTAAACCTGAAAACACCTGATTGCTGGATAGGGAAACCTGCCCTCAGTATTTTTGAATGAGGTTTCACTTTATTTAAAAACAAATACATGCATAAAATTCTCCTCCTCTCTTGCCTGCTGCCGATAATGGGCGCTGCTCAAATCAATTCAACTCAAGTACTGTCAAGAATTGGATTTGGCTCTTGTATCAGTCAAAACGATTCTCAGAAAATATGGTATAAAGTCATAGAGAAACAGCCCGAGCTTTTTGTGCTGCTGGGCGATAATATTTATGGTGACACCAAAGACATGGAACTGCTCAGACAGAAATATGAAATGTTTGCATCAAAACCCGGATACATCGAGCTGCAAAAGAAAACTCCGGTGATAGCTACCTGGGACGACCACGATTATGGGAAGAATGATGCCGGGAAAGAATACCGGATGAAAGAAGAGTCAAAAAAGATTTTTCTTGATTTTTTTAAAGAGCCACAAGAAAGCGACCGAAGAAAACACTCAGGAGTTTATACCTCCTTCGAGTATGGAGTGGATGGCAAAAAGCTGCAGATTATTATGCTGGATTGTCGCACCTTTCGCGATAAGTTGATGCGGGTTCGGCTGGACCTGAAATGCAAAGGGCCCTACTTTAAAATGCCCTCTAAGACAAAAACGTTTCTGGGCGAGGAACAATGGAAATGGTTGGAAGAGGAGTTGAAAAAACCGGCTGACCTCCGCCTCATTTGCAGCAGCACACAGTTTTTGGTGGATTTCAACGGATGGGAAGCATGGGTGAATATGCCGCATGAGCGCGAGCGCATGATGCAACTGATAGAGAAAACAAAAGCCAGCGGGGTGTTTTTTATTAGTGGCGATTTGCATTACTCCGAGTTGAGTAAAGTAAAGCGCGATAACTGCTACGCGCTATATGATTTAACCAGCAGTGGCATGACGCACGGGCACAGTTGCGATGGTGGAAACATTAACCGTATCGGCCAACCTTTTATGGAGGCTAATTATGGATTCATCAACATTGACTGGAATGCCAAGTCTCTAAAGCTGGAAATAATCGACAAAGCGAACGTTTCGCAAATAGTTCACGAGATTCCATTTGCCGAAATTAAGTTCTAAGTGCTTTGCACCATTGCTTAATCTTACTTTATTAGAATTCTAATTAAAATCTCATTCCCGCTCATGAAGCATTTTATTCTTCTCTGGTTCTACTGCTTGTAGCCTCTTTCGCATTTGCTCAGAATGCAGAACTCTATGGTGTCGTGCGCGATGCGGAAACCAAAGACTATTTGCAAGGAGCCGCTTTCAAATATGCCAAAATGCGCGGAGCATCTTCGGATGCTTCGGGCAGATATAAAATGAGTTTGCCGCCCGGGGAATACGAGTTTACGGTTTCATTTATCGGATACAAAAATGAAAAGTATACCATTACGCTGGCTGCAGGCGAAAAGAAGGAGCTAAATGTGGACATGCGTCCTGCTGCTATTCAAATTGCACAGGTCACCACGGTAAGCCAATACAAAAAGAATTCGGCTAAAGAAACCGTATCGACCGAAGTAGTAACCAAGGACCAGATTAGAAATACCAATGCTAACGATCTGGGTGATGTGGTAAGCAAAACATCGGGCGTGCTGGTGCAGGATGGTACCATCTCTATTCGCGGTGGTAGCTCCTTTTCTTATGGTGTGGGCACACGAACGGCTGTGCTGAGCGATGGTCTTTCACTCTCCAGTGCCGATAGGGGAGAAGTGCAAACCAAGATGGCCCCGCTCGAAAACGTGAAACAAGTAGAAGTGGTAAAGGGCGCTTCTTCGGTGGTGTATGGCTCCAGTGCGTTGAATGGTGTGGTAAACGTAATCACCGAATGGCCTTCTCAAAGTGAACCAAAAACGGAGTTGGAAACCAACGTAGGTATTTATGATAGCCCTAAAGACCCGCGTCAACGGTGGTGGGGCTCTGCGCCACCGTTTTTTGGGTCGGTGAATGTGAACCACCAGCGCAGAGAAAAGAATCTGCAGATAGTAACCGGTGGTAATGTTTTCTACGATAAAAGTTTTCTGCAGAATAATGACGGGTTCCGGGTGCGGGGTTTTTTGAAAACACGCTACATAGACCCTAAAACACCCGGTTTAAGTTATGGGATAAACGGGCAGATATTTGTAGAGCGAAACGAATTGTTTTTTATTTCACAGGACCTGGATTCGCTGGCCTACGTGCCGGCCAATTATTCGGGAGATGAACACCAGAAGTGGCTCATTGACCCGCACCTGGCTTATGGAAATGACAAAGGCCATAATGTAAAGGTGAACATCCGCTATATGGGTATAAACCGTGCTGGTAACGGAAGCGATATTGACGCCAACAGCAATTCATTAAACGTAGATAACCAGTATCAATACCGCTTTAGAAAAGATTTGTTGATTGTAACAGCCGGCTTACCTTTTTCATTTGCCTTTTCAAAAAGCAATCTATATCCGGGCCTGCATGTCAATTACAGCGGAGCAATCTTCACCCAGTTAGAGTGCAATTACAAAATCTTATCGGTGCAGGCCGGTGTGCGCTACGAAATTGCCGGGGTAGATACTACCGTGATTACTACCCGCCCCATCTTTAGAAGCGGTATTAATATTCAGGCGGCTAAAGGAACGTTCCTGCGCGCATCGTGGGGCAGGGATATCGTGTGCCGACTATTGCCGAAAAATATATTGCACAGCCTTTTGTGGCAGGCGTGTTTATTATACCCAACGATACCTTGCGCGATGAATCGAGCTGGAGTTTAGAGTTTGGAATTAAACAAGGATTTCAAATTAAAAACTGGAAAGCCTTTATTGACCTGTCCTTCTTCTGGCAGGAATACAAAAACTTTATCGAGTATCAGGTCAGTGTGTGGCCCAATACTTTCTCTAACGGCACACAGATTTTTCCCGACTCGGTGGAATTTCCTTTTCCCGGTTCCAACAAAATATTGGGCGCACGTCCGCTCAACTATGAAAGTGCCCGGGTAGCCGGATATGAAGTGGGATTGATGACCACGGGTAAACTGGGGCCCGTAGGCTTGCAGTTTACTGGCGGATACTCCTACAATTTTCCTACGAAGAAATCGGATGCACAGGCAGCTGATAAATACACGGCCGGTGAGTACATCAAAGACTTGTTTAAGTATAACACACAACGTGTAACCGGACCGGATACCGCTAATGTGTTGCCTTACCGCATCAGACATTTGTTCCGTGCCGATATGGAAATTACTTATTGGAAATGTTACCTCGGAGCCACCTTTAACTATGGCAGCATACCCGAGGTGGTGCCCGGTTTTTATAAAACCATTGCCAACGTTATCTTCAGCGATATCAATGCGCTGGAGAAATATATTAATGGTCGTTTAAATGGCGATTTCTTTATGGATATACGCATGGGGATGAAAATCAACGACCATTTTGGAATGGGCTTTATTATCAAGAACGTAACCAACCGCTACTACTCCCTGCGCCCCGGCAAGCCAGAGCCGCTTCGCAACTTTACCATGCAGTTTCGCTACAATTTCTAATGCGCCACTCTTTATTGCTTCTTTGCTTTATCATGCTCTCGTGCAGGGTTAGCGCACAATACATCACGCACGGCCCTGTGATAGGCGCTGTAACGGCTACCACTTGCAAAATTTACATCCGCACACACCAGTGCGGCAAGGTAATAATGGAGTTCAGCGAGCGAGCCGATTTAGAAAATGCAACAGCTGCTAAAGGAGTCACCGATTCGCTGCGTGACAAATCGCTGATGCTGTCGGTTGTTGGTTTGCAGCCTGATACCCGCTACTTCTACCGTATTTTATTCGAAGGGAAAGAAGATAGTGTTCGCGGTTCTTTTAAAACCTTTCCGGCAGAGGGCGCTTTGGGTGATTACAGTTTTGTGACCGGCAGTTGTCAGGAAACGGAGAATATGAAAGTGTTTGATGCCATGCCGCTGAACAATCCTTACTTCCTGATGCACACGGGCGATTATACCTACCCCGATTATATGATATCGCGCAGCTATGCCGACTCGCAGGATGGCATTGACAGCAGCTACCGCAGACGCTACAACGAAAAAGTGATGAAAGGCATGCTGCGCTCCGTGCCCATTGATTATGTGTTTGACGATGACGATTACGTGGGGGCCGGTGGAGGCCGCTATCATATCAACGATTTTAAAGCCTACCGCAAAAAAGGAAGAATCTACTACGACATGCCGGCTGACACCTTTCCGCCACACTGGCGCAGCAATGTGATTAAAGGCTATGCCGATTATTTTCCGCATTACCAACTGCCTGACACCACCGAGGGCATTTTCCACTCCTTCCAATTTGGCAATGCCGAGTTTTTTGTGCTCGACCGCAACAGTGATAAGGACTTTCCGGATGGTGATTGCTTTAAATACGATTCCATTAAAAAGCGCTGGCGGTTTGCCCCCGATTCATCGCTCACTCTATTCGGCAAAAAACAAATGGAATGGCTCAAGCGCAGTCTGCTGGAATCTAAAGCCGATTGGAAATTTATTGTAAGCGGTGTGCCGTTGAATGGTGCTTGTAAAAAACTAATCGATGCCGGCATACGAATCCAGCAACTGCATTGGAAAACCTGGAATGGTTTTCAACTGGCGCTTGGCTTTAGCCGTTACTGGGTGGGCTATCCGCACGAGCGCGAAGACTTTATGGAGTTTGTGAAACAGAACAATATCAAAAACATCATTGTAGTAAGTGGCGATACTCACCACAGCGTGATGGACGATGGCACCAATGCAGGCTTTCCGGAGATGAATGCAAGCGGACTGAGTGTGTCCACCACCGAGCTGGCTAAATATCTGAAACTGATTGGCCATGCGCTGGGTCAATATCGCTGGAAGAAAATCTGGAACCAGGGCGGCATTGGCATCAGCAGTCGCGAATGCAAGAATGGTTTTGGCAAAGTGAGGATTGTGGGCAGAGAATACGTGGAGATGAGTATCGTAGACGAAGACAATAAGGTGATTAGCAGTTTTAAAGTGCCGTTCAGGCAGTAATACAAATCAGCGATACCGCTTTGATAGGTTTTCGTACCAGGTACTTTCAATCAGCCGATTGATGCCCGACATCTGGTTACTAAAATAGGGCGTGCTTTTCACACCCGCTTCTACTTTCTGTATAGCTTGCTTTAGCTTCAAAGCGGGCGCTTGTTTTACTAGTAAGGAAAATAAACGAGCTAGCTCCTGCGCCACTTTATTTTGTTTGTCCTCGCGCTGCACGGCATAGTGTAGCGCTCGCAGTGGCGATTCCATGAGATGGAATTTTCCCTGCTCATATAAGGTCACTAAATAAAAAAAGCGCAGACCGATGTATTGCTGCGGTAACATCTTTTCCAATTCCTTATTGTTCAGTTCAGCTATTAGAAGTGAAGATGCTGAATCATAGTCTTTGCGCGAAAGGACTATCTGCAGGAAGTTAAACAAAAGATTCATGCGCTCCTTGGGCTTTTTGCTGCAACCAGCTATGCTTTAACTCCGCATCGGTTTGTGCATATAGTTTTGAAAAATCCTGTTCGCTCATGCGCGCTGCCTCGCCTTGTGCTTTATGCAGCAAAAACAAACGCTTATAGTGAAGGGTCGTTTCGTTTGGTGTGGGAGCACGCTCCAGCAGCGTATAGTATTTTTTTCTTTCAGCGCTGTGCGGCAGAGTCCCAATCAGGTTGTGCAGCATAAATATATAGCGATAGGCATAGTAGGGGTCTTTCAGCAGCGCAGGGGTATAGTGCACTAATTCTTTTTTGCTGATGGCCACCAACTGCTTGTACTGATTGGTGAGGCGGTAATAATTGGTGAGTAAATCAAAGGTGATTAAGCGGGCTTGCTTAGAGGTCACCTCATCGCGCTGCTGCACCACGGTGTGTTTCACTATTTTCTGAAAGGCTTCGAGCACAGTCGGTGTGGTGGGGCCCCATGTTTTTCTATCAGGTGCAGAAAGCGGATATACAGTTGCAGGGATATGGACGCTGCTTTATCTTTTTCACGGGCGTCCGCTTCTTCCAACCCCAGTTGGTGGATGAGTGCATAATCTTTATCAGTGCGCGATGTTGAGAAACAAATGTTTTGCATCCGCTTCAGGGCCACGATACTCAGCTGATAAAATCCCGCCTCATCGGCTTTGGTTTTTGCGCTCTTAAAAATAGTGTAGGCTTCCTGTTTTAAGCCCCGGTTCAGCAATAGCTCAGCGGTTACAAAAGCGTAATTGACTTCCGTAAACACATTTTGCTCATGCTCCCATTCGGTGAGGTGGCGGAGCAGAAACTTATAGAGATACGATTTGGTTTCGGTGTAGTCTACCTGGGGGTGTATGGCAGCAAACTCTTTTTTGAAAAGGGCTTCATCTTTTTTTGCAGAGCCATGCATGATGCGTAATAGTGAACCATAAGCAGCATCGGCAGATTCGCACCGCTTCGTCATCTTTTTTACTTCAGCGGTGCTCAGCGTTTTAATTAAATCATACACCGGTGCTCTTCTCATAGTAGTGTTTTGCTTCCCGATATAAAGCAATTTTTTGTTTGTTCCGTTGCTGCCCAAGCAATATTTTTACGCTTCTATGAAGCGTATCTTTTTATGGGCTGTTGCGATATGGATGTGGCAGCCCCAATACATCATGGCTCAGGCCGAAGTCTATAATCCTCTCACACCCTTTTGGACTATCAAAGGCAACAGCGGCACCGATGTAAATACCCACTTTATAGGCACCACCGATGATATGCCGCTCCGGTTTAAAACCAATAGCATTCATTCGGGACTGATTGATTCGGCTATTTCTTCCACCTTTGTGGGTTTCAGGAGCGGGGCCCTGTCTACGGGCCAGGCCAATACGGCCTTTGGTTACAAATCATTTGCAGATAACACTACCGGCTATTTAAATACGGCCATCGGTGTTAACGCCCTGCGCGCCAATAGCACCGGCACCAACAATACGGCTGCGGGGGCTTTTGCCTTGCGCAACTCCACCACCGGCTCCTGGAATACCGCCCTGGGTGGATACGCACTGGCCCTCAGCACCACCGGCACCTACAACACCGCCTTGGGTTTTCAAACAATGTATAACACCACCACCGGCACCGAAAACACCGCGCTGGGCGTGCAATCTTTGTATTCGAATACAACCGGCAGCTATAACACAAGTGTAGGCGTAAATGCACTGTATAGCAATGCGACCGGCATAGGCAATACGGCTACGGGATACGGTGCAATGTTGTTTAACACCACCGGTATTGATAACGCTGCCTTTGGCAACCAGGCCTTAAATGCCAACACAACAGGTGATAATAACACAGCACTTGGCACCTTTGCTTTGAGCAGCAACACCACAGGTTTTGAAAATACAGCCACCGGAAAGTTTTCCCTGCGGTTTAATACTATCGGTTGGGCCAATGTAGCTAACGGATATCAAGCCTTGGCTTTAAATACAACAGGAATAGGCAATACGGCCCTTGGCTATAAGGCGCTCTTGAGCAACACCACCGCCAGCGACAACACGGCTCTGGGCAATCAAACCCTGCTGCTGAATACCACCGGCTACAGCAACACTGCCGTGGGCCGATTTGCCTTGCTGAATAACTCCACCGGCTACGAAAACGTGGCGGTAGGGAAAGATGCGATGCAAAACAACACTACCGGCTTTCAGATCACTGCCCTGGGTGCTAATGCCTGCCAGGCGGGTATCAATGCGGTGGGCAACACCGGCATTGGTGTTTACGCTTTGCAAAACAGCACCCTGGGCGACAATACTTCGGTAGGGGCTTTCAGTATGCGGCAAACCACCACCGGCTCCCGAAACACAGCTGTGGGTGTAGGTGCTTTACTGTTCAACACCACCGGCAATGGCAACACCGTAGTGGGCTGGCGGGCCCTGGCGAACAGCACCACAGCGGGAGGTAACGTGGCCGTAGGCTATGAAAGCATGCTGGCCAATACCACCGGCTACTCGAATACGGCCCTAGGCTCAGGCAGCCTGTACGACAACACCACCGGCTATGCCAATGCCGCGGTGGGGGGCGGGGCTCTGGCTTCCAACACCACCGGGGCCGGCAATACATCCTTGGGCTACAATGCCTTTATCAACAACGCCACCGGCAGCAACAATACCCTGGTGGGCAATCAGGCGGGCGTGCCGGCCGGCTTTAACCCCGATAACTTTTCGGCACTGGGCTACCTGGCCGGCTGGGTAGGCAGCAATACCAACACCATAGAAATAGGCAACACCAGCGTGAGCTACATTGGCGGGCAGGTGGGCTGGAGCAGCTTCAGCGATGCCCGCATCAAGCGCGAGGTGCAGGAAGATATTCCCGGGCTATCGTTTATCAATCAACTGCGGCCGGTTACTTACCGGTTCGATATACACAAACAAAACCAAATGGTGTATGGCGATCTGGATACGGCTACGTGGGCGGGCAAATATGATTTAGAGAAAAAACGCATGACGGGTTTTATAGCACAGGAAGTGGAAGCTGCCGCTAAACAATGCCACTACGATTTCAGCGGAGTGCAGGTGCCCACCTCGCCCGATAAACTGTATTCGCTCACCTATGCCGAGTTTGTGGTGCCGCTGGTGAAAGCCGTACAGGAACTGAGCGAACAAAACAAACTGCTGCGCCAAGAGCTCGATGCCATGAAAGCCTTGCTGCCAGGCAGGTAGCGTGGCTCCCTTCGCGAACTACCCACAAAAAAAAGAGGCTGCCGAAAGGCAGCCTCTTTTTGATAAGTGCATAACGGGTTTTAATTATCCTTCATCATCTTTCTTCTGCCGTATACAGCAGCACCAATGGCCAGCAGGATAGCTCCGCCATCTACCGGCACAGCCCCGCTGCCCGGGGGTGGACCGCCCTGGCCCTGGCCTCCACCACCTCCGCCCGGTTGGGCTTCAAGGGCGAGGGTCATTATGACTAAAACAACTGTTACAGCTATCGATAGAATCGTGTTCTTTTTCATCTTTCTTGTTTAATGCGATTTACTGAATCAATACTTTTCCGGTTTGGGTGGCATTCGCCTCTTTCACTTTCACAATGGCATACCATGCATTCGCGTTGTCCAAAGTAATCTCTGTGCGTTTGCTGTCGGTCGTTACTTCTTTTATCGTTTGGCCGAGGGTATTGCTGATGGTGATGGTAGCCGGTTGGTCGTTGTTTCTTTCTACTACCGCTATGTTCCGGTGGCTGTAGATTTTGGTTTTGCCTTCGTTGATGTTGGCAATGCCACTTGGTATTTCTACGGCTTCGAACACGATGCTGTAGCGACCTTCGTAGGTTTGTCCTCCATTGAGCGGTAGCTGGATGGAGGCTGTAGTCGTGAGGTCGGTGAGGGTGTTCAGCTCCGCATCTTTGAGGTAGGTGATGTAGCCGTCTACATTCAGCTCAGTTGCCTCGAAGGTGTAGGTGCCGGTGTCCTGTGCCCATAATACTAAGGGCAGTTCGGTGGTTTCGGTGATTTCATCAATTACGTTGATGGCGTATTCTTTACCCAATTGCTTGTAGCTCATATACACGGTGCTGCCGGCCGGTATCTTCACGGCATCGTGGCCCATGTCTTCGCTCCAGGTGGCGGCTCCATCGGTGTAGGCTACTATCTCATCGCTGTTGGTGGCGTCATGCAGACTCAGGCGGATTTCGTTGGGCTGTGCACTGTAGCTTTTGAAGAAGGGGATGGTAGCACTGGCCACGCGCGAGGCATTGTTCGCTTCTACGTAGTTGTAAGGGTTCGTTGTCCTTACAAAGAAGCCCTGCATGCTGGCAATCATGTCGCTGGCTCCGTTGGTGCCTGTGGAGCCGTTCCAGACGCCCCAGTTGCCGGTGTATTCACCTGTGGTGTTAAACACATAGTAGCTGCCGGTGGTGGCACCGGGATTGTTGGCTTCGGTGTTGTTCCAGGAGATAGGCGATGGAAACGGATTGCCGATAAAGTTCCATCCATCCTGAGCAGGAGTAGCCGATGGGGTATTGGTGAGGTCGGCCGATTTGCTGCCGGTGTATGGGGTGCCTGTGAGGTCGATGGTGAAGGGCGCTCCTGCATAGGTGCGGAGGGCAAAGCCTTTCATGGCTGGCATGGCATTACCTGTTCCTGTTTTGCTGATCCAGCCGGTGTAGTAGTTGCCGGCAGGGGTAGACAGGCCGTTGTTGGCGGCTTCTTCATAGACCTGCACATTGGGGTAAGGGCTGTAGCTATACCAGCAGTTGACTCCGTCTGCTCCGCTGATGCTCATGTCATCGGCTAAATCGGCTACGGTGGTGTTCACAGGCGAGCTGATGTTGCGGTAGCCATCGGCTGTGTTGGCAATGTAGCGCTCCACAGTCAGGTCGCCAGAGTAGGTGCCGGCTGTTACGTTGCTGAAGTTATCTAAGAAAGCTGCTGTGGTGGGACCGCTCTTCAGCGTAACCGTGCCACTGTTGGCGTTTACATCGCCATCAATCATGATGAGTCCGTTGGTGATGTCGAGTGTGCCCAGCACATCTACACCGCCCATGCTGCTGTTGTTGATGCGCAGGGTTCGGGTGCTGAGTTTGCCGTTAATTTGCTGTGGATCGCTGCCCTTGAGTTCTACCACTCCGCCTGCGCCTGCAATGGTGCTGCCGGTGCCGCTGCCGGCTGTGATGTTGCCGTTGATATATAATGCTATGCCGCTGTTGACGCTGATGGTTACTCCGTCAGCGATGTTGATGTCATTTACACTGCCGGGTATAAATCCAATAGCCGGGTCGTTCGTTAAATCGGGGATAATAACATCATCGGTACCGGAAGGAATGCCCGATGGCGTCCAGTTGCCGGCATTGTTCCAGGCAGTGGAGATAGCACCTGTCCATACATATATAGGATTTGCGTTGACATACAGTGTATAATCTTCTGATTCACCATAGTAGGTATAACAACCATCTACTCCGTAATCGTAGTATGAAGTAGCTACCCGCATCCGGCAAGGGCCGGCTGTGGCTGTAACCGGAACAGTAAAAGAGAAGGATTGTGTGCCGACTCCGTAATTGTGTACCGCTATTTCGTCAATATCGGTAAAGTCGCCATCCTGGTTGTAATCAATATAAACATAGATATAAGCATCGTAAGGGATGTCGATAGTAATGTTTTGCGACTGACCCGGTAGTGCGTAGGTTAACTGCGAAGTGTAGTTGCCGTAGTAATTGTTTTCGTAGCCGGTACTATTGTTGATGCTTCCTATGCTTACATTGCTGATGTAGGTGTATTGGCCGTAATAATCAGTGGGAGTGCAATAACAAACGGTTTGAGTAACAGTGACCGGAGTAGAATAAACGACACTGCCACTATTGGTGCAGGTGACACGGCAGCGATAGGTAGTGGCAACCGATTGTGTAGCGGTGTGAGTAGCGGAGGTAGCTCCGCTGATGTCGGCATAGCCGCTGCCGCTGTTGGCCTGCCATTGGTAGGTAATCCCGCTAAAGGCAATGATATTTTGAAGCGACAGTGAAATGTTATCGCTGGCACAGGCTGCGGTCAAAGAAGCAAGCGTATTTCCCGGAACCGGGCTGCCGGAGCAGGCTGGCGGCAAAATAAGATGTAGGGTGTAATCTTCTGTTTCGCCATTGAGCGTATAACAAGGGTATGAATTACTATATGCCGACATAGCTACCCGCAGGCGGGTGTTACCGGCCAGGGCGGTATTGGGAATGGTAAAGGTGAAGGGTCCACTTCCGGTATTCGCTACCACCATTTCGCCCGCATCGAAGAAGTCGCCATCCTGGTTGCAATCTATGAAAGCATAGACGTAAGCACCATAGGGATTGCCAATACTGATGGTTTGCGGTAGTCCTATACCTGCGTTGGTTACCTGCGCGGTATAATCGCCATAGTAATTGGATTCGAAGGTCGTAGTGTTGTTAATGGTGCCGATAGTTACGTTGCTGATGTAGGCATATTGACCGTAATAGTCAATGGGCGTGCAGTAGCAATCCTGCAGCGCATTTTGTGTTACTGTAACCGGAGTTGAATAAGCCACACTGCTGCTGGCTGTGCAGGTTACCTTGCAGCGATAAGTGGTGGTAACCAGTTGCGTGTTGGCGTAATAATTTGAAATAGCCCCGTTAATGTCTGCGAAGCCGCTACCGGTATCCGCCTGCCATTGATAAGTGATGCCGGATGCATTTAACAACACAGCAGCGTTTTGAATCGAAAACGAAAGATTATCGTTGCCGCACACGGTGGTGAGCGAAGCAATCGTATTACCCGGTGCAGGGGTGCCGGTGCAGGCCGGGGGTGGCGCTGCCTGTGTAAATCCCGCTAAAAAGGGAACTTGATTTCCGTCCACATAAATATTGTTAGCTCCTCCTGCTACAATGTAGGAGGCATTGGCATCAATGTCCAAAATATTGCTTCCGTTTAATGTGTTAAAAGTTGAAATGATGCCGCTGGTGCCGTCTAATTCTGCAAAACCATTTCTGGTCTGGCCGCCTATTTCGCTGAAACTTCCCACAACATATACTTTTCCATTGGCTGCGCTCAATCGCTCGTTATTCGAATTGGGATTGGGGTTCCAGGCGTTGAGGTTTCCGGTAGAAAGATTGAAGGCTGCCAGAGATTTGCGCGGGCTGCCGGCTATATTGTTAAACCCTCCGGAAACAAACAGCGTGTTGTTATCAATGTCTATATCATACACTCCACCGTCAGGGTTAGGGTTCCAGGCGGTGGCATTGCCGGCAGCATCTATCTCTGCCAATTGATTACGAATTTGTCCACCAATGTTGCTGAAACCACCCGAAACATACACCTTACCCCCTGAAGTTGCCAAAGTTAATGGATACGAATCCGGGTTGGGATTCCAGGCGGTAGCATTCCCGCTGGCATCTATAGCGGCCAGGAAATTGCGACTTTGCCCACCGATGCTGCTGAAATAACCGCCTGTATACACCAAGCCACCATCAGCGGCCAGTACCATCACCTGAGAATTGGGGTTGGGGTTCCAGGGCAATACGGCCCCGGTGGTAGCATCTACAGCCGCCACATAGTTCCGCGTTTGGCCACTTACCTCGATAAAACTGCCGGCCAGGTAAACCGAGCTGCCGGCTTTGGCTAAACTTTCTACATAACTATTTGGATTCGGGTTCCAGGGCAAAGCCTCGCCCGTGGTAGCATCTAAGGCTGCTGCGTATCTGCGCGACACTCCTCCCAGGCTGGTGTACTGCCCGGCTACAAAAATATTGGAGCCGGCCGGCACCATGGCATATAACGTTTGGTTGGCATTGATGGTAGCCGGCAAAAGGTTTCCGGTGGCCAGGTCAAATGCAGCAAAGGATTTGCGCGGCTGGCTGTTCATCTCATAAAAACTACCTCCGGCATACAGCGTGCCTCCCTGCATCTCCAGGCTATACACCTGCTGGTCGGGGTTGGGGGCCCAGGCGGTGGCCAGGCCGGTGGTGGCATCCAAGGCTGCCAATTTTTCGCGCGGCTGCCCGCCTATGCTCGTAAAAAAACCGCCTGCATATACCGTGCTGCCGTTTACAGCAACGCACATTACGCCATTGCTGGGGGAAGGGTTCCAGGCCGTAGCCAAACCCGTAGTGGCATCTATAGCCGCTAAATAACTGCGCGGCTGTCCACCGATGGTGCTAAAGAAACCGGCTGCATAAATGGTGTTGCCGCTCTTGGTCATAGACCATACAAAGTAATTTGCGTTTGGATTCCAGGCCGTGGCCAAACCGGTGTTGATATCCAGGGCAGCAATACGGTTGCGGCTTTGCCCGCCTACCGAGGTAAACTCTCCGGCCACATAGGCGGTGCTGCCATCCACCAGTAGTTTATACACTCTGGCATTGGCGTTAGGGTTCCAAGGCAATACGGTGCCGGTCGTAATGTCAATAGCCGACAGTTGCGAGCGACTGATGCCGCCTATTTCGTTATAATCTCCGGCTACATACAAGGTATTTCCGACCAACTGCAGCGACCAAACGGTGCCATAGGCGGTGAGCCCGGTATTAAAAGCATTCAAGGTGCCATCGCTGTTGATGCGTGCCAGGCGAGCGCGGGGCTGCCCGTTTACCTGCGTAAAGCTGCCGCCTATAAAATAGCCGCCACTGCCATCGGAGATAGCGGTGTAGACGGTTTGGTCGGGGTTTACCCAACTGGTATCGGGCTTGCCGGTGCCGATATCTACAAACGAAGCGAATTTCTCATCGGGGCCCAGATAATAGAACAGGCCGCCCAGGTAAACGGTATTACCGTCTATGAGCACCGAGTGTACATCACCATCGGGTTTCCACCAATGCGATTGAAAAGCAGGGGTTTGGGCCTGCATAGCCATAAGCAAACCGAGACCGAATAAAGAGAGTGTAAATCTTTGAAGTAAAGTTTTCTTTTCATTGAAAATGATTGATGAATAATGGGTTGATAATAAATAATGAAATCAAATTTGTCAAGTTTTTTTTGGGCTACTTACTTAAACACAATCACTTAGCATTAGTTTAACCGTAATTTGAAGGTGGGGTTTAATAAACACATTGCTCTGCACCCTCAAAATAAAAGAGGCTGCTTTCGGCAGCCTCTCATGCTGAAACAATTACAAATCTTTATATTCCTCAGGCTTTCCAGATCGGCCACCGAGCGGCTCAGCTCCTCGCCCGGGTTCAGGATAATGGCGGCAAAACCATCGGGCTTTTTGTCGGCTGCATCGGCTGCATAAAAGTAAAGCTGGGTGACCGAAGCCGAAGTGTTTTTCATGGTAAACACCGAGTTTTCATCAATATTGGCATCGGGTATCTGGCTGTTGAGGTTCACCACCTGCAGGCTGTTGATGTTGCCATCCAGCATAATCGGTTCATCGCTACCGGTATCGCGCAGCAGCGTAAGGTCAAAGTAATCGGCTACGGTTTCGGGGTTCTGGTAATACTTCGCCATCAGCAAGCCCAGGTTTTTATACATGCCCTGGCACATAAGCAAATGGGCCGCTTTCAAATTGGTGCGCAGCGTGGCCACGGTGCCCTCGTTGCTTTGCTGCAGGGCGCGCACCGCTCAGCGTAAGATAATAGGCCTGCACCGAGGCGCTCAAAGCCACCAGCGAAGGCTGCGCTGTATAAGTAGCTAAAGTAAGGCTGAGGGTGTTCACGGCCTCTATGCGTTCATCGTAGGTGCCGCTTTGAAACGGCTGCCGGTCGCGCGGAAAAATAGCCGTGGCATTGTCGGTGCCTTCGGGAAACACCGCAAACACCGGTCCGCGCCATTCGTTGATTTTTACTTTGCCCAGCTCTTCCATCATTTCTTCTGTGGTTTGGGTTTTGCCCTTGTAAATACCCAGCTTGCTATCGAGCTGATTATTGGCCGTAATAAAAGCCGTGTGCAGGGGCAGGTAAGCCGTTTTGATGGCCAGTATGTCGGCATCTGCTTCGTTGGCCGTCAGCTTGGCCAGGTGGTCCTGCGTGAGGCTGAGGGCGTTTTCATGCTTTGAAAAGTGCGCGAGTAAAATGTGTTTACTACAATTTCCATGGTAGAATACTCATAAGATTGCGTTTTAAAAAGGTGATGAAAAATGGTTTACACCTCCCTAAACGGACCAGCCATACCTCCTGTTTTATGGAGTCAAAAAGCTTTAAAATTTTTAAGGATTTTGATAAATTTTTGGCAAATCGATTTCGGTTTTCTCGGAAACGTATTTTGACGAATAAAATGCCTTCAAGAGTTCTCTTGACGCTGTCTGGACGGATATAATGCCTTCAAGAGTTCTCTTTGATGCTATCTGGACCGGATATAATGCCTTCAAGAGTTCTCTTGATGCTGTCTGGACGGCTAAAATACCTTCAAGAGTTCTCTTGACGCTAACTGGACGGCTAAAATGCCTTCAAGAGTTCTCTTGATGCCTTCTGGACGGATATAATGCCTTCAAGAGTTCTCTTGATGCTATTTGGACGGCTAAAAATGCCATCAAGAGTTCTCTTGATGCTGTCCGAACGAATAGACCATCAAGAGTTCTCTTGACGCTGTCTGGACGGATAAAATGCCTTCAAGAGTTCTCTTGATGCTATTTGGACAGCTAAAATGCCCACCGGGTTACCCCCGCATGATGTTGCTGTCATTTATTCCACCGCTGTGGTTTAGTGTTATGCACAAGCAGATTGATAAATACAAAGCAACCCGCAAGGGAATGGCATTGGCTTAATATTTTTGTGCACTCATTGTAATAGTAGATCACCTTGATTATGTTTAGGAGTAGTTATTTTCAAACCATTTAAATTTTATGAAAAATCTTTCCCTTATTTCCCTCATGCTCCTGTTGGCTGTTTCCTCAAAAAGGAGGCCATGGAACAAGATACCTTACCTACCGATTCATCTTCCTTCCACGGAGTTAACTGGGCTGATGCGCGCGATAACTTTGTGGATGGCCCTTTGGTGTTAAGTGGTTTTGATTTGGGCAGCGATAGAAATTACATTCAGCAGCGTTCGCAAATTGTTATCAGCGGATTTAAACAATCTTCAGGCAAACACCGTCCGCATACCGGGTAAATCCACAAACCGTGCTGGATGCATGGTGGCAAAAATGCAACGCCACCATAGAGGTTGCCCATACAACAACATGAGGGGTGAGACTGGCCTGCTGGGAAGGTCCATTACACCGCGATGGATTTATTGATGACACCATACAGTTTTATGCTATGGGGGGACAAGCTCATCAGGAATACAAAAAATAACATAAGGTGTATTTTGAAGTGATGAACGAACCTTATGGTTATAGTGCCGACCAATGGAAAACGATATGTAAGCAGTGGCTCCAACATTATCCGGATGTACCAAGAGCGCGTATTCTCATTGGTGGCTCAGGTTATTGTCAATTCGTAAATGCAGTTGCCTCAGATAGCGCTTTTAACGGGTGTTTTTTTTCGCAACACGCCTATGCATTTTGGTTCCCTTCCGTAAACACCGTTGAAAATTGGAAGGGCTTAGCCGATTTTGTGGTTAACCCGTATCAAAGCCGCACTATACTCACAGAATTTGGAGTTGCAATGACTACCGGCATTGATTATAGCCAGCCGGCAAATGGAGACGGAAGAATAGCCTTTTTACGGGCGATGAGTCAAGTGCGATTCATTTCACATGGCGGGTAGTTGCTATTGGCCCGGATTGCGCGATGGCGATTCTTACAGTTTACAAATCCTGTGAATGATTCTATGCCAAACTACGAATGCCACGGAGCTGATTTAATTATGCAGGGGATGGGGTATGAATCCCACTTCAATTTCCTTACAGGCGGGTGTCCTCACCCGCCATGCTTAAAGTGAGTTATATTGCCGATAAGAAAGGCGGTGGGTGGGGCACCCACGGGTAAGACAATAAAAAATATAGAATGAAATACGAAAACTACCAGCGAAACCACGCAATTATTCCCGCAGAGAAACAGCTTTATCGGATTTCTTCTTGCAGGATTATAAAGGAATGCGGCACAATGGAAAAAATGGCACCCAGTTCAAATAGCGAGGATGCTCTAATTGAGCTGTTTTGAAGTAATTGCCAATTTCCCCTTGACAAAAAAAGTAATTGCTTTAGATGAAATTTTGGAAGATGCCTATGGTGGGAAATGTAATTTTACGTTTAAAGCCAAAAAATACCGCGAACAGGACATAAAGATTTTTATTGGTAAGGAATATAAGGGAATAATCAAAGGAGAGAGCACCGAAGTGGATGCTAGTATTGAGCTGCCCGATAAACTTATTTTTATAGAAGCAAAGCTTTACAGTTCTATATCCTTGGCAGATCCATCTAAAAAAAAACCTCACGACCAAATTGCAAGGAAATTGCGGGTTGGTGTAGACAGTGCCGGAAACAAGGAATTTTATTTCATCTTTTTGGACATTGCACCTATCGGTAAATTGATACAGAGAAAAACCAAAACTGAGGCACTTTCTGTTTCAAAAGGCGGCTTTTATGATAAATGGAAAAGTGCGTGGTGGTTCAGTTACTACAAAGATGGACGAAACAAAAGTTTAAAACCATTGCGTGACATACTAGAAGGAATTACATCTAAATCAGAACAATCTATAGCTGACAATATGGGTTGGTTGACCTGGAGTGACCTTTACAAGAATATCCTTTCGTGGAATATTAAGGCCCCTAATAGGAATGAATCCCCACCCTCCCCAAACCTTAACCCATCGCCAATTACAAGTTTCCTTCATTGGCTTGCATCTCGCCAGCCTGAGATGTTTCGATAGGGACACTACCGTAAGCAAATGCTCAACCTATTTAGGGGCAAGACCTTTTCATCAGGCCAAAAAATAGTAGCGGATAGGCTATAACACCCTCGGGCAACATCTGAAATATTGCTATCTATGAATTCTGTATATACACCAATCATCCGCTCCCTGTTATGCTAAAACGAACATGGCTTATTCTTATCGCTTTAGGGCTGTGCGGGATAGTTAGCTCCGTTTACTTTGTTGTAACCGGCCAGAAATATGCTTTTACTATAAGCATTTTACTGAGTATGGCCTTGCTTTTATTGGGCATATCCTTACGCGTTATTCAGGCCGATAAAGCCCGGCACCATACACTTAAATCCATTTTTTTGGCCGTATCTGTAGGGCTGCTGGCATTGGGGATTTTGTCTAAATTCTTTTTGAGTTGGCCGGGTGGTAACCTGGAGGTAGTTATCGCTGTTCTGGGTTACTGTTTTTTGTATGCTCCGCTGGAGCTGTATCTTAAAAATGCCAGGTGGAGTATTTACTCCAGCAATAAATGGGAAATGTTTTTACTCAGTTCAATCGATTTTGTGGGAATCAACCTGATACTGCTCGGGATGTTATCCATCTACATGAGCTGGCCGGGGCAGTATTATCTTATCTATCCGGGCTGCGGTATTTTATTGATAGGCCTTATATCCTGGAACACAAAGTTTAAACAGGAGGTCATCAACCGTAAAAACTCAGAGGATAAAATAAAACAACAGTATCAGGAGATTGAAAGGGAAAAGCAGCAGGCCGACAACCTGTTGCTCAACATACTGCCGGCCGAAGTAGCCGAAGAACTCAAAGCCAAAGGAAGCGCGGATGCCAAACAGTTTGATGAAGTAACCGTACTGTTTACCGATTTTAAGGACTTTACCAAACTATCGGAGAAGATGAGCGCCAAAGAACTGGTGGAAGAAATAAATGCCTGCTTTATTGCTTTTGACAAAATGATGGAAAACCACGGCCTGGAGAAAATAAAAACCATTGGCGATAGCTACATGTGTGCCGGAGGTTTACCCATAGCAAATAAAACCCATGCAGTGGACGTGGTGAGTGCCGCTTTAGAAATACAACAGTATATTCTGAACCGCATGGCGGAAAGAATTGCCGCAGGTAAAGAACCGTTTCAGGTTAGGATTGGAATTCATACCGGACCGGTGGTGGCCGGCATTGTGGGTATTAAAAAATTCGCCTACGACATTTGGGGCGATACCGTGAATACCGCCAGCCGCATGGAAAGCAGTGGCGAAGTAGGTAAGGTAAACATAAGCGGCACCACTTACCAATTGGTGAAAGACCAATTCAATTGTATACACCGTGGAAAAATACAGGCCAAAGGCAAAGGCGACATTGAAATGTATTTTGTAGAGGGAAAGATTTGAGATGGGAAAAGGTGGCCACGGCTTTCAGCAGAATAATTTTTACATTCGTGAACATGAAGCTCTCTGAACAACAGCGACAGATTATCAGCCACTTTTTTGCCGACAAGCCGGTTTTGCGCGCCTATGTATTCGGTTCTTATGCGCGTGGCGATGCAGACGAAAAAAGTGACATTGATTTGCTCATTGACTGGGACTATACCCAACACATTGGTTGGGGCTATGTATCGGCCTGGAGAGATTTGAAAGAAAAACTAAACAAAGACGTTGATTTTGTTTCTGTAAAATGGATGGACCCCTCTTTAGAAGAAGCCATCCACCGCGAGAAGCAGCTTATCTATGAAATGCCTTCACTTCGCCAACAAGAAGAACCCGTATTGAAGGATACCGGGCATTCCCTTTGACCTGTAGAAAAAAATTATCTGCCGATGAAAGAAAAAATGGGTGACCTGCAACGCTTGCAACACATTGGCAAGTGCATTGCAGACTTAGAAGAAATTTTGAAAGAGGTGGATGCCGATTCCTTTTATCGAAACATCGAAAAGAAATATGCCGTGGAGCGGGTAATGGAAATTATTGGAGAAGCCATCAATAAAACATCCAAAGAAACTTTAGATAAATCAAACCAGTCCATTCCCTGGCGCGATGTGGTTGATTTCAGAAACCTTGTTACCCATGAATATTTCAGAGTAGATTATACCATGGTTTACAAACTGGCAACGGAAGAAATTCCGAAACTAAAAACAGCCATTCAGTTTCTTATTGCAGAATTACAGAAGTAAAATAGTTAAGGGCTGGTCGGTTAAGCGCAGCGTGCCGCCAGCGGATAAGGGCTGCGTTTGGGAACTAAATGCATCTTACACACTGTACAGCCAACAGCGTAGCCGGTCTCTGCGAAACCAATACGGCTTCCCCCGCAGCTAATTTTATTTTAGCCGCATGCACCTGCACGATGCGCTCCATTTTATGCAAAAGCTTTCGCTGAAAAAAGCGTGGAATGCCGCGGCAGTGCTGTCCTCGTTTTACCTCGCGAAATGGACGCAGCGCCCGGTGCAGTGGGGCCTGCCATTTAATGTGTCTATAGAGCCCACCACGCAGTGCAACCTCGGCTGCCCCGAGTGCCCCAGCGGTTTAAAATCGTTTACGCGGCCCACCGGCCATCTGGAATATGCCTTTTACCAAAAAACAGTGGACGAACTCAGCGACCGGCTGCTGTATCTCTACTTTTATTTTCAGGGCGAGCCTTACATGCATCCGCGCTTTAGCGAGCTGGTGAAATATGCCAGCGCCCAAAACATTTACACCGTCACCTCCACCAATGCGCATTACCTGACCGAGCGCAAAGCGCGCGAAACGGTGGAGAGCGGCCTCAGCCGCATCCTTATTTCCATTGACGGCACCACACAGGAAACCTACGAAAAATACCGCATAGGCGGCAGCCTGCAAAAGGTGATCGAAGGCACCAAACAACTAGTAAAGGCCAAGCGAGAATTAAAATCGAGCACACCGCATATTGTGTTTCAGTTTCTGGTAGTGAAACCAAACGAGCATCAAATAGCCGATGTATACCAACTGGCCAAAGAACTGGGCGTGGATGAAGTGAAACTGAAAACCGCGCAGGTATATAACTTTAAAGAAGGGAATGAACTGATACCTACCATCGATAAATACTCGCGCTATCAAAAAAACAGCGATGGCACTTTTCACATTAAAAACGAACTGCTGAACCACTGCTGGAAACTGTGGCACAGCACCGTTATTACCTGGGATGGAAAAATAGTGCCCTGCTGTTTTGATAAAGATGCACAGCACCAACTGGGCGATTTACATACAAACTCATTTACCCAAATCTGGCAAAGCGATTTATACCGCAGCTTCCGCAGCCGCATTTTAAAATCAAGAAAAGAGATAGACATCTGCACCAATTGCAGCGAAGGCACGCAGGTGTGGGCCGGTTAAATATCCAGTCCGTATTTGCTGCTGGTGGCTTTGGCAATGTCATAGCCTGCATCGGCATGGCGGATTACCCCCATGGCCGGGTCGTTGTGCAGCACACGCTTCAGTCTGCGGTGGGCATCTTCGGTGCCATCGGCTACTATCACCATGCCCGCATGCAAAGAATAACCCATGCCCACTCCCCCACCATGATGGAAAGAAACCCAACTGGCACCGCCAGCCGTGTTGATTAAAGCATTCAGTATCGGCCAATCGGCCACCGCATCGCTGCCATCCATCATGGCTTCGGTTTCGCGGTTGGGCGAGGCTACGCTGCCGGTGTCCAGGTGGTCGCGGCCAATCACTATGGGTGCTTTCACCTTGCCTTCTTTCACCAGTTGATTAAAGGCCAGTCCCGCAATTTCTCTATCGCCCATACCCAGCCAGCAAATGCGGGCGGGCAAGCCCTGAAAGGCAATTTTTTCTTTGGCCATGTGGAGCCAGCGCAGCAGGCCTTTATTTTCCGGAAACAGTTCTTTCAGTTTTTCATCGCACACGGCAATATCGTTGGGGTCGCCACTGAGGGCCACAAAACGGAACGGCCCTTTGCCCTCGCAAAACAGCGGACGAATGTAAGCCGGCACAAAGCCGGGGAAATCAAAAGCGTTCATCACGCCACGCTTGTCTTTGGCCTGTCCGCGCAGGTTGTTGCCGTAATCAAAGGTGATGGCTCCGCGCTTTTGCAGTTCCAGCATTTGCCTTACATGCTTAGCCATAGTATCCAGCGAGCGATTGCAATATTCATCGGGATTGGTTTGGCGCAGCACATTGGCTTCGGCCACACTCAGGCCCTCGGGGAAATAGCCCACCAGTTCGTCATGTGCCGAGGTTTGGTCGGTGAGCGTGTCAGGTGTTATGTTTCGGTCAATTAATCGTTGCAACAGGTCCACCACATTGCAGCACACCCCAATGCTTACCGCCTCGCCTTTGGCTTTGGCTTCCAGCGCCCAGTCTATACCTTCATCAATATCGTGGGTGTATTTATCAAGATAGCGGGTTTCTACTCTTTTCTGCATGCGCCACTCTTCCATTTCGGCTGCCAGGCACACGCCTTCGTTCATAGTAATGGAAAGCGGCTGTGCGCCACCCATACCGCCCAGTCCGGCTGTTACATTCAGCCTGCCCTTCAGCGTGCCCCCAAAGTGCTGCTCGGCCAGCGACAGAAAGGTTTCATACGTACCCTGCACAATACCCTGGCTGCCGATATAAATCCAGCTGCCGGCTGTCATTTGTCCATACATCATCAATCCCTTTTTCTCCAGCTCGCGGAAGTGTTCCCAGGTGGCCCACTTGCCCACCAGATTAGAGTTGGCCAGTATCACCCGCGGAGCATCTTTATGCGAGCGCAACACGCCCACCGGTTTGCCGCTCTGTATCAGCAGTGTTTCATCTTCTTCCAAGTCCTGCAGGCATTCCACTATTTTATCAAAGGCCGGCCAGTTGCGGGCCGCTTTGCCCAAGCCACCATACACAATTAAATCTTCGGGGCGCTCGGCCACTTCGGGGTCCAGATTATTCATCAACATTCTGAGGGCGGCTTCCTGCACCCATCCTTTGCAATTGAGCTGACTGCCGTGCGCAGCGCGCAAAACTTTCTTCGTTTGTTCCATCGTATTAAAACTTATGCAGCAAATGAAATAAAAAAGCCCGCAGCTAGGCTGCGGGCAAATAAGCTAAGTGGTGCTTGCGGGTTACTCCAGTTCCACATGGGCAATCGCCTCAATAGGAATAAAGTTTCCGCCTTTCAGCAGGATAAATTTTTCGGTGGTGGCCCACACCGTAGAGAACACTTCTTTGTAGCCTTCCATGGTGTTGAACACAATTTTCACTTTACTGTGAAAGTTGTTGCCCATGAGCATAGCCAGGTAAAGTCTTCTGTTTCGTTCGCGTAATTCATGATCGGTAAAATGATATACCGGCACTTTAAACGCGCATTCCTTCAATTTCTCCTTCTCGATTTTTTGAACGCGTGTGTTGGTCATATCTGTAGCTTGTTGTTACGGATATGGTTTACGCACACCTAAAAAAAATGTTACGAAGTGGTTACCGCAGCTTAGCTCTGCAGGCTATCGGTCAGCTGCCGTAAGCTTACATGAACGATATCGCCCATAGATTGGCAGGACTCAAAATTGGGAGTGTGATAGTAAGTGCCCAGCTCTTTGGCCAGCTGCTTTATTTTATCGGCATGCGAAATAGGGTCGCTTTGCATCACCTCCAGCAATTGCGATAACCGGTGATGGCTCGATATACTTCTGCGCGCTATCATCGTACGCTCTTCTTTTTGATATTGCTGTATGGTTTCTTTGGTGAGCAGTTGGAGCGTCAACTGCACCAGCGCCAGGTTCTCTTTAAAAAACTGAGGTTGATACAACGTGCGCTTGCCTTCGTAGCTCTGCTGGTCAAAATCAATGGCGCGAATGCGAAACTGCACTTCTTCAAAATCGGGCGTAATGTCAAACACATAATTATAGGAACGCATGTCGCCCAACAGGCGCACCAAACAACGTTCGTTAAACTTCACAAACTCTTTGGCGATGCGCACCTTGTTAAACTCGGCATTGGAAAGGTGATGGGCCAAAAACTGATCGCCCGGTATGCCGGCAATGTGTTCTTCCACCAGTGTTTGCTCGTTCACATAATAATGAATGCGCGAAGGCGAAAGAATATGTTCCAGCTCCAGGCCATAGATGCGCGAGGCATCGGCCTGCTTGATGTAGAAGTAATCGTAGTTATCGTTGAAGTCGTTGACAATACGAACCCGAAAAGGATTGGAGTTGCCAAAGGTGCAGTAGTCTATCCGGTCTACCAGCAAATGTTTGTGCACTGAGGTGTCGCCACCGGTTTTCAATATGGCGTAAATGCTTTTGAGGGCCGTATGAATATGGGTGATTTCACTTTGCGGATAGAGTGCCGCTTCCCACAGGGTGTCTTTCCCCTTTTTATCGCGCACGGGCACCGCGCCCGAAAAATGACGCAGCTCCTGATAGGTGACCGGCAAAGAGATAGCCCGCTGATGTTCGCGGAGGTAGTCCATCAACAAAGGACGGACCGGGTAAATGTTTTTCTTCTTAGAAATGGCCTGCTGCTGAAATGAAGTGGGCTTCTTCATGCGCAATTACTTCAGTTCTTTAAGCGCCACGGGGGTCACCCCTACTTTCTTGCATACGGCAGCAGCTCCTTTGTTGGCAAACTGCGCAATTTCTTTCATCGGATATTTTTGTACAAAGGCGAGTGCCGCAATACTGATTACGGTATCTCCGGCCCCTGACACATCGGCCGCCTTAATGGCTTTGGCCGGCACGATAAACGATTGTCCATCGCGCGTAAAGCAGAAGATGCCATGCGCCCCCAGGGTTACCATCAGGTTTTTAAATCTGTTTTTTCTGCGCAGTTCTTCGGCACCGCTGCGCAGGCTTTCAATGCTCTTGGAATTGATGCGATACCCAATAGCCTCCGAAAACTCGCGCAGGTTGGGCTTAAACAAATCGATGGCCTGATAATCGAGAAAGTTGCGCTCCTTGGGGTCCACCGCCACCGGAATCTCCGCTTTGGTGGCATGCAGCAATATCTGCTTGATGAAATATTTGGTGAGCACTCCTTTGTTGTAATCCTGAATAATGATGATGTCAATCTTCTCGTTCGCTACAATCTTTTTAAACTCTTTAATGAGCAAGGCCTCCTGCGCATCCTGCACATCTTCGGCATCTTCTTCATCAAAACGCACCACCTGTTTGTCGTCATCAAAAATGCGCGTTTTGAGCGTGGTCGTTCTGTTCTTGTGCTGCAAAATGTGATTGGTGCGCACACCGGCACTCTTCAGCATATTCATTAAAAGGGTGCCGGTGTTATCACGGCCAATCATCGACAGCAGAAAGGGTTTTGCGCCCAATTGCAGTAAGTTGAGCGCTACGTTGGCTGCGCCACCCGGGCGGCTTTCTTTCGATTCTATTTCCACCACCGGCACCGGTGCTTCGGGCGAAATGCGGTTCACCTCTCCAAAGAGGTAATAATCGACCATCACATCACCGATAATTAATACGTTGATGTTGGAGAAGTTGAGTTTGTTGTTGGGCATACTGGTGGGGGATTAAAAACTCAAAGTAGCTGGGCCAGGGCGGCTTTCATACGCTTGCAGGCCTCGGTTAATTTTTCTTCGCTGGTGGCATAGCTCATGCGCAGGCAGGTTTTGTCGCCAAAACTTTCGCCACTCACCAGGGCAATATTGCCCTCGCTCAATAAGTAAAGCGAAATATCTTCGGGCGTATTCAACGTTTTACCGTTGTAGGACTTTCCGAAATAACTGCTCACGTCAAAAAAGAAATAGAAGGCGCCATCGGGCAAATTCACTTTCAGGCCGGGTATGTCTTTCAACAAGGCATAGACGAGGTCTCTGCGTTTTTTAAACTGCTCCACCATCTTCAGGCTGGGTGTGATATCTGTCAACAAAGCAGCTTCTCCGGCTTTTTGTGCAATAGAGCAGGTGCCCGAGGTAATTTGCCCCTGCATTTTGTCGCAGGCCTTGGCAATAGCCAGTGGTGCCCCAATGTAGCCGAGCCTCCAGCCGGTCATGGCAAAACCTTTCGAAAAACCATTCACGGTAATCACCTGCTCTTTTATGTCGGAAAACTCGGCAAGGCTGGTGTGTTTCTCTCCGGTAAAGTTGATGTATTCATAAATTTCGTCACACAATACAAACACATTGGGGTGACGCTTCAACACGTCAGCAATACCGGACAATTCAGTTTTGGAATACACCGAACCCGTAGGGTTACAAGGTGATGAAAAGATGATGAGTTTGGTTTTAGGTGTAATATGCTTCTCCAACTGATCGGGAGTTACTTTAAAATTTGTGTCTATAGTGCTTGGAATTTCAATGCACTTGCCTTCGGCTAATTCGGCAATAGCTGCATAGCTAACCCAATAAGGTGCAGGCAAAAGCACTTCATCGCCCGGATTAATCAAACTCATCACTACATTGGCAATGCTCTGTTTGGCACCGGTAGACACCACAATCTGCTCGATGCTATAATCCAGATTATTGTCGCGTTTAAACTTCTGTGCAATAGCCTTACGTAGTTCCGGATAGCCCGGCACCGGAGTATACTTCGTATAACCCTTATCAATCGCCTCTTTGGCTGCGTCTTTAATATGTTGCGGGGTGTCGAAATCAGGCTCGCCCAGGCTCAGGTCAATAATATCTTTCCCCTGCGCTTTTAACTCGCGGCTCATTTTGGCCATTTTGATAGTGGCACTTTCCTGCATTTGATTAATTCGTTCGCTCAGATAATTCATAGTAGAAGTGGCTGGGGTGGACATTGGTGTTTGTTTTCTGGCGCGAAAATAATTTTGCGACCAGATTTCAGCTCAAATATTTTCAGAAGTAATTAACCGGTTATTCACCAAAGCGAGCGAAAGAGTGTTCGCCCGAAAGCAAATGAACTCAAATAGAGAACATCCTGTATATCGGCTGCACTATCTTGCCAATGCGTTCATTTCCATCCCTCAAAATTTCATGTAGGTTTGTCGCCTTTCAGTTTTAGAAATTCAGCAGGTGAAACTTTCCATTATAATGCCGGTGTTCAACGAACACAAAACCATTCGCGAAATCATAGCGAAGGTGATGGCCGTGCCCATCGAAAAAGAATTGATTATTGTAGATGATGCCTCCACCGATGGCACCCGCGATATTTTAAAAGCAGAGTTTGAAAACAAACCGGACATTCGTGTTTTCTATCACGAACAGAACAAAGGTAAAGCCGGTGCCATTAAAACCGGCATTCCGCACTGCACCGGTGAAATCATTTCTATACAAGATGGTGACCTGGAAACCGACCCCAACGATTTTATTCACCTTACAGAGCCTATTAAAAAAGGAGAAGCCAGTGTGGTCTATGGCTCGCGCTACTTGAACCGCACAGAGAAAAGCCTCTACTTCGCCTACAAATTTGGTGCTCGTTTTCTGAGTGTAGTAGTCAATATTCTCTATTGCCAGAACATCACCGATGAAGCCACCTGCTACAAAGTGTTTAAAGCAGACATACTCAAGCAGATTCCTTTAGAATACAACCGTTTCGAATTTTGCCCCGAGGTTACCGCCAAGGTTTCCAAAATGGGCTATAAGATTAAAGAACTCCCCATGAACTATTACCCACGGAGTTTTGATGAAGGCAAAAAAATGAACTGGCGCGATGGTATTATTGCCCTGTGGGTGCTCTTAAAATTTAGATTTGTCAACTAATCATGGCGAAGCAGCAAAAAACCGTTTCAGCAAAAAAACCATCTTCCACCGGTGTAAGCCTGCCCGAGTATCTGGGGAGGAATGCCGTGGTGGTTATAGCCATTGCTTTTATTCTGTTTCTTATCGACAAAAAGAACGAAAAGCAAAGCCAACTACAGGACATGTATCAGGAGTTTCAGCAACTGCGCCAAAGCGGTGGCAACCAGCAGCGCATGGAAGAACTCTATCGCGAAATCAACGAAATTCAAAGCGATACTTCCTTCCTCACCCGCACCACCCGTGGCTATCACTGGGCCATTCACGACATGGCGCTGGGTAGCTTAAAAAGTATTGAAGACCTCCGGGAACAACTGCACCTCCGCGGGGCCGACTCCACCGCCCAATCGCTGCGCGATGCCAAGTTAGGTATGAAGGTGGGCGTGTATCCTTACATGAAAATGATAGAGGCCAACACTCCAAAGGATGCGGTTATTTTGTTACCCCCCGCTGATACGCTAGCCGAATACGGCAAATGGAATTTTATTTACGATACCGATTGGGTAGAATATTTCATTTATCCCCGCTTGTGCGTGAGCACCGGCCGCGAAGCCGAACACCCGGACCTGGCCAAGCGAATCACCCACGTGCTGGTGGTAGACGGATTTGCCGGATGGAACTACCTGAAGTATGATATACCCCTGGAGCAGCGCCCCAAAGACGCCATACTCCCGGTAGATAAACCACCTGTAGCCATTAACCAATAATCTATGCTCACCACCGGAATCATACTCTGTTATCTTCTTGGTTTGTCGCTGTTATGGCTCATTAGCCGGAAGTTTACAGTGCTCGAAATGGTCGGCTACTCCTTTCTGCTGGGGATAGGTGCCGAAAGCGTTTTTCTTTTTCTGCTCGATATTGTTGGCGTAAGATATTCTGCCGGAGTGTTGATAGGCGTAAACATTGGGGCTATAGCCGCCTTACTGGCAGCCAATTACAAAAATCTGTTACAGTTAAAGACCGACTTTCCGCTGCCCGATTTCAGCTTAGGCAAAATCAACTACGCTGCCCTCTTTCTGTTCGCCATCATGGCTTATCTCTTTTATGCCATCACCGTAAAAAACCTTTTCTGGATACCCACCGAGCACGACTCCATCAGCTCGTTCGATAAACTGGGGCGCATTATGGCGCTGGAGGGCAAACTCCGCATCAGCCTCTTTGACTATAACCTGGAAGGGGCCGGAGGCATTTATCCTCCGCTCTACCACAGCAGCTTTGCCTATGTTTACATCTTTGGTGCCGAGTCGCCCAAGATTATTACCACCCTGTTTTTCCTGTCGCTGCTCACTACTTTTTACAGCCTGCTTAAAAACTATGCCGGCAGCACCGCTGCCGCTTTGTTCACCTTTATTTTAATGGTAACCCCCGAACTGTTTTCACATGCAGCCTTGTCTTTGGGCAACCTGCCCACCACGGCTTATGTGGGCGCTGCCTCGTTGCTGTTGTTTACCTGGCTCGAGAAACGCGATGAAAAAGCCTTTTGGCTCAGTGCCGCCCTCATGGCCTGTGTTATATGGATACGCAGCGACACCATCGTGTTTATTGCGGCTGCCCTGCTGCTCATGGCACTCGATTTTTGGTTTACCAAAGACTGGAAAAAGACCCTCATTTACGGTGCTTTTGCGGTCTCTCCCTTTGTGATTTGGAATCTCTATATGAAACTGAAACTACATGCCGTGCAGGGCAATAAGTTTGATTTGGGCATGGGCTACAACAGCGAACGATTCGACCTCGTGTGGGGCTACGTGAAAGCATTTTTGCTGGGTGGTCAAAAAGGTAATGTAGATGGCGGTCAGCTTTATGGCCTGGTCTTCATCCTTTTTCTGCTGGCCCTTTTTATCAATGTGGCCATGATGTATAAAAACGGATGGAAAGAAACCCTGAAAGACAAATTGAATGTATTGGTTTTCTTCTTCGTTTCGTTTGCGCTCTATTTTCTGGTTTTCTATCTCATAGACGTGAAAGTGCAGCGCGCGCCCATCAGTTCGCTGATGGAAAGCTCCTTTAAGCGCGGCCTGTTTTTCTTTATTCCGGTGGTGCTGTTTTATGCCGCCACCAACCGCAGCAGCCTGTGGCTGTTCGAAAAGATAGAGCGGTTCAGGACGGGAAAGGAGTAAGAAAAAATTACCAGCAAAAAGCACAGATGGGAATGGGACACTTTAAGTAAAGACTAGGCGCGTTTATTTGACCCCTGACACTGATAAATATCGCAAATGAAAACTGCAGGGTAATCAGTTCAGCATTTGCGGATTCATGGATAGCAGATTTTAAAAGATTTGGCATTTTCGAAACCGATGAAGTGTATAAAGGAGACTCCGTTTCGGTAAAAAAAGGTGGATTCGGGCTATTGCATACATTTTACCCCCTCACTCTTTTATACAATTCCTTTGAAAATTAAAGCGGGTGTTTATATTTGTGTCCCTTTTTGAAAAAAGAGGGCAGATAGTTCGTTGTTAATAAACAGAAAAAAGGGGCATAGTGCAATGGTAGCATACCGGTCTCCAAAACCGTTGATGTCAGTTCGAATCTGGCTGCCCCTGCAAAAAGAAAAAAAAAGAATATGAACAGTATTACTACCTATTTCCGCGAGGCTTATGACGAGCTGATGAATAAAGTAACCTGGCCATCGTGGGCGGAGTTGCAGGAGAGTTCGGTGATTGTATTGGTGACCGCTATTCTTATTTCTTTATTGGTGGTAGGGATGGATATTGCTTTTAAATACGGCACTTCGGGCATTTATAAACTCATTATCGGGGGATAAGCATCATGGCAGAAAACATTAAATGGCATGTAGTCCGCGTTATCAGCGGTCAGGAGCGCAAAATCCGCGAGCACGCTATGCTGGAGATTACCCGTAGTAAATGGGACAAAATAATCACCAACATTCTGGTGCCTACCGAAAAGGTGTACACCATTAAAGCCGGTAAAAAAACAATCAAGGAAAAAACGCTTTTCCCGGGTTATGTATACATGGAGGTGGACGACAACAAAATGACTCAGGAAATGTGGCAGCACATTCGTCAGGTGCATGGCGTGTTGGGCTTTTTGGGTCATTTGTCTAAAGCCGAAGCGCACAAAATGCTGGGCACTGCTGACCTGGCCATGGATGCCGGAGAAACGATGGTGGAGCCTTTCATTATGAACGAAGAAGTGAAGGTAATAGACGGGCCGTTCAACGATTTTATAGGCACTATTGAGGAAATCAACAACGAGAAAAAGAAGCTGAAAGTGATTGTGAAGATATTTGGTCGCAGAACACCGGTAGAGGTCAGCTTTATGCAGGTAGAAAAAATCAGTTAATTCAAATTAGTTCATAGGTAAAAACAAATACAATGGCAAAGGAAATCGCAACGTTTATCAAGCTGCAAGTAAAAGGCGGACAAGCCAACCCGGCACCTCCTATTGGACCTGCATTAGGTTCTAAAGGGGTGAACATTATGGAGTTTTGCAAGCAGTTCAATGCACGCACACAAGACAAGATGGGCAAAATCCTCCCTTGTGTGATTACCGTGTATACAGACAAAAGTTTTGACTTCATCATCAAAACGCCTCCGGTTCACGCTCTTTTGATGGAATACACCAAAAAGACCAGCGGTTCTGCCGAGCCTAACCGTAAAAAAGTAGGCGCAGTAAGCAAAGACATTATTGAGCGTATTGCCAAAGAAAAAATGCCTGACCTCAACTGCTTTACTGTAGAAAGCGCTATGAGCATGGTAGCCGGTTCTGCCAAGAGCGCAGGATTTACGGTAGAAGGATACTAAACAAGGATTAAACAATATCGCTCTGAAATCTGAAAAGAGGCAGGCCGTATTGTCTATCATACATTTATTTTTTAACGAGGGAGAAGTTCATTGCTTCACTTGACCTCAAAAACCAAAAACAATGAGACTTACAAAAAAAAGAAAAGCCGTAGCCGGCAAAGTGGATGCAGAGAAATTGTATTCGCTGAACGAAGCCACTAAACTGGTAAAAGAGGTAAACACTGCCAAGTTTAATGCCTCTGTAGACCTCCACATCAAATTGGGAGTAGACCCTAAGAAAGCCGACCAGGCTGTGCGCGGAACCACCGCCCTGCCACACGGAACCGGTAAAAGCAAAAAAGTATTGGTGCTTTGCACGCCTGACAAAGAAGAGGAAGCAAAAAAATCAGGAGCCGACCACGTTGGTTTGGATGAGTTTGTAACCAAAATTGAAAAAGAAGGCTGGATGGATTTTGATGTAGTTATTGCTACCCCAAACGTGATGGCCAAGTTGGGTAAAATTGCCCGTATTCTGGGACCACGCAACCTGATGCCGAATCCTAAATCAGGTACTGTTACCCTCGAGGTAGGCAAAGCCGTGGAAGAAGTAAAGAAAGGTAAAATTGCCTTCAAGGTTGATAAATTCGGAATCGTTCATACCTCTGTAGGTCGAGTTGGTTTCACAGCTGACCAGCTCAACGAAAATGCCGTTGCCCTGTTGCAAACGCTTTCGAAGCTGAAGCCCGCCACTGCTAAAGGAGTTTACTTCCAAAGCATCAGCATGGCGAGCACCATGAGCCCTGGAATCAATGTAGATTACAAAAGCGTTTCAGGTATCTAATTCAAAAACCAATTTGACCATTCTTTAAAAAATATACAATGGATAAGAATCAAAAAAATCAGGAGATTGCTGAGTTGAAAGAGAAGTTCAGCAACACACAATATTTTTACCTCACCGACTCTTCTACCCTTTCTGTAGAGAAAATCAACAAGTTCCGCAGATTGTGCTTTAATGCCGGCATTGAGTATCGTATTTCTAAAAATACCCTCATTAAAAAAGCATTGGAACAAGTGGGCGATAGCTACGAAGCTTTGTTCCCGCTCCTGAACGGGCCTACCGGTGTGATGTTCTCTACCGATGGAGCCGCTCCGGCTAAAGTGCTGAAAGAGTTTCGCAAGAGCAATGAAAGACCACTGTTGAAAGGTGCTTATATCGACTCTTCTATTTTCTCGGGTGACAATCAATTGGAAACGTTGGCCAAGTTGAAGAGCAAGAGCGAATTGCTGGGCGAAATCGTTGGTTTGTTGCAGTCACCTGCACGCAACGTTATCAGCGCTTTGCAAGGTTCTTCGGCTCAGAAAATTGCCGGCCTGGTGAAAGCGTTAGAAGAAAGAGGCGCTTAATTAACCACACTACCGATACTAAAAAAGCCACTCCAAAGAGTGGCTTTTTTAATGCTCTTAACTCGGTGGTTACAATAAAAGACTTACAGGATTTTCAAGCATAGTGCGCAGTGACTGCAGGAACTTTGCTCCCAAAGCGCCATCTACCACCCGATGATCGGCACTCAGGGTTACTTTCATTTTGTTTATTACCCGTATTTCATCATTCACCACCCCTGGTTCTTTACGAATAGCTCCTACCGCTAATATACAGGCATCGGGCGGATTGATGATAGCCGTAAACTCCTCTATACCAAACATGCCCAGATTGGAAATGGTAAATGTGTTGCCCTCCATTTCCTGCGGCAATAGTTTTTTTGATGTTGCTTTTTGTGCCAGCGACTTCGCCTCTGCCGATATCTCCTGAATGGGTTTTCCATCGGCATGTTTGATAACCGGTACTAGTAAACCGTCTTCTACAGCCACGGCCATGCCTACATGAATGTGGTCGTAGTAGCGAATGGTATCGCCCAGCCAGCTGCAATTGACTTGTGGGTTTTGACGAAGTGCCAAAGCCACAGCCTTTATCACCATATCATTAAACGATACTTTGGCAGGCAATACATTATTGAGTTGTGTGCGCAAGGCTACCGCGTTGTCCATCGGAATATCGATGGTGAGATAAAAATGCGGTGCACCGTTCTTGCTTTCGGATAAGCGCTTGGCTATTGTTTTGCGCATTTGGCTCACCCGCACATCGCGCGAACCTTCTTTGCCTGTAAAGGCTGGTTTGGCAGCAATAGCAGAAACGGTAGTAGCCTGTTCCAAATCACGCTTCACAATTCTTCCATCCTCGCCACTTCCTTTTACGGAAGAGAGATTTATTCCTTTCTCTTTTGCAATAGATTTAGCCAGTGGAGAAGCTTTAACCCTGGAATCGGTTGGGGTTGTAAGCGGCTGGGTGGCTACCGAATTTGAAACTGTATCTTCTTTAACAGATGGAGCAGCAGATTTAGTCTCTTCCTTGACGGCCGCTGCGGTTTCCGGTTGGGCCTGGAGCAAGGCGCTGATATCTTCTCCTTCCTTTCCCACAATGGCAATCAGGTCGCCTATTTTAAGTGTGTCGCCCTTTTTAGCTGCCACATGCAGTATTACACCATTGAAATATGATTCTAACGGAAGTGTTGCTTTGTCTGTTTCCACTTCAGCAATTGCATCACCGCTTTTTATTTTATCTCCGACTTTTACACTCAACTCTGCCAAAAAACCATCTTCCATGGTGTCGGTCATTCTTCCAAGTCTAATCGCTTCTGCCATATCTTTTTATTTGGGGGGCTAATGTAAATCAAAATTGCATGTATGAATTGAATGTTGATTTAGAAGGTTACAAAGAAAGGGCAACCCGATTGCCCGTTTTCTCCCCCGGATAAAAACTAATCCGATTATCTATCTCAAAGCCGGGTACAGCACAGTTTCTCGACAACCCATTGTCATCTATTATTACTTGCAGACTCATCCCACTGATTTTAAAAACAATCCAGATACGCCCGGGTTCTGTGATGGGTTGCAAACTTTTTTCAACTGCTTCCAGCACGTAAGGAAGCAGGAGCATTGCCGGAATCTTGCGCTGCAGCGAAACGTTATCATCTGCCTTTATCAAAAAATCCAATCGACCATTTAATCTGCTTTGCTCCAACTCCAGATAAGTAGACAGGAATTTTATCTCCTCTTCCAGGGTCACCTCTTTTTTGTTGTCCATTGCCAAACTCAGCAGCATTAATTCTTTAAACTTCTGCAGCAGTTCGTAGGCCATAATTTTTTCTCCTTTCAGCACGTAGGACTGTATCCAATCGAGGAGGTGCTGTAAATAAACGGGAGAATGCTTCGGGGTTTCGGGGGCTTTGGCAGGAGTTGTGTTCTTCAAGGTTGACTTTTGGAATGCTGCTGCATTTCGCTTGCCTGAATTGCGGAGATAAGAAAAAACAATCACCGCAACCATGGCAAAAAGGAGCAGGGCCAGAACGAAGCCAAACCAAACTGTCTTATAAAAAACCGGCTTATCGATTTTCTCTACCTGAGATTGTACCGGAGAGGTATCTGCTGCGGCAATGAAATTCGCTGCTGGTGGTTGCTGTATCGGTTTATTGTCTTCCAGTTTCCAATGTTCTTCTATGAAGGAAACAGTTGCAGCATCGCAAGGTTGGAGATATTCCAAGGGGCTCAGGCGGAATAGCTGCGTATCTGATTTTGCATAAAGCGTTTTGAGGGTTGTATCATATACTAAAGCATGAAAGGGCGAAGCGGCAATGAGTGCAGAATCGGAATAATCATTACGAGCAAAAGATTTCCATACTTCCCAGATGGCTATATTCCGATGAAAGGAGTAGTTGCTGATGGCATAATAGCGCAGGCCACTTAAAGTGGAAATAGCAAACACGCCTTCACCCATTTTGCAATAGGCGATGGCAGAATCTACCGGAAACCAACCAATCTGTTTTTGTGTAACAACATTAAACACCAGAGACTGCTGTGCTGTAATTACCAACAGAATATTTTCGGAAATACAAGGATCAATAAAAAGCACCTTTTGATTAAAGGAATGCGGGAATACACTCCACTCCTGCGAATTTTTATGGTAGTAATAGAGTTGATTGTTGCCCGCCACTACCCATACACGCTGGCTGGTATCTTCGCGCGCTATGCGAATTGTATCTGACTCCGAAAATGGCAGTTCCTGAGCATTCAGCAATAACGAGCCACAAGTAAAAAGAAACAGATAAAAGAGCCGCAAGAACATTAGCGCTGAATAATGATTTTCTCTTGCGCGATGAGCGACTCCTTATCGATGATGTGCAGATAATAAATGCCTGTGGGCAGATACGCGGTTTTGAATGAAAAGACATTCGTGCCCGCTTTTACACGGTCAGCAAAGAGTTCTTTTACTAATTGTCCGCTTGCGTTCATCAGGTTGACAAAAACAAAATTACCCGGATTGCTTTCGAATTTTACCGAAAAACTCTCGGTAGCCGGATTCGGAAAAATTTCGGCACTCATTAGCTCCTGGACGGGCTTTCCGAAAGAAGAAACAACCGATGAATCAGAATTCACAATCTTGGCCACCCAGGTGCGCCACACTTGTGTTTGATACACAAAAGAGCCTGATATCCAGGCTGTGTTTGGCTCATTAAACTTTCGCTGAATGCCGGTGTAATCGCCCCAACGCTCCACGGAATCCTGAAGCACATCTACCGTGTTTAGTCCGTTTTTGACAACCGTTACATCTGAAATATTTCCTTGCGCATCACGATAAAAAGCAACTGTCCCCGGAAAGGTATCCGGAGATGAATAGGAACAGGTGATGAGCGCCCGGTTATCGAACTCATTGTTACCCATGTAAGCAATGCTGGGGTAAGCATAATCTACTCCCGGAGCAGAAATAATTTGCCCGGTGACCGATGGTGTAGTCGACACGTTATTAATTACTCCCAGATATACCGATGCAGTGGAGGTATTCGGGTCTATGGTATTCTGCACGTATTGCACTTTATCGTTTTCGGTAAAGGCAGACAACACTCTGGCGTCATTGGTGGCCAGGAACTGTGTGTCTGTTTGCAGACCATTTGGAGGCAGGCCATAACTCAGATTTGATTTAAGCAATTGCGTGAAAACTGCGCATTGCCGGACTCATAACTATCGGAAATAGTATGTAGAAAAACAGTATCGTTCGATAAATCGCCCGGGCGCACCGACACAAAATAAGTTTGTGGTTGCGGGTTGCTATAGCTGGGTTGCGCTACACAAACATTCCAGATGGGTCGTCCATTGTATTTTATATCGTGCCAGTAATTAAACTGTAAGGTATCTCCGGCATACCCATTGGTTTTATCGATTTGCCAAATGGCAGAATATCTAAATCCGGTTTTCCAGTCTTCACCGTCTTTGAGGTGATTGTAGGTCATGAAAAAATCTTTGTCGTTCAAAGCCACGATTGGATAATCGCTCCAGGTTGTATCGTTCAGATAATTACCGGTTAGCTGATAAATATTCCAACTACCCGCAGGGTTGTTGGTTTGCGAAAAGGCAACAATCAACTTAGAAGTAACACTGGCGTTTCCGGCAAAAAAATGAATGATAAATCGGTCTTCCCACGGGTCGTATAACACCCGCGGATCACTGGTGCTGCTACCCAAACTGAGCCCTGCAAAACCAATCAGCGTTTTGGATTGGAGTTGCGTGCCCGACTCATTATACACGCGTATATTGGTATTCACCACGCTTACTATTTTCCCTTCATTGGATATCGCGATGTGGTTATCGTTGGGTGTTCCTTGTGCAGGATTAGCCAAAAAATTATCCGCAACAATGGGTGCCGGAGAAATCGCTCTATCGCTTTTGCGAATGCTGCGGTTGCTCTGATGCAATAAGCGCTGCGCATTCAATTGCTCTTTTTTGTTCCCGTAATCGGAGGCAGGCATGGGTTGCTGACGGATGTTTAACACGTTTACTTCCCAGTCCTCGTCAATAGGGTCTGACAAATTAACTGTATGCGAAAGCGGTATCGCGCGATTGCGCTCCACTGCCACCGAAAACGGCTGTGCGAAAACCTGCAGCGAGAGTGCACAGCAACTTATGATGATTAATTTTTTCATGGGTCTAAAATAATAAATCGCAGAGCCATACGACTTGTTGCTTGCAGAAAAACAGTGGCATTTATTCTTTAACTTTCTTTCATTTGCTTAAAATGATTTTATGAAAAAGTATGTTCCGGTGATTATGTGCATTCTGTTATGGGGCACTTCCTGCAACGACAAATACCCGATTGATGAACTTCCGGATGATACCACTCCCCCGTCTCTCACTTATCCGTTTTTAAGTTTTTCATCCACCAAACAGTTTATCACTTTTGGCGACACACTCAACGGTGAACTTTGTAAAGGCTATTGGTTTGAGATGTTAGATTCTAATCAAAACGTGGCCGCAGCGGCATCCGGTATTGTGACCGGCATTGCCGACCAGACCGGAGGTGCAAAATCTATTTCGGTAAAATATAAAGCGAACTCCATCTATTCTTTTGTCTACGCCAATTTACGAGATGTGCAGGTGGATATCAATGATGCCATCAATCCCGGAACCCTTTTGGGTAAAACAGGACAAGGCGGCAAACTGTATTTCCAATTGATTAAAAATGATAACGAAGTTTTTTGTCCGCAGACATTTGGCAGCCCCGGATTCAATACCGCTATTGGTCAGGCTATTTCAAAACATAATATCAATTATCCGTCCGACACGATTGCAGAACCTTGCTCTGCAACTTCATTGCCCCGATAGTAGAATCGGTCACATCCGAATCAACTTTTTTATGCTGGAAAGTCCGGTATGCGTAGTAAGCATTACCAGGTAAGTTCCACTTTCTAGACCCGCCAGTTGAACCTGTAATGATGATGCGGAGTCGGGAATCGGAGTATGTATTACTTTTCTGCCTAAGATATCCAACACTTCTACCTTAGCGAAAATGCCTTTCTCAAAGGTCAGCATCACATGATCGTTGGATGGATTTGGGAAAAGCGAAAAACCGGGAATCGGGCCGGGAAGAGCGGCAACAGCTGTAAACTCACATGGCGCTTCTACCTGCAGCGTATCTATCCGGTCAAAATCCCAAATGCCGAAACAATACTCCCCTTTTTGAAGGCCATAGACTGTTACAAATCCAATTTTGTTATTTGCACTTCCCTGCTTGTTTACCAAAAATGAATCGCCTATCATCCACTCGCTTTCCGGATTGGGGCGATACATCAGCACCAGACTATCTTCGCTATTGCTAAAGAATGTGTTGTCCAGATACCCGTTAGCAGTAGAAGTGCTGCCGTTATAATCCAGTCTGGCATTAGCATTCAGTAAATCGAGCTGTATACCATCTACGGTCCAATAACGGTAATCATGCAAAAACAATCCGGGTATACCCACCGGCATCCGCTCCGCAGGTACCCAGTTATGTTCTACTCGAAGCAGCACTGTATCGGTTGGTATTTGATTGACAGTCACCGTCATTTTAGCGGTACCCATACTGTAGTTACCCGTAGTTGAGATTTTTCGCCATTCATCGGTAATGGCGTCTTGGATCTTTTCATCAAAATCCAGTGCGATGTAACTAAGCGTAGTGAATGGATCGGCCGGTGACTGATGTTCTGTGCAGGGGCCCGAAACTAGAACCGTTTCATCTATCCGGGTGCCGTTGCTATAGAAATAAGAAACCGTCACAGGAACCTGTTTGTAGTAGTCAGCGGCATGCTGTAGTCGTTGCCGGATAATGAACCGATGCGCTACTTCTATATCGGGCGACCAGTTCACCACTACATCCTCCAACCGCTCTATGCTGAAATGAGCAAAGCCCGGCTGAAGCACCATATCATTGAAAGCATGAGCGTAACCTGTGCCGGCACACTGTGCCATATAATCGCGAAACTTTTCGCTGTTTACATCTTTGAAAGCGTATTGCTGCAAGTAAGCCCGCAAGCAGCCAAAAAAGACAGCACTATCGGAATAGGCACGCAAACTATGCGCTACATCTGCTCCTTTGTTATACACGGTTCGGCCATATGTAAACTGCAAGGGCACATTATACAATGCGTGATAGCCGGAATCTATGACATGCGCCAGACGAAGCACATCTTCATGATTATCGCGCACCGCTTTCTTATAAGCACTGTCGCCATACATTTTTTCCAGAAATAAGTGTTCGGCATATACCGCCCAACCCTCATTCAGCCACATCTCTTCTGCTTTATCGCAGGTAGCTAAATCGCCAAACCAATGATGGCTCAACTCGTGAGCCATGGTCGTTTCATAGGCGGTATTGCCGTTTACCAAGCCCTGCATGTAGGATATGTTTGTGGCATGTTCCATAGCACCGGCACTAAAAGGCACTACACAATAGCCCACTCTGTCAAACTCATAAGCACCCAACAAATCTTCGTAGATGTGAAATGCCTTCTTCAAGTTGATAAAAGAATTTTTAAGTGCGGTTGTATCCGCAGCACGTGCTGCCAGCAAGACCGGCAACACCCCGTTGATGCCTTGCACCGTATCATTTAAAGATTCGTAATCAGACACTGTTACTGAAGCCAGATAGGATGGAATGGTTTGATGCAGTTTCCATTCCCAGGTATGAGAACCATTTCCATTATCGACCTCGTTCATGAGCAGACCATTGCAAAATGCTTTCTGATTGCTGTTGGTGGTTATTTCAAAACTATACCGACTTCGCTGCACAAAATTATCGAAGCAGGGAAACCACACGCGACCATAAGTATGTGGAATAGCCAAAAAGCTAACCCCTATGTTAAATGCATACAGATTGGTCCAATAAAAGCCGCCAAAATCACCCGGTGCCTGATAAGGAGTGCCTTTATAAAAAATATCAAGCGATACGGAATCACCGGCATTTAGGGCCACCGGAAATGTGATATGTATCACAGAATCACTGTAAGAAAAAAGGCGGAGTACTCCGTTGAGCTGTATCGAATCCACTTGCAGTTTTAGTAAATCAAGACGTATATCCTGTACCCCATTTAGCTTTGAATGAACTCCCAAGGTGGCATGCCCGCGCATCAGTTTGCTCGAGAATGAAGTAAAGTCCAGCTGCAGGTGTATGGTTTTGATATCCAGGGTATCGTGCCGGAGGTCCTCCGCATGCAACCATGATGTAATGGTCAAAAATAAGAAACAGATAATCGTTCTATTCATATTGCACGAAGATAGAAGAGCCCGAAACAATTGAAAGCAGGGCGGCTGTATAGTCTAAATAGGTTAATCAGGCAGCTTTACAGAACCGAACAATCCGAATTTTGAATGGCCCAATTTTCTATTTTGCTGCCGAAAATTCTACCCATGGCAAAAACGAATTCGAAACCACACACCGCTACTGAAAAAGGCAAAAACGCATCCAAAGAATTGCCACAGATTCCTTTATTGAATGAATCGCTGGCTAAAAAGATATTCATAGGACTGGCGGCTGCGCTCTTTGTGTTGATGGTAAGTGTAAGCAAGGATTATGGAATATCCGGTGACGAAAATTTTCACCGCATGTATGGTCACCATATTGTGGATTTTTACAAAACATTAGGCAAAGATACCACTGCAGCAACAACCAATGGCCCCGACTCGCTCATGGTATTTTACGGTGGTTTGTTTGATGGTAGTTCTGCCCTGGTGGCTCGTACACTACCCCAGATAGATGAATGGAACATTCGCCATTTCATCAACTCTATTTTTGGATACTTTGCCATGCTCTGTGCTGCTTTGGTAACCGTGGAAATTGTAGGATGGCAAGCCGGTATTATTGCGTTGATTTTCATGGCTGCCTCGCCTCGTTTTTTTGGCGAAAGCATGAACAATCCAAAGGACATTACGATGGCCGCAGGCTACATGTTTGCCTACGTTTTTATTCTCAAGTTTTTGAAACAGCTCCCTAAGCCTAGTGTAAAAGTGGCTATCGGGCTGGGTTTAAGTATCGGTATGGCGATGGGTATACGTATTGGTGGATTGCTGTTGATTCCCTACACGTTTATGTTTTATGGATTAGGAATGCTGGGCATATACGGCTTCGGAGGGTTGCTGGATTTTTCAAAATTCAAAGAGCAGGTTTGGCCCAGTTTAAAGTTGGTATTGCTGGCCGTGGGACTCGGCTACTTCTCTTCACTTATATTTTGGCCATACGGTCTGGTAGCTCCTTTTTCGCATCCGTTGGAAGCATTGAATGTGGCTCAAAAATTCCCGGCAACCATCAAGATTTTGTTTGAAGGAAATCATATCATGAGTACAGAAGTGCCTTGGTATTATATCCCCAAATGGTTGATGATTTCCACACCGCTATTCGGATTGCTCGGATTGATAGGCTCGCTGTTTTTGATAGAACATTTCAGGAGAAATGGCAAGTTACTTATGCTGGCTTTTTTGTTTTTCACGATTGTATTTCCACTAGGCTATGTTGTGTATAAGAAAAGTGTGCTATACGATACCATGCGTCACTTTTTCTTTGTATATCCGAGTATTGTTATTCTATCAGCAATCTCCTTCAATTTTGCATTGAATGCTGCACCTAAAATGATGAAGTATGCAGTGTTGGGTGTTATTCTGGTGCTGTTGGCTTTGCCGGTCCGTTTTATGTTGGTCAATCACCCGAATGAGTATGTGTATTTTAATGAAATAGTGGGAGGCATTAAAGGGGCCTTTGGCAATTACGAAACGGACTACTACATGAACAGTGTAAAGCAATGTGTCGATTGGCTGAAGGCAAATGAAAATCTGAAGCGCTCCGATGGCAGAAAATCTACCGTGTATAGTAATGCAATTGCACCGGTAGGTCAGTATTTCCGGTTCGATACTTCGTATGTAGGCTGCGGATATTCGCAATACAGACAACGAAGCGAGAAAAATGCTGATTATGAAATCATGTATTGCCGATTCATTGATCGCAATCTACTTTTAAAAAATGCATTCCCTCCGGAGCAGAGTATCTATACTGTATATGCGGATGGCGTGCCGCTCTCCTGCGTTATTAAGAAAACGGACAAGCGCGACTATGAGGGTATGCAACTGATGGAAAAAGGTGACTATGCCGGTGCCAGTGCCCAATTGGAAGGATACGCACAAAAGTATCCTACCAATGAAGTGGTATTGGCGAATTTGGGTTTATGCTACCTCAATTTGCAGCAGTTTGACAAAGCCGCTACTGTGCTCACACAATCTTTGGCTTTAAGCACCGAAAACACTAATGCGCAATATTGGCTGGGCTTGTCTTACATGTATAAACAGGATTATAGTAATGCCGCTCAGATATTGACCAACGTGGTAAAAGAGAACCCATACTTTCCGCCACCATATCGCGCATTGGCCGAATGTATGGCTCGCTTAGGCGATCAGAATTCTGCTTCGTATTACGCAGGTATTTATCAGCAGTTAAGTCAGAGCAGGTAATTAATATCCAAGAATCTTCATCATACTATCGGCCGTTTGCTCTTCTGCGAACACCCGGTAAGTGAATTCATTCTTCCGTTTTTCATCAATGAGAATATGCGGAGGCGATGGCAACAGACAATGCTTAATACCACCATATCCGCTCAGGGTATCCTGATAAGCACCGGTATTGAAGAAACCAATAAATAATTTCTCGTTTGGTTTTAGCTTGGGTAAATACACCTGGTTGATGTGTGCATCGCTATTGTAGTAATCGCCCACATCGCAGGTAATGCCGCCCAGATTGACGTGATGATACTCAACATCCCATTTATTAACCGGCAACATGATGAAGCGCTGCGAAAGGCCCCATATATCGGGCAATGAGTTCATTAAAGAACCATCGAGCATATACCAGGTTTCGCGATCGTTTTGCTGTTTCTGGCCCAACACCGAAAAAATAACTGCTCCGCTTTCGCCTACAGTATAGCTCCCAAACTCGGTAAAAATATCGGGTTCATCTACTCCTTCGTTATTGCAAGTAGTTTTTATCTGGCTCACTATTTCGTTAATCATATACTCATAATCAAAGTCGGTAGCCAGGGAATGTTTAATGGGCATACCTCCTCCTAAATTAATGGCAGAAAGCTCCGGACAAATTTTCTTTAAATCGCAATACACATCCAGCGCTTTATGAAACTCGGTCCAATAGTAGTTCACATCTTTGATACCGGTATCAATAAAAAAGTGCAGCATCTTAATCTTAAAATTCGGATTGCCGTGAATGCGCTGCTGATAAAAGGGTACAATATCATTGTATCGAACGCCTAAGCGCGAAGTGTAAAATTCATATTTCGGTTCTTCCTCGGCAGCAATACGAATACCAATATTCATAGGCTCTGCGGGGGTGCCATACTTTTCTAACTCATCCAGATTATCCAAAACCGGAATAATGTTTTTGTATCCGTTGTGGAATGCATCCAGAATATTATTGATGTATTTCTGAGGCTTAAATCCATTGCAGATGATGTAGCCATCCTTTTTAATCTTTTTCTTCTCCTCCAATCGTCTGATAATCTCAAAATCGAAAGCAGAAGATGTTTCAATGAATGTTTTATTCTTTAATGCTTCTTCTACCACAAAACTGAAATGAGAACTCTTGGTGCAGTAGCAATAATGATAGTCGCCCCGGTAATCATTATTAGCGATGGCACTATTAAACAGTCTTCGGGCTTTTTGTATTTGCTGGCCGATTTTAGGCAGATAAGTGAGGCGCAATGGCGTGCCATATTTTTCGATAATATCCATGAGGGGCAAATCGTTCCAGTAAAGCAATGCTTTCTCTTCTTTGAAATCGCGCTGCGGAAAATCGAAGGTCTGAGATATGAGGTCGCGGTATTTTTGTTTCTTGTTCATAGCGTAAATGGTAATATGCGAAAATAAGAGAAGGGGCGAAAGCAAATGAGATAATTGGCACTGACATCCGGGTATTTTTCTACCTAAGGTTGACGAAGAAGTGTTTCATTTGGGAAAAATATGACTTATGAATCAGCAGTTACAAAAAAAGTTTGATGAACTCGAAAACAACCGAAAGCAACTGCTGGATAGCATACGAGTGCTCTCTACAGAAGCATTAAACACAAAACCCGATGAAAAATCGTGGAGTGTAGCTACCATTATCAAGCACCTGATGCTGGCCGAAGAAATGTCGCTGAAATATCTTGAGAAAAAGACGCAAGATACAGGCCGAGCAGATAAAACAGGTCTCAAAAACATTTGGCGGATGCTGCTGGTAAGAGGCGTATTTTTCCTGGACGTAAAGTTTAAAGCACCTGCTATAGTCACACCCGAAGTGTCTAACGAAACGCTCGCGCATCTGGAGCAACAATGGTCGGCTACCCGAGCGGATATCTGCAAAATACTGAATGCACTAAGCGAAGAGGACCTTCAGAAAGAGTTGTGGAAACATGCCATAGCCGGCAAGCTTAATGTGGTTCAGATGCTTGACTTCTTTGCGCTGCACACCAAGCGGCACACTGCCCAAATTCAAAGAACAGTGCGTGCAGTGCACCACCCACACTAAGGCTGCCAATCGCTTCAAAACAATAAGTCTTTTACATTCGCTGTTCATGAGCAATCACTTTTGCATTTTTGGGCGAAAGCCAATTCTGGAAGCTTTTAAAGCAGGAAAACGATTCGATAAAATTTTATTGCTAAAAAATGCCAGTGGCGATGATGTGCGGGAAATCGGCATGCTGGCCCGGCAGGTGGACACTCCCGTGCAACATGTGCCCAAAGAAAAATTAGAAAGTATCGTCAGCAAATATTCTAAACACAAAGAAGCAAATCACCAGGGAGTAATTGGCTTTCTGGCGATGATTGACTATCATACGGTGGATGATGTGATTCATCATGTGCTCTCGAAGGGTGAAAACCCGCTGCTGCTGATTCTGGATGGGATTACCGATGTCGGAAATTTTGGGGCCATAGCGCGTTCGGCAGAATGCCTCGGAGCACATGCCCTGATTTTGCCCACGCAGGGAGCTGCGCAGATTAACTCAGAAGCAATGAAAACAAGTGCGGGTGCTTTAAATAAGATATTGGTGTGCCGCGAAAAAAGTTTAGTGACCACCATTAAATATTTAAAGGCAAACGGGCTGCATATTTTCGGCACATCGCTGCAAGACAGCTCTGAACTGAGCAATGCAGATTTTACAGTGCCTTGCGCAGTTGTGGTAGGTGCAGAAGGGGAAGGTATCTCAAAAGAAGTAATTAAGCTTTGTGATGAAACCCTGCGGATACCCATGACCGGTAGCACACAATCCCTAAACGTATCGGTGAGTGCCGGCATTGTGTTATACGAAGCGCAAAAGCAACGATTAGCTTAAATGAAACATATCATTATCACTTGCCTTCTGCTTATCACTTGCTGTGTTCAGGCGCAAGAAAATTTTGACATTCAAGGACACCGTGGAGCGAGGGGGCTTTTTCCGGAGAATTCTATTGCCGGATTTATTGCTGCAGTAAAACTAGGAGTTAATACGCTGGAGTTGGATGTAGTAGTGAGTAAAGATGGGGAGCTGGTGGTGAGTCATGAACCCTGGTTGAATGAAGAAATCTGTTTGGTAAAGGAAAATGGAAGAGATAAAAATAACATCTACACCATGAACTATGCCGACATTGCTCGTATCGACTGTGGCAGTAAAGGCAATGGGAGATTTCCGGAACAGCAAAAATTCTTTGCATCAAAACCCAGGTTACGTGATGTAATAGATTCTGTTGAGTTATTTATCCGAGCGAATAATTTACCGCCTGTGGTTTATAACATTGAAACCAAAACAACTCCCGAGGGGGATGAAAAATTTCATCCTGCACCGTCCGCATTTGTGAAGTTGCTGTATACCGTGCTGCAAGAAAAAGGAATACTACACTCCTGCGTGATTCAGTCGTTTGATGAAAGAACACTTCAGGTTCTGCATAAACAAGATACTACTGTAAAAACGGCCCTCTTGGTTTTTAATGCAGATGGTATGGAGAAAAACATACAGCGGCTGGGTTTTATACCGGATATTTACAGCCCCAATTTCATACTGGTGAATAACAAATTAGTGAAAGCATGCCACCAGCGCGGCATGCAGGTTATACCCTGGACGGTCAATGAAGAGAAGAAAATGAAGCAGATGAAAAAGCTAAAAACAGATGGCCTCATCACCGATTATCCCGACAAAGCCATCCGATTGCTCCGCTAGCAGATATTAGTGGACCACCAGCCTTACGGCAGAACTTCCTTTCTCTGAAGTTATCCTTGCTGTGTAAACTCCTGATGATTTAAAAACCTGTCGCAGCGTTTCGTTGCCGCGACAATGTTTTTCCCACACCAATCGCCCGGCAGCATCGTAAATGTTTAGTGTGTATCTTAAAGATTCACAACGCACTTGCAGCACATCGTCCTGCGATGCAGGATTAGGGAAAATTTCTACACCCATCAACGCTGCATCTGAAACAGACGAAACAAAAGAATGAGTGATTACCCATTGGCCCGCTGGGTTAAAATGCTGGTTGGTGTTATCCCCAAACTGCAGCGAAAATCCACCGTATGTGTTGGCACTTTGCGGATGAATACCATTGCTCATCCAATTGCCCTCTGCATTGGCAGCACGGCTGTGAATTTCAAAAACAGAAGGATTGCCTGCGTATTGACTAGGCATCATCAGATTACTCAGCGTTATAGAATCTAAATCGAGTTGTGTCTGATTGGTTCCATAATTATTCAACACAAAGTAAGTGTGTGGGGCCGCTGTAAACGTATCAGGCGAAGCGTACGGCAACACATGGAGTCGGGTAAGTACAATTTCGCCTTGCGGTGAGGAGGAAGCGGTTTTAAAATCAATAACAGCTGAAACAGCAGACAAGGCAACAGCGGCATCTGTATTTACACTCATTCGCTGAGCCACTCCCCCACCCACCGGAGCAGAAGACACTACGCGCGAAGCATCACTCAGCAGAGCGGCATGAGTAACCCCTGCCTTATCCAGCACTGCTCCTTCCGCCTCATTAAATTGATAGTAAGCCACCAGCGATGGATCGGTCTGCGGATTTCTGGTCAGGTGGCGTAGCTCACGAATTTCGTTGCGCGAAAGTGCGCGATTATAAACACTGACTTCGTCTATCCATCCGTTAAATGTTCTGTCGGTCCAATAGCGGTCGCGTCCGATTTTTAGCGGTGCTGTAAATTCTACAGCACCATGAGATGCCACCCGAGTATAGCCAACACCATTCCAATAAATCGTTGCACTATCGGGTGTAATCACGAGCGCAACATGATTCCAGGCGTTGCTATCAATGATAGGTCCACTATTCCAACTCCACGAACCACTGGCACCGGCCCAGTGGTATCCAAGTCTGTTGTTTTGCTTAAAATTCAAACCGCATCCTCCGTCATTATCGGCAAACATCACACCCGCATAATTGCTTTGTGTGCCATTTGGCTTTACCCAGGCCGAGAAGGTAATGGCGTTCAGCGCTCCTATTTTCAGCGGAGCCGTTACGGCATATCCCTCATCGGGCACTACTGACAGCGCATAACCGGCAACTGTATCGGCATTGCAAAGTGAGGGGAATACGGTTACCATATTCGGAATCACTTTTGAATCGGAAGTGTTGCCATCGTTAACGGTTAATGAAACCTGATAGCTACCGGTACTGCCAAAAATCACTTTTGGGTTTCGCGCAGTAAGCGATGACACATAGACTGGAGCGGGACTAAAACTCCACAGGAATGTGGCGTTTGCTTGATGGAGCACAGAGTAGCTATCAAAATAAAAAGTATCGCGGCTACAATAGGAGGTGCGTTTATCTACAGTTGGCTGAGCTAATGGGACCGAAGGTTGTATTAAATCGGTCTCCCACAAGCCATGCCCATAAGTGGAGAGTCTCAGCTTGCCGGTCTTGTAAAATATTTTCATCAGATTAGAAGAAGCCGTTCCGGGCAAACCGGTATTGAACAATTGCCAATCATTCATCGTACTGTCGCGGTAGAATACAGCTTTGTTTGTTGCCAGATAAACCAGCGATGCGGTTCCCAATTGATGAACGATATTAACCGTGCGGTGACCATTTAATATAGCGGAGGTCAGATTTTGCCACGTAGTGCCTCCATCATAGGTCACAAAAACCTTGTTGCTATTCGTATTGTGTCCAAAACAAACCCACAATTTATTTTCATCGGTTGCACTCATGGTAATACTTCCTGACACAGCAGATGTAATGCCTGAAGGAAAATCTTTAACGACCCATGTAGCTCCTCCATCTGTGCTCTTGAGCAATTTGGCCAAAGTATTGGTCTGCATGGCATAGGCGTAAATCACCTGCGGATTGCTGCGCGATACTTCTATCTGCATAACCGGTCTGGTGGTGTTGGTACCAAAAGCATATAATGAATCAAACGAGTTTCCACCATCGGTACTGCAATAAATTTTGTTTCCATTCCCCAGATAGAGGGTGTTGTAATAACAAGGATGAAACTCCACCTCACTGCTCTCTCCCTGAAAATATTTTTCATTCGGATAGAGACTCATGTTGCCCACACTTTGGGCGGGTTCGTTGTAGTATGCGCCCAAAACTTTTGTACTAATATCGCTAAAGTAGCAATGCTCACTTCCCGGATTTACATAACCGGTAGGCGCTTCGGCACCACCCAGCCGATGATACTGACCCGATGGATAGGTTGATTTTCTACCGGTATTTCCATTATGGTATCGTCCTCCTACTAAAATATCTTCGTTCCATCCGGAACCAAAACCCCAGAAATCAGAGGCAGTGATGCCATTTTTCCGCGATTCGATAGTGGCAAAATTATCGGTGCTGTATGCAATGCCACCATCGTTGGCTACCCATTGGTCTTGTCCACTTATTTTTATGTCCTGTTGGTCGGGATGCATCCAGTCCGTATTGCCGTGATATCCGCCAACGTAACTAAAGGTAGCCGCTCCATCGGTAGATTTTGACATGCTTAAACAACCAACAAAAATGGTATTGGGGTCGGTATGCGATGCGGCAAGACTCAAATTGTAATACCCCTGCTCAAAGCCGGAGGTTTCATCAATAGTAGCCAGATTGTAAACCGAATTGGAATAAGGACCTCCGTCCTGCCCACGTGGATTTGTCCAGTGACTACCGCCATCATCGCTGCGATACACACCGATATAATTCATATCTCCGGCTTTTGAATTGCCAATGAGCACACAATAAATTTTGCCCGTATCAGCCGGTGTTACAGTCATCCTTGCGCCATCATCGGTACGAGCTGCATACGTTGAATTATACCAGCCGGTGTCTTGAAGCGTGAAAGTAATGCCTCGATCCTCGGACCTAAAGAACTCACACCTTTTAGCAACAGGATTGCTTTTTAATAAATAAACGATGTTGGCATTAGTAGGACGCAACTCAATATCCCAACATGCTTGCGAATATACCTGGGTCCAGTTGTTGCCACCGTCTATGCTTCTGAACAGACCATAATCACAGGCAGCCAGCACAATGTTGGGGTCCAGACTATTGATAGAAATATCATTCACTCCAAGTGAGCCCTGACTATAAACAACGCTCCAGTTCAATCCTCCATCCAGAGTTCGATAAATTTTTTGCCCATCTCCCGCAAAAACAATATCGGCATTGGCGGGGTGAATCTTAACTGCATGAATGGTAGTGAAAGTTTGGTTGAGCGAAGCCCATGTCCAGTGAATCCCTTTATCGGTAGTTTTAAATATACCACCACTCTCGGTGCCACAATAAAGAACACTGCTATTGCCGGAATAAATATCCATGCAATACACATTTCCTTGCCAACTAACTACCGGCTCGCCTGACCCCGTTGCTTTTGTTTCAAAAGGCCCGATGCAGGTCCATCCATTGCCTCTTTCGCCATTTGCTGTAGCGCGCAAACTGTCATACTGAGCCTCCTCGGCCAGTTGAGTTGAAAACGATGGAAACTCCACACGACCATCTTCTTTTGTGTAGGGCAGTACATTGCGAATCCAGTATTTATAGTTCTGCGTGTGTGTTGTTTTTACTAAAGTGTGTGTATTATAATATTCTTGGTATGCATCACGAACCTGCCACACATTCGGGCTATCGGCATACATCCATTGCACCCACTGCGGTGCATCCTGCTCAGCATGAGGGGCAGATTTAAAGAGTTTACCCGGCTGGGAATACGACATGCATAACCCCATGGAAAACAGAGTGGCCAATAGATATCTCATCGTAAAATGTTTGAGGATTAAAAAATCAGTGCCTGACTTCCTTGTCAAAAACCTTGCGGAGGGGCACGTTGGTAATTTTGGATTTGGCCCAAAGCTCGAAAGAAAAAGCGATGTCAAGTGGTTTGGCTTGCTTTTTATATTCCACCATATCTTCATGAAACTTCATCAGTATCTTCTTTCGTTTAAGTTCATCTTTGGTGGAGGATAGTTTTATAAGCGTATTGAAAAGCTGCATCTCAAAACCCTTGAGCGGGCGTAACTTTTTAATATATCGCTTGGTAGACAGAGCCACATATTTGATTAAGGGATACAGGCCCATCTCATATTTCAGCGTTAGCTGCAACAACCTGGATGAAATAAGAATGTCAGTATGCACTTTCTTGTTTACATTTTCGAGCACACGATTCAGCCACTTTTCGCACTTCTGAAAATTTCCTTCTACAAAAAAGAGAATTGCCAGATTATAATTGATAATCAACATTCGTTGTGCTCCTAAAGCATGCGAACTAGTGGCATAAAAACCTTCAATCTTTTTTTCGAGCTCATCGGCAGATGGCCCGTGATTTTGGTTCACCTTTGCCAGCAGTTCATAGTTTATAAACAGCTGAAACTTTATGAGCGCAATGCTGCTGCTGGCATCGTCCATTTTGCGAATTCTCTGCAGAATTTTATCCAGCTTTTTATGGTCGCGAAGTACGTAATAGTTCCATGAAATCCGGTGCAGAGTAACCAGAATCTCTTCCGTTTTGCCAGGGTAATCATCCGGCTTACCCTCCAGGGTTTTCAATATTTTCAGTTCATGCTCGGTAGAGCTTTTAAAGTCCTGTTTACCACAGGCTAGTAAAGAACTCACCTTCCAGGCAAGCATTTTGGCTCTGTCCGATTGAAGTGACTTGTTTATCTTCTCAAACTCAGCCAATGCTTTTTGTGGCGAATGGCGATTTGACAACTCTTCATCTACTACGCCCCAGATTCTGGATTGATAATAAATCTCGTTGCTAATCTGCCGAAGTTGAAGATACTCTATAGTTTTCTTTGTTTGTTCGCGTTGTTCATCTGCTGAATCCAAAATAGACTCTTTGAATTCCTGCAAATCAAACTGCCGCTCCTGGATTTGTGTTTCAGCTTCCCGTAAAAATGAGTAGAGCCCCAATGATTCATTATCTAATGCTAGTTTCCTAGCCTTTTTAATCAGCTTTTTGGCATCGTTATACAGGCACTTGTTATAAAGCACCCGGCTCGATTTATATAGATCCAATATTTCATCCTCAATATTCTTGCCCGTGTGATATGAGTTGAGACAGCGCAACAGATTCTTATAAAGAATATGCTTGTATAAACTAAGGTGCTTTACAATTTTGGAATCTCCGAGCACCGCTTTTAACGACTCATCGGTAGGGTTTTGCAATTTGCTGATGGCATCAAACAGCTCCATATCGTTGCTGTTGCCCATGATAATATGACGGGAACTATAAATCTTAATATAGCGCTTCTCACCCTTGTCTAAGGAAGCGATAAGCTGAAAAAGTGATTTCATACTCGGGGTGTGGGCAGCGAAGATTAGAAAATAAACCTCATACACAAACAGGAGGCATCCGTTGATAAAACAGACTTACTCATATTCGCTACCCTGCTCGCGCCAAGCGCTTCCTGTATCGGCTTTGGAACAGTCCAGATCCACATTAAGTTTTTCGGCAGGTTCCGGAAACCGATGAGTGGTGGTTACATCATTTTTAAAGTTGGTACTGTCTGCATACACCTTCTGAAAAAAACGCGCCCAGATGGGAAGTGCAGTGCTGGCTCCCTGTCCGTATTGCATGCTATTGAACCGGATGTACCGGTCATCGCAGCCCACCCAACTGCCCGCTATCAAATCGGGCGTGCATCCAATAAACCACCCATCCGAATAGTTTTGTGTAGTGCCGGTTTTGCCCATTAAATCTCCCATAAGTTTATAGCGGTAGCGCAACCGAACGGCTGTGCCATTCAGCGTTACACCACGGAGCAGTTCCACCATCATAAAGTTTGTCTGTTCATCGAGCACTTCATTTTTTTGTGCTACAAAATCTTGCAGCACGTTGCCGTTCTTATCTTCTATACGTGTAATAAACAATGGCTCGGTATGCACTCCATTATTGGCATAGGTTGAATAAGCCCCTACCATTTCAAAAAGTGAAATGTCGGCAGAACCCAAACAGATGGATGGCTGATTGGGAATTTCACTCTTCACCCCCATGCCCTTCACCAGTTGCACCACAGCATCGGGGGTCATTTCGTGCATCAGATAAGCAGAAACCGTATTGATAGAATTAGCTAAGGCCTGTTTTAAACTTAGCGTGCCGCCATATTTCCCATCGCTGTTATGCGGAGTCCAATCTTCCAACAGACCGAAGCGAGGATCGTCTTTTTCAAAAGTTACCAACTGATTGGGCACTCTAAAACATGGAGAGTAACCTTTGTCGCGAATGGCTACGGTATACACAAACGGTTTGAATGTGGAGCCAATCTGACGCTTGGTATTAATGTTTACGTGGTCGTATTGAAAATATTTATAGTTCACACCACCCACCCAAGCCCGCACAAAACCACTTTCGGGGTCCATCGCCATAAAGCCATTTTGCAAAATCATGCGATGATATCGTATACTATCATAGGGTGACATCAAGGTATCTTTTTGCCCTCCTTCATAACTGAATATCCGCATCTTCACGGGTGTTTTCATCACCCTATCTATTTCTTCATCACTTTTGCCCTCCGCTTTCATTTCCTTATAGCGGGCACAGCTGTGATAGGTAGCGCGCCATTCATTCGGGAAATCTTTCCAGGGATCTTTTCCCTTCCAGTAATTGAAAAAGGTAGTCTGAATTTCTTTCAATGTTTCGTATTGTGCTTCCTCGGCATGTCGTTGCAATCGCGAGTCAATGGTGGTATAAATCTTCAACCCATCTTTATAAATATTCCATTTAGTACCGTCTGGTTTTAGATTTTTTGCGCACCAATCTTTGAGCCACATCCGCAGGTATTCCCTGAAATAAGGGGCCATTCCTTCGGTATGTGTGTCGGGGTGAAAATCCAAGGCAAGCGGCAATTTAAAAAGAGAATCGCGCGACTCTCGGTTTAAATAATCATACCGATACATTTGGTCGAGCACCACGTTTCTTCGCTGCTGGGAGGCTTTGGGATGAATTCGGGGATTAAACTGGTAGGGGGCTTTCAACATCCCCACTAATACAGCCGCTTCTTCCACTCGCAGTGAATCAACCGGCTTGCCAAAATAAGTGAAGGCTGCCGATTTAATTCCAAAAGCGTTGTCACTGAATTCCACCGTATTCAGATACATCGCCATAATTTCCTCCTTAGTATAGGATCGCTCCAGGCGCACGGCAATAATCCACTCTTTGAGCTTGCGAAACACCAACTGAAACTTGCTTTGATTTTTTTCGCGCGGAAACAGATTCTTTGCTAACTGTTGAGTAATAGTAGACCCGCCACCCTGACTATCGCCTATCAATGCTCCTTTAATAACCCGCAGCAAGGCGCGAAGATCTACCCCCGTGTGCTCAAAAAAACGAATATCTTCAGTGGCTTGAAGCGCATGCCTCACATTCTCGTTCAGGTTGGCAAATGCAATGTCACTTCTGTTTTGCAAATAAAATTTACCTATCACTACATTATCGGTCGAAATAATCTGGGTGCTGTGTGCAGTAGAAGGATTTTCCAATTGCTCAAAACTGGGCATTTCGCCCAGCCAACCGGCACCAATACAAAAGAATAAGGCCACCACGAAGAGCAGACCGGCAAGAAACAAACTCCAAAACCAAATTAAAACGCTTCTGTTCATTGAGGCGAATGTAGAAGAAGTGAGGAAGTAGAAAAAAGAAGCCTGAACCGAAGAGCTATTTATACACGCGCTGCATAAACTTAAGATAGGTAGCAATATCTTTTTCGCCAAGTAAAGTCCCAAAATTCATCGTAGATATCACGGCAATAGTGTATTGCTCTTTTTTCAATTCATCGAATAGCTGCGCCTGCTTCACCAATACCTTGTAATAAGCCATAGCATCGGCCCCGGTTTTAAATTGCTTAACATTTAGCACTTTGTTTTTGCTATCGATAACCACTTGCTTGGTTTGCAGTTTACTGTTTTCGTATTGCGTGGAGTTAAAGGCCTGAACCTTGGCCAGCGTATTCACCATAACACCGGAGGTAACAGTCGGATCGTTTACATAAATAATGCAATAGTGTACTGCTGCATCCGACCGCACATAAACCGATGCAGTATCTTCCACCACTACATTTTCTGCCTTTACATTCACCGGTGCCGTGGAAGATGAATCTGCATTTACAGTAGGCTCGCTTTTATCTTGTTTTTGTTTTTCAATGACTGCTTGCTTAGCCAAAGTATCTACTGCAACTGCGGCCCCTTTTTCTTTTGCCTGTTGCTTCACTTCATTCAACTGCTGTATAACCGCTACCGCGCTCGAATCCGGCTTCGGATTAAACGCTGCATTTATACTGTCGCGCCTGGTGGTGTCTTTACTTAAATCTATCTGTGGTAAAGTAGATTTATTCAAGAGCGACAGTAAATCGGCTGCGGTTTTCTTTACCTCCGTATCTGTGCTTTTGTTCGATAATTTCTGCAACGCCTGTACGTATTCCTCCAGTTTATTTTGTTTAGAAAGTACCAATGCCAGCAGCAATTCAAATTTTGCCGAAAGTGGATTCACTTTAAACATTGCATCGCTCATTTTGCATTTATACCAGGCAGAGTCAAGGCGATTTTCCCTATAATCGGCAAATGCAGCTTCGTAATGATTATTCACCTCCATCTCTTGCTTTTTAGTAGCATTAACGAAGTAAGGGTCTCGTAAAATTTTGGCAATCACGCTTTCCGGAAAACCCGAGAGAATAAGGTTCTTATAAATATCCGACTGTGCAGTATTGCCATTTTTCTGTTCTATGAGATAGAGATAATACAAACTCTCCAATAGCAACTTGTGATTATCAAATCGCTTATTAAGCGTTTCAAACATTTCTTTGGCCTTAGAAAAATTATCGAGGCCATCTTTGTAAATAGTGCCGGCCGTAAAATAAGCATCAATCAAGCGGTCGTTACTCTTCTTAATTTTTTCGGGGGTGGTGGGTATTCCAGCCAATAGTTTTTCTTCAGGCGTTTTAGCCTCTGAAAGGTCCTCCTTAGCCTTTCCGGCTTCCTGCATGGAATCACCGGCAGCCACCAGTTCGTCCTCACCCGAGGAAGAACTTTTGTTCTTTCTCCTCCAGTTTTCTTCCAGCTTTCTTCTTCCCCACTTCTGAATAAAATTATTGTAGCCGGTAGCTCTTGCCGCAGTATTGTAAAAATACCAGGTGCTGTTGGCCGCCTGCGGGTTCTGCTGTGCAATAGAACTGCTCCCCGAACTCTGCGGACGGTTTTTATCCATCTCCTGCTGCTGCTTTACATTTTCAATTTCATTCTTCTTATTCTCCTCTTCTTCTTCCAGCTTTGCAAGAATGTTTTTCACTAGTCTTTGCCTATCGCTTTCCGGGAGGGCAGCCAGTTTTTGCAGGCTATCTTCTTCTGCAATAATGTTTAACTGTTTTACCAGATTTTCGAGGACCTTATTCCGCTGTTCTATGTCGGAATATCGCTCATCGTTTTTAGCCAGCAATGTTAAAGTAGTATCGTAGTTATACTTAGCAGCCACATACTGCTCTGTATCATAGTCGAGCTCTGCCAGTTTTAGGAAAGAGAGGGCTTTCTGATCATCGTTGGTTATAGATTTATCGATAGACTTTCGCAAAAATTTGCGGGCAGATACTTTGTCGTTTTCCGAAATGGCAATGAGCGCCAACTCATAAAAAATCTGATCCCAATAGTCTTTGTATTTGCCGTCTTTGCTCATCTTAGTAAGCAGACTGCGGATGGAGGTATTGTCGGTTGTCCCCTTTCGTCCCAGTTTAGCCATTTTCAACTTGGCATAAAACTCCATATCATCGTTCGGATTGCTTTTTAATACGGCCTTGTAATTTTCGGTCGCCTTGGCAAAATTCCCAATTTGCTCGTAGCACTGCGCCAATACAAAAAGCGGACGCACTTTCTTGCGTTTTTTCTTTTTAATCTTTTTGTAGGTGAGATATTTCTCGAGTGGCGTAATTGCGCCATTGTAATCCTTCTCACTTACCTTTAGGTCGGCATCGGCCAGGTCAAGCTCGGGGTCATAGTTCTTGTAAAAAAAATCGTCTCCACGAACATACGTTACTACGATGCCAGCCTGCTCATACTTCTTTTGGCGAGTATATGTTTTAATAAGCCAGATAAGCGCTTCGCTACGAGCCGGTGTATGAATCCAAATACTTTTCTTAGGTCGGTTATCAATTTTTTCCAGAGTTTTGGTGCCGTCTTCGTTGGAAATCACCTTTACCTGTGTTTTCTTCTTTTTCTTTTTGGCCTTCACATACTTGCCCACTTTTTTACCTAAAGACTTTCTCACTTTCACATAATCAACCCCGTCTTTATACTCCGTAGTAATATACCGGAAACTGGAGGATGCCTTGTCGTAGTCGCCTTTGAAATAACTGGATTTGCCAATCAGCAACATATTATCATCGCTCCAATTAGAAGTGCCGTGCAATTGAATAGAGAGTGTGGAGCGCTTAATGGCATCATCCAAATCGGCTGAATTAGCGGCAAAGTCGGCCGGGTTATTGTGATCGAAAACAGCAATCACCGAATCAAACTTATCTTTATGCGTGTCGCGCTGAACCCGCAATGTATTTTTCAGTTTTTCGTTGGCGTTGAAATAAGCATTGTAATGAGAAGTAATGTCATGATATGCCTGAGAGGGTAAAATGCCGTGGTTAGTCGTGGAACAACCACACAACCACAAAAGCAAAACGTAAAAGCCAAAGATTGATAGTTTTGACCGACTCAAAAGGGCATAAAATTTATATGGAAAGATATAACTCGATACACACAAAAATATTTTGTTTGGGTTAAAATAAAAGGACGAAGCAAACTTAGTGCACTTAGCAGCGTATGGCAGATAAAATTAAAACCAGTCAGAACAAGAACCTGAAAAACAGGTTTCGCTTTGTTATTCTGAATGACGAAACATTTGAGGAGAAGTTTGCCCTCACACTGACCCGAACCAATGTGTGGCTATTTTTTAGCATTACGGCATTTACACTCGTATTCTTTACAGCGTCTGCTATTATTTACACACCACTCAAATACTTCATTCCCGGTTTTGGTGACTATAACTACCGTAGCCAGATGCTGCAGCTCGAGTTTAAAACCGATTCGCTGCGCAGAGAAATGCAGGGCCGCGAAGTATGGCTGCAAAATGTAATGGATATAGCTGCAGGCCGGGTGGATACCTCCAAGCCATTGAAAACAAATACTTCGCCCACCGATAAATCGGATATAAAGCTGTCCGACTTATCCAATGAAGAACAAGAGCTGAGACAGCAAGTGGAAGATGAAGATAATTTTTCTTTAAGTGCCGGTGCCAAAAAAGACGATGGTACCGTAGACCAGGTAAAGCAAATGCATCCCATGAAACCTGTAGAGGGGTCAGTAACAGAAGAATACAATGCAAAAGGCGAACACTTCGGAATTGATGTGGCAGCTAAAGCAGATGAACCCGTTAAGGCCATGCTGGACGGCAAAGTAATCTCTGCTGCATTTACGCTGGAGACCGGTTACGTTATCACTATACAGCACGCTACCGATTTGGTGTCGGTATATAAGCATAATTCCAGATTATTTAAGCGAACCGGAGATGCCGTGAAAGCCGGAGAAGTAATTGCCATTGTTGGCAGCACCGGTGAACTCAGCTCCGGCCCACATCTTCACTTTGAGATTTGGTATGCCGGTCAAAGCTTGAATCCAAGGGATTATATTGTATTTTAGCCCTTTGAGAATTTCGATTTGAGTGGAATCTAAACATCGCATATGTTTAACAAAAAAGAAGAAAAACCCACCGGCCCCAATGCCATGAATCAGTTCGGGCAAGGCACTCTGATAAACGGAGATGTGAGCACCGAAGGAGATGTTAGAATTGATGGCAAAGTGACCGGGAACGTATCCTCCAGGTCTAAAGTTGTTGTTGGGGTTCCGGGTATTATTGAAGGCAATATCGTTTGTCAAAACGCCTATATTGACGGAAAAGTGACCGGGAATCTAGAGGTTGCCGAGTTGCTTATTTTAAGCAGCACGGCACAAATATTCGGTGACATTAAAATGAAAAAGTTGGTAGTGCAGGAAGGCGCAAGATTTAATGGAAAGTGCAGCATGGCCACTAACTCCACAGGGACAGAGCAACCGGTTGCCCGGCCCAAAATTGCTCCGGCAGCTTAATGGCTCAGAAAGACAAAAACACCGGTAACGCTCTCCGATATTCTGGTATCGGTTTCCAAATTGCAGCTGCCTTTGCCCTTGGTTTTTTTCTGGGCTACAAAACCGATGAATGGCTTCAGAACAAAAAACCATATTTCACCTTGCTGTTTGCTTTAGTTTTTTTGGGGGCTGGTTTTTATCTGGCCTTTAAAGACCTCATGAGACGATAATTAAATCGCATAAAAAAACACTAGTGTGTTTGCTATCAAAGGCAATAGCATCCAAAAAACGAACACTTTGAAAGAGTAATTTTCGCCAAAGCTTCGTTCTTTCCCCTTTCAAAAATCATACATTCGCGCCCTAAATTCATCGTGTGGGTAAACCAAAGAATGTAATACTAATAGTGGCCGATAGCCTTCGATACGATGCTGCTTATGCCGATGGCACACCCGGAGTCCCTTACTTAGAGCAGAACGCCGTACAGTTTAACAACGCCCGCTCATCGGGCTGCTGGACCTTGCCGGCTACCACAAGTATGTTTACAGGCTTGTTGCCACATCAACATGGCGCTACTTCGCAAACCAGATGGGTCAAAAATGAAATGCCAACCCTGCCCGATATTTTAAAAGAAGCCGGTTACAAACCCATGCAGATTACGGCAAACCCCGTAACCACCGATATTTTTAATGTGAGCAAGGGTTTTGATGATACCATCAAAACATGGGATATTGTAGAAAGCAAACACCCCATGGTTTTAAGGCTTGCTATTTCCATCAATCGCCCTCGAATCAGACGCATGCTTCTAAAACCCAAAGACTTGGTTTTTGAGAAGGCCAGCGAAGATTTGAGACAAGGTATAGGTTGGGCGCAAAATTGTTCGCGCGAGGCACTCGGCAATGCAAAGCAATTGATTCAAGAAAACAATGCCAAAGGGCAAGGGGTGTTCATGTTTGTAAACCTCATGGAGACGCATTACCCTTATCACATGGCCGATACATTTTCATTGTTAAGCAAAGGCTTGCTGAATAAAATTCACGAATGGAAAATTCTTTTTCATTTTCTGTCGCAGTCATTTCTTAAGAATGATAAAGGGATACTGACACAAGATGACCTGAACATTCTGCGCGAAAAGCAACGTCTGTCATGGAAACTCATTCGCCAGACTGTAGATGATTTTTGTCGCGAAATGCATCAGGGGCAAGACAACTTAGTGATTTTTTGTGCCGACCATGGCGACAACTTTGGTGAGCAAGGCTGGCAATATCATTTTAGCAATGTAACTGACGGGGGTAACCGAGTGCCCGTTTTTTGGTTAGACCATGAGTCTGCGAGCCCCAAAACCCTGACGCATAATGTTAGCTCCAGATTTATGCAACATGATATTTTGAAAGCCGTGGGATTGGGTCAAAATATGAATACCATGATGGAAGAACGCGAAGACAATCTCCCAATGCTGGAAAGTTTTTGGTATGACAACGAAGGGCATACGATGGAAAAATACAAATACAATCAGGCTGCTTTTATTGAGGGAGACAAGCGATTTGTTTTTCGTGCAGGTAAATGGATGTATGCTCCGGTAGGTTCCTCCGGACCTGAACCAACTTTTGAGTATGTGGAGAAAAACTTTAACCCCATTGAAGAACTACAACTTCCAGCACAGCGTAAAAAGTATCTGGCAGAAACGTTTCGCGAGTTCACAACTTTCTCGAATCAGGTAATGAGCAAAGTAAAAGCATAAACTGCAGCCAATGCATGTGGAGGAAATCAGAAACTATGCGCTTGCCAAAGCCGGAGTTACGGAAGGTTTTCCTTTTGGTGAAGGGGTATTGGTCTTCAAAGTAATGGGAAAAATATTTCTCCTGATGTCGCTGGATAGCGCTCCACTAAGTGTCAATCTGAAAATGAATCCTGAGATAGTGGAAGATTACCGCGAAAAATATTCCGACATTTTACCCGGTTACCATATGAATAAAAAGATGTGGAACACTGTTCTCTTTGAATCAGGGACTATTCCAACCAAGGAGTTAAAATGGATGATAGATCATAGCTACCAAGAGGTGGTAAAGAAGTTACCGAAGAAAGAACAAGTGCTGCTGGCCACACTGTAAGATTGGTGCCATTTAGAATTTACAACAACTTTTTAGAAGTTTGCCCCATGCAGAAAATCAAATCCATCATTTCCGCTTCTATAGAAGTAAAAACTAAAATACTGAATGACACGGATTTTGTGGCGCGCATACATAAAGTTTCGGAAGTAATTGCAGATGCTTTCAAAAATGGCCATAGACTTTACTTGTGTGGCAATGGTGGCAGTGCTGCAGATGCACAACATTTGGCAGCCGAATTTACGGGGAGATTTTACAGCGACAGAGAACCCTTGCCCGCAGAGGCCTTACACGTAAACACTTCATTTTTAACAGCCGTGGGGAACGACTATAGCTACGATCAAATTTATGAGCGGGCTGTGAAAGCACACGGCAGAGAAGGGGATGTCCTTATCGGAATTTCTACGAGCGGCAATTCCAAAAATGTTTTGTTGGCACAACAAGAAGCCCAAAAAAGGGGGATGATTGTTGTATCGTTTACGGGTGAGTCGGGCGGCAAAATGAAAGAGAGTTGCCAATACCTTTTTAACGTACCTAGTTCCGACACTCCCAGAATTCAGGAGTCACACATTCTCGTGGGGCACATTATCTGCCAATTGGTGGAGGAAGCGCTATTTACAGCCAAACCTTAATTACCACCAAAGTGCATACAGAAATTCCGGCAATTGTATTGGCAGGAGGGCTAGGTACCCGATTACGCTCCGTTATTCAGGATTTGCCCAAGCCCATGGCTATGATAAATGGTAAACCATTTTTGCACTATGTTTTCCTGTATCTGACCAAGCAAAATATTACAAAAGCCATACTGGCGGTAGGATATAAAAGTATGGCAATAGAGTCTTATTTCGGGGACAAGTATCTGGATGTAAAAATTGAATACAGCCGTGAAACAGAACCCTTAGGGACAGGTGGCGGTATTAAAAAAGCATTCTCCAATGTGCAGGGTCTTGCTTATGTGATAAATGGCGATACTTTTTTTGATGTACCGCTCAAAACGCTACTGAATTTTCATACAGAAACAGGAGCAGACATCTCTTTAGCATTAAAGCCAATGACCAACTTTGACCGATATGGAACCGTGGAGCTGGACGGCAGCAGAATTACCTGCTTCAACGAAAAGAAGCAAATGGCAGCAGGACTTATCAACGGTGGCGTATACATTTTGGATAAGCAAATGCTGAATTCGGTGATTTTGGAAAAATTCTCATTTGAAAAAGCGGTATTGGAGAAAGAGGTAACCCAAAAACGCCTCTGCGGAATAGCATTCGACAGCTATTTTATAGTCCATGTATATTGGCGATACGGGTATCAAAGGGCTACACCATTTGGTATATGAGGTAGTTGACAACTCCATTGATGAAGCCTTGGCAGGTCACTGTAAAAACATTTATGTAACTATTCATGAAGGAAACTCGATATCGGTAAAAGATGATGGACGTGGTATACCAGTGGATATTCACGAAAAGGAAGGCGTAAGCGCCTTACAGGTGGTCATGACGGTGTTGCACGCAGGGGGGAAATTTGATAAGGATAGTTACAAAGTTTCGGGAGGATTGCACGGTGTGGGAGTTAGTTGTGTGAATGCACTTTCCACACACCTCAAGGCGCAGGTTCATCGCCAGGGCAAGGTATACGAACAAGAATACTCAGAAGGGAAGCCGCTGTACGCTGTAAAAGAAGTAGGCTCTACTGACTACCGCGGAACAGTAGTTACCTTTCAACCGGATGCCACTATTTTCACTAGCACCATTTATAGCTTTGATACGCTGGCAGCCCGTCTTCGCGAGTTAGCATTTCTCAACAAAGGAATCAACCTTACCATTACCGATGAGCGCGAAAAAGATGAAAATGGAAATTTTAAATCGATTCACTTTTTTAGCGAAGGCGGATTAATTGAATTTGTGAAGTATTTGGACAGCACCCGCGATCCGCTTATTCCGCAGCCTATTTGGGTAGAAGGCAGCCGCGATAACATTGCCGTAGAAGTGGCCCTGCAATACAACACCACCTATTCGGAGAATGTACACAGCTATGTAAATAACATCAACACGATTGAGGGAGGTACGCACGTAGCCGGCTTTAGACGTGCACTGACCAGAACGTTTAAATCTTTTGGAGAGAAGAATAAGCTATTTGAAAAACTAAAAGTGGAAATTGTAGGCGATGATTTCAGAGAAGGACTCACCGCCATCGTATCGGTGAAAGTGCCGGAGCCACAGTTTGAAGGGCAGACCAAAACCAAACTCGGCAACAATGAAGTATCCGGTGCTGTGGAGCAGATTTTCGGAGAAGTATTAGAGCATTATTTGGAAGAAAACCCCAAGCAAGCCAAACTGATATTTGACAAAGTAGTGTTGGCAGCTACAGCACGCGCTGCAGCGCGTAAAGCGCGTGAAATGGTGCAGCGTAAGGGTGCGCTAAGCGGTGGTGGATTGCCGGGCAAACTGGCCGATTGCACCAGTAAAGATCGCGATTCATCAGAAATTTTCCTTGTGGAGGGTGATTCCGCAGATGGAACTGCCAAACAAGGTCGCGATAGAAATTTCCAAGCTATTCTGCCGCTGCGCGGAAAAATTCTGAACGTGGAAAAAGCCATGGAACATAAGATTTACGACAACGATGAGATTAGCAACATGTTTCAGGCTTTAGGAGTGAAGATTGGAACTACAGATGATGCGAAGGCACTCGATATTTCAAAATTGAGATACAACAAAATTGTGATTATGTGTGATGCCGATGTGGATGGCTCACACATCACGACTTTGATACTTACTTTCTTTTTCCGCTATATGAAAGAGCTGGTTGAAAAAGGCCATATCTATGTGGCACAACCACCCCTTTATCTGGTAAAAAAGGGGAAAGAAGAAGTATACTGCTGGAACGATGTGCAGCGCGAAGCGGCTGTAAAGCAACTGGCAAAAGGTGGAAACGAAAGCAATGTGAACATTCAGCGCTATAAAGGTTTGGGAGAAATGAATTCAGAACAGTTATGGGAAACAACCATGAACCCCACTACCAGAACCTTACGTCAGATTACCATTGACAGTGCCGCAGAGGCCGACTATGTATTCAGTATGTTAATGGGTGACGAAGTGCCTCCTCGAAGAGCGTTTATAGAAAGCCACGCTAAGTTTGCAAGAATAGACGCCTAGCTTCATTGCTGTTCAGCCCTTTTTTTTGCATTGTGCCTCAATCCAGCGGTAAGTAGTTTCTATCCCTTTTTTGAGCGGATAATTAGGCGACCACCCAAGTTTTTGGGCGATGAGCCGGTTATCCGAATTCCTGCCTCTTACGCCCGTTGGGCCGGGTATGTTTTTAATCACAATACCTTTGCCCGAAATATCCGATATCAATTTTGCTAAGGCATTTATCGATATCATTTCCTCGCTGCCAATGTTTACGGGACCTTCCCAATCGCTTTCTATTAGTCGTCTAATTCCCTCAATACACTCATCAATGTAAAGAAAAGAACGGGTTTGCATTCCATCACCCCAAACCTCTATGGTCCCACCATAGCCTGCTTGAGCAATTTTACGACACAAAGCTGCAGGTGCTTTTTCTTTGCCTCCCTCCCATGTGCCCTCTGGTCCAAAAATGTTGTGAAATCTGGCCACACGAACTTTAAGTCCGTGATTTCGACTATAACTCAAATACAATCGCTCGCTAAACAATTTTTCCCATCCATATTCACTATCCGGATGGGCCGGATAGGCTGAATCTTCGCTGCAATGAGGATTGTCCGGGTCTTCTTGATTGTGGGCCGGATACATGCAAGCGCTGGAGGAATAAAATACTCTTTCAACACCATGAATCCTACAGAGTTCTACGATATTCAAATTTACGAGTGCCGAATTGTGCATCACATGTGCATCATTTTCACCTGTGAAAATGTATCCCGCCCCACCCATATCAGCGGCCAATTGATAAACCTGGTCAAAGTGCTGATCAAACAGTTTGTTGCAAACTTCCTGAAGCCGCAAATCCCCAATTACAAAATCATCAGCCTCCGATATACTGAATTCGGGAAGCTTTAAATCTACGGCACGAACCCAAAATCCTTCGCGCTTGAGTCGCTTCACCAAATGACTGCCAATAAAACCACCACCGCCACAGACTAATGCTTTTTTCATATTCAATTATAAAGCTAGAACGATAAAATATCAATGTATTTTTGATGAAGTTGCTGACAAGAGAATTGCTCTTCTACTGTCTTTCTGCCCTTTTCACCAACTTTTTTACGAAGTTCAGGGTTTATGATCAACTTAGATAAGCACTGAAACCATTCGTCTTCCGTAGATGCCAAGAAACCGTTCACCTCATGTTGTATAACATCATTATTCATACCAACCGGTGCAAGCACAGCGGGTACTCCCAACCCCATATATTGAAGCCCCTTCATGGCGCATTTTCCCTGACTCCAGGGGTCGTTGGGTAAAGGCATAATGCCAATATCAAAAAAAGAAATAACCGGCACTTCAGTGTCATGACTCCAGGCCATTCCCTGTATATTCAATTCTTTGTGCTGGTAATTTTTGTCCCCGTATACTACAAAATGCACCCGGTCGCCAAATTGTAATTTAATCTTCTTGAGCACCGGCAAGATAGTTTCAAAATGCTTGATGGTAGTATGACTTCCGCTCCATCCAATAATCACGGGATTCGTATTAGCGAAAAATTTAGGGGTATATTGATAATACTCCAAATCAATAGTAGATGGAAAAATTTCAACGTTACCATTCAGACGGGATGCATATTCCTTCAGATAAGCATTTCCCACAATAATCTTGTCGCTTAATCGAATAATATCGTCAATCTTCTCGGGCCGCTTTAGGAAACTGAATTTTTTATTTGCCTCCGATATATCCGGCAGCCAAATGGCATCATCAAAATCTAGAATAATTTTTGCTCCGCTTAACTTCAACATTCGCTCAAACAAAACGGAACCTGTCAAAAATGCCTCTCTGTAAATAAAAACATAATCATACTTAACCGCACGAAAAACATCCCGGATGCGCCTTAGAAAACTCTTCGCAAAAACATAGAACTTATCAATAATACGAGTTGATTGATAAAGGCAAAAGTCCTCGTGTTCTGTTTGAATAATAGGGGAAAAGGTGTAGGAAAAACCAGCGCTTTCTAAGTAACGCAAGTATTGTTCACATCTATATCGCTGCCCCGGAGAGCGATTTAACCGGTGATGAACAATGTAAAGAATTTTTTTTACCGCTTTAGGTTTACTACCAGGCACTAGATCTTAGCTCTTTTTAAGTGATAATTAACCAAAATTAGAAACGTTGCGAAGAAGGGCATGATTGGTATTTTATATCGAACAATGCGCCATAGTTGAAACTAGTTAACCCTATGGCAATACCCAACACAAGCACGAATGGCACAAAAAGCAATAATGTGGTCCTTTGTCAATACACCAAACAGCTTATAAATTCTGGAATTAGTAAACGTTTTTATAAACACATAAGAGAAAATGATGGCTTCTATCCCGGATAACAGCATTACAAAATTGCGGACCTGCCAAGGAAATGGCCCAAACAAAGTTACGGCCATTGCAACAGGAGCCTTACGTAAAATTCCACCGATAGAGTAGTCCAGTTCACCTTCAATGCTATACCCAGATCCACCTTGTTCATTTAATGTTGAGTGCCAGCTGCGAAATCCCTCCGCTTTCGCCTGTAAAGATTCAACATTGTATGACTCAACCGAATTACCAATTCCCTTTACCACACCGTAAGATGCTGCGCCACCAACTAGCAGCAGAAGTGGCCCAATTAAAAATTGCAATCCGGAACTTTTTATCTGGGCCTGATAGTATACCATAGTCATAATGATACAACAAGGGAGCACCGTAAACAAGATAAAGCCCCTGATAAGCGATATGATAAATGCAACAAAAAGCAATAACAATACATACTTTAAAATTTTCTTCTTAACGATAAACACCATGTAAAAGCAGTAAACAAAATACATGATACAGCCTATCATGATGCTATCTTTTGATAGTCCTGAGCCCCAGAATATTACCGATGGAATCATTAGAAATGCATATCCAAATTGCTTATGGAGCGAAGGGTAGATAGTGCTCAAGAGCATGAACATCCGCCACTCAAACAAATAGGAGATATATGCAAATGCTAGGCAGAGCATAAAGAATGAGTTAAAGCAAAAGATATTGACAATGGATGCTATTTTAATAGTGGTGAGTGAGGCACTGCCCTTGATAAGGTAGATGACACCATACTTGGCAGCATCGCTAACGCAGGGCCATGGATAAAGCGAGTACGGGTCAAAAACAAACTTGAAGAATGCCCCCGGATCCGTGAACATCAATTTGTGAACAGGCGCTACCGTCCAATAGAAGGAAATAGTATCACCACCTTTGTAGTAAAAAACATAAATCAGTGCAAAAAAAACAGAGCCTATAATCTTGTAATTAAGCCCCTTAATGTAATACGCTCTGTATAGAAAATTATCGTTGTTGGCATTTCTTGTTCTTATAGCCATAAAGTAAAAGATGGCTATAAAGAAGGGCAACAAAAAAAGGTCGTTCGCCAATTCGAGCATGATGCGAACTTAATTGTTTATCGCTTTTTACACGAGCAATTTAGCTATCCAAAATGCCCTGTAATGATATAACATTTAAAAATATCTGATATTAGCATTTAAATGTGCGGAATAGCAGGTTATTTTTCGAAGAGCGACAATCACGATTTAGCAGGGTGTTTACAATCAGCCATTAAACAACTGCAGAAGCGAGGACCTGATTTTCAACAAACAAAAACTTGCTCTCCCAAAATTGGCATTGCACATGCTCGCCTTTCTATTATTGACACATCGGCTGTAGCCCACCAACCCATGACCGACCATACAGGTCGGTTTACCATTGTGTTTAATGGAGAAATATTCAACTATCGCGAGCTTAAAGAACAACATCTTGCCAGTGAGGCTTTTCAATCGCATTCTGACACAGAAGTGCTACTACTATTGTATAGCAAATACAAAGAAAAATGCCTCCCGCTTCTGAATGGATTCTTTTCATTTGCCATATACGATGCTCAGAAAGAGGAACTGTTTCTTGCACGGGATAGATATGGCATCAAACCTTTGGTCATTTATCAGAGTGACAATTTTATAGCCTTTGCCAGTGAAATGAAAGCGCTTTATAAATTTCCATGCAAAAAGATACTTGACTACAACACACTAGCACTATACCTTCAGCTAAACTACATCCCACCGCAATACAGTATTTTACAAAATTTTGAGAAACTAGGTGCTGGCTGCTATGCAACCATCAGTCGCGATGGTGATTTAAAAACGAACACCTGGTATAAAATACCCTTCAAAGCCGGAGCGATTATTAAATCAGAGGGACTTGATTATGAAACGAGCAAGGAAAAGCTAAAGCAATTGGTTCATGAGTCGGTAGAAAGAAGGTTAGTAAGCGATGTACCTTTAGGCACTTTTTTGAGCGGAGGAATTGACTCTTCTATAGTTACCGCTTGCGCAGCAAGCAAAGTAAAGTCACTCAACACATTCAGTATAGGCTTTAAAGATGAACCGTATTTTGATGAAACAAAATACGCCAACCTGGTAGCACAAAAATATGGCACTAACCATACCGTTTTCTCCATTTCCAACGATGAAATGTTTGAAAACATCTTCTCCATTCTTGATTATATCGATGAGCCCTTTGCTGACTCCTCCGCTATTGCGGTATATATATTAAGCCAAAAAACCCGACAAAAAGTAACCGTAGCATTATCGGGCGATGGAGGAGACGAATTGTTTGCCGGATACAATAAACACAAGGCAGAACTACAAGCTCGAAACGCATCCGCGCTGAACACATTAGTCCGGTGTAGTTTGCCCATGATAAAGATGCTGCCTAAATCACGCCACGGAAAACTGGGCAACCTATTTAGGCAGATTCAGCGATTTGGCGAGGGGATGAACCTATCTAACTCAGACAGATACTGGCTATGGTGCTCTTTCAATACAACCGGAACAGCGCTTCAGTTACTACATAAACAACCCGAACTCAGCGAGGGCGAAGTAATGAAACGAAGAAAGTTTGTAGAAGAGTGGGTAACTGATGCCGGTGATTTAAATGATGTGCTTTATGCAGATACACAACTTGTACTACCAGGTGATATGCTCACCAAAGTGGATTTTATGAGCATGGCCAATAGCTTAGAGGTGAGAGTGCCGCTCCTTGACTATAACGTTGTTGACTTTGCCTTTTCGCTTCCCATTGATTTTAAAATAGATAAAAACGGTGGTAAAAAGATTTTGAAAGAGGCTTTTCGTACAGAATTGCCTAACGAGCTTTATACCAGACCCAAAAGAGGCTTTGAAGTACCACTATTAAAATGGATGAAATCCGGTCTCAAAGATTTAATTGAAAATGAGTTATTGCAGGATGAATTCATTGAGCAACAAAAAGTATTTGACAAAAGCGCCATCAAAAATTTAAAACAAAAACTATACAGCAATAACCCGGAGGACGCACAAGCTACTATTTGGGGATTGTTGGTCTTTCAGTATTGGTGGAAAAAAACATTCAATGACTGATATCCTTTTCTATGCCTTCCAACAAACCTAGAATTTTACGCATCATAAACCGCCTTAACCTGGGCGGACCAACATTCAATGCCGCCTACCTCAGCAAATACCTGGAAACAGACTTTGATACCATGCTAGTGTCTGGCATGAAAGATGACGCAGAGGAAAGTTCCGAATTTATTGTAAAGAATCTGGATTTGCATCCGGTATACATACCTGAAATGTATAGAGAACTTAACCCGCTGAGAGACTACAAATCTTACTATAAGCTTAAAAACATCATTGAAACATTTAAACCAGATATTGTGCATACGCATGCAGCAAAGGCTGGGGCCGTTGGCCGATTAGCGGCTCACCACTGCGGTGTGAAGCACATCGTTCACACCTATCATGGCCACGTATTTCACGGATATTTCAGTCCTGCCAAAACCCGATTCTTTCTTGAGATAGAACGCTACTTAGCTACAAAAACTTCAAAAATCATAGCCTTAAGCAAAAGCCAGAAAGAAGAATTGTCGGATACTTACAAAATTGCTCCTGCCGATAAGTTTGAAATTATTCAGTTGGGATTTGACCTTAAAAAATTCACTGAAGATTTACCCTCTAAACGAGAGGCTTTTAGAGAGCAGTATCAGATTAAGGCTGATGAGATAGCTATTGGCATCATCGGTCGACTGGTGCCCATTAAAAATCATGAAATGTTTTTAAGGGCTGTACATTATGTATCAACGATGACAAGCAAAAAAATCAAGGCTGTTATAGTCGGTGATGGAGAAGAGCGATTAAAGATGGAGCAGTTGGCGAATGAGTTAGGCCTTTTAAGCCAAGATTCTCACAACAAAAATACCAGAGTCGTATTTACTGGTTGGAGAAAAGATGTGGACGTGTGTAATGCGGGACTTGACATTATTTGCCTGACCTCAAAAAATGAAGGAACTCCGGTTAGTCTAATTGAGGCACAGGCATCAGGAAAGCCGATTGTATCTACCCGTGTTGGCGGAATTGAGGATATTGTCATTGAAAACAAAACTGCCCTACTATGCAAAAGTGAAGATATTGCTCAATTTAGTTCACATCTTCTTCAATTAGTAGAAAGAACCGAACTGCGAAGCAAAATGAGTAACCTTGGTGTCGACCACGTGTTAAGTCATTTTAGCTATCAACGCTTATGCTCCGATATGGCTACACTTTACAAATCAATGTTGGCGGGTTAGTTTATCGCAGGCGAATCATTTTTTTATGTTTGTCGTTGTGAATCGTCTTAGATATCTCCGTTTTTTACTCTTACCAATGTTGCTATTGGCATTTTTGCCATCCTGTAAACTTCTTTTCCCTAACAATATGTTTCGGCAAAAGGACTATCAATATTTTGAGTTAGCACAAAAAAAAGTAGACGAATACATTATTCAGTCAGGCGATCAGTTAACTGTACAATTGTTTACCCGCGATGGTTTTAAACTGATTGATGCAGTAAGCGGAAGTGCCGGCATTCAAGCCACACAAACTCAACTTACAGGCCTACAATATTTGGTAGATGCTGAGGGATTTGTAAATCTGCCTATTCTTGGAGAGATGTTTGTGAAAGGGTTTACCGAATCTCAATTAGAAACAATCCTTTCAGACAAATATGCATCCCTGTATGTAGACCCTTATATTGTGGTGACGGTTATAAACAGGCGCGTCTTTTTCTTCAGAGGGAGTACCAGTTCCATCATTACTTTAAACCAGGCCCCCACTACTATTTTGGAAGTCATTGCCAAATCAGGTGGTATACCCGAAAATTTCAAAGCTTATAACATTAAAGTAATCAGGGGTGATTTGAAAAACCCACAAGTTACCATCATTGATTTATCTACTTTGGAAGGACTCCGAAAATCGGATCTCATTGTGCAGTCTAATGATATCATCTACCTTGATTTCAGATATAATGTGCCCAATGCTATTTTATCTCCATTGGTTCCATACATTAGTCTGCTGACCACCGTCAGTACATTAATTGTCTTAATTACTACCCTTGCAAAGTAACGACTCTATCAAAACTCCCGAAGCCAATGAAGAATCGTTCAGCCCAATGGATGATTTTAATGTTGGGCTGTTAATTTTCATAATTAACAGATCGGTTATTTGGGTCATACTCCTGGTATTGCTCACCACCACACTGGCACTGGTTTACTTACGATACGCACCCAGAATTTACGAATCTTCCACCAAACTGATGCTCAAACAGGAAAAGAAAACGCAGATGCTGGGTGTTGGAAAGCTGGTATATGAGCAGGATGAATCGGAGATTAGAAGAGAAATGCAGCTCATGAATTCCAAGTTATTGTTGGAACGGGTGATTGCTAAACTTCCCCTTAGCATAGCCTATTTCAAAGAAGGGAAAACAAAGTTTATTAATACCGAGTTATATACACAAACTCCGTTTGTAGTCACCGGCTGGACAAAATCAGAGGATATGTTCGGCTTACCCATTTATGTAAAATTGCTGGACCGGTCAACACTTTATGTGGGCTTAACGTATAGTGGCGTTGATTATGAATACACCATAAAATCCGGACAGTCAATTAAAAACAAATTTCTGGATATACAGATTACTATAGAAAGAGATAAACTTAAAGACGAAGATTTTTCAGGAATTTTCTATTTCAAGTTTATGAAAACAGATGATTTGGTAGCCGAGCTCTCTAGTAAGCTTCAAGTAGAGCCTATCGACTTTGGCACTAAGACCATATCGCTACTTTACAAGGATAAAAATCCGGTTAGAGCGCGTGATATAGTAGCAACCGTATCAGATGAGTTTATCAAATATGATATTGAGCGAAAGAAGGAAAGTTTCATCAGCATTCTTGAATTTCTAGATGCGCAGATAGACACATTCACGACTAGTTCAGATCAATTTATGGACTCTGTATCTCTGCTTAGGCTCAGAGATAATTTTTTCGATAAAGGGTTAAACTACATTGGAGATTTGACTACAAAAACATCAAAATATGAGGACCTGTTCAAAGATTATGAGTATGACCTAAAGTTACTATTCAAACTAAAAGAATACCTACTCAAAACGAAAGATTACAGCATACTTCCCTCCTATAAGTTTAAGTTTCCCACCTCAAACTTTGACACAGAGATTCAAGCGATTAATGAATTGCAAAATCAGAGAAAAATGATTTTGATGGATGCGACTACTCAGCACCCGCAAACCAGAATGATTGATAATCGTATTGAGGAATCCAAAATCAGACTTTTTAAAAATGTAGAAAACTCTATTGAGGGTTTAAAGACAAGCTATCAGCAAACCAGAGAGGAATATGGAAAATACATGTCCGAGATATTGAGAACTCCTGATTTGCAGAGTAAGTATGCCCGCTTAGATAAAATGGGGAATATCAAAAACAATTTTGTGTTGGAGCTTTACGGGCAAAAATCGAATTATTTGATTGCAACTGCTGGAATTGTATCAGACTATGTAACTCTCGAAAAGGCAAGTTTGCCGGATTCTCCCATTTCCCCAAAAGGAAACCTTATAAAAATTGGCGGTGTTGCCGTAGGCCTTGTATTAGGATTATTGCTAATCATTATTCGATACCTACTGCACAATACCATTATTTCTGTTGATGACGTGGTCAAGAAAACACGTGCTCCGCTATTAGGGGTAATCCCTCGGCATAGAGAAGAAATGGAGCGCTCCCAGATTGTAGTCACTCAGGATCCAAAGGCAACAATTACAGAAGCCTTCAGAGCTATTCGATCTAATCTTCAATTCATAGCCTCTAAACAAGGCACCAAAATAATTTCTACTACGTCAACCATTCCAGGAGAAGGAAAAACATTTGTATCGCTCAACATCGCAGCCATTCTCAGCCTACTTAATAAGAAAGTTATCATTCTTGATTTTGATATGCGAAAGCCAAGGCTAGATAAAATTTTTGAGGTGGAAAGCTTTAAAGGCGTCAGTACGATTCTGAGTGGTCAAACCACTATCGATGAGTGCATTATGGAATCAGGTGTTCCAAATCTTGATTTTATTACATCCGGGCCTATACCGCCCAACCCTTCCGAACTTATTCTTTTGCCATCATTGGATGAATTGATAGAATACCTCAAAGAACGATACGACTTTATTGTTTTAGATACACCTCCTATTGGCTTGGTTACGGATGCACTTGAAATTCTGAAAAAGAGCGATTACCCTATCTACGTTCTCAGAGCATCTTACTCCAATAGGAATTTTGTGGAGAATGTAAACCGCATCATGCGCGACAATAAACTGAAGAACTTATCCTGTGTGTTAAATGATTTTGGCAGAGGGGCCTCGGGGTATGGTTATTACTATGGGTATAGTTACGGGTATGGGTATGGTTACGGGTATGGTTACGGGTATGGCTATGGGTATGGTGCAAAGTATGGCGATGGCTATTACTCCACTAAAGAAACTCCGAAAAAGGAACCTTTTTTCAAGAAGCTATTTAGGGGTAATTAGTAATTGTGCAGTTATAGCATAAAAGGGTATTGACAATTTATGGACAGGCCTTAAATTGTGTTTCTTTGATTGCTCCGAAAAATCGGATTTATTATGAGCGAAGGTCAAATTATCTTCCTTTTTCTGGTTCTATATTTCTTGATTAGTAGTTTTTTCTCGTTTCTGATAAACTGGCTATTTCTTCGTTTTTCATTTAATCTTGGTTCCAGAAGTTCATCTGACACTAACCAGATAAGGTGGGCAACTGCCGTAAAGCCTGCTATTGGCGGTATTTCCTTCTTTATCTTATTCCTCATTTCAATTTCTGTAATTGGCACTTTACCGCGCGACACGAATACATTTTTCGACAAGAGCCTGATTGGAATAATTGCTTCATCAAGCCTTGGTTTTATTCTTGGTTTGGCGGACGATGCTTATAACACCAACCCACTTGCCAAATTTATTGCGCAACTTTCTTGTGCATTTATCCTCATAATTTCCGATGTATACATTCGGGTCTCCGGTAATCCGGCATTTGACTTCGCCATTACTGTGCTATGGGTAATTGGACTAATGAATAGTATTAACATGCTGGATAATATGGACGCAATTACTACGTCCATATCCATGTCTATCATTGGTGGCCTTATTACTGTCATTGCTTTACAGGGTATATCCAGCAATACATTTTTATTAGTCATGCTGGTCGGTGTTTTGGGAGCATTGTCTGGCTTTTTATACTTCAACTGGAACCCATCCCGCATTTATATGGGCGATACGGGGAGCCAGTTTTTAGGGGTGTTTCTTGCTGCAACCAGCATCATGTTCTTCTGGAACTTTAGAGACAATACCTCTTCGGAGTGGATTCAACTAAAACAGTTTGTGGTACCCATGCTTATGTTTATAGTTCCGCTCGTGGATACCATTACTGTAACCATCCGCAGACTGATGCGCAGGCAATCTCCTTTTGTGGGGGGCAAAGATCACATCACGCACCACTTGGTTTATTTCGGCCTGAATGACAAACAAACAGCAGCAGTGCTCATTACGCTTTCAGTGATATCAATACCCATTTGTGCGGCACTCATATTGGGATGGGTGGAGTGGAATTGGATGGTGACTTTCGCAGCCTTCACCTACTTTGCAATTGTATTCCTCATTTTCCAGATGATCTATAACATAGGTGCCAAGAGGCATGGATTAAACAGCGAATCGGAACAAACGGAAGAATAGGTTTTCAGAACAATCTTTCTTATTACAAGTTTTTTTGGCTGTAATTCTTTAAATCTAATAATGGGATATTCGCATTACTGTTTTCTCAAACGTTCAAACAATTCAGATACAGTTTCGGCAGCTTTTAAATCTTCGGATGAAAGCGTCTTGCCAAATTCTGCATCTATCATAGCAATGATGATAAGCGCCAGCATGCTCCCCCACTCATCCAAGTTTTTAAATTTTGTATCGGGTTTTATTTCAGATGCGTCCGTTTGATGAAAGCATTCTGCAAACTTTTGTGTAAACTCTTCTAATACCATAGAAACAAAGAAAATAAAACCAATATTATTAGCTGTATATCCTGCTAACCATTTGGCAGGGTTATTCACATTGACAAAAAGTGGGCCGCTAAATTATTCTTAATGTTGCCCACTAAATATAAACGCTAAATCATGCGTAAATTATTTGCTGGAATTCTACTCCAATTACTATTTGTTAACACCACAATAGCCCAATCTACCGTAATCAAGGGAGCATTGAAAGATGCTGCAAACGGCAAGCCCCTTGATGGGGCCACCGTGCTGCAACCACCGGCTAACGGCACCCTCACCGATGAAAAAGGTAATTTTCAATTAAATGTAGAGCCGGGTGATGTTACAGTTATATTCAGCTACCTCGGCATGCAGCCGGATACGCAGACTTACAACTTAAAAGCCGGGGAAAGCAAAACAATAAATGTGGAGATGGGTGAAAAACCTACCGAGTTGGGTACGGTAGTAATCGGTGAAAGTAAATATGCCGTAAAACTTCAAAAGCTAACCGGATCCACGGATGTTATTAAGCCACGTATGTTGGAAAACAACAACATTACCAACCTGCAACAGGCGATTACGAAAATACCGGGTGTTACTATTCTTGATGGACAAGCCAGTATACGCGGTGGTAGCGGTTACGCCTATGGCTCTGGAAGTCGCGTTACCCTTGTAATCGATGACCTTCCGCTCATGAGCCCCGACAGAGGGGAAATTAAATGGGCATTTGTGCCCACCGAAAATGTGGAGCAAATGGAACTGATAAAGGGAGCGTCTACATTGCAATATGGATCTTCAGCACTCAACGGAGTATTGCAGGTGAGGACATCCTACCCTCGTGAAGAACCTCAAACAAAATTTACCTTTTATTACGAAGGGGTAGGCAAACCACCGGTAGATTCATTTCAATGGTGGAAACGCGATGGTCAGCTATTAAATGCGCCAAACATGGCCGGAATGACTTTTCTGCATAGCCAAAAATTTAAAGATGTTGATTTTGTGATAAGCGGAATGGCGCAAGGGATGCAGAGCCACCTGAACGAAGAATACGAGTACCTGGCTCGCTTCAACACCAAACTAAAGTATATACCACATAAATTTAACCGCCTGACTATGGGGTTAAACACTACAGTCATGTACCGAAGAAATGGATTCCAGTTTTATTGGAAAGGAGCAAGCACACCGTACATATCAGCAGATGGAGTATCCATAGATGAAGATTTTATTCAATACCTGATTGACCCTTGGATTTCTTATCGCGACAAATCAAATAGTGTTCACAAAATTAATTTGAGGGTTTTTAACCAACGCGAATCGGATGCAAAAGATGGCCGGCCATCCTTCACCTCGCTTTATACCGAGTATCAATTCAGACATCAGTTTGGCTCGTGGGTAAATTTGCTGGTGGGAGCAGTAAACAACCATTCTTGGATGGAGGATAATACACTTGGACAACACCAAATGGACCAGCCAGCCCTTTATGCTATTGGAGAGTTTACTTGGAAAGGGCTCACCATTAACGGAGGATTACGCGGAGAAGGACTTCGATTAGATAGTTCATTCGTTTTTGGTCCTCCCGTTGGTCGTCTAGGGTTAAACTGGCAGATAAGAAAATTGAACTACATCCGCGCCAGTTGGGGTTCCGCTTTCCGATTCCCCAGTGTAGCTGAACGATTTGTACTATATGATTTAGCCGGTGTTAAAATTTTGCCAAACCCAGGCATTAAGCCCGAAAGCGGATGGACAGCTGAGCTAGGCTACAAGCGAAGTTTTCAGATAGGTAAGTTTTTGGGCTACTACGATTTCGTGCTCTTCTGGACAGAATTCAAAAACATGATAGAATTTACCTTTGGAACAAAGTTTGAAAACGGTTCACTGTTTCCTTACTTCCAAAGCCAAAATGTGTCCAAGGCCAGAATTTTTGGATGGGAAACATCCATTGCCGGAGAAGGAAAAATTGGACCGGTAGATATCAATACGCTTATAGGCTATACTTATTTCTATGGCGTAGACTTAAACGATACTGTTTCTACAAAAAATGTAGGCGATTTTATCGGTGATGCGTTTTCCAAATTCGTGTTACCTACGCCTAAGGATGATTCTACCAGCACAGCTTATAGCAAATGGGATAAGTTAACCGCAGGCATGCTTCGCTATCGTAACCGCCACACCATGAAGGCGGACATTGACCTTGCTATTTATAGCAAATACCATATTGGCACTAGTATTCAGTTTTATGGATACATGACGAGCGTTGACAAAATCTTTGAGGTCTTCATCAAGGATGCCAAAGCTGAACGCGCTAAAAGAATAAATCAGGGGGATTGGGCTTGGGATATTAGAGCCGGCTATGATTTCAACAAAAATATTTCGTTGAATTTCATTGTAAAAAATGTACTTAACGCCAACTACGCTACACGATTTACCAAACCAGAAAGACCCCGTTCTTATACAGTACAGTTCACTGTAAGATTTGGCAAATCAGGCAACAAGGATTTATCCATTAACAACGCCTCTGGTGGCATGAGAAACAATTCATTTTAATAAAGTTTGGTTATAGAGATTCTCATAACCAAACAAATTCCCAGTCTATTTTCAGCAAGTTACTTGTTTAGTCAATATTTTATCGGCTGAAAATCAATTCATTATGTATTAATTGAAAAATTTATTACGAATGGTGTAACAAATTCGGATAGGCCATCGTTAAAGAAGATACCATAGTGCTTAAGTTTAAGAGTCGGGAGGTCAGGGGCCCGGCTCTTTTTTTTTGTACCTACTTGGGTGCTTTCTTCAGTAAATAGAACGCGGCCGCTCCAAATACAAGGTTGGGAATCCAGACCGCCACCAAAGGCGGAAGGGACGAGTTAGTGGCAAATGTGATAGAGAACTTCATTATAATCTCATACAATGCACTAAGTCCTATACCCAGCACCAAATGCCATCCCAGCCCTCCGCGCATTTTACGGCAAGCTACGCTTACACCTATCAATGTCAAAATGTATATGCTAAAAGCAGATGAAGTTCTGCGATACCGTTCTACCTCATAAAACTCTATATCTGACTGTCCGGTTTTATACATATAACTAATGTATTCCTTCAATTCAGGGGTAGTCATTTCTTCTTTAATGTGTTGTGCAAATGAAAAGTCGTCCGGTTTAAAATTAAATGCGGAAACCAACTCGGTGCCCTTACTGATTTTATCACGCACCGGATCCATTTCACGTATGTAGTAATCACTTACTTTCCATTTCTGTAGCTGCTTATCCCATTCTATTTTTTCTGAACGCAGTTTATATATCAACTTACCCTCTTTAAACTTATCTATCGAAAATTTATACCCGCTACCATCACTTGGTTTGTAATTTTCAAAATACACCACTACTCCCGGCTCCACCATACGATGAAAATTATAGCGTGCATTTTCATACGGCTTACTGACATACTTTTTCTCAAAGTCGATTCGCTTGCTGTTGCTGTAAGGAACAAAAAAATTATTGCCCAGATAAAAGGTGAGGGCCAATATGGATGCACCAATAAAATAAGGATACAAGAATCTGTAAAAACTCGTTCCGCTATTGAGTATCGCAATAATCTCGGAACGGGAAGCCAGCTGCGATGTAAAAAAAATAACGGATACCAACGCAAAAAAAGGACCTATCAATGAAGTAATAAACAATATGAAATAGAACAAATACTCCCTGACTACAATTGAAAAAGTGGCGTGGTTATCGACAAATGCATCAATCTTTTCACTCACATCTATTACCACTGTAATGCACAAGAGCAAAAGCATAATAAACACGAACGTGCCTAAGAACTTTTTGAGTATGTACCAGTCTAATTTTTTCATCTCTCGTATTTTCTCTAGCAGTTTGGCTGTGCTGGGAAAGAACTATAAACGCTGCATAACACGCTTTAGTGTTTGATTTTTCCAGCTGACAAAGTTGCCTGCCAATATCTGCTTGCGGGCCTCCTTCACTAACCACAAATACATCGATAGATTATTCAACGAAGCGATTTGTCCTCCCAGAAATTCACCGCTATGCACCAAATGCCGAACAAATGCTTTGCTATGCTTTCGGATAATTTCACAATCACTCTCTTCATCTACTGGTGAAAAGTCATTTTTCCACTTTTCATTTTTGATATTGATGATTCCCTGTTTCGTAAACAACATTCCATTACGGGCATTTCGGGTTGGCATTACACAGTCAAACATGTCAATGCCCAATGATATGCCCTCTAAAATATTAGCGGGAGTGCCCACACCCATTAGATAGCGGGGTTTGTCTTTGGGCAGAATACCGCAAACCAGTTCTGTCATTGCATACATTTCCTCGTCAGACTCTCCTACACTTAAGCCGCCAATTGCATTGCCTTCCATGCCGGCTTCTGCTATGTACGTTGCACTCTGTTTCCGCAAATCTGCGAAGGTGCTGCCCTGCACAATCGGGAAAAGAGATTGTGAATATCCGTATTTGCATTCTGTAGCATTAAATTGATTGATACATCTATCTAACCAACGATGTGTGAGATGCATGCTATTTTTTGCGTAGCTGTAATCGCATGGATACGGAGTGCACTCATCAAAAGCCATTATGATATCTGCACCTATTTTCCGTTGAATATCGATAACAAATTCGGGTGAAAAGAAATGTTTGGAACCATCTATATGTGAGCGAAACTCTACCCCTTCTTCTTTTATTTTTCGTATACCTGATAGGGAATGAACCTGAAATCCTCCGCTGTCGGTCAATATTGGTTTGGTCCATCCGTTAAACCCATGTAGACCACCCGCCAACTCCAGCGTAGAAGTACCTGGCCGAAGATATAGATGGTAGGTATTTCCAAGTATAATTTGCGCATTTATGAATTGTTCTAATTCATACATATGCACCGCTTTCACAGCACCCATAGTACCTACAGGCATAAATATCGGGGTCTCAATTTTACCGTGATCAGTAATCAATTCTCCGGCCCGGGCAGACGATTGTGCATCTGTTGCCAATAAGTTAAACTGCATAGAGCGAAAATAGAAGACGTGTTGACAATGGGGTCAATTTCCGGTCAATAAATAACGTGTATCATCTCTCCTAAAATTATTCCGTTACAATTTTCTACCATTGCAATATGCCATTGGAAGCTAAATTTTTTATTGTCTGTGCAGCTTTGCAAATGTTCTTTTACCTGTTCTTCTTTTTGCGCCTTAACTTCGAACGGGGCTTTAGTTCCCTGCCTGAGTTTAGTCCTCCTGTGAGCGTTATCATTTGTGCAAAGAATGAAGCATCAGCGTTGAAGCAATACCTAAAAATTGTGCTCATACAACAATATCCGGTATTTGAAGTGATTGTAGTCAATGACGAAAGTACGGATCACTCTATCGATGTCCTGGTAGAATATTACAAGCGTAACAAAAACCTCAAAATCATCAACATTGATTCTGGCACTTCAAAAGATTTTGCCGGAAAGAAATTCGCTCTTCAAAAAGGGATTGAAGCAGCCTCCTACGAAACTATTGTAGTAACCGATGCAGACTGCCGCCCAGCTACCACACATTGGCTGTCTAAATTGGTAGGCTCTTACTTGCAAAATACAAACTTCGTTTTGGGCTACTCACCCTATGAGAGACAAGATGGATTTCTGAACAAAGTAATACGGTACGAAAACTTTATTTCCTCTCTGCTATGCTTTGGTTTTGCAAAGGCAGGCATACCATATATGGGTGTGGGCAGAAATTTATCATATAAAAAAAATGTCTTCGCTATAAATGACACTTTTACAAGTCATAAACATTTACCCACCGGAGATGACGACTTATTTGTAAATAGAAATGCTACCCGAGGGAATACCGAAATTTGTCTCGATAAAGATGCGTATGTTTTCACTGCACCCAAAACAACTGTTTACGAATGGTTATTGCAGAAAAAACGACACCTGCGTGCAGGTTTTCATTATAAAATTCATCATAGTTTTTTGTTACTTCTCTTTTCAGTCAGTCTTTTTGGCCTCTATCTTTCACTTATAATACTCTGTGCCACAAGCGGTATTTCTGCCCTAGTTTTATATACGTTGTGCGCATTAATACTGATAAAGCTGATCATTAGTTTCCGATTATTTAAAAGGCTCACTTATGATGATTTGAAATTACTTTCGCCTGTATTAGATGTGTTTTACACCGCTTATCTCATCACCATATTTTTTCTATTATTGCTACAACCTAAAGATAAGTGGAAGTAAACGCAAAATTTTCGGCTCGTGCACAAGAAGATTTCGAGTTAGTTGCTAAGGCAAAAAACGGAGATCAAATCGCTTTTGGCAAGCTTATGACCCGATATCGCGATTCTGTTTACTTCATGGTTCTTAAAATGATTCACAACCGTGGTGATGCCGAAGATCTTACCATTGAAGCCTTCGGGAAAGCTTTTAATAGTATTTCCAACTATTCAGCAGACTTTGCATTCAGCACTTGGTTATTTAAGATAGCTACTAATAACTGTATTGATTTTTTACGCAAGAAAAAACTACAAACTACCTCGCTAGATCAGAAAACACAAACGGATGATGGAGAGATAACCCCCATTGCGGTAAAAGACTATAACCCAGATCCAGAAGAGGCAATGGTTAAAGAACAACGTGCAGCAAAAATTAGAGGTGCTATTGAAAAGCTATCCCCTAAATATCGTTCGTTAATTGAACTTCGTTATCTGGACGAATTAGCTTACGAAGAGATTGCTGAAAAACTAGACTTACCACTCGGCACTGTAAAAGCCCAACTTTTTAGGGCAAAAGATATGCTTTACAACATTCTCAAGGTTACCAAAGAGAAATACTGATTTTGGAACTTATTCTGAAATATTTCCCTGATTTGACCCCGCGTCAAATTGAGCAATTTACCCGCCTGCTTTCAATATACACCGAATGGAATGAGCGAATCAATGTAATATCCAGAAAAGACATTGAAAATTTGTATGAACGGCATGTATTGCACTCTCTCGCAATAGCCAAATTTGTTCAATTTAGGAATGGTACGAAAATTATGGACCTTGGAACTGGAGGTGGTTTTCCGGGCGTTCCGCTAGCTATTCTGTTTCCGGATTGTCGCTTTCACTTAGTTGATTCTATCGGTAAAAAATTGAAAGTAGTAGAAGCCGTAAAAGAAGAATTAGACCTTAAGAACATTTTCACTTTTCACTCCAGGGCTGAGCAAATGGACTATCAATACGATTTTGTGGTAACGCGCGCTGTAGCTCCATTAATTGATCTGCTTATGTGGACTAAGAGAAAATATTTACCCAAAGACCAAGACCGTGTAGCTAATGGTCTCATTGCATTAAAAGGGGGGGATCTGAATCAAGAAATTGCTGACACTGGCCTTCTACACACAGTTACTACTCCATTATCCTCTTATTTCAGCGAATCATTCTTTTCCGACAAGTCTTTAGTCTACGTAAAGCAATAAAAGCGTTCTAACAGAAAAGAAAAAGGACTCTAGTTAGAGTCCTTTTTCTTTGTATTGGTTGGCTATTATTAATAGTTCCAAAGATCGTGCTCGAAGTTAAAGTTTTCGTATTTAACGCGGTCACTCTCCAAAAGGGCATCCATACCCGTTGCATACTCCTGAACGTTTCTGTCATATACGTTGCTTTCCTTGTAAATGTAACTTTCAAAGAAGCGTGCTTCAAATACATCCTCCCAACTTAATCTAACAGCATCGTTTTTAGGGTTGTAAACCTCATACTTGGCCAAAATTGGACGAAGATCAGGATAATATAACCAATACATAGTCATATCTCCACGATAGTTTCCGGATGCATCGTAATCTTCCATGATGGGCGCAATTCCAATTACACGACACATCATTGTGGATGTTTCCTCATCAAAGAACCAATCCTCCTTCACGCGATACTTCACAATTTTATCCCAAGTCAATTCATTCTTTTGAATTACCTGTTCTTCTTCTAAAGTAATCGGATTGATCTGCATAACAGTATCTACGCGCATACCAAGCTTCTTCACGTCTTCCACGCTCATTACTTGTTTAAACTGATCTGCATCTACCACTGCAGGGTCATAGGTTGTTACCTCGCCATTTTTTGCTGCAGTATGAAGAATCTCAATCAACGGCTGTTGAGGATATTTGAAGGGTAGATTCATCTTCTCACGAACATCAATCATTCTCCAAATGCGCTTTGCCCAAAACACATCCGCTTCACGGATGTAATCGTAAGGAATAACTTCCTTTTCTTTGGTTGTGGTTTTAATCCAAGCACCATCCAATGGCTCTTGAGCAAAAACGCTACCGCTGAAAAGCGCAGCAACAGCCAAAACAATTTTTCCCTTAGTTAACATACTTGTTTGTTTTAGATAATTTGGAATGCAATCTGACCAAGCTTACGTGGTTGATTGTCAGGACCTACAACTTTAATCTCATCAATGAAAATAATATCCTTTGGCTTTGCTCTATCCAAGAAACTTTTCATCTGCTGGTTAAACAGAGGACCTTGCACCTCAGATTTAAAAATCTCCCCTTTAGAAGAGAACACCATTTGAAAGCTTTGAACTTTAAAAGTTGCTTCAAAATCGAAGTTTTCTAACAAAGCAACCACACCGCTCTGAGCCTTAATAGAACCAGGTTGTGTGTTTCCTCCACGCAGCTTACCACCTAATGTAGGAACCGGATCTGGAATACGCTTAATACGGAATTCTTTAGTTCCCATAGGTTGAACCTTGCCATCAATTTTAGCCGATACGTTTACCTGACATTTTCCGACAGCTGTAACTTTAGCTACATAATTACCGTCCGGAGCTTTAGTCAAAGTTCCTGCGCCTGTAAGACTTGCAGAAACATCACCTTGACCCACACCAGGAACAGAAACCTCCATAGGATTATCTACACCAATATAAAGAACATTCATTTTGGTAGGAGAAACCACCACTGCTTTAGCAGCAACTTGATACTTAGCGTCAAAAGGATAGAAAGTGTAACCACCTACCGGATTTTTAACACGAATAATACCACCGTAGCCTCTTTCACCTACTCCTGATCCACTTACTTCATAACGACCCATACCACCTTTAATCTTGTCGTCACTCATTTTCATGCTCATTGAATAACCCGCAGGCAATTCGTTAGGAGAATCAATTTTGTCGTAGTCCCCTGATGGATTTTTCTTAAACCCGCCTGTTGGCCCTAAGAAAATTTCAGGGTTTTGAGTCGAGTTAAATGCTGCTAAGAAGATGTCTGATTTATACACCTGTCCTTGCATAATGTAGCTAGATGGTGAAATAATACGGGCAGAAAGCGCATCAAATTTGAAATCGGTCTCTCCAATCTTTTTAATTAGATACTCGATGATTGCACCTTCTGAACTAACTACGTCATTTTGAAATTTTGTAAGAATCGTTACCGCAGCAGTCACTGGAACATGGTTAAAAGTTGCATACTCCCAAGAGTTTGCTCCTTTACCTGCTGATCCTTTAGGGTTTGGTGCATCTAATGGAATCTTTGTTTTAAAACCTTCTCTGTCTTTTTCATCTACAAGGGCTATCATTTTAGCTCTTGTATCAAGAATTTTTTCCTGCAGTGCCTTTCCTACCTGTTTTCCATCGGCACCTTTGCTACGCTCTTCCACGAAAAGGGCGGTTGCATGATCGATGTTGTCACGCTCTTCAATTTCGCCTTCTTCGTTTCTTCCTTTAGCTAAAGCCACTAATGTGTCTTTATACATTGCCAGCAATGAATTCAACTCTGTGGCGTATTGTTTTGCCAATTGAGCTTTGTCGAAAAGTGGTTTTGCTTTGTTAGCATCAGTTTCCATCTGCTTCTGGAACGCTTTATAAATACCATCATTTTTGGTACCGAGCGATCCGTTAGAAGTTTCAAGGCCCTTCATTTACCAATCTGAAGGCATTTAACACTTCCGTAGATACGTTCAAGGCGAGGAGGGCTGTTAACACGAGATACATCATGTTAATCATCTTCTGCCTAGGGGTTAATTTTCCACCTGCCATTTGTTTTGTTTTTCTTTTTTGGGTTAAACTCTACGATTCTCTATTCAATCAATTACGCCTTCATAGCTGACAACATGTTGCCATACACCTGATTCAATGAAGTCAGATTTTTGTTCAATGCAGCTAAGTTTTCTTTAATCTTAGTAGCATCTGCAGCAGTGTCGGAAAGAACCTGAGCGGTTGCACCAATTTGGCTAACTGCAGTTGTTGCACTTGCAGCAGCGTTTGCGAAAGAAGTAATTTGGCCAGCAGCACTTTTTGCATTTTTAGAGAAATCGTTTGCTGCTACAGTAGCGTCTGTAAGATCGTTCATTTTGCTAACGCTTTCACCCAATGTAGTAAAACCTTTACCCAAACTGTTTATCAACTCAGGGCCTACTTTTGCATCGCTCAACATTTTATCTAATTGCTGAGTAAGTGGTTTCCCTCCTTTAGCAACCGGAGCTGATTCGTCTGCTAATTCCGGATAAACTCTTTCCCATTCGTATTCTGCATGTAATGCCGCTTGTGGCTCGAATCCGGAGATGATGAAGATGATAACCTCAGCCCCCATACCTACGATAAGCATCACGTTGGCACCTGGCCAGTGCATGATTTTGAAAAGAGCACCAGCGATTACAATCGCAGCTCCGAAGGAATACGCATAGTTCAAAAGTGTTCTTGCTTTCTGTCCGGTAAGTGGGTGGTTTTTAAAAGATGCCATACTTTTTTTGTTTTTGTTTTGTTTAGATTAAATAATTAAGAGTTAAGATCTTGATATACAGAAAATGAATAAATAAATTGCGAAAGAATGTTGCTTACTGATCGGTGATATCTCTGCCCAGGAATGTTGTGATACAGCGGAATCCAACATAAGATTTAGCTGAATCGCCATACTCCCAGTGGCGGGTACCATTTTCAATGTAGTAGCCGATATCTTTCCATGAACCTCCGCGTGTAACTTTACGCTTCATTGCTTCCGGCTCGCTTTCTTCAGCATCGTAACGAATATCCGGATTTAGGTCATGAATAAAAGAATATGAATTCTCATAGAAAGCGGATGAAGTCCATTCTGCTACGTTACCAGCCATACAATACAGACCATAATCATTTGGCCAGTAAGCATCTGATCTCACCGTGTAGAAACCGCCATCTTCAGGATAATTTCCACGGCCGGGCTTGAAGTTTGCCAAAATACATCCTTTAGAGTTTCTAACATAAGGGCCTCCCCATGGAAATGGAGCTAGCTTTTTTCCGCCACGGGCAGCATATTCCCACTCATGTTCGGTAGGTAGACGGAAAATATCCATCAAAGGCTCTCCGCGTGGAGTTCTGTAATCCTCCCACAAACGAGTTCTCCAATAGCAGAAAGCGTTAGCCTGTGGCCAGGTAACACCTACAACAGGATAATCATCAAATGCCGGGTGATGGAAATAGTTACGAGTCATTGGCTCGTTGTATGAATAGGAGAAATCGCGAACCCAAACCAAGGTGTCGGGATAGACATTGCAAGATTCTTTACGAATAAAACTTGTTCTGGACTTACCCTTGTTCTTGGTGAGCGATGCGGCTTTAATATCAAACCACTCGTAGTCGTATTTCAGTTTGCTGAGTGCTAACTCTTTTCTACCCCATACTCTTTCATTTTCGGGCAGATAGATATCTTCCAATTGCTCATTTTTCTCTTTGCCACTCCACTCGATTTTCTTATTCCAGTCAATGGATTCTTTACCATCGTCTGAAGTTTGCACATCGCCTATCATTTTGTGAGCTACAGAGTCGCGCACCCAGTTAATAAACTGACGGTACTCATTGTTGGTGATTTCAGTATCATCCATGTAAAAACCCACGATGGATACTTGTTTGGCGCGTGCCTGCAAAGAAGCATTCACGTCCTGATCACTTGGGCCAATGTGCAATACTCCCGAAGGAATAAAGACCATACCATAAGGTGTTATAGGATTCCACTTTGGTCTGTCCAGCTCCCCAAGCAGTTGACCATTGTAACCCCCAGAACAACCTGCAATAATCAACAAAGAAGCTATTGCTGTTGCACTGAGAAGTGCTTTTGCTTTTTTCATGTTTTTTTTGATTTGATAGTTTCCCCTTTAATTTTTGAAGAGCGTAAATATATACAGATTTTGAAATTGCAAAACCTTCACAAAATAATTTTCAAGCATCACAGTTTTTTACGTTCAAAATTCCTTTCATGTTTCCGTTGTGCTGTTCATTAAACGAATATGCTATTTCAAATATTGCGTAGATACATTTGGCGAGTGATTTTAATCATAACAATACTTGACTTAGTTGAACCGGGGGTTATGATAAAAATAGCCCTTCACTTCTTTCTTTTTTAGCGGATACGAATACTGTAAACTGATTTCGTGAGATCCGGAGTTGAATTTTGATAGATAGGAGAGGTTAGCATCGTATGAATACACCGCTTGAAAGCCTTTAATTCTCACCCCAAAAAAAATGGCCAAAGCATCTATCGTTTTGCCACTAAATCCACGCAGGGAAGCCCCCGTTAAAACTTTTTCGATGATGGTGAAATTCAGCGCTATGTCAGTTTGCACTTGTTTCAAATCAGTTTTAATCAAAGCATTGGGCATGATTTTGAGCTTACTTCCGGCTGTAAAATCATATCCGCCCATAAAAGATAGATTCTGCGTAAAAATGAGTCGCGTTTTGCCTGCAGGTGAGGGTATAGAAGCATTGGAAAATGCAGCGTGATGCAAGGCAACACCGGCAAAATAGCGTTCCTGGTTGAAATAAACACCCACTGAAAAATCCGGGGCAAAACCTTGTGTAATGTTATCCGGGAGCAGTAAATCGTTGTGATTAAATCCTCCAATATAGTTTCCCTCCGGAGTTCTGATTAATGCCCCATCCAATGAAGTTTCGATAAATCCTGCTG
>JADJZU010000010.1 GCA_016715625.1 Bacteroidota bacterium
TCTGGTCCTCGATGCTAAACAGTTTGATATAAAAGAAGTGAGCTTGCTTAAAGAAAACGGGACAAAAGTTCCTCTGCTTTATACCTACGATTCTGTGCAGCTCAAAATCCAATTGGATACTCGGTACGAGGCGGGTCAGCTGGTTCGGCTGTTTATTGACTACGTAGCTAAACCCGAAGAACGACTTGCCGGTGGCAGTTCGGCCATCAGTTCCGATAAGGGTTTGTATTTTATAAATCCGCTGAACACCGACAGCACCAAACCCGTGCAGGTGTGGACGCAGGGCGAAACAGAATCGAGTAGTTGCTGGTTTCCTACCATAGACAAGCCCAATCAGAAAACCACTCAGGAGATTTTTATTACACACGATAAAAAATATAAGAGTTTGAGCAATGGCCGATTGATTTCCAGCACGGACAATAAAGACGGAACAGTGACCGATTATTGGAAACAGGATCTGCCACATGCTCCTTATTTATTTATGATGGTGATAGGCGAATTTGCAGTGGTTCAGGAGAACTGGCGCGATATTCCTGTGACGTATTACGTGGAGAAAGCGTATGAGCCCTATGCCAAGAAAATATTCGGAAATACTCCGGAGATGATGGAGTTCTTCTCTCAGAAAATCGGCTTCGATTATCCATGGACCAAGTATGCACAGATTGTGGTGCGCGATTATGTGAGCGGTGCCATGGAGAACACCTCGGCTACTCTGCACAGCGAATCGCTGCAACGAAACAGCCGCGAACTATTGGACGAAACGTATGAAGATTATATCAGCCATGAACTGTTTCATCAGTGGTTTGGCGATTTGGTGACGTGCGAAAGCTGGAGCAACATACCGCTCAATGAAAGTTTTGCTACCTACGGTGAGTACCTGTGGGCCGAGTATAAGTATGGAAAAGAAGAGGCCGACAGACGCTGGCAGGAGAATTACGAAAAGTATTTGCAGGAAGCGCAGATGAAGAATGTGGATCTGGTGCGCTTTTACTACGATGACCGCGAAGATATGTTTGACCGCCACAGCTACGAAAAAGGCGGACTCATTCTGCATTACCTGCGCAGCATCGTGGGCGATGAAGCCTTCTTTAAATCGCTGGAAGTGTATTTGAGAAATAATCAGTTTAAAACAGTAGAGGTGCATCAGCTACGGTTGGCATTTGAAGAAGTGACCGGCCGCGATTTGAATCCGTTTTTTAATCAATGGTTTTTGAGCAGCGGGCATCCGGTGCTGGATATCAACAGCTACTATCAGAACGATAGTGTGTATCTCACCATTGCTCAACACCATAACGACAGCGCACAATTGATTTATACGCTACCCATGCAAGTGGATGTGTGGATGGGGGAGGATGTGCAGCGCTACAGCATTGTGCTCAGCAAGCGCGAGCAAACCTTTTCGTGGCGGACAGCGCGCAAGCCCGACCTGGTGGATGCCGATGCCGAACGGGTGGTGCTGTGTGAAAAAACCGAGCATAAATCGCTTGAAGAATATGTTTTTCAATATCAGCATGCGCGCCACTTTGTGCAGCGGTTGGAAGCGCTGAAAAAGCTGGCTGAAAGGCAAAATGAAGGAGAGAGCGCTAAAGAAACCGTGCGAAAGGCACTTTACGATCCCTCGTTCTTTATTCGCAAATTGGCTATTGAAGAATTGAACCTGCCGGCCGATAATGCAGAGAATACTTATTCGCTGCTCGACAGCATGGCACAGGACGACAAAAACAGCGTGGTGCGCAAAGCCGCTATCGAAAAACTCAGCGAATCGAGCTGGAATACTAAGTATAGCGCACTGTTTGAGCGAATGATTGGTGATAGCTCTTATCAGGTGTCGGCTGCAGCTTTAGAAGCGCTGAGTGATGTGAACCCGAACAAAGCGCTGGAATATGCTGCACGGTATCAAAACGAAAAGAACGTAAACATGCTGCTGGCGGTGGCTGCAGTGTATGCCACTTCGGGGAGCGAGTTGCAGCAGGAATTTTTTGAGCAAAAACTGAAAACCGGAACCGAGTCGGGCAAGTATTCGCTGGTGTATTACTATGCCAATTACCTGAGCAGAATGGATAAGGCCACCGTGCTCAAAGGTATATCGGGAATAGAGCAAGCTGCAGGCAATCAGGCTCAATCGTATCTGCGATTAGCTTGCCGCGGGGCTTTGAAAAGAATTTCGAAACTCTTTGGCGAAAAGAAGAAGCAGGTGCAAACAGAGATAGATGCCGCCAAAGCGGAAGATGCCAAGGCAGCGCTCCAGGAAAAGTTAACCAACTACGAACAATTGGTTTCGGCAGCCAACGAAGCCATACAGCGAATTGGCAATAAATAATTTTTCGTTTACGTTGCAGTTTCAATTTTGAAACGATGCAACATCTCTTGTTTTTACACGGAGCCTTAGGAACTAAAAATCAATTTGCCGAGTTAGAGTCCGCGCTGGCTCACCGGTTTCATACGCACGCCATCAACTTTTCCGGACACGGCCGGGTGCTTTCGCATCACCATGCTTTTACCATTCAAAATTTTGCACACGAAGTGCTCGATTGGATGAACGAACAGCAGATAAAGACTATCGATGTGTTTGGCTATAGCATGGGCGGATATGTGGCGCTGTGGTTAGCACGGTTTTATCCGGAGAGGGTCGGTAAGATTATTACACTAGGCACCAAGTGGAAGTGGAATAAAGAAGAAGCCAGCCGCGAGACCGCTCTGCTGAATGCCGACAAAATTGTAGAGAAGGTGCCGCACTATGCCGCCACGTTGGCCGAGCAGCATGGCGAACACGAATGGAGAAGCATGATGGCCAAAACAGCTTTGCTCATGAACGACCTCGCCCACACGCACCTTACCGAGCAGGATTTTTTGAAGGTGGAGCATCCGGTTTTAATCTTGCTGGGCGAAGAAGATAAAATGGTAAGCCGGGACGAAACAGAGTGGGTAGGTCGGCTGCTGAAGCAGGCATCGGTGAAAGTATTTAATCAGGTTCCTCATCCGCTCGATAAAGTTCCCGTGCCACTGCTTGCATCGGAGATTGAAAACTTTTTGTTGGCATAACTGTTGCGTTTCGCACTGCATCTGTGCAGTAATGGTAACTATGTCGCATGAATCTATTGTTTGAGTTTGTAAAGCATTTATCGGAGAAGGAATTGGCCGGCCTGTCGGAGGTGGCCGAAAAAGGGGTGGCTGCAGAGGTGTGGGCTTTAATGCTTCAACAAAAAACTAAGCCTGAATTTGACCGGGTCTATTTCCAAAAGGCTCTGCAGATTTCCGCTGCGCACTTAGATAAGGTAACCTCTGTATTGCTCTCGCGCTGCTACGAACACTTGTTTAAAAACGACACCATCGCGCTGCTCGATTTTTTGAGCAAGCGTACCCCGTTTAATAAGCATTACTATCAGGAACTGAACCGGCAGACCAAAAAAGCAGAAGCGACACTAAGCCCCTTGCAACGGGCCGAATTTTATAAAGCCAACATGAGTTTTATTCAGTTAAACATGCCCATCCTTTTTATTGATGAAACTGTTTTGAAAAAACTGAGTCAGGCTTATTTGAAGGTAGATAAATCGGCCAATGCAAAGCTGCTGGTAGAATGCAAACTGCTTTACGTCAGCGTTTCTAAACAGTTTGCTGCCGCTACCATTAAGGCGAATCAGGAATCGTTTCAGCAAAAGATAGAAGCACTGCCATTACCTGATGATGCCGATGAGGAACTGGTGTTCTCGCACTTCTGGCTCAAGAGCTACTTTCATCATGCCTGCGAAAATTTTGAACGCTGCAGTGAGGTGCTCCGTGTGGCCATTCGGCACATGAAGAAATTTACCTCCGACAAAAGCAGGCTCCGCACCTTTCAAATGGATTTGAAACTGGCCGAAATGCTCTACTACACCAGCCACTTCGAAGATTCCTTTCGCAGCTACAAAAAAAATGCGGCCTCTGCCTGGAATCACCAGATACCCGACTTCAGCTACCACCTCACCAAGTATCTGCAAATCTGCCTCATTACTGCGCACCTGGACGAGGCGCAGGCTATCGTGCAAAAAAGAATTTTACAGAAGGGAAAAGTGGACCCGCAGGCCCTCCTGCCCCGCGATATAATTTCGATAGCGAAGTATTACCTCTTTGCGGGCGAGTATAAGCAGGCGCATGATTTTATTTTGCTGGGGTTTCAGAAAAATCCGAAGGGCAAATATTTCCAATACGAAGTGGAGCTGCGCAACCTGCAAACGGCTTGTTTTTTTCTGGAAGGGCAGCAAGCCATGGCCCTGTCTATGTGCCGCAAGCATGTGCGCTTTTTAACCGCCCATGGCTATGGGGCCGATACCAGTAATTTCCCTAAATATTATTTGCTGATAAAGGCATTTGCGAAAGCCAAAAAATCGGGGAGGCCTTTGGGTGAGGAAGACCAATCCATCCTGGAACGGTATCAAAAAGGCAGCTATGCCATTTACGGAAAGTTGCTGCTCAAAGTGTGGGAAACAGCCTGAGCCATCCCTCGGGGTCGGCTGACAAACTTACCTTAGCGCCAGCCCAAATGACTTATAGACAAGCTTTTTTGTGCTAAAAAGCCAATTTGTCTACCTGCGCAGGAAGGGCAGAATATTTGAGATATTCGCTCGCCCAAAACAAAGAACTATGAGCAACGAAAACGAAAACCTGAAAGACCGAGTGGAGGAAATTAAAAATACAGTGACCGAAAAGGCAGCAGAATTTGCAGCCGATGCCAAAGAAAAGGCCGAAAGTTTTGCCGGCAAAACAATGGATGCTGCCGAAAAAATGATTCACGATGTGTTTAACAAGAACAAACCCGAGGACACCGAATTTGAAGAGCAGAAACTGGACCCCAAAGACGTTGAAATAGCCGAACTGAAAAAAGAACTGGACGAGCTGCGCGATAAATACGTGCGCCTGTTTGCCGATTTCGACAATGCCAAAAAGCGCATGGCCCGCGAGCGGCTCGATTTAATTCAAACTGCGGCCAAGGATGTTATCAAAGAATTACTGCCGGTGGTTGATGATTTTGAAAGAGCCATTAAAGCACAGGAAAACTCCACCGATGCTGCCGGAATAAATGACGGAGTAAAGCTCATACACAATAAACTTTTCAGCGTGCTTTCGGCTCAGGGGCTTAAACCCATGGAAAGCATCGGGCAGGATTTTAATGTGGAAACGCATGAGGCCATTACCGAAATCCCTTCGCCCGAACAAGCCGGAAAAGTGCTGGACGAGGTAGAAAAAGGATATTACCTGAACGATAAAATCATTCGCTTTGCGAAAGTAGTAGTCGGCAAATAATGCTATAAGTTCAAAAACTAAAATTCAAAGTTCAAATTGTAGGAAAGGAAAATCTGTGATGGATAAAAAGTTTGACTTAGGTGGACGGACAAACTTGTTTGCTAAAGAAGTTCGAAAGTTTGTAATGCTTTTGCCTAAGAACTTTGTGATAATGGAAGATGCAAAACAACTTGTAAGGGCATCCGGCTCAGTCGGTGCCAATTACATTGAAGCGCAAGACCCCATCAGTGAAAAAGATGCTTTCCTGAGAATTAGAATTTGTAGAAAAGAAGCGAAGGAAAGCGGTTACTGGTTAGACTTATTATCCGTGCATAATTTTGCGGAAGAGTTGGAGAAAAAAAGAAATGAACTGATGAACGAAGCTATTGAACTGACAAAAATTTTCGGTGCTATAACTTCTAAACTGAAGAATAAAGGAGTTTGATTTCCTGGTATTTGAACTTTGATTTTTGATTTTGAATTCTGTTATGACAAAAAGAGATTATTACGAAGTATTGGGCGTGGCCAAATCGGCCAGTGCCGAGGAAATTAAGAAGGCCTACCGCAAGGTGGCGCTCAAGCATCACCCCGATAGAAATCAGGGCGACAAGGGGGCCGAGGAACGATTCAAAGAAGCAGCCGAAGCCTACGAAGTGCTGAGCGATGCGCAGAAGAAAGCCCGATACGACCAGTATGGCCATGCCGGAGTAGACCCCAACCAGGGCTATGGTGGAGGAGGCTATGGCGGTGGCGGCATGAACATGGAAGATATCTTCCGAAACTTTGGCGACATTTTCGGTGGAGGCGGTGGCGGCAGAGGCGGTGGTTTCGACCCGTTTGAAAGTTTCTTTGGCGGAGGGGGCGGTGGCGGCCAGCGCACCCGCGGCAAGCGGGGTTCCAACCTGCGCATTAAGGTGAAGCTCACCCTGCAGGAGGTGTCGGCCGGGGCGCGCAAGGTGCTCAAAGTAAAAAAGAATGTAGAGTGTAATACCTGCCACGGCAGCGGAGCCAAAGATGCTTCCTCGGTGGGCAAGTGTTCGGTGTGCGGAGGCAGCGGGGTGATGCGCAAGGTGCAGAACACCATCCTGGGCCAAATGCAGACACAAACCACCTGCTACCAGTGCAACGGCAGCGGACAGCAAATCACCAAGAAGTGTGTGACCTGCAACGGCTTGGGCGTATCGTATGGCGATGAAAGCCTGACGGTGGATATTCCGGCCGGTGTGCAGGATGGCATGCAGCTATCCATGAGCGGCAAAGGAAACGCGGGCGAGCAGGGTGGCCCTGCGGGCGATTTAATTATACTGATTGAGGTGGAGCAAAATCCGGAGCTGGAGGTAGATGGCCAGAATGTGATTTATAACCTCCACATCAGCTTTATGGATGCCGTGCTGGGGGCCAAAGTAGAAGTGCCTACCATTGATGGCAAGGCAAAATTTACCATACCGGCCGGCACGCAGGCGGGCAAAATTTTCAAGCTCACCGGCAAAGGACTGCCTGCCGTGAATACCTATGGCAAAGGCGACCAGTTGATTTTGATTCACGTTTACACTCCGTCCAGCATTTCATCAGACGAAAGAGCATTGCTCGAAAAACTCCGCAACAGCGAAAACTTTAAACCCAAACCGGGCGAAAAGCATGAGCGCGGTTTTTTTGACAAGGTGAAAGATTTCTTTGGCGAGTAATCCGGCTTTCGTTTAAATCCCTTCACTATTCCACCCCTTCGGGGTCGGATTTTTTCTATGCTGCTCTTTTTATAAATCAGCGATGCCCACGGCATCGGAAGCAAATTTCGGACACCCCCTTGGTAACCTCGGTTTGCCCGTTTCCTTTTTCGGAAATGGCCTTGGAGGCGTCTGTTGGCCCGTTTCCTTTTTCGGAAACGGCCTTGGAGGCGTCTGTTTGCCCGTTTCCTTTTTCGGAAACGGCCTTGGAGGTGGCTGTTTGCCCATTTCCTTTTCCGGAAACGGCCTTGGAGGCGTCTGTTTGCCCATTTCCTTTTTCGGAAATGGCCTTGGGAACGTTGGTTTGCCCATTTCCTTTTTCGGAAATGGCTTTGGGAACGTTGGTTTGCCCATTTCCTTTTCGGAAATGGCCTTGGGAACGTTGGTTTGCCTATTTCCTTTTTCGGAAACGGCTTTGGGAACGTTGGTTTGCCCATTTCCTTTTTCGGAAATGGCTTTGGGAACGTTCGTTTGCCCATTTCCTTTTTCGGAAATGGCCTTGGGAACGTTCGTTTGCCCATTTCCTTTTTCGGAAACGGCTTTGGGAACGTTGGTTTGCCCGTTTCCTTTTTCGGAAACGGCTTTGGAGGCGTCTTTTTTTTGGACATTGGAGTTTCCCGCATGCTAACCCTACGCCACCGAAATCATTTTTTTGACAAATAATCCTGCTTCAATTCATACTTTAGCCTCCTAAAATGAATATCTCTTTTTCATGAAGCATTTCTTTCTTTTTTGCCTGACCATATCACTTACCCGGCTGTGCGCTCAGCTGGAGGTGTCGGAGATTAACTTTAACAGCGACAGCACCCTCAACTCGGGCAACTGGGTAGAGTTTCACAACCGCGGCAGCAATGCCCTCAATCTCACTTCCTGGATTTTTACCGATGCCAATCCGTTCAATGTTTACAGTTTTCCGGTCAACCAAACCATAGCCGCTGGCGGCTATCTGGTGGTAACCGATGACACCGCTAAGTTTAAAAACATCCACCCCGGAGTATCCAACGTGCTGGGCGAAATGAGCTTTGGCCTCAGCAACAACTCCGATACCATCACCATTTACGACAACAACGGAATCGTGGTCTACAACATGGCTTATTTTGATAGCACACCCTGGCAAAAAACAGCCGATGGCATGGGGCGCACGCTGGAGCTGCGCACCACCGGTGCCGACCCTGCCCAACCCGGCAACTGGTTTGCCGGCTGCATGGGTGGCTCACCGGGCGCAGCCTATTCGCCCTGCAACGAGCCCATCATTTTCAGCGAGGTGAACTATAACTCGGTGTTGCAAATCAACAGTGGCGATTGGTTGGAACTGCACAACACCACGACCTCCGCCATCGACCTTTCTAACTGGGAGCTGAAAGACAAGCGCGATACAAACATCTATGTTTATCCGGTGGGCACCGTTATACCTGCCAATGGATATTTGGTGACAGCCGTGGATACGGCCCTGTTTAAAACGGCTTTCCCCAGCGTATTGAATTATGTAGGGCAGCTGGATTATTCTTTTTCTAATACAGGCGATGGCATTCGCTTGTTTAATGCGCAAACCGGCAAAATTCAATTGTCGCTTGTTTTTAACGATAAAGCACCCTGGCCTCTTGGAGCAGACGGGCAGGGATATACCATGGAACTGATAGATGAAAACGGCATCCTGAATGATGGCAATAACTGGCGCGATGGCTGCCTGGGCGGTTCGCCCGGCCGTGCCTACGACCCCAATTGCGGCACCGGCATTCAGGAATCAAGCGGCACTGCTCTGCAGCTTCGCGTTTTGCAGGATGCATCCGCTTCCGACATTGTTTTTGTGTCCGATGCCTTTTTGTCCGGGCCATCGCACTTGCAGATTTATGATGTAACCGGACGCTTGATGATGGATGTGATGCCCCAAGGCAACACGCACACCATAACCACCGGGCAGCTTTGCAGCGGAGTGTATGTGGCGCGTGTGGTGGTGGGTGCATCGGTGGGGGCGCGCCCGTTTTTTGTTCAGTAATCTATTGTAATCTCCATACATACATGTCGTTACTCTCTCTGCAGCATATTGTTAAACAATACGGAACCTACACCGCCAGCGATGATGTAAGTTTTGATATCCCTGCGGGTAAAATTTTTGGTTTGCTGGGCCCCAACGGTGCCGGCAAAACCACATTAATCAGAATGATTACCCGCATCCTGTATCCCGATGCCGGGCACATTTTGTTTAATGGCGAAGCCCTGGCCGAAAAACACACCGAGCGCATCGGCTACATGCCCGAGGAGCGCGGTTTGTATAAAAAAATGAAGGTGGGCGAGCATCTGATTTATCTGGCGCGGCTCAAGGGGCTCAGCAAATCGGAAGCGCAGGGGAAGGTGAATCACTGGCTTCAAAAATTTCAGATTGAAGACTGGTATCACAAAAGCATTGAAGAACTTTCGAAAGGCATGAGCCAGAAAGTGCAGTTTATAGCCACCGTCATTCACGACCCCGATTTATTGATTTTAGACGAACCCTTCTCCGGCCTGGACCCCATCAACTCCAAGCTGATTGAAGAGGAGATATTTGCCCTCAGCCGAACCGGCAAAACCATTATTTTTTCTACCCACCGCATGGAGCAGGTTGAGGAAATCTGTAATGAAATAGTATTGGTAAATAAAGGCCGCAAAATCCTGGAGGGAGGCGTGAAGGAATTAAAACAGCGGTTCAAGGAACACCTGTTTCGCATCACTTACCAGGGCACTCTCCCGGACGGTATGCTCGAAAAGCTCGAGGTGGTATCTGCCGACACTCAATCGCTGACGGTGCGCTTTGCTGCCGGCCACAAAGGGAATGAACTGCTGCAGCTTTTTATAGAAAAGAACCTGGAGGTCACTTCCTTTAACGAGATACTGCCTTCCATCAACGAAATATTTATCCGCCAGGTACATTCATCTAACTGACCACCCCATGAATAAAATCTGGATTATTATTCAACGAGAATACATCACCCGCGTCAAGCGCCCGGCATTCCTGCTCACGACCTTGCTGGCACCGGTGGGTTTTTTATTGCTGATGGTAGCTTCGGTGGCTATCAGCACGCTGAACACCGGCAACAACAACGTGGCAGTGATAGACGACAGCGGCATTTTTAATGCCTACTTCGAGGACCACAACCTGGCCGATGCCGAAGATGGCTCGGTTCACTTTTTTGTGGTTCGCGAAAACTTTGATTCGCTGGCCGCATCGCTATCGGCTGCCAAAGAAGACGAAGCCCGCTACAGTGCCGTGATACACATTCCTGCGGCTTTTCAAATAGAGTCGCCCCAAAACCCCGCCATGGTGTATATGCATGTGGAGCGTCCGGGGATGGCGCGGCAGCAGTTTGTAAACGCGCGATTTACCGATGTGCTGAACAAAATACGCATGCAGCAATTGAACATCAGCGATACGCTGCAGGCCCAAATGGAACAAACCGTGAAGCTGCAATACATCTCCCTTAAAAATGCAGAAGAAAAGAGCGGCTACGGCCTGGCGGCCGGCATTGCGGGTTTGGTGATGGGCTTTGCTATTTACATGTCGCTGTTTTTTTACGGCACCATGATTATGAAAGGCGTGCAGGAAGAAAAAACAAACCGGATTGTAGAGGTGCTCACTTCTTCGGTAAAGCCATTTCAATTGCTCATGGGCAAAATACTGGGCGTGGGTGCCGTGGGGCTCACTCAGTTTGTGCTCTGGATTTTGCTCACGTTCATTGTCAATATTTTTGTGCTGCCCCTGCTCGGCATTACCATGGGCGATAGCCCCTCTGCGGCTGCCATGCAGAGCGGTGGCCCCGAAATGGATCCGGAGTCGATGCAGGCGATGGTGTATAGTTTGCGCGAGCTGCCGTTTACACAAATCATCCTTCTTTTTCCACTTTACTTTTTAGGCGGCTTTCTGCTCTACGGCTCTTTGTTTGCCGCGGTGGGAGCCGCTATGGGCGAAGACAGCGACCAGCAGTCGCTGATGATACCCATTACGCTGCCTATTATCATTTCCATTTTTATTGCCATGAATGTGGTCAATAATCCCGATAGCAGTTTGGGTTTGTGGGCTTCGCTCATTCCTTTTTCATCTCCGATTGTAATGAGCGCGCTGCTGCCCTTTCATCAGCCCGTGTGGAAGGTGGCCCTGTCGCTGCTCTTGTTGGTAGCCGGATTTGTGTTTACCACTTTTATTGCCGCCCGCATTTACCGGACCGGCATTCTGATGTATGGTAAAAAGGTGAAGTTCAGCGAAATTCTCCGTTGGATTTTTTCAAAAGGCTGATACTTATCTATTTTCGGTCCTCTATTTACAAACTAAAACGCTGATTCATGATTCGATTAGTGATGCTCACCGGTGCTCTGTTTTTATCCTTTATCCTATCGGCACAATCGGTGGTGCTGCCGGTGGAGGAAGCCCCCAGAAGTTTTTCTAAAGGCACTTACCCTTCGTTTCAAGTAGACATACCGGGAGGCACGCTCAAGGATATCGACAAAAGCTGGCAAAAACATATTGCCAGCGGCAGCAAAGCGAAGGTGGAGCTGGTGAGTGGCGAACTGGTGCTGGCCGGTGCGGTGAATAGCAATATTGCTCCTGCTCCGTTTACGATTGTCAGCAAGCTGGTGGACATTCCCGGATATGTGCGTATAACAGCCTGGTTTATGCTGAGCGATAGTGTTTTTGTATCGCGCGAGCTGAACAACGACCAGGACCTGGCCACCCAAAAGTTTGTTCGCGATTTTGCGCTGGAGGCTTACCGCGATGTGGTGAAAACCGAGCTGAAAAAAGAAGAAGCAGCGCTCAAAGTGCTGGAGAAGGATTTGGATAACCTGATTAAAGAAGAAGACAAGGCCGCCAAAAAAATAGATGAAAACAAACGCGCCATTCAGCGGGCCAACGATAACATAGCCACCGGCAATGCCGATATACAAACGGTTTCTTACAAAATCAGCAGCCAGAAAGAAATGGTAGAGAAAACCTCGGCAGACAAAAATGCTAACCAGGGCGCAAAAAAAACATTGAAAGAACTGGAGAACAGCAAGAAGAGCCTGCAGAAAGGCAACGAGACCGAAGCCAAGTCCATTACCAAAATGAATGCTGAAATCCGCGATGCCGAACGCACGATAGCCGACTCTAAAGAGAAGCAGAACCTGAAGCGGGCCGATATTGAGCAGCAAAAAAAGAAGGTAGCAGAAGTAAGCGATAAGCTGAACGGAATTAAATAAACCAACCGAGAAACGCGATAGACCCTATCGCGTTTTTTCGTTTCAGAATGCCCCAGAAATCTTTTATTTGCCCTAAACCAATTTCACTATGAAAGGAATTATACTGGCCGGAGGAAGCGGCACCCGGCTTTATCCCATTACGTATGCTATCAGTAAGCAGATCATGCCGATTTACGATAAACCGATGATTTATTACCCGCTTTCGGTGCTCATGAAAGCCGGCATCAACGAGATACTTATTATATCGACCCCTACCGATTTGCCAAACTTTGAACGCCTGCTGGGCGATGGCAAAAAATTCGGATGTTCTTTTTCGTATCAGGTGCAGGAGGTGCCCAACGGTCTGGCACAGGCGTTTGTGTTGGGAGCCGATTTTATAGGCAACGACAAGGCTGCGCTCATTCTGGGGGATAATATCTTTTATGGTTCCGGATTAGACACCTTACTGAAAGCGAATGCCAACCCCGAAGGCGGAGTGGTGTTTGCCTATCACGTGTCGGACCCGGAGCGTTATGGCGTGGTAGAGTTTGACAAAAAAGGCACCGCCATTTCCATTGAAGAAAAACCGAAAGCGCCCAAGAGCAACTATGCAGTGCCCGGCTTATACTTTTACGACAACTCAGTGATAGAAATAGCCAGGGCCCTGAAGCCCAGTCCGCGTGGCGAATACGAGATAACCGATGTGAACAAGGAATATTTGAACCATCAAAAACTACAGGTGGGCATACTGGACCGCGGCACCGCCTGGCTGGATACCGGCACCTTTGATTCGCTGATGCAGGCTTCGCAGTTTGTGCAGGTGATAGAGCAGCGCCAGGGGCTCAAAGTAGGTTGCATTGAAGAAGAAGCCTGGCGGCAGGGTTTTATTTCCACGGAGCAACTGCGCACGCTGGCCGAACCGCTGCTCAAGAGCGGCTACGGCAAATATTTATTAGACTTGGTTTCTTAAACGATTTAAATAACAGGCATGATTTCAGGATTTAAAAACAGAATATTAGTAACCGGTGGAGCCGGCTTTGTGGGCAGCACTATGGTCGATAAATTGATTGAAAACCCCGACAACTTTGTGTTGGTGGTCGACAACCTGAGCACCGGCACCACCAAGCGACTGCCGGACCCGCAAAGGCCAACTGGAAATTTGTAAAGTGTGATGTGAATTCTTACCGCGATATTGCCGGCATTCTCACCTCTTACCAATTTGATTACGTGTATCACTACGCAGCGGTAGTGGGCGTTAAGCGCACACTTGAAAATCCGGTGGCGGTGCTCAATGACATCAACGGGTTTAAATACCTGCTGGATTTGTGCAAGAACACGGGCGTAAAGCGCATTTTCTTCTCTTCTTCTTCCGAGGTGTATGGCGAACCTTTTGAGCATCCGCAAAACGAAATGACCACTCCGCTCAACTCGCGCCTGCCCTATGCCGTGGTGAAAAATGTGGGTGAAGCCTTTTTGAAAAGCTACAAGCAGGAATACGATTTAGATTATACCATCTTCCGTTTCTTTAATACCTACGGCCCCAAGCAAAGCAGCGATTTTGTGATGACCCGCTTTATTAAAGCGGCCCTCGAAAATAAAAGCATATCGGTTTATGGCGATGGTTCGCAAACCCGCACCTTCTGCTACCGGGACGATAATGTGGATGCCTGTGTAAAAACGATGTATGAAAATCTGCATGTAAACGATACGGTGAACATCGGCAGCGAGTTTGAAATTTCGGTGCTGGAGTTAGCTAAATTGATCATCAAACTCACGGGCTCTAAATCCGAGATTGTGCACCTGCCGGCTTTGCCCGAAGGCGACATGACCCGCAGAAAACCTGATATCGGTAAAATGAAAAAACTGCTGGGTCGCCCGATGACCACGCTCGAAGAAGGAATTAAAAAGACTATTGACAGCGGCCTGTATAATTTTTAAAGATGGGGGCACGCGCTAAAATACTGGTGACCGGAGGCTGTGGCTACATTGGTTCGCATACGGTGATAGACCTGCTGCAGCACAATTATGAGGTAGTGAGCATCGATAGTCACATCCGTTCCAAAGCCATTACCGTAGACCGTATTGAAAAGATTACCGGCACCCGCATAAAAAACTATGCGTTGGATTTGTGCGATGCAGCCGCCACCCGACAAGTGTTTGAAGCCGAGGGGAAAATAGATGGCATTATTCACTTTGCCGCCCTCAAGTCGGTGCCCGAAAGTGTCGACAAGCCGCTGCTTTATTATCGCAACAATCTGGAATCGCTCATCAATCTTTTGGCCCTGGCCGAGGAGTTTAAGGTAGGGGGCTTTGTGTTTTCTTCTTCGTGTTCGGTGTATGGCAATGCCAAAGATTTGCCGGTGACCGAAGAAACCCCTTTTACCCAAGCCGAGTCGCCTTATGCGCATACCAAGCAGATGGGCGAAGAAATCATTACGGCACTGGCCCGAAAATCGAACACCGGTTTTGTGCTGCTGCGCTATTTTAATCCGGTGGGCGCGCACGAAAGCGGTCTGTTGGGCGAAGATACCACCGATGTCATCACAGCCGTGGTGCCGCGCATTACCGGCACTGCCATTGGCAAGTTTCCGGCCTTTACCGTTTTTGGTACTGACTACGATACCCGCGATGGCTCCTGCGTGCGCGATTATATTCATGTGATGGACATTGCCCATGCCCACACCAAAGCCATGCAATATCTGCAGCAGGCCGGGGATGCGCCCGCGCAGGCTCCCCTGGTGCTCAACTTAGGTACCGGCAACGGGGTTACGGTGCTGGAAGCCATTGCCTCGTTTGAAAAAGTATCGGGACAGAAACTGAACTATAAAAGGGGCGACCGAAGAGCCGGTGATGTGGTTTCCATTTATGCCAACAACAATAAGGCCAGGCAAATTCTGCACTGGGAAGCCAGGCGCGACCTGGACGATATGATGCGCACCGCCTGGGTGTGGGAGCAGAAAATGAGCAAGGGTTAATTGTCCTGTAAGCGTAGCCTCTCCACATTTCTTTCTTTGTAACCTGCCGCGGGTCTCCGCACTGCCTGTCTACCTTGGTCTTTCAAAACCAATTCACGTGTCTGCATCTGTTATTCTCCTGGTAGTGTTGGCCTATTTTGCGGTGCTGCTGGGCATTGCCTGGTATACCTCGCGCGGGGCCACCGATGAAACTTTTTATATCGGCCAAAAGAAAAGCAACTGGTTTCTGGTGGCCTATGGCATGATAGGCACCTCGCTGAGCGGGGTCACCTTTATGAGTGTGCCGGGCGAGGTAGATGCCAAGGGCTTTGCCTATCTGCAGGTGGTGGTGGGTTATTTTATCGGCTACCTGGTGGTGGCGTTTGTGCTGCTGCCTCTGTATTACCGGCTCAACCTCACTTCCATTTACAGCTACCTGCAAACCCGCTTTGGCCCGGTTACTTACAAAACGGGAGCGTCTTTTTTTATTCTGTCGCGCACGCTGGGGGCCAGTATCCGCATTTATCTGGTGCTGATGGTGCTGCAGCACTTTTTGCTCGATGGCCTCCACATTCCGTTTGCGGTGTCGGTGGTGGTCATCCTGCTCATGATTTTGCTCTACACCTTTAATGGTGGGGTAAAAACCATTGTGTGGACCGATACACTGCAAACCACCGGTATGATTCTGGCGCTGCTGCTCACACTGTATCTCATTCATCAGGAGCTGGATTATTCGTTTGGCCAAATGTGGACGGCTATCAGCGAGCGGGGCTACACCAAGGTGTGGCAAACCGACAACTGGCTGGCCGGCAATTTCTTTTTAAAGCAGGTGATAGGCGGGGCTTTTGTCACCATTACCATGACCGGGCTCGACCAGGAAATGATGCAGAAAAACATATCGGTAAAAACCCTGGGCGAAAGCCAGAAAAACATGTTGTTTTTCTCGCTCATTCTGGTGCTGGTCAATCTGCTGTTTTTGATACTGGGCGCTGCGCTCTATGTGTATTTGCAGCAAAAAGGATTGGCGGCTCCTGCCAAAACCGATGAAACCTTTTCGATGGTGGCGCTGCAGCATCTGCCTCCGGTGGCGGGCCTCATCTTTATATTGGGACTGGTGAGTGCCCTCTTCCCCAGTGCCGATGGCGCGCTGACGGCCCTCACCTCTTCGGTGTGTATTGACATACTGGGCCTGAAGGAGCGCGATGATTTATCGGTGGCGCAAAAATCGCGCACCCGCAAAACCGTGCACCTCGGCATTACCCTGCTTTTTGTGTGGCTCATTCTGCTTTATCAGCAAATCATTCAGGCCTCGGTTATATCTACCATCCTCAAGGTGGCGGGCTACACCTATGGCCCCCTGTTGGGCCTGTTTGCCTTTGGCATCCTGACCACCCGCCACACCCGCGAGCGGCTGGTGCCGGTGGTGTGTGTGCTGTCGCCTGTGCTGTGTTATCTGCTTTCTGAAAATGCCGCCCGCCTGCTGGGGGGCTACACGTTTGGCTTCGAGCTGCTGGCCCTCAATGGCCTGCTCACGTTTGCAGGCTTGTGGCTTATTTCTATAAAAGAAGGAGGGGAGTAGCGATGTTGCCGATAGCTGCTGCGAACCAAGAGGCCGCTCTACGGATGATCGGGAGCGTTGCACGCAGGTTCGGTGCGGTTGCCCGGAACTTCCGTGCCCTTGCCCGGAGGTTCCGGACACTTGTACGGAACTTCCGTACAGTTGTCCGGAGGTGCTGTACACCTATACGGAACCTTCGTACGCTTGTACAGCAGTTGTGTGCAAGTGCCCGGAAGGTGCGTGCAGTTGTAAAAATCATTTTTACAACCGCACGGAACTTGCGTGCGGTTGCCATTTTCGTCTGTAGAGTGGATTGGAGGCTCGTGGCGGTGGTATGGATAACGGCAGCCGGTTAGCGGATACATTTTGTGAGTCAGGTTTTTACATTCGTGCATACCACGGCAACTACATAAAAATCAAAAAATACAGGTTATGAAAAAGAAAAACTGGGAAGCAGAACTAAAAGCCGAATCGAGCTGGCGGATGTTTAAAATCATGAGCGAGTTTGTAGACGGCTTCGAGCGCATGGAGAAATTCGGCCCCTGCATCTCCATCTTCGGCAGCGCGCGCACCAAGCCCGATAGCAAGTATTATCAACTGGCCGTAACCACAGCCGAGCTGCTGGCCAAAGAGGGCTACGGCATTATTACCGGAGGCGGGCCCGGCATTATGGAGGCCGGCAACAAAGGCGCAAAACAAGGCAAGGGCAGCTCGGTGGGCCTGCATATAGAGCTCGACTTTGAGCAGGACTGGAACGAACACATCGACACCGACAAGCTGCTTATCTTTAAATACTTTTTTGCCCGCAAAGTGATGTTCATTCGCTATGCGCAGGCCTTTGTGTTTATGCCCGGGGGCTTTGGCACCATGGACGAAGTGTTTGAAACCGTCACCCTCGTGCAAACCAAAAAGATAGATAAGGTGCCCCTCATTTTTATGGGTACCGACTATTGGGGCGGCCTCATTGACTGGATCAAAAAATCGATGCTGGAAGCGGAGCACAACATCCACCCCGAAGACCTCGACCTCTTTGAACTGACAGACGACCCGCAGGAGGTGGTGCAAATCATCAACAGCTATTACAAGAACCAAACCCTGAAACCCAATTACCGGCTGTAAAGCCCGTAGCTGCCTGGCACATGAAAAAACTGCTGAGTGTATGGGTTATGAGCCTGTGGGGCGTGCTGCTCACTTCCTTTCATGCGGTGGAGCCGGTCGGGCTGCCGCGCAGCAGCCCGACCGATTTTCCCAGCCCGGCCCGCCTGGCGGCTGAGCACTACTTTGGGCCCGTGGTGGACATAAACCCCGCCACCATAGTGGGCAATTTTGGCGAACCGCGCAGAGCACACTTTCACACCGGCCTCGATTTTAGAACCAATCAGGAAGAAGGCCACGCCATTTTTGCAGCAGCCGATGGGTATGTATCGCGCATCAATGTGAGCGGTGCCGGCTACGGCCATGCGCTCTACATTACTCACCCCAATGGCTATGTAACGGTGTATGGTCACCTGCGCGAGTTTCACCCGCGCCTGCAGCAGCGCCTGCGCCAGGAGCAATATGCGCGCGAAAGTTTTGCAGTAGATTTTTATCCAAACCCCAGCGAACTGCTCGTTAAAAAAGGCGACACCATTGCCCTCAGTGGTAACACGGGCGGCAGCGGAGGCCCCCATTTGCATTTTGAAATCCGCGACACCCTGGAGCAGGTCTACAATCCCATGCTCTTTGGCTATCAATTGAAAGATGATTTAAAACCCGTGTTGGGCTCCTTAAAGTTTTATCCGCTCGATACCCTGCGACACCATAGCGAGGGCTATCGTTTGCGCCCCGTGCTCAAGAACGGCCAGTATGAAATGCCCGCAGGTACCGTGCAGCTCAATGCGCAGCGCATTGGCTTTTCGGTGCAGGCCTACGATGTTATGAACCGCACCGAGGCGCATGTGGGCATCTATAACCTGGCGGTAATGGATGGCAACAAGTTGATATACGATGCGCGGTTTAATCAACTGTCGTTTCCCGAAAAGCGCTATGTGCTGTCGCATGTAGACTATCCCATCTTCTTGAACGAAGGGCGCAAGAGCTTTCATAAATGTTTTGTGGAGCCGGGCAATGCCTGCGGCATCTATTCGCACCTGCTGCAGGCCGGTGAAATAGATTTGAGCGATGGCAAAGTGCATGCACTGCATATTGAGGTCACTGATTTTAACGGCAATGTGTCGCAATTGAAAATGAAAGTGCAGTATGCCCCGGGGGCCACGGCCTTTAAGCCCATTCCGCTCCGCTACACCACCCGGCTTGATTATGACCACGACAATACCTTCAGCACCACTGGCTTTTCGGCCACCTTTCCTCAGGGCTGTCTGCTCGATAACCTTTACCCGCTTTATAGTGTAGCCCAACCCACCGACACCACTATTTACTCTGCGGTGCACAGCTTCGGGCTACCCATGCATCATTTATTCGATTGGGCCACGGTGAGCCTTCAGGCCGAAAAACTGCCCCCCTCGCTTACCGACAAAGCGGTGGTCATGCTCAATGGCACCACCTGCCTGGGCGGCACCTTTGAGGCAGGCAGGGTTAGCGCCCGCACGCGCGAACTGGGCAGGTTTACACTGCAACTGGATACCACCGCCCCCCGGGCAGCGGCACTTAACATAGTGCCGGGCCGCAGCATGCGGGCCTATAAAAAACTCCTGTTCAAAATATCCGACAACCGCAGCGGCATAGCTGATTTTGATACTTACGTAGATGGCCAATGGGTGGTGTCCGATTACGATGCCAAGTCGGCTACGGTCACCTATCCCCTGCCCACCGCTCTGCCCGCGGGCGAACATACCTTCCGGATAGTTGTTACAGATGAACGAAAAAACAAACGCGATTATTCCATCTCTTTCAAATTATAAACTATGACACACCTTAACGAGGGCGACCGCGCACCGGCTTTCAGTGCCAAAGACCAAAACGGGAAAAAAGTTTCTTTAAAAGATTTTAAAGGTCAAAAGGTGGTACTCTACTTTTATCCGGCCGATGACACGCCTGTATGCACCGTGGAAGCCTGCAATTTCCGCGATAACAATGCCCAACTGCAAAAGCTCGGCTACCAGGTGCTGGGGGTGAGCCCGCAAGGAGAGGAGAGTCACAAAAAATTTGAACAGAAATACAAGTTGCCTTTTCCGCTCTTGCAAGACGAGGATATGAAAATTATAAATGCCTATGGCGTATGGGGGCCCAAAGTGCTCTACGGCCGAAAATATGACGGCATCCACCGGCTCACTTTTGTGATAGACGAAAAAGGAGTTATCGAAAAAATAGTGCGCAAGGTGCTGTCTAAAAAAGCCACAGAGCAGGTGCTGAAATAAACCCGCAAACCCGGAGCGCATTTTTACAAGGCAAGAACAACGCTGCCTATCAAAACTTTCTTTTCTTTGACTTAAACAATAATCTAAACATGAAGAAAAATTATTTACTCCTATCCGTTTCTGTTTTTGCGCTTTTGCTGCTTTTAAACACCGAAAAGGTGAACTCTAAAATCAGCTCGCCACCGGCCGGCAGCGCTGGCGACCCTTTTACCAATGCATCTTGTTCACAAAACGGATGCCATGGCGGAGCCACCATCACCCCCACCGCCAACGATTTAACGTTGACCATAGGCACCAACACACCCACCACTCCGCTCGATGCTTCATTTGAATACACCGGTGGCGTGCAATACAATATTGGATTTTTAATCAATGCCTTCACCGGTCGTTATGGTTTTCAGATGGTAGCTTTAGATGCCGCCAATGCACAGGCCGGCACCATGACCGTAACCAATGCGGCTACTACTAAAATCAATACCTCCCCCGGCACCGGCAGTCGCCAATACATGGGCCACCTTAACGCCAGCTCTACCAAGAACTGGACCTTTAGATGGACCGCTCCGGCTGCTACCACCGGCCCTGTAACTTTCTACTACTCCTATGCCACAGAAGATAATGACGATAACCCGGGCACCAACGTTATTTACAAAAGCTCCGTAACCATTAACCCGGCTGCATCGGCTATTGAAAACATAAACACCAAAGTGGAAGCTTTGCAGGTGTTCCCGAACCCCGTTACCAACGAAGTGGGCGTGTCGTTCAATTTGTTGGAAACAGAAAATGTATCCGCAGAGCTTTATTCTTTGGATGGCAGGTTGATGACCGGCTTCACAGCGGAAAATGCTGCTGCCGGCAAGTTCAGCAAAACCCTGAACGTATCGGAAATTACAGCTGGCGTGTACCTGCTCAAGCTGAATGTAGGCGGTGCATCAGCTACTCAAAAAATTATCAAGCAATAATCAGCAACCTATTTGAAGCCCTGGTGTTTTTAAAAAAGCGCCAGGGCTTTTTTTTTAAATCAAGATATAACAGTTAAATGAAATCTTACTTCTTACCAATAGTGCTTCTCTTAACGGTATTAGGAATAGAATCATGTTCGCAAGACAAAGCGGCCCTGCCCACCACCATCGATTGCACGGGGGTAGATGCTGCTACCAATACGTATAATCTGGCTATAAAACCGGTGCTCGATTTTCATTGTGCCTATTCGGGTTGCCACGATGCAGCTTCCAACTCTTCAAACGTAAATCTGGAGGGCTATGCAGCCGCCAAAAACTCTTTTGAAACAAAAGATGCGTTATGTACTGTTAAACATGAGTCCGGTTGCTCGCCCATGCCCCAGGCCGCACCCAAATTGGCAGACAGTTTGATTACACGTATACAATGCTGGGCCGAAAACGGTTATCCGCAGTAATTAAAAATAACGTCTATGAAACGCCTGCTGGGTTTATGCTTGATTCTTATTTCTCTTGCGGCCGGGGCACAGCAATATGTCACCACTACCGGCAAAACGCACTTTTTTTCGTCTACTCCCCTCGAAGATATAGAAGCTACTACCATCAAAACAGTGTGCGCCTTCAACACCGATTCGCGCAAGGTGTCGGCCAACATAGCCATCAAGTCGTTTGACTTTAAAGACGACCTCATGGAAGCACACTTCAACGAAAATTATTTAGAGAGCGATAAATACCCCAACGCCAAACTAAGTGGCGAAGTGGTGGGCGATATCGATTTCAAAAAAGATGGAGTGTATGATGTATCGGTAAAAGGCAAACTCGACCTGCACGGAGTGGTGCAGGACCGCGATATACCTTGCAAACTAACCGTGAAAGACGGGATGCCCACCAATGTGACTGCGGTGTTTGATATAACGCTGGCTGACCACAAAATTAAAATACCCAAAGCACTGTTCACCAATATAGCGGAGGTTATCAAGGTAGATTTGAGCTACGATTTGGTAACATATACCAAGTAAAGACCAACAATCTTTTCAATACGAAGGGGCGATTCAAAAAGAATCGTCTTTTTGTTTTTTATAAAACGGGTACGAATATTTTTGACCATAAATAATTTGTAATGAAGAATCTTTATCTGTTAATGATGGCCTTATGGGGAATGCAGGCTTTGGCACAAGACGATGTAATGGCCGATTTGCTTCAAGCGCAAAAGCCCGAAAAAGAGTATGCAAAGTATACGTTCAAAACCACCCGCGTAATTAACGGACAAAGTGTGGAGATGGTGCCCAAGTATTCGATGGAGTTTAGAATCTCGCACCGGTTTGGCGACATGGCCGCCTCCAATAACGACCACATTCACTCCATGTTCGGTTTTGATCAGGCAGCCGACATTGGCTTTATATTCGACTTTGGTGTAACCGACAATTTATCACTGGGAGTAGCACGCATGAAGGGCTCAGGGCCACTACGCGAACTTTGGAATGCGAATATCAAGTATCGGGTGCTGCAGCAAACCAAAGATTTCAAATACCCCATGACCATCGTGCTTTATGGTAACACGTCTATCAGCAGCATGCGCAGAAGCACCGATCCGGCAGCGCTAAATTATTTTCCCAAGGGCTACAAAGCCTTTTCGCATCGCTTGAGTTATACGCTGCAGGCGCTCCTGGCCGTAAAAGCGACCGATTGGTTGAGTGTGCAGCTAACGCCTACTTTCATTTGGCGAAATGTGGTACCGGCCAACGATAAAAACTACTTTTTTGCACTCGGTATTTCGGCACGCGCTAAATTCAACAAGCGGGCCGGTATTATTTTCGAATACTTTTTGCCTTTGCAGAAAGATGGCATTGGGGGCCGAAACTACTTTGCCATGGTGCGAGGTTTCAAAAATGCGCCTTACTATCCTTCTCTGCACATCGGATTTGAGTTTGAAACCGGAGGACACGTATTTCATATCAATCTTACCAATTCCAGAGGCTTACTGGAACAAGACTACCTGCCCTACAACAACGCCAACTGGGCGCAGGGGGCTTTTCGTTTGGGATTCACCATCTCCCGCATGTTTCCGCTCGACCGCAAAATGGGCAAGTACTGGAAAAAAGGAAGTGTGGAAGACGAGAAGAAATAGCGATTCGGCAATTATGTCTTGTGAATTACAGCAAAAGCGGAATTTATTTCCGCTTTTTTGTTTTATGGGTGTAAAAATTTACCCAAAAACGCTGTGGCATTCGGTTTGCAAAATGGACGCTGTAACCATTCACAAACATTAAACACAAAAAAAACATGACTATGCTTACAGTAAAACCAGAGACCGGAAGAGTAGCCTTCCCACGTTTTTCAACCATGTTCGACAACATTTTTGAAAACGAATTTGCTACACCTAATTTTATTAAAACCCCCGTTTTGGTAAACGTGAAAGACACGGCCGAAGACTTTAGAATTGAAGTAGCGGCCCCCGGCTTCGCCAAAGAAAACTTCAGCATTAAAGTAGAGGGCAACTTGCTGACCATCGCTGGCGAACAGAAAAACGAAGTGGAGCAGAAAGAAGAGAAATTTACCCGCAAGGAGTTTAACTTCTCCACGTTCAGCCGCAGTTTTACCTTGCCAAAGCTGGTGGATGCTGCAAAAATTACCGCAGCTTACGAATCCGGAATTTTGAGTGTGTCACTTCCCAAAAAAGAGGAAGCAAAAGTGAACACTACGTTTGAAGTAAAGGTTGCTTAATCGAAACGACTTCACAGTATACCGGAAATAAAAACCCTGCGTCAGCAGGGTTTTTATTTTTTATGAATGTTGAACTCCGAACATAAAATTTAGATTTGCGCACCCATGAGCGATTCAATTAAACACGAGTGCGGAATTGCCCTCATCCGACTGCTCAAACCACTTGAATTTTACGTAGAGAAATATCGTACCATCGCGTACGGGCTCAATAAGCTTTATCTGCTGATGGAAAAACAGCACAATCGCGGGCAAGATGGAGCCGGGGCTGCAGTCATCAAGTTGGATCCCATTCCGGGCAGTCACTTTATAAATCGAGCCAGGAGTATAGACAATCAGCCGATTGTAGATGTGTTTCACCAGATATTTTCCACCTTCCCCAAAGAGCGAAAAGCGCTGGATAATCCGGCAGCCGAAGCTGATTGGTATAAGAAGAACTCTCCCTTTGTAGGAGAATTGCTGCTGGGGCATTTGCGCTATGGAACCTATGGACGAAATACCGATAGCTATTGTCATCCCTTTATTCGCGAAAACAACTGGATGACCCGGAATCTGGTGTTGGCGGGTAATTTTAATATGACGAATGTCGATGACCAGTTTAACCTGCTTATGCAACTGGGTCAACACCCCATCGAGCGTAGCGATACCATTACGGTGATGGAAAAAATCGGCCACTTTCTGGATGATGAAGTGCAGAAGATTTTTGACCGATACAAAGACCAGGGGTACTCCAATAAAGAGATTACGGATTTTATAGTTAAAGAACTATCGGTACGCAGAATATTGTCGCGGGCGGCAAAAGATTTTGATGGCGGATATGCCATGGCCGGTATGTTTGGTCATGGCGATTCGTTTGTGTTGCGCGACCCTAACGGCATCCGTCCGGCTTACTTTTATCAGGATGATGAAGTGGTGGTGGTGGCTAGTGAGCGACCGGCTATTCAAACAACCTTCAACGTGCCTTTCGAGAAAATACAAGAGGTAAAACCGGGGCATGCCATCGTCATTAAAAAAGACGGTCGGGTAAAACATGATTTGGTCCGCGAGCCGGGCGAAAAGAAGTCCTGCAGTTTTGAGCGGATTTATTTCAGCCGCGGCACCGATAAAGAGATTTATGAAGAGCGTAAACTCTTAGGCTATTATCTTTGTGAGCGGATTCTGAAGGCTATTAACCACGATTTTGAAAACACGGTATTTTCTTTCATTCCCAACACGGCCGAAGTGGCTTTTTATGGGCTGATGAAAGGCATGGAAGATTACCTGAACCAGTACAAAAAGGATCAGATTGTTTCTAAGTCAAGGCTCACCGATGAAGAGGTGCTGCGCATACTCAGCCTGCGGGTAAGAATGGAGAAAATAGCCGTGAAGGATGTAAAAGCGAGAACGTTTATAGCCGATGACAGCTCACGCGATGAAATGGTTAGCCATGTTTACGATATCACCTACGGTTCAGTGCGGGCAGATGTAGATACCTTAGTAGTAATCGATGACTCCATTGTGCGCGGAACCACCTTACAGAAGAGTATCCTTTCCAACCTGGCTAAGCTGCGCCCTAAAAAGATAATCATTGTATCGTCAGCTCCGCAAATCAGATATCCCGATTGCTATGGAATAGATATGAGTAGGATGTATGATTTTGTTGCGTTTCGTGCGCTCATAGATTTGTTGAAAGAGAGAAACTGGACCACAAAGCTTTCAGAAGTATACGATAAGTGCAAGATTAGTTTGACCTTGCCTGTGGAGCAAACCAAAAATCACGTTCAGGAGTTGTACGACTTGTTTACAGCAGATGAAATCTCTGCAAAAATTTCGGAGATAGTGCGACCGCAAACGATGTTTGCAGAGGTTACGGTGCTTTACCAAACCATTGAGGATTTACATAAAGCTTGCCCTTTAAACACCGGTGACTGGTACTTTACGGGTAATTACCCCACCCCGGGCGGAAACAATGTAGCCAATCGTGCCTTTATTAATTACATGGACGGCAACAAAGAGCGGGCTTACTGAGTGGAAGCTCATCCTGTATAAACGCCATTTGCCCTAATCAAAAAAAGGATTTGGTGTTTAGCCAAATTTCTTTACTTTGCCCACTCATTAACTTTTTCAAAGTAGTCAATAATTGATATTTCAATCAGATTATGCCCACTTTTTAAGGGTTATTAAACTTATATTATGCTTTATAAAAAGTTTACACTTTTAGCGCTCTCCTGCCTCCTTTCCGGTAGTGTGGTGATGCTACATGCACAGGAAGAAAATGCCGACTTTAACGGCAAAGAAAAAAAGACGAAGGCCGCCAAAGAGGAAAAATCCAACGCCAAAGAGTCTGGTACTACAGATGAAAAAGCAAAGGATTCTAAAGATGCTCAAAATCAGGTAAAATTTATGAAACCTGATATGGAAGCAACCAAGTATAACTTCTACGACAGAAAAAAGGTCTCTCAGCCATTAATGATGAGCTATGATGAGGATTCTGCTGTTTATCAAAAGGGTAAAAAATTAAGCAAACAACAACAGGCCTATAAAGACAACAAGTATTTATTTCCGGCAAAACCTAAAGATCAGTGGGAGTTGGGAATAAACTTCGGAAGTGCTTTCGTAAGCGGTGATATTAAGCCATACATCAATATTAAAGGTCTGGTTCAAAACATCGGAGCCGGATTTACGATTCGTAAAGCCTTAGGCTACATGGGCTCTATACGTTTTGGTTACAACTTTATGATGATGACGGGTCGCAACTGGGAGCCGGACGCCAATTTGCAGTTTAACCCAGCTTTGCGCGGTCAATATGATTCACGAGTAAACTATTGGGATAATCCCCGTCTGCTTCGTGAGAATACAACAGATTCTTTAGACATGAACAAGATGTTTTTTTATAACTACCGCACCTATGTTCATGAGGCCCATTTGGCCGGGGTGTTAAGTTTTGGTAATGTTCGTTTTCACCGCGAACGGAATATTGTCAATTTTTATGCGCTTGCCGGTGTAAGCGCATCGCTCTATACTACTTACATGGATGCGCTGAACTCCAACGGTGATGTGTATGACTTCTCTAATGTGCACTCGCTCTATTTTAACGGTACCGGAGCCGGTACCGTAAACGAGCGTGTAAAAAATGCTCGCAAGGAAGCTTTAAAAAGACTAGATGGTATTTATGATGGCAAGTACGAATCGTTTGCGGAAAAAGAGAACAATGTTGCCGGTTTGAAGAACTGGGCTTTTATACCCGGGGCTACTATCGGTGGAGGAATTCAGTTTCACGTTTCACGATGGGTAACGTTGGGCATTGAAGAACGCATCATATTGACCGGAAGCGATTTGATTGACGGCTATCGCTGGCAGCAGGACGAGCATAATGGTTTTACCCGTGATGTAGATAATATCTCATACACCTCACTCAACGTGTTAATCCACTTGGGTAAGAATAGAACAGAACCAATGTATTGGTTGAATCCGATGCACCATACATACAAGAAGTTAGGCGATGTGGATCCTAATAAACTGGCTGATGACTTGTTTAAAGATGATGATGGAGACGGAGTTCCAAATAAACTGGACAAAGAACCTAACACCAAGAAAGACTGTCCCACAGACGTGAAGGGTGTGGCACTTGACAGCGATAAAGACGGAATTATTGATTGTGATGATAAGGAACCATTCTCACCACCTAATTATCCTATTGATTCGTTTGGTGTGGCTATTATACCTCCAAATCCTTGTTGCGACACCGCAGGCCTTGGTGATGGTGGTCCGTTTGGAAGCAACGGCCCCAACGGAAAAGGCAAAAAAGGAAGCAGCGGCTACGATTGCTCTAAAATTGAATTGCCGAGCGTAGTATTTGATGACGACAAATATTACCTGGATCCGCAATACTATGGTAACCTGCACCAGATTGCCGAGCGTATGCAGATGTGTCCGGATATGAAACTGGTAGTAACCGGATTTGATGAAAGCCGAAACGACCAGAAGTATAACGAGCAGTTGGCCTGGAATCGTGCGAATGCTGCTGTAGATTACATGGTGGAGAAATATGGTATTTCACGCGATCGATTTATTGTGAAATATCAGGGAGGTAAGAAAGCTGCAACCGGAACAGCCTTTGAGAAAAAGATGAAAAACAAGGTAGAGTTCCGCTATGGAAACGATGGAGAAAGCGGAGACAGCAACCCTCCGGCACCACATCCTGGATTAAAAGCTGGTTCAAACAAATAACATTTACAGAATACAAAAAGCCCCGGATAATAACCGGGGCTTTTTTTGGCACAATATTGACATAGGGATAGCACGTTATATCAGGTATATGAAACCATCCAAATTATTTTTCTGCTTTTTGTTTGCCTTGGTATTTTTAAATCACAGCCTTCGTGCGCAGAATAATACGGATAGTCTTATGCTGGTTATTGCTGAAAACGAAATCGCCTACCACACTTTTTCAGGCAGGGCAAAATGCAATTGGCAAGACGATAAAATTCAAATGGATTTTCAGGCCAGCATTCGTATGGTAAAGGATAGTCTGATATGGGGTAGCATCACGGGTCCGCTGGGAATTGAAGTTGCCCGTTTTTTAGTAACAAGGGATAGTTTTAGGTTAATCAGTAATCTTAGTAAAGAGTATATTGTAAGTGACGTAAGTTATGTGCAACGGTGGCTGTCGCTTCCATTGAGTTTTAATCAACTACAACAGTTGTTATCGGGACAGTTGGTTACTGTGGAGCATGCTGTGTCGGGCTATGCTACAAAGGATACCTCTATCATGACGATCTACCAGGAAAATCAGACATTATACTTTATCCATACACTGAACCCACAAAGCTACACCCTTCACCAGGCAGTGTTGAAAGACAAACTACTGGACCAGAGCATTACCGCTACTTTTGGCAAAACAGATTCATTGGCCGGAAAACCTTTTATGGTGAATCGCGCAATGGTGATAGCCAGAGGCGAAGAACGGATGAATCTGCAAATGGATTTTTTTAAGTACTCCATTAATGAGGCACTTCTATTTCCATTTGAAATTAATGCAGGGTTTAAACGAATTGAATGAGAGCATTAGGCTTCTTATTGAGACTGGAACACAGGTATAGTATGTTATTAGTGATACTCACGGCCATGCTATGGTTTCCCGTTTTTACTGCTGCTCAACCCACGGTAGCTCAGAAGAAAGAGCAGTTGCAGAGTCAAATGAAAAAATTGCAGGAGGAGATTAAGTTGATTCAATCAGCTATCAGGGCAAACAGTGTCAAAAAAGAAAAAAGCTTGGGCGAATTGTTATCGCTCCAGGCAAAAATTGCCAGTCGCGAAAAATTGATTGGCAACATCAATAATCAAATTGGAAATCTGGATGAGAGTATTGATGAAGCGCAAGTGGAAATAGAGCGCAGAAATGCGGAAGTTGAAAAAATGAAAGGTGATTATGCCCACATGCTTCGCAAGAGTTATGAGAATATTACCCTGCAGAATAAGGTAGCTTTTTTGCTTTCGAGTCAATCGTTTTATGAGGCATTTTTGCGCTACAACTATTTACTGAAGATAGCTGAGTTTAGAAAAAATCAGGCGGAGGAAATACAGAAATCTGTGGTGGCCTTGCAGGAGAAACGAGAAGATTTACAACGCACCAAAGAAGAGAAGGAAAATTTGCTGGTAAAACAAACCGCTCAAAAAGAAGAGTTGGAATCCGAGAAACAGGAAAAAGATAAAGCGGTAGCACTGCTATTAGAAAAAGAAAAGAAACTGAAGCGGCAAAACGAGGAGAAAAATAAAGCCATCAAGCAACTGAATGCGCGGATACAGGCCATTATTGAAGATGAAATTCGTCAGGCAAGAAAAAAGGCCGAGGAGTTGGCTAAGCGAAATCCTACTGCGCCACCTTCCAAAACCACCTCCACCAAGCCTGATGCCATGCCCATGACTCCCGAGGAACTGGCCTTGAATAAAGACTTTACCAATAACAGAGGCAAGTTGCCATGGCCGGTTGCCAAAGGGCATATTGTTTCTTACTTTGGGAAGCACGAACACCCATTACTGAAGGGGGTGATGACAGAAAATAACGGCATTGATATTAAAACAGAAGCCAGTGCAGAAGCCAGGAGTATTTTTGCCGGCACAGTAGTCAGCGTTTTCTTTTTACCTACTGTGCAAAATTGTGTCATAGTTAAACACGGTGAATATTTTTCTGTTTACTCCGGCATTGAAACGGTATCAGTAAAGCCGAATCAGGTGGTGGCCACCAAGCAGTCTTTAGGAAAACTACATGTTGAGAAAGCAGAAGACCTAACCAAAATACATATTGAAATATGGAAGGGCAAAGAAAAGATGGACCCCTCTTTGTGGTTGGCGGGAGCTGTTCAGTAAATAGTTCTTACTTCACTTTTTTCTTGACTCTGAAAAAATAACGGACACCACCTTCGCCAAACGGATAATAGTGGCGCGGGTTGCGTATTCGGGTAAAACTATTCTCATCAAATTCATTAAATGGGATGGCCAGATTAAAAGTGCCATAGATTTCCAGGTTTCTAATCCTCCAATTTACGCTGAGAGACGGTTGAATATTCAACAGTCCGAAAAACCGATCGCTCTGCGGAGGTTGAATGCGGCCATTAACCACACTCCGCAGAATGTAGGTATTGTTGTCGTTCCCAAATAGCATTTGAAAAGAAGGCGTAATCGTAAATGTTTTTGCGCCTACGAAATTGAAAACAGTGATATCTTTTTTTAAGCCAAGTACAATGCTGGTAGCATATCCCTGACCAAGCCCCTTAGTGGCTTGCTTATACTCCACCTTTTTTGGCGGCAATGGCGGTATATTAACTGTAAATGATTTCTTGCTGTTTAAGTTGCTGCTCCAGCTAACATTTACATGTAGATTGAGCGACAGATAATTCCAAAAGTCGTATGAGTTAGAAATAGAGATGGAATTGTTGAGCAACCCTCTTTCAAAATTGCCGGCATACAGAGCAAAATTTCTGGAATAGCCAGCTCCCAAACTCCATCTTTTGAAAAAAGTGCGATAAAACCCCGGACTTATGCTTACCACCGGTACCGGTGCAGCCTTTCGTATAAAGCTATCGGTATAAAATCCAAGATTTAGCGCACCATAAAATCCCAACTTATGGTAATACATGACAGAAGTGAATATGGCGGCACCTTCAATTCCGGTCGCACGTCCGTTGGCATAAACCGGCCCCAATGCATCCAGGCCAATTTCTACATGCGAGGAGCGATTCATAAGCGCTACTGTGGTATCAATTGCGCTTTTCATTTTTTTAGGATGAAAAGCTGCTTTTATGTCGGAAACTTCTTGCATCCATTCGCTTTTCATTTCTGCAAGCAGCAAAGAATCTTCTGTTGAAAGCGAGTCGAGGTTCATGACTTGAATTGGAGTCTGGCTTTGAGCTGCTGTTTGCAACACAGCACACCAAGAGATACATACGGGAAACAGGTAACGCAGCATACTGCTAAAAAACAAATGTTTACATAAAGTGGAGCCAAATCTTACAGGGCATCTGTAACCCGATATTTCGTTTCTCAATCGGCATTTTCGGTTACATTTGCCTCTCTAATTTAATCAATATGCAAGTTCAGCAAGCGATATTCAATATGGGTCCCATGGAAATCACTCTGGTGGTTTTGGCTATCCTGTTACTTTTTGGTGGTAAAAAAATTCCAGAGTTGATGCGCGGTATTGGACAAGGTATCCGGGAGTTCAACTCTGCCAAAAGCAACCTTAAATCAGAGATAGAGCAAGGCATGAAGGAAGATAAAAACGCAAAGACTTCTGTTCCCGCTTCCGAAGACACCAAAGCTTAATTTTTAGCTTCTTTTTTATCTGTAATCGCTATTGATAGTGAAGGATTTTTTATCACGTACCATTCGGGAAGTTCAACAGGGTATAGAGCAGAGCGAATCGTCCTGTACACAACTCGTACAGCAATACCTTAACCGCATCGATGAGCAAAAGCACTTAAATGCTTATTTGGAAGTTTTTGGACAAGAGGCATTGGCTCGTGCGGCCGAGTTAGATACAAAGCATGCGGATAAAAAGCCCAAAGGAAAACTCTTTGGCACTGTGATAGCTATTAAGGATAATATTTGCTATGCACACCATAAAGTATCGGCTGGTTCCAAAATACTGGATGGGTTCACTTCTGTTTTTAGCGCCACTGTGGTAGATCGCCTTCTGGCAGAAGATGCAATCATTATTGGCAGAACCAATTGCGATGAGTTTGCCATGGGCAGCAGTAATGAAAACAGTGCCTATGGTAAAGTTTTAAATGCTCAGGACAATACCAGGGTGCCGGGCGGTTCGTCCGGGGGAAGTGCAGTGGCGGTACAGGCAAATCTTTGTCATGCCTCGTTAGGCTCCGATACCGGAGGTTCCATTCGGCAACCGGCTAGTTTTTGTGGCATTGTAGGTTTAAAACCCACTTATGGCCGAGTGTCTCGGTATGGCTTGGTTGCTTATGCTTCTTCTTTCGATCAAATAGGTCCCTTCACACACCATGTGGAAGATGCAGCACTTTTGATGGAAGTGATTTCGGGTAAAGATGCACAGGATGCTACCTCCTCTTCACAAATGGTAGAGGAATATGCTTCAAAGCTTTCATTCTCAGGCAAGGCAAAAATTGCTGTTTTCGGATCTACCTTGCAAAGCGAAGGACTGAATGCAGAGGTTAAATCTGCAATGGAAAATCTACTGATAGATTTAAAGAACGAAGGGCACATTGTGGAAGAGATGGACTTTGATTATCTGCAATACCTGATTGCTACTTATTATGTGCTCACTACAGCAGAGGCCTCTTCCAATCTGGCCCGCTTTGATGGAGTGCATGCCGGCTACCGCGCTAAAAATGCTCAGGAGATGGATGCGGTATACAAACGCAGCCGCACCGAAGGTTTTGGAAAGGAAGTGAAAAACAGAATTATGCTGGGCACTTTTGTTTTGAGTGCAGGATATTACGATGCCTATTACAGCCGGGCACAAAAAGTGCGAAGAATACTGACTGATAAAATCAACTACATTTTAAGCTCTTATGATTTTATCTTGATGCCTACTTCACCAACAGTAGCGTTCCGCTTTGGAGAAAAAACAGAGAACCCGGTGGAGATGTATCTGGCAGATATTTATACCGTACTGGCAAATCTTACCGGTATTCCGGCCATATCGCTTCCGTTGGCTGCCGATGCACAGGGTTTGCCGATTGGTGTACAGGTCTTGTCGGGCAAGTTTCAGGAAGCAAAATTGCTTGCGTTTTCCAATTACTTAATGCATATTGGACGCCCAAAACAATTATAGACACCTATCATTTTCTTCTTAATAACCCCCTCTGGCCTATAGCATCATTTTTACCTTTTTTGACTTGATTCATTTATTGCAACACCGGTATTTCAAATCTTATAGAAGATTTGTATCTGGCGTTATTCACTTATAAGGGAATGATAGCTTACTTACACGGAAAACTGACTCTTAAAACGCCCACGCATGTTTTTTTAGAAACAAGTGGCATCGGCTATATGCTCAAGATTAGCCTGAATACCTACGAAACAATCCAGCACCTGGAAAGTTGCAAGTTGCATACGTCTTTGGTGGTTAAAAGCGAAAACCAAAGTGTCAGCGGGTTTGATCTCTACGGATTTTTTGAAGAAGCAGAAAAAGATCTGTTCGAAAAACTGGTTTCCGTGTCGGGTGTAGGCGCGGCCACAGCCCGTATGATGCTTTCTACGTTTAAGCCCGATGAAATCCGTCAGGCTATACTCATGGAGAACGAAGCAATGATACAGAGCATTAAGGGTATTGGCCCTAAATCGGCCAAGCGATTGATATTGGAACTGAAAGATAAAATGGGTAAACCGCTGGCAGATTACGGTTTGGCACCTTCGGCAAACAATATGATAAAGGAAGAGGCGTTAAGTGCCCTCGTTGCCTTAGGTTTTAATAAACCGGCTGCCGATAAAGTAATTGTAAAATTAATGTCGGCAGGGGCCAACCAGAGTGTGGAAGGATTAATCAAGGATGCATTAAAACTATTGTAGAATTTTTGTGCTGAACAAAGCGAGCATATTAAAATCAGTTATTGCCTTATCGTGCATTAGCGCATTGGCATTGGCCTATACGCCTAATATGCCCTTGCGCTTGCGCAACTTTCGTCAGCGGATTGTGCCCAACGATTCAGATAAGTTAAAATACCCGATTAAAGATCGTGAAGGCAATTTTGTAACCGACCAGCCTAATAATCCTTTTTACCTAAAAGACCCACCGGCTATCCAACAAAGCGTGGACTATGACCCCACCACCGGCATGTACGTGGTGACCGAAAAAGTAGCCGGAAGTGATGTGCGACCACCAATGTATATGACCTATGAGGAATATTTAGAATATACCGAAAAAAAGGAGCGCGAAGAATATGTACGCGAAAGACAACAAGCGGTGAACCTGGTGGAGGACAAAAGTTTGATACCGCCCATTCAGGTGAAGAAGCAGTTTTTTGATAAACTGTTTGGCGGCAGCAAAATTGAAATCAGACCGCAAGGTAACGTAGAAATGACGCTGGGAGCCAATGTGCAGCGCACAGCCAATCCCAATATTCCGGTGCGCAACCGCAGGACAGGCGGTTTTGATTTTGACATGAATATTAACCTCAATGTGATTGGGAAAATTGGAGACAAACTGCAGTTGGGGGTCAACTATAACACGCAGAGTGGTTTTAGTTTCGATAATCAGGTAAAACTCGGTTACACGGGCGATGAGGACGACATCATTAAATCCATTGAACTTGGAAACGTAGCCCTTCCCCTACAAACCCGCCTTATCTCCGGTAGCCAAACACTGTTTGGTGTAAAAACGCAACTACAATTCGGTCGCCTTACCTGGACCAGCGTTATCTCTCAACAAAAAGCAAAAAAAGAAACCGTAGTCATTGAGAGCGGTGCGCAACGCCAAAATTTTGAAGTGCGTGCCGATCAATATGAAGAGAACAAGCATTTCTTCCTCGCTCAGTATTTCCGCGATCAATACGATTTTGCCTTATCCGGATTGCCTAACATTAAAAGCGTGGTGAACGTGACCCGTATGGAAGTATGGGTGACCAACCGGAACGGAGCCACACAGAACGTGCGCGATGTAATGGCTATTGCAGATTTGGGCGAAGCGACTCCATATTCCAATAAAATTTTGACTACCGCTAATGGCGACTCCCGTCCGCGAAACGATGCGAATGATGTGTATGGCAAATTGACGGCTAACCCCAACAATCGATTTGTAGACAACATTGTGGCTACCATGATTGGCCCACAATTCGCGCTCACACAAGGTCAGGATTTTGAAAAAACATATGCCCGCAAATTGAATGAAACAGAGTATACCTTTCACCGGCAGTTGGGGTATGTATCGCTGAATGCGCAGCTGAATCCAAACGAGGTGTTGGCTGTGGCTTTTCAATACGAGTTTAACGGAGCAGTATTTCAGGTGGGGGAATTTGGCAATCAGGTGCCACCCGATTCCAGCGCTACTTCCAAAGTGCTGTATCTTAAAATGCTAAAGGCAACTACTATTCGCCCCCAGCTGCCTATCTGGGATTTAATGATGAAGAATATCTACTCGCTGGGTGCTTATAATATCAGCCAGGAAGATTTCAGATTGGATATTTACTATAACGACCCGGGCGGTGGATTAAAACGCTACATGCCTAAAGGCTGCCTGGAAGGGGTGCAGTTGCTGCGCGTCATGAATCTAGATACGTTGAATATGAATGGCGATCCGCAGCGAGATGGGCTTTTTGATTTTATACCCGGGGTAACCATTCTCACTCAAAACGGCAGAATGATTTTTCCGCAGAAAGAACCGTTTGGCAGTAATTTGAAAAATTCGTTCGTGGCGTGCGGTAGTGGAAACATAGCCGATACCTATGTTTATCAGGAGCTGTATGATTCTACAAAGTTTTGGGCGCAGCAGTTTCCCGAAAAAAACCGATTTGTAATTAAAGGACAATATAAAGGCACCAATAACCGCGAAATATCACTCGGTGCCGGTAACATACCCAAAGGAAGTGTGGTGGTAACTGCCGGTGGGCAACGATTGGTGGAGGGAACGCACTACACGGTAGATTACAACTTAGGAAGGTTAACTGTATTGGACGCAGGTATTTTAAATAGCGGCCAGCAGATTAAAGTTGATTTTGAAAACAACAACCTGTTCGCCACCCAGGTGCGCTCGCTGATTGGCACCCGTTTGGATTATCGCGTAAATACGAAACTCAACATTGGTGGCACGATTATGCAGCTGAGCGAAAGACCGTTTACGCAAAAAGTAAATATCGGAGATGACCCGATTCGCAATACCATCATGGGCCTGGATGTGAAATACGAATCCAATGTGCCTTGGCTAACTAAAGCGCTGGACCGTTTGCCTTTTTACTCCACCAAAGAGATGAGTACCTTTAGTAGCTATGGAGAGGTGGCTCACTTAAAACCGGGCCACTCGCGCGCTATCAATAACCAAAACAGAGAAGGTCAGGTTTACATCGATGATTTTGAAGGAACCAGTAATGGTTATGTTTTAGGAACACCACCTATCAGCTGGAAACTCGCTTCGGCACCACGTGGGGCTACCAATAGTGCCGGCAAAATACTTTTTCCGGAAGCAGATAGAATCAACGATACCACCTACGGTTATAACCGGGCGCGCATGGCTTGGTATCGGATAGACAATTTGTTTTACAACTCGCAGGTGTCACCCGATCCGGTGTTTAATACACCCGCCAATTGGCAAAATCATTACACCCGCTTAATTCCAATACAAGAGTTATACCCTAACCGTCCGGTGCAAGGGCAATTGAATCAAAACCTGTTTACATTTGATTTGGCCTTCTTCCCTCGCGAAAGGGGACCTTACAATTATGAGTATAGCAGCTCGCCAACACCCGGAGTGTCACAGGGGATTAATAACGATGGAAGTCTGAAAAGTCCGGAAACGCGATGGGCTGGCATCATGCGCGCTATAGACAATAACGATTTGGAAGCTACCAACGTGGAGTTTATAGAGTTTTGGATGATGGATCCTTTCCTGTACAATACTACTTCACCGGGAGGTAAGTTGTATTTCAACTTAGGAAACATATCCGAAGACATTCTGCGCGACTCCCGGATGAGCTACGAAAATGGTATCAGTGCCGACCTGAGTACGATGGACAGCACCACTTGGGGGCAGGTGCCGCGCTTACCTTCGCTGGTGGATGCATTTGATAATGATGTAAACCTGCGACCGGTGCAAGATGTGGGTTTTGATGGATTGAGCACCTCTGATGAGCGAATTCGCAAGGCCGCCTTTCTGACTAATATCAACAGCAATCCGAACTTAACGCAGGCGGCAAAAGATTTGTTGACCGCTGACCCTTCGAGCGATGATTATCGTTTTTTCAATGATGCGTTTTATAACGATAACGAAGTGGGTAGCATTCTGGAGCGCTATAAATTATACTGCAACAATGAAGGCAATAGCCCGGCACAAGAAAATACCAACACCGTTCAAATTACCGCGCAAACCAATTTGCCAGATAAAGAAGATCTAAACAAAGACAATTCATTGAATGAAAACGAAGAATACTTCCAGTATGAGGTAGACCTGAAGCCCGGCATGGCGGTGGGCAACAACCCATACATTGTAAGTGAAGTAAAAGGCAGCCAAAGCGGATACGGCAGAGACCATAACGGGCTCGAAAGTCGCTGGTTGCAGTTTCGTATTCCTATTCGCCAGTATACTTCGCGGGTAGGCAGCATTCCGGATTTTAAATCCATTCAGTTTATGCGGATGTTCATGACCGGTTGGCGCGATTCTGCGGTGGTGCTGCGTTTTGGAACTCTGGAACTGGTGCGAAACCAATGGAGAACATACACGCTTAATCTGAACGATCCCTGCGAGCAGCTTTCTACCGAAAACGACCCTCCGTTTTTGAATGTAGCATCGGTAAGCATTGAAGAAAACTCGAGCAAAAAACCGGTGAATTATGTGTTGCCTCCCAATATTTTGAGAGAGCAGGCGCTTGGGCAACAAACCAACCAGTTTGTGCAGCAGAATGAGCAGGCGCTGTCTATGACTGTTTGCAATCTGAAAGACTGTCGCAGCAAAACGGTTTTCAAAAACATGAATCTCGATTTGCGCAGATACAAAACACTTAAAATGTTTATTCACGCCAATAGCGTGGATGGTGAAATACCGGTAGATGATAATGAGGTGGTGGCGTTTATTCGGGTGGGCTCCGACTTTAAAGACAATTACTACCAATACGAGATTCCACTCAAAATAACGGCCCCCGGAGATTACGACAACAATAACGAAAACGATCAGCGACTGGTATGGCCCGACAGCAATGAACTCTTGCTACGTATGCAGGATTTCATTGATTTAAAATTATTACGCAACAGTGTCAACTTCCCTCGCACTGAAGAATTTGATACCCTGGATTCGAGAGGTCGTGTTATTAAAGTGAAAGGGAATCCTGATTTAGGTGCTATAAAAACGTTTATGTTGGGGATTAAGAACCCATCTAAGTATGATCCTAATAATCCGTTAGCCGATGGCGATGATGGTGCTCCCAAATGTATAGAGGTTTGGTTTAACGAGTTGCGCGTTACCGGATTTGAGGAGTTTGGCGGAACAGCGGCTGTAGGCAACATCAACATTAAGCTGGCCGATTTGGGAAACATTGCCTTAAGCGGAGGGATGCACACACGGGGCTTTGGTCAGGTGGAGCAGCGTATAGATCAACGTTTTAAAGACAACATGTATCAGTACGATTTTAGTACTACTATTCAGTTGGGAAAATTTTTCCCGCAGGCGGTAGGTTTGCAGTTACCGTTTTACGGAGCGTATGCGCAAAGCTTCAGCACACCGGAGTTTGACCCATATCAGTTTGATATACCTACCAGAACGCTTGTAAAAAATCTTAGAAACGATCCTTCGTTTGGCAGTGATTCTGCTCGCAGATACTTGGCACAAGTGCAAACCATCAATACCCGCAGGGGTTACAATTTTAGTAATGTGCGCATAGTGCCTCAGACCAAAGCTAAGAAGCCACACATTTACGATCCGGGCAATTTCAACTTTACCTACGCTTATAACGAAATACTTTTCAGTGATCCGTTTATTGAAAAAAATTCGCGCAAAACATGGCTGGGAGTCATTGGCTGGAGCTTTGCACCTCAGACCAAAGATTTTTCACCGTTCAAAAAAGCCATCAAGAGCAAATCAAAATGGCTCGATTTGATTCGAGATTTCAGTTTTAACCCTTATCCCTCTACGTTGGCATTTAACAGTGAATGGAACCGCGAGTTCAACGAGATAAAGCTGCGACCGCTGGGTGAAGTAGACTTTGTTATTCCGGCTACGTATTTCAAAAACTTTAGATGGACGCGCTCCTACCAGTTAAAGTATAATCCATTCAAATCGCTGAGTATAGATTATGCAGCTACCAATAACAGTCGTATTGACGAGCCGGATGGTGTGATTGATACCAAGGGCGAGAAAAAAGAAATATGGAACAATGTAAGTTTTGGTGGAAGAAACGTGAACTATAACCAAACACTCGGAGTTAATTATACCGTGCCTATCAACAAAATTCCGATTCTTGATTTCATCACTTCCAATGCAGGATATAACTCGTCTTATACCTGGACTGCTCTACCACAGTTGCGCGATTCTACCGGTAGATGGGTGCAGAACAATTTGGGCAATGTCATCAACAACAGTCAGAACAGCCGCGTTAAGTTTGATTTGAACTTTAAGAAACTGTATGACAAGATTCCTTTCCTGAAAACATACAACTCGCCTAACCCTAATGCCGGTGACAAAAAAGAAAACGATAAGAAACGTGAAACGATTAAGAAGGCACGGGAAAAAATTGAGGATGAAATTGAAAAGCTGAAAGAAAAACGAGTGAAGCTGAAAGAAAACTTGGCCGAGTTACAGGCGAAGGTAAAGGAGGATTCGAGCTATGAGGTAAAACGGCAGGCGGCTATGCTGAAGGCGAAAGAAGCCCTGGCGGCCAATGCATTGCAGATAAGAGAGAAGAAAAAAGATATTCCAAAATCGAAGGGAAAGGACGAAAAAACAAAAGCAAAAGATGCTGTGAAGAGTTTGGTGACACAGCGCAAAGTGCTGAGAAAAAATGCGCAAAATGCGAAAGAGTATGCGGATGTGGCTAAAGCTAAAAAGGATTTAAAAGCTAATAAGGCAGCTTTGAAACAGAAGAAAAAAGATTTGGCAGCCAAGCAGGCACCGGCCAATCCATTTATATCTATGGTGGTGCGTCCATTGCTTGCGCTTAAAAAAGTAACACTTGAATACAGAGAGAACAAGAGTACTTTACTTCCTGGCTTCACCGGTTACTCGCAAATTTTGGGTAACCAGATTGATGGAAGCAAGTTTACTTCGGTCAAAAACATACGCAGTGCTCCGGGGTACGATTTTAGTTTTGGCGGACAACCCGGAGATAGGTTCTTTTTGGGGCGCGATGTGTTGAAACGCGATGGCTGGCTCGATGAAGCAGCCGCCAGAGGTTGGATAACAACTGACACTTTGCTTAACCAGAAATTTACACAAACGCGCTCACAGCGATTGGATGTAACCGCCACCATTGAGCCCTGGACCGATTTTAAAATTGACCTTACCCTCTTCCGCGATTACACCGAAAATCATTCTCAGTTCTTTAAACAGGTGTGGGATACTGCTTCTGCTACTTATATGTTCAAGCATCTGAATCCGGTGGATATGGGCAGCTACAGTATTTCCTACATACCGGTGCGCACGCTCTTTGATAAATTTGATGCCAAAGGATTGACACAAACCTATCGCGATTTTGAAAACAACCGCTCTGTCATCTCCAGACGATTGGGAACGGGCAACTACTTTAATCCGAGCGATAGCACCGAAAATCCGAAGTATGCCGAAGGTTATGGACCAAAATCACAAGATGTTTTGATACCTGCATTTCTAGCAGCCTATAATAAAGCGGATGCGGGTAAGGTAGGTTTAAATCCTTTTGGTGCCATTCCGCTGCCCAACTGGCGCATTAGCTATAATGGATTTACCAAGTTTAAGTGGATGCAAAAACACTTCTCCAATTTTACGATCACGCACGGATATAATTCCACGCTTACAGTCAATAGTTTTCAAACAAACTTAGATTACACGAATAGCGTAAACAATACCGGATCGAATGGCATTGACTCACTAAACGGAAACTTCTTCCCACAATATAACATGCCAAGCATTGTGCTGAATGAGCAGTTGTCTCCGCTCATCGGCATTGACATGACCATGAAAAATAATCTGACCGCTAAGTTTGACTATAAGATGAGCCGAACCATGACCATGAACTTTGCCGATTATCAAATGATTGAACTCAAGAGCACACAAATTACCGTAGGGGCCGGCTACAAAATCAAAGGTTTAAAGATTCCTTTCATTAAAATTAAAGGCAAACAAATTAAACTGGAAAATGACCTCAACTTCCGCTTTGATTTTAGCTATCGCGACAACATTACCGTGAATCACCGGATAGATGAAACCCAACCACAGATTACAGCCGGCTCGCGCACGATCACCATTCAGCCAAGCATAGATTACATTGTCAATAAGCGATTGAATGTGCGCTTGTTCTTCGACCAGACCACCACTATCCCCAAAATTTCTAACGCATTTAAAACCACGAACACACGCGGTGGACTTACATTCCGATTCTCTCTGGCCGAATAACCGAGCCTTCTAAGAATGGCTTCTTCATTTTTTCTTTCTTCGCCACAGATATGAAAGAGAAAAAAGAATTGTTTGATAACACCTATGTGCATCAGGAAACGGCTGTTCTGGTGGCCGTGAGCACTAAATCGCAAACCGAAGAACAAACGACTGAGTACCTAGACGAACTCGAATTTTTAGCAATGACTGCCGGCATTCATACGCTGAAAAGATTTACGCAGAACCTGCCACACCCCGACAATAAGAGCTATCTGGGGAAAGGGAAACTGGAGGAGATAAGTCGCTATGTGGAAGACAAAGGAGCCGATTTGGTCATTATAGATGATGAAATTTCTCCCTCGCAACAACGCAACATCGAGCAGATTGTGAAGAAGAAAGTAATGGACCGAAGCATGCTTATTCTGGAGATATTCTCCAACAGAGCGCAAACGGTGCAGGCGCGCACACAGGTGGAACTGGCTCAGTTGCAGTATATGTTGCCCCGCTTAAAAGGAATGTGGACGCACCTGGAGCGTCAGCGCGGTGGAACGGGAACCCGTGGCGGAGCAGGGGAAAAAGAGATTGAAACAGATAGGCGGATGGCAGAAAAGAAAATTTCTGCGCTCAAAGAGAAGCTAAAGGAGATTGACAAGCAGAATTTTGTTCGCAGAAAAAATCGGGGTGAAATGATTCGTGTAGCGCTGGTTGGTTATACCAACGTAGGCAAAAGTACGCTCATGAATTTGCTGGCCAAAGAGCAGGTGTTTGCCGAGAATAAGTTGTTTGCCACGCTGGATACCACGGTACGCAAGGTTACCTTTAATGCGGTTCCCTTTTTGCTCAGCGATACAGTGGGCTTCATTCGTAAGCTGCCACACCACTTGGTAGAGAGTTTTAAATCTACGCTGGATGAGGCGCTGGAGGCCGATATATTGCTGCATGTGGTAGATATTTCGCATCCGGCTTTTGAAGACCAGATGAATGTGGTTAACGATATTTTGAAAGAATTGAAGTGCGAAGACAAACCCGTTATTGTCATTTTCAATAAAATGGATTTGTATGAGCAAAAGAAATTTGACGAGTATCTGCCGAGCGACATTAAGGCCAGTTTACTCAGTGAACTAAAAGAAAGCTGGATGGGTAAAACGCACGACAACTGCATTTTTGTATCGGCTATTCAAAATCGAAATACCTCCGATTTGCGCGAACTGCTCTTTCAGAAAGTGAAGAAACTATACCTGGAAAGGTATCCTTACAAAGCAGGTTATTTGACTGACTGGCAAAACTACATGATACAGAACGAGGGCGACAAACCCTAACTCATCTGCGCTTCGCTCTGGCGAAGTTCATGATTGTAAAACCAAAGCGCGGCTAATGCTGTAGCTGAAAAGTATAGTGCAATAACCACGGAGCCCGCAGGCATAAATCCATTGATGCCAAACCAATCGCGCTGCGAAATGCAGTAAACCACAACCGCCACTGCCACCGCCAACATACTGATAAGGCCATACTGCTTTTTATCGAGTAGAGCGGTGAATCCAAAAATAGCGAGCAGAAGAAATATGCCGTTCAATAGCGCTTCGCTTTTTTCAATTTCACCAAAGCGGAAAAACAAAAAACATAGCAAAGCAAAGATTACGCTCATGTGCAAAACACTGAACGCAGTGAACCACTTACTATAAAATGGATTATACTTTTTAAGCTCGCTCATACGCCCAATGGTAAATACCGGATATTTCTGCTCCACATCAGCAGGTCGCCAACCGGTGGGCATAAACCAGATGCGAAATTTGTCGGCCAGGTTTTGAGTACGCCAGGCATCTACGATTAACTGCCAGAGATGCTTGAAGTTGATGATGTAAGGGTTCCAGGTAGTTGCGGGTCTGCGCATGCCATATACACAACGCTCTGTTTCCAGTTCTTCCTGAAAGGTGCCAAACAACCGATCCCATACAATGAAAATCTGACTGTAATTTTTGTCTAAATACAAATCGTTCATGGCATGGTGTACCCTATGATGCGAGGGTGTCACCAAAATGTACTCAAGAATACCCAAATTACCAATGTAGCGTGTGTGGTACCAAAACTGGCTAAAGAGATGAATGGGTCCCACCAATGCCAGCACCTCACCCGGAATACCCAGAAGGGCCAAAGGCAACATTACGAGGGTGTATATGTTCGTCATCACGGCAATTTGTTGCCGCAAGGCACAGGGTAAATTAAATTCTTCGCTGCTGTGGTGAATGATGTGATGGTTCCAAAAAAAGTTGACGCGATGCTGCAGGCGGTGCATCCAATAGCCCGTAAAATCCATAAACACAAAGGTGATAACATAGGGCCATATGCTACCTTTCTCCAGCTGAATGACTTGCAAATGCTCCACCATCCATGGATAAGAAATAATAACAATGCTGATGCCGAGCGTAGACTTTAAAATATTGGTCATGCCGGAGGATAAGCTGGATATTGTATCAATAACCGGTTGCTGCTCACCATGCTTTATGCGCCCCCAAAACATTTCCACTAAAATCAGTAGTAAAAAAATAGGCATGGCAATCAGGAGCATATTTCCGTAGTCGTTCATGGCAGGTTTGTTTTACTGTAATTATCGGAAAATATTCTTGATGTAACTTGCCGTGCAAGGCATTTTATGTAGTTTTCAAAATGCAAATCATGTCACAGAATGGAAATTCGTTGACCCTACAGCTAAAAATGCAGTTGCTGCTCTTGCCGATTTGTTTTTCATTACACGGGCAACCTGCTTTCCGTTTTGCCGACAGCACTTCACAGTGGAACTTCCTTCACTTCCAATATTATTTTTCAGCCGTCCGGTTATGTTTATAATAACATCACGTACAACGTAGAAAAGGATACCCTTATTCCACCCTACCATTATCAGAAAATCTACAGTTCCTCGGGCACTTACTCGCCATCGTTTCTTCGGAAGGATTCAATAGAGAATGTATACGTCATCCCGCCAAACAGAAACAAGGAGTATCACATCTATGATTTCAGCAAAGTTGCAGGCGATACATTTTCTATTGAAGATGCTGAGTTACTTACCGTGCTTTATTTATCTGTAAAAGTAGACTCTGTCAATTATATTCTGCTCGGTGGAACACTTCGAAAACGAATGTATGTTACCTTACAGAACTGGTCGCCTGACATCTGGATAGAAGGCATCGGTTCTTTGTATTCCAATTTTCTGACACCCGGTATACAGTGGGATTGGTTGGATGGCCCAGGGCGAAAGTTGCTTTGCTTTTTTGAAAGCGAAACACGATTGTATCACAACGAGTCCTACCCGGACACCTGTTTTTATAATCCGGCAGTGGTATCTATTTCAGAGTTAGACAAGTTCAGAGATTTGATTTTAATGCCGGTGAGTAGCAAAGTTTGGTTGCTATCAGGTCCTACACTGGAGAGTGAAACAGTCTACTTTCAGGCAATCGATCTTGCGGGTAAAATCATCTACCATCAATCCATTTCGGAGCAGGCTGCCTGTATAGATCTTAGCCATTTGGTAGCAGGGCTATATATGTATAGTATTCATAATGCAGCGGGGCGTTTCAAAACGGGCCGTCTATTGCTGCGGTAGCAGCACTTCACAACAGACTGTGTATACCTTAAAGCCGGATTGTTTCATGGGCTACTGTCAATTGTAGATTTTAGAGAAATATTTAATCGACAAACATTCAATCCCATAACTATGTCTAATTCATTTGAAGTAACCGGTGGCAAAAAACTAAAGGGCGAAATAGTACCGCAAGGTGCCAAAAACGAAGCACTGCAAATTTTATGTGCCGTGTTGTTGACACCCGAAAAAGTGACCATCTCCAACATACCGGCCATTCGCGATGTGCTGGCATTGATAGACATTTTGCAGGATTTGGGTGTAGCTATAGAAAAGTTGGCAGAAGACACTTATAGTTTTCAGGCTGATAATATAGATCTGGAATATCTCAAGTCAGATGTTTACAAAAAGAAGGGGGCTGCTTTGCGCGGAAGTATTATGATTATGGGTCCGCTACTCACCCGCTTCAAAAAAGCATACTTACCAAAGCCCGGAGGCGATAAAATAGGCCGCAGAAGATTAGATACCCACTTTCTCGGGTTTGAAAAACTGGGCGCAAAATTCAATTACGATAGCAACGAAACCTTTTACAGCGTTGAGGCCGGCAATCTGCACGGCACTTATATTTTATTGGATGAACCATCCGTAACCGGCACGGCCAACATTGTAATGACTGCCGTGATGGCTCGCGGCAAAACCACCATCTTCAACGCTGCATGCGAACCATATCTGCAACAACTTTGCGAAATGCTTAATCGCATGGGTGCCAAAATCACAGGAGTAGGGTCTAATCTACTACATATTGAAGGGGTTGATTCTTTAGGCAGTACCACCCATCGTATGCTCCCCGATATGATTGAGATTGGCTCTTTTATTAGTCTGGCAGCTATGACACAAAGTGAAATTACAATTAAAAACTGTCGACTCGATATGCTGGGTAACATTCTTCCGGTATTCGAAAAGTTAGGCATTGAGATGGAGTATCGGGGCGATGATATTTACATACCGGCTCGCGAGCATTTTGAAATTCAGCGGTTTATTGACGGCTCTATTCTGACTGTAGCCGATGGTCCATGGCCGCTTTTTACACCTGACTTAATCTCTATTGTTTTAGTAACAGCCACACAAGCTAAAGGGAGTGTGCTCATTCACCAAAAAATGTTTGAGAGCCGCTTATTCTTTGTAGATAAACTGATTGACATGGGCGCTCAGATCATTCTCTGCGACCCACATCGCGCCACCGTCATTGGAATAGACAGAGCATATAAACTTCGGGGCATTACCATGAGCAGCCCTGATATAAGAGCCGGAGTAGCTTTGTTGATTGCAGCGCTCAGTGCTGATGGAAAATCTGTGATTAACAACAGCGAACAAATCGACAGAGGCTATCAGCGTATAGACGAAAGGCTGAATGCACTGGGTGCGCAGATAAAGAGAGTGTAAAATCAAGCATCACAATTTCGATGGCATTGATGTAGTGTAAAAGCAAAACAAGCCGCGGACATTGTCCGCGGCTTGTTGTTTGCAAGCATATAAAGCTTTGTAGGTTTACCAGCTCAAATCGTCCTCAAACTTTTTCATAAAAGCCTCCACATCGCTGTTCTCCGTTTTCTTCTTGCTCGGCTTTTCGGAGGGTTGTTTGGTTTCCAGATAGTCGGTCAATTTGTTTTCGCGCTTGCGAACAGGCTTGGTATCTCCGCTGTCATGGCTGCTTACTACTTCTTTTTTGGCGTAATCTTTTTTGAATTCCGTGCGGCTCGAAAACTGTTTTTTGTCATCGAAGCTGCGGCTTTCACCAAACGATTTTTTCTCGCCACGGTCTTCATATTTTTTGCGCTCGCCAAATGGTTTTTTGTCACCAAAAGAAGACTCGGAGCGGGAACGTCCACCCGATTCGTTACCTCCTTTGTTTTTCCAGCTGCCACCGCCACTGTTTCCACCGCGGCTACCACTACCACTGCCCAGTTCCTTTTCTTTAGCCCGTGTCACCAGTGGTTTTTTACCGTTTCTGCTGCGGCCTAATATGGCTAACACCTGTTCCGCTACTTCATTCGGTGCAGTAATAAAGCTGAACTTATCAAACACGCGAATGTCATGTAAATCGTTCGCTCTTACATTGGCTTCCTGTGCCACAAAATCGGCAATGCGGGCAGCATTCATGTTATCCATGTGACCTTTGGCAATAAACAATCGGGCATCCGATTTAGAACCTCCGCCTGATGCACTTGCTTTGCCTTCCGATATTTCGCGGTAGCTGTTTTCTTTCAAGGAATCTTTAAAGCTATAGGCCAGCAAAGCAGCTAATACTTGTTCCGGCTCATTGCCGTCTTCCATCAACTCTTTGGCTACTGCCAGGTAGGCTTCGTTGCCACCCTTTTCCATCAATTCACTGATTTCTGTTTTCAGTTTCATTTTTTTGGTTTCCAGTACATCTGCAATGCTCGGCACCTCTTCTTTTCTAATCTGTGATTTTGCAATCTTTTGGATGTAAAGCAAATCGCGCACTTCGCGGCTCGATACAATCGTGATAGCCGTGCCGTGCTTACCCGCGCGACCTGTTCGGCCAATACGGTGCACATACGCCTCCGGATCTTGCGGCAGGTTAAAGTTTACTACGTGTGTCAGGTCGTTTACGTCAATACCGCGTGCGGCTACATCAGTAGCAACCAAAACATTCAGTTTACGCAGTTTAAACTTTTTGAGGATAGACTCCCGCTGGCTTTGCGTTACATCGCCATGTATGGCTTCTGCATCATAACCACGGTCAATTAACTTATCGGCCACCTGATCGGTTTCATTTCTGGTACGGCAAAATACAATGCCGTAAAACTCAGGTTCAGTATCAATTACTCTGCAAAGCGCATCGAAGCGATCGCTGTCGCGCACCTGAAAATAAATTTGGTCTACCATGTCGGCAGTTACCTGTTCTTTCTGCACTTCTATCAAGTGATAGTCGCCCATAAAAGTCTTTGCCAACTTAAGAATCTGCGGAGGCATCGTGGCACTGAACATCAGCATTCTTCTTTTTGCAGGAACACTTTTTAGAATTTCGCGCACTTCTTCCTCAAATCCCATATTCAGCATTTCATCAGCTTCATCCAGCACCACATGCGTTACTGCATCCAGCTTTAGAGTGCCTCTTTCAATGTGGTCGCGCAGACGGCCCGGTGTGCCTACTACAATCTGCACGCCTCTTTGCAATGAATTTTTTTGAAGACTGAAGCTGGCACCTCCATACACAGAGAGTACCGATAAGCGCTTATCGCCCTTAAATGAAGCTATTTCTTCCGCTACCTGCACTGCCAGTTCGCGGGTGGGGCACATAATCAGCGCCTGCACTTTTTTGGATGAATCATCCAGTTTGTCAATCAGCGGCAATCCGAAAGCACCTGTTTTGCCGGTGCCGGTTTGCGCTTGTCCTACTACGTCCTTTTCATCGGCCAGTAATAGCGGAATGGTTCTTTCCTGAATTACAGATGGGTTTTCCCATCCTTTTTTCTGCAAAGCAGAAATCGTGTTTGCACTCAAGCCGAGTGCGGCAAATTTTTCCATGTTGTTTTGTTTTGCAGGCATTGCGATGTCTCCATCGGTAAACACCTGCATGTTTAAAAAATGATTTTCGGTCTGCCTTACGGAAGACATCTTGGCCACCGAACTTTTTGGAGAGAAAAACCTTGGAAGGTTATGTGGTTGTTGTTTCCAAACCACCTCGACTTGTTACTACGCTAAGTCATTTTCTCACACTTGGTTCGTGTGATTTTGCGTTAAAACGCGGTGCGAAGGTAGTAGAACAATCCATGAAACCAAGCCGCGCACCGGAATAAGGCTCGATTTCGCACCGCCTTCAGAGCTGTTTTTCATTGGTAAAATGAGTCACTAAAATTATTTTGAGGCAGTTAGAATACGGTTGTACTGGTCTGCATTTCGAATCAGTTCAATGGCTTTAGCCACCTCTTTGTCGTTTTGGTAGCTTTTCTTCACCTTTCCGTAAGCATAGAAGTAACGACCGGCAATTTCGTTTTCAAGCACGGTCATGATTTCTGTTTTGTTCTTTTGCAGGTCCTTTTCTTTTTCTGCTTTCACCTTCTGCTGAATGGTTTCGTAACCGGCTTTGAGCGCTTCAAAATATTTTTCATCAGAGGTAGCTTCGCGCAGCGCATCCAGCTTTGCTTCTGTATCCGTTTTGTAATTGAAATTGCGGCTTTTTACAAAGGCTGAAAAATGGTCGTAGTCAGCATCCGACAATTTAAACACCGCAGGGTCTTCAATCCCTTTATGCGTAGATACGTAATTAGACACCCAGTCAAAAATGATATGTTGAGTATATAAAGCTTCAGCTACTTTACTGTGTTCCGGTTTGTCGAGCACCACATCCGGGTCTACGCCTCCGCCATCCCACACTTTTCGGCCGGCCTGTGTTTTAAATGCCACCTTGAGTGAATCAGGAATGCGCTTTACACTGCCATCTGCATTTTTTTCGGCATAGTTCAAGGCTTGTATACAACGACCGCTGGGGATGTAATATTTAGCGGTGGTCACTTTCAGCATGGTGTTATACGAAAGCGGTTTGGTAACCTGCACCAGCCCCTTGCCATATGTTTTTTGCCCAATCACTACACCGCGGTCGTAGTCCTGCATCGTGCCCGACACAATTTCGGAGGCCGAAGCGCTCATCGAATTGGTAATCATTACCAGCGCAATTTTAGTATCGCTGGGGTCGTTTAAGGTTTTGAAGGTATTATTCCACTCATCCACCTTGCCTTTGGTGGTTACCACTAACCTGTTCTTCTCTACAAAAATATTGACAATGTTAACGGCTTCGTTGAGCAAGCCTCCGGGGTTGCCACGCAAATCCAGAATGACTCCTTTCATATCCGGGTTGGCTTTCTTCAGGCTGTCAAAAGCATCCTTAACATCCTGGCCTGCGTGTTCGTTAAATATTTTGAGTTTAATGCAAGCCACATCCGGTGTAATCATGCCATAGAAGGGCACACTGGTTTCCTGAATCTCTTCGCGCTTAAGCTGAATGCTCAGTTGCTTTATTTCAGTTCCGGCTTCTTTTCTCTCCAGGTTTAATGATATTATGCTGTTGGGTTGCCCTATCAGTACCTTCTCTACATCTGCTTTGCTGCGTTTGTCGGTGGAGGCACCATCAATGGCTTTAATAATATCACCGGCTTTGATGCCTGCCTTGTCGGCTGGTTGGTTTTGCCATACCTCAGTGACTACCGGCAGGCCGTTCATCATTTCAAACTCAATACCGATGCCGCCAAATTTGCCGCCCTGCTGTATGCGCGCGTTTTCAATCTGTGATTCGGAGAAGTAATTGGTAAAAGGGTCCAGCGTTTTCAGCATACCGTCAATGCAGTGACGCATCAGTTGCGATGGTTCCACCTCGTCTACGTAGTAATTATTCACCTCTTTGTAAAGCGAACTGAATACATCAATGTTCTTCGATATTTCAAAGTAACCATCTACCGCAGAGGTTAGTGAGACTACCACCGCGAGGGCTAATAAAATTTTTATGCCGGTACGTTTCATTGTTCTATGCTGCTTTGCCTGGGGCGAATGATTCAATTATTTTTTGGCCAGAATTTCCTTCATCTTTTTTTCATCGTTCAGTATTTCCACTGCCTTTTCCAGTTCTTTATCCCACTTCTGCGAAGCCTGAATGCGACCGGAGGTCAGGTAATAGCGAGCGATAATCTCTTCTTCAAGCAAACTCTTAATCTGTGCTTTCTCTTTCTCGAAATCTTTTTGCTTATCGCTTTGCATGGTTTTTTCCATGGCTTCAAAATCGACCTGCAGCCCACCGAAGTAGTTTTCTTTCTCGGCCGTTTTTTTAAAGTCTTCCAATAGCTTTTCGCTGCGGGTGGTGTAGGTGTAATCTTGTTTTTTGACCCATTCCACAAATTCATTGTAGGCTGCATCGCTCAGTGTAAACTGTTTCGGGTCGCCTATTTTTTCGTTACGGGCGCGGTATTGGTTGGCATAGTCAAACAGCAAACTTTTGGTCACCAGCGAAAACGCAATATTCGATAGCTTTTCGCCTTCGGCTTTCACATCCGGGTCCACGCCTCCGCCATCATACACTGTTCTGCCGTTCTTGGTTTTAAAAGCCACTTTCAGCGAATCGGGAATTCTTTTCACGCTGCCATCTTCATTTTTTTCGGCATAGTTAATGGCTTGTATGCAGCGGCCGCTGGGGATGTAGTATTTAGCGGTGGTCACTTTCAGCTTTCCGTTAAAAGGCAGTGAAAGGGTGGTTTGCACTAAGCCTTTGCCATACGTTCTTTCACCTACCACTACTGCGCGGTCCAGGTCTTGCAGCGACCCCGACACAATTTCGGCAGCCGAGGCAGAGCCTCCATCCGCCAGCACCACCAGAGGTATTTTTAAATCAACCGGGTCGTTGAGCGAATAAAAAGATTTGTTCCAGTCAGCTGAGCTCTTTCCCTTGGTAGACACAATCTCAATGTTCTTATCTACAAAAATGTTGGCCACATTGATGGCCTCATTCAGCAGACCACCGGGGTTGCCGCGCAAGTCGAGCACCAGTCCTTTCAGTTTATGTTTGCTCTCGAGGGCGGTGAGGGCGTTTTTTACTTCGGCACCGGCCCGGTCGGTGAAGCCCGATAGCAGGATATAGCCTATCTTATCGTTCAGCATGCCATAGTAGGGCACGTTTTTGATTTTGATTTCTTCCCGAATCATTTTCACCTCCATTTCCTTTTCGGAGCCATCGGCCTGCAACCGCAATATTTTTACATTGACCTCGGTGCCTGCTTTGCCTTTGAGCATAGCACTTACCTGTTCGGTTTTATAGTTTTTGGCGCTTTTGCCGTTCACTTCAAATATCTTGTCTCCGGCCCGCAGCCCGGCCCGCGCAGCGGGGAAGCCTTCATACGGGTCGGTGATGATGACCCAATCATTTTTAACCCCAATCAGTGCACCAATGCCTCCGTATCTGCCGGTGGTTTGGGTGCGGTAATCGTCCATTTCCTCTTCCGGAATAAACTCCGTGTAAGGGTCCAGATTGGTGAGCATTTCGTGAATGCCGGCCCGCATCAGCTTTTCGGGTTGCAGCGTGTCTACATAAAAGGTATTCAACTCTTTGTAGAGCGTGGCAAAAATGTCGAGGTTTTTGGTGATTTCGAAGTAAGATACATTGGTAAAGGCCAGTGTGCCCAGCAGTGCTACCGGCAACAGCAACAGCAGTATTTTTCTTTTGAAACTTAGCATAGGATGGTAATGCGTAACAATTCCTTTTTCAGATTAAAAATCGGTGTGGCTGTACCACACTCCTCAAACATAAATTTTTAACGCTGACTTGGTGAATTAGTTTCCCGGGGCTTAAACCATTTAAGGTATTTTTCACAATCGGGGCAAAGTGAAATGGCGGAAACAAAGAGCAAATATCTTTTTTTGAAGCGAATGCCGCCACTTAAAATACACACAATCCACTTGTAATTAATTCAACACACCAAGCGTTCAATCCTTGCACATTTCTATCTTCGCCCCCCGACCGCGGGCACACATCGATTTCATTCCGAAATCCGACTTTCGAAATCCGCCATTATAAAGATGCCAAAGAATCCTGCAATTAAACACACGCTTATCATCGGCTCGGGACCCATCATTATCGGGCAAGCCTGCGAATTTGATTACTCTGGTTCACAGGCGGCACGTTCGCTCCGCGAGGAAGGAATTGAAGTAACGCTGCTCAACAGCAATCCGGCTACCATTATGACCGACCCGGTGGTGGCCGATAATGTATATCTAGAGCCTATCTCTATCGAGAGCATTGTAAAAATACTGGAAGAGCAAAAGCAACGCGGCCACGTGATTGATTCGGTGCTGCCCACCATGGGCGGACAAACCGCGCTGAACCTTTACATGGAAGCCAACGAGTTGAAGATTTGGGAGAAGTATAATGTGCAGGTGCTGGGTGCCGATTCCAAAGCCATTACGAAAACCGAAGACCGCGAAGAGTATCGCAAGTGGATGATTGAACTGGGTATTGGTGTGGCTCCGGGCATTACCTGCAACTCTTTTCTGGAAGGAAAAGAAGCCGCGCAGAAAACCGGTTTCCCATTGGTGATTCGTCCATCGTTTACCCTAGGTGGTTCGGGTGGCTCGTTTGTGCACACCAAAGAAGAGTTTGACGAAAAACTAAAACGCGGTCTGGAAGCCAGCCCCGTGCACGAAGTATTAGTGGAAAAAGCCGTGCTGGGTTGGAAGGAGTTTGAGTTGGAGGTGATGAAAGACATTGCCGGCAACTTTGTGGTGATATGCACGGTAGAGAATTTTGACCCGATGGGCATTCACACAGGCGACTCTATCACGGTAGCTCCCGCCATGACTTTGAGCGATACTGTTTACCAGCGCATGCGCGATTACGCCAAGACCATGATTTGCGACCTGCCGGGTTTTGCGGGCGGCTGCAACATTCAGTTTAGTGTGGACCCGGTTACCGAAGACATTATCTCCATTGAAATGAATCCGCGGGTGTCGCGCTCTTCGGCTTTGGCCAGTAAAGCCACCGGTTACCCTATTGCGAAGATTGCCGCCAAGCTGGCGATTGGTTATACGCTCGATGAACTGAAAAACCAAATCACTAAAACGACTTCTGCATTTTTTGAACCCGCCTTAGATTACACCATTGTAAAAATACCCCGCTGGAACTTTGACAAATTTCAAGGTTGCGATGATACCCTGGGCCTGCAAATGAAAGCCGTGGGCGAGGTAATGGGGATTGGTCGTAGTTTTCAGGAGGCTTTGCAGAAAGCCTGCCAGAGTTTGGAGAACAACCGCATTGGCCTGGGCAGCGATGGCAAACAGTGGGTGAGTCCCGAGGACATGCTGCAGGGCATTAAAAACGCATCGTGGGACAGGCTCTTCCGCATTTATGACGCACTGAAGCTGGGCGTGCCCATGAAAACCATTCAGGATATTACACGCATCGACCCTTGGTTCCTCAATCAGATAATGGAGCTGGTGGAAGTGGAGCGCGTGTATCGCAAGCGTGAGTTGGAAAGCATTACTGCCGATGAAATGCAGGAACTGAAAGAGAAAGGTTACAGCGATTTGCAATTGGCTTACCTTACAAAAACCACCGAAGACGAAGTTTACAATTACCGCACTAAGCAACTGGGCATCCGCAGAATTTACAAACTGGTGGATACCTGTGCGGCTGAGTTTGAAGCCTTAACGCCTTACTATTATTCCTCTTTCGAAAAAGCCTCCACTACCACTACGCTCGAAACCAACGAAAGCAAAGTGAGTGCCAAGAAGAAAGTGATTGTTTTAGGTTCCGGTCCAAATCGCATTGGACAAGGAATCGAGTTCGATTACTGCTGCGTGCACGGAGTGCTGGCGATTAAAGAATCGGGTTACGAAGCCATCATGATGAACTGTAACCCCGAAACCGTTTCCACCGACCCGGACATAGCCGACAAGCTTTACTTTGAGCCGGTGTTTTGGGAGCACCTGCGCGAGTTGATTGAGCATGAAAAACCCGAAGGCGTGATTGTGCAATTGGGCGGGCAAACCGCTTTGAAGCTTTCCAAGAACCTGCACGAGAGCGGCATCAAAATTATCGGCAGCAGCTACGATGCTATGGATATTGCCGAAGACCGCGAACGCTTTAGCGATATGCTCAAGCAACTGGACATCCCTTACCCGAATTACGGTGCTGCCAAGAATGCCGAAGAGGCTCTGGAAGTGGCGCACCGTGTGGGCTATCCGGTGCTGGTGCGCCCCAGTTATGTATTGGGCGGACAGCGCATGCGTATTGTGATTAACGATGAAGAGCTGACCAAGAGCGTTATCAGCATCCTGAAGTTTTTCCCCGATAACAACATTTTGATTGACCACTTTCTGGACCGTGCCGAAGAAGCCGAGATTGATGCTATCTATGATGGCGACCTGGTGGAGATTATGGGGGTGATGGAGCACGTGGAGCCTGCCGGCATACACAGTGGCGATAGTAATGCCATGCTGCCGCCTTACAACCTCAGCGAAAAGTGCAGCACGACATGCGCGACTACACCCGCAGAATTGCCAAGGCGCTCGACATTCGCGGGCTCATCAACATTCAGTTTGCCATTAAGAACGAGCAGGTGTATGTGATAGAAGCCAACCCGCGCGCCAGCCGCACCACTCCGTTTATCTGCAAAGCCTACAATGTGCCTTACCTGAACTATGCAACCAAGGTGATGCTGGGCGTCAACAAGATTAAAGACTTTACCTACCACAAACGCCTGATTGGCTATGCCATTAAAGAACCGGTATTCAGCTTCGATAAGTTTCCCGGAGTAAGCCGCGAGCTGGGCCCCGAAATGAAATCAACAGGCGAAGCCATCCGCTTTATTAAAGACCTCTACGACCCCTGGTTCCGCGACTTGTATAAGAAGAAGAGTATGATGCTGAGCAGGTAAAATCTATTTATGAGCAACATTGTTTTATCTAAACATGCCAAAGAACAGTTAGTTGTGCGGGCAATCTCAGAAGAATTTGTTTGGGCAACTCTGGATAATACAAAGCCGTATATTGTTGAAGATGGATTAACCGTTTATCATGGTGTGGTAAGCGAAAACAACAAACAATATTTGATTCGTATCTTTGTAAACGAGGAGGTAAATCCGAATTTGATTGTAACTGTTTACAAAACATCTAAAATCAGCAAATACCTATGAAAGTAAAATACGATAAAGAAGCCGATGTGCTTTACATACAACTAAATGATGTTGCTGTTGCCGAAAGCGATGAAGAGCGCAAGGGGATTATTTTGGATTATGCTGCTGACGGAAAAATAGTAGGTATAGAAATTCTAAACGCCTCGAAGAACCTGCCCCAACCAACCAAGGTTGAATACGAAGTTGCCTAACTGTTTACCGCGACTTGTATAAGAAGAAGAGCAGAATGCTGAGTAAGTAGTAAGAGTATTTTCTTTAAAAAAACGCTATATGTGGCAAATATCAAAAGCAGTGATATTCTTCTTTGCTCTGCTGTTTCTGGTAATTGGAGTTCTTTGTTTACTCTTAGGATTGTTGTTCCCAGAGACCCATTTTTTCAATGTTAATTTCTTTCAAGTAGCAGTTTTCTGTATAATGGGTTTCGTTATTTATGGTTTAGCTTTTTTAGGTAGGCATTTTATAATGAAGGAAAAGTGGCAATGGCCATTTTGATATCGTTACGCCACTTGTATAAGAAGAAGAGTATGATGCTTTCGAGGTAGAGTAAAGCCTTCCTGAGTTTTACTCAAATACCCACCGAATGTAAGCGCTATCCATCCGGTTTTACCTTTATCTATTAATCTTTCATACCTCACCCGGTATACATTATACCTCAGGCCGTCTATCTTATAAATACATTCTCAATTTGTGTAAAATCCGGTTTTTGGCTTACTACACCTCGTGTAGTTTCATTACGCATCAATACATCTTCTTTATTAAAAAATACATTTCATATCCTGATTGATGTATTTATCATAATGAATATTACCTATAGCATAATACATAATATAATTAGTATATATAATATTATAGTTTGCATGAACAATATTTAATTTATAGATGAAAAAAATATAAATTAATATAGCATATAAATAAAATAATATGCTATTTATATATTAAAACATCAAAAATTTATTATTTAATATGCATTTATAAATAAATAATATGCAAAATGCTATATTAGTGATGAAAAACATACATGTATGCCTGAAAACACACCAATAGAGCCACCAAAAGCAAAAAAGAAGCCCAGAAGAAGGGCTATAGCCCGAGTAACTTCGGCTGTTACTGATGGAGAATTAGCCCAGATTTCACGAGTATGGGCCAGGATTATGGAAGACGACCTTCCAAAGTTTCAAGCCTTGGATCCTAATTTCAATGCTGCCTTTCTGGTGCAGTGGCGCCAGGATGCCGAAAACATAGAAAGTATAACTACGAACAGCATAATGGAGGCTTTGCAACAGGTAAAACAGCAGGAATTACAGCAGGCGTGCAAAGCTTTTTTTGCCTGTGTGAACGATCTGGAGTTTTATGTAAAAAAGGCCTTTTCGCAGCAGCCATACATGGCAGACGAATTCGGGCTGCACAAGCTGCGCACCCAGGATGCTAAACGAGGTGTGCGCGAAGTGGTGCTGGGCTATGCCTGTTTAAAATCGGTGTTGCATTACCTGGCCGAGCTTACAGCCGCAGGCATGCCCGCTACATTTCCGGCCCAGATGGAGGCCGCCCTCAGCCAGTTTACCGATGCCGAGGTGGCACATCAATACAGCCTGCTCGAAAGCCTGCGCGTTACCAACAGGCGCATTGAGGCGTTTAATGCACTCTTTGCCAAGCACCAGCTGGTGCTGTCGGCAGCCGAGGTCGTGTTCAATGGCGATGACATAAAAATTAAGCAATACAGGCTGTAGGGCTGCCGTGGTTGCTCTGGTGTAAAAAAAAAGACTTCCGGAGTTTTAATACTCCGGAAGTCTTTTGCCGAATGTGGTTTTTTAAAAACTATTGCTTACAGATTTTGAGCACCGCTGTTTTTTCCTGTTGCAGCACTTCCATAAAGTAAGCACCTGCCGCCACACCGGTTAGGTCAATGGTGCGGTTGTCGTTCATGCGGTTGGAGTAATAAACCGTGGCACCCAGCATATTGCGCACCGTTATCGTGGCATCCGCTGTTTCTATACCTTTAATCTGGAACACGCCCTTTGAAGGATTGGGGTAAACGCGGAGGAAATCAGCCGCATCGGTTGAAGGAACAGAACTCAAAACGACCGACTTTACGGCAGAAGTGGTGGTATCGGCACAGCCGGTAGAGTAGGCATACGAAACGGAGTAATCTCCATCCTGCGTAGCAGTGATAGTTTGTCCGTTTTCGCCATTGAGGACATTGCCGTTCAGGAACCACTGTATGTTGCCTGCAAAAGGTGGAGTGGCTGTAAGCAAAGCACCATTAGCCACAATAGATGGCGATGGAACAGTATCGGGCTGCTCGGTAAAGGCACCTAAATAAAACCCTTTGGCGGGTGCAATTGGGGTGCAGCTAAATACAGGAACTGTGGCATTGGCCAGCTTGCCACCCACATAGTAAGTGCCGTTGCTGCCGGGTTCCAGACACAAAGCATCGGTTTGTGAGGGCGCAGAGAGATAACCAAACACATTGGAGAAGTTGCCGTTTGCATCTAGTTTGCCCATAAACGGCAAACCATTAGGGGCTATTGGCAAAGTTACTGAGCCTAAGGTAGCCACACCGGTGTAGCCACCGCCCACCAGTATGCCGGTGTTGTCGGTGGTGTTGGTCATGCACCAGGCATAGCATGTGCTGGTGCTTGGTAGTGCACGAGCCCACACATCGTTGCCGGCAGCGTCAATTTTTATAACCCCTCCTTCACCGGTAAAAATACTGCCTTGTGCCCCAATGGTATCGTTGCCGATAATCATTTCAAAGTTTACCTGCACGCCTACATACACCGCATCGCTGCTGTCGATAGCAATGGGTAGAAAATTCTTATCCGGGTCGCGCACATTGCTGGCATAGCGTGCCCACACCACGTTCATGTTGGTATCGCAGCGCACCAGCAGCACCGGAATGGTGACGGCCGCATTTCCGATGTTGTTCAGCGTATCGGTGCCGAACGCTACACGGCCATACGAAACAGCTGCCAGCAGAATGTCGCCATTTGAAAATACCCCCGAGCCTTTATAAATCACTCCGGTGCTGGCAGTAGGAGAGCTGTAAAAACTGGCCGATAAACTGGCACCAATGTTCCCGTCCGTATCTATCTTGCTCACCTTCAGGTCACCGGATTGGTAGTAGATATATCCCTCGCTGTATTGCAGCATGCAGCCGTTGCCATTGGTAGCCGCTCCGGTATTTATCTTCCAGGCAAAGTTGCCGTTGGCATCTATTTTTATCAGTTGATTGGTGTTGCCGAGGGCAGCCACAGTATCATCATTGATAATGATGGATGTTACTCCGTTGGGTTGCCCCAGCACATACACGCTGCCGGCATCATCGGTTTCCAGATTGTATCCGTAAAAATCGCCACTCAAAGCACCCACCCGGCTGATGGAAAGCAAAGTGCCTTGCGGATTGAATTTGTAAATGAAAGTGGTGTAAGACGATAGTTTGTCTATTGTATCGCCCTGGCATTGCTGCAAGCCATTACCAATATCCATGGTGTAAATGTTTCCTTGCGGGTCTACAGCAATATCAATGGCACCGTTGAACGAATTGGCGATACCTACGTAGCCACCCGAAGTAGCCCAGTTAAAACGCTGGGCAAATGTGGTGTTAAAACAAAAAGCAATCAAAAGGAGTGTCATAATTTTCTGCATAGTCATGTTTTTTTGTGGCGCTAATAAATGGAAATGCTGCGTTTTTACCAATGAAAAACACAAAGTCTGTTTACCGCGTTGCACCGCATCCGCATCTTTTGCTTTTCTTTATGGTTCTAAAAAAGCAACGTATGAATAACAGAACCGTATTGGCTTGTATGGCCATTTGGAGTGTGATGGCGGCCTCATCGTGCCACAAAAAAACGACCGCCATCCGGGTACAGTTTTTAAATGCGCTTCCTTATTCGGGCTATGTAGATTACTACCTGCAAGGCGAAAAACGCAGTTCGTTTATCGGAATGGCGCAGGGTAGCAACTCGCATACGGCTGATCTGCTGACGGGCGAGCCATTAACATTGGAAATCCAGAATCCCAATACCGGCAGCACACTGCTGGCTTCGGCCCGGGCCGACTGGCAGGCAGGAACGCATTACACGTACGTAATGTATGGCGACACAGCAGCACCGCAAGGCACCTGGCTGAGCGATACCGTGGCCTGGCCTGCAGCCGGACGATTTAAGGTGCGCTTCGGTCATTTTGCAGCCGATGCACCGGCCTTGGATGTGTTCTACAACAACGATACGATAGCTTTTAACCGCGTATATTTTGGCACCGACAGCACACAAGCCCTGAGCGATTTTACAGATCTACCTGCCGGTACGTATACCGTCCGCGTAAAAGACCACAACACCGGGCAGACCTATTTAATACAACCCAACATCGGCATTCAGGGCAACCGGATTCTGGAAATTTTTACTACCGGGCTCATGGCCGATTCGGTAACAGCGTTTTTTCAATTGGGGACTATGGCGCGGTAATCCATGGAGCAGCGAGCATTCTTACTACTCCCTAACACTTGTTCGCTGCCTAAACGAAAAACCTATTCTTTGGGCAGGTCGGGCAGGTTGTTGTGGTTGGTATGTTTCACCCGTGTCGCAAAACTTTCTCTTTTATTGAGCGGAATAAAATCTTTTACAAAAGCAGGAGAGGCATCAATGGCCGGCACAGGCAGATACCATTTTTTAAGCGAATCGACTGCCATCGGCAAAATGCCCATATCCGGCAAATTGGTTTCTATAAATCCCTCCAGAAAGAACGCCTGATAAGGGTCGGCCGCCAGGGCTACTTTTTTAAATCCGAGTTTTTGCGCCAGCAAATAACCGTAGTACACATTCTCTTTTCCATGCTCGGCTTTTGTTTCTGCAAATACATGTTCGGCCGGCACACCCATGGCCTCTGCAATCAACTTCATGGCTTGTCCCTCTACGTAAGGCGAATAACAAGCCGAGCCCGAAAAGATGATGTTCTTGGTAATGCCCTGGTCATACAGTTTTTTGGCCCAGATAATGCGCGCGTTGAACCCGCTGGTCAGCTGCCGTGCCGTGTCGTAGGCAATGCCCGGCACAATCACCACATCGTAGGGTGCCATGGGCATATATTGGTTAGTCATGCGCTGGGCTATTTTTCGTACGTTGCAGCTGCCAGTCATTAGCAAAGCCGCAGCTATCAGAAAAGCTATCATTTGTTTTTTCATCATAGTTCAAAGGTAAGAAACGGAATGTGTTTAGTACAATCGGCTGTAGCCGTTTCCTACATTTGCCGGCATGACGCCCGAGCAATTTATTCGCGATTATGCAGCAGCGCTGGCCACGCAACAATGGGAACACCTTGAGCCGCTGATACATCCTAATTGCTCCGTTACTTTTTCTACTGGTGCTGTGCATCAAGGTTTGCCGGCCATTCGCGAAGCATACGAGCGCAATTTTGCACTTATTAAAAATGAAGATTACCAGATGACTCGTCTACATTGGATTTCAAAATCCAACACGAAGGCCACTTATACATTCGATTTTAGCTGGAGTGGAACCATTCACGGTCAGCCAGCCTCCGGCCATGGAAAAGGACAAGCCACTTTGATTTGTAGCGAAGGCAAGTGGATGCTGATGGAAGAGCGATTGTCTAAGACCACATAACTCAGCCCTAAAACACCGCCAGATGGATTTGTGTGTTGGTGCATGAAAGCACACGGTACGGTAGGTTTGGTTCGCGTCTCAACGGATAGCCACGGCTCCATTACCAAGCCCGGTGATACACATCACTACCCGTTTTGAATTTTCTCATGCACAGCCTTGTGCCGCTTATTCACCTTTGCTTTTAAAATAAAAACGACATGAAAGCTATAATCAAAAAATCCGGAACGGTAATGTTTATTCTGATGGCTCTATTCGCGATGCACGCCTGTAAAAAAGAGTCGGGGCCCAATGTGCTGGGGGGCGAAACCAATATTCCACTCACGCAAAAAGATAGTGTGACCGATATTTATTTTACGGTCAATGGGGGAGGCAGTTTGCCGGGTGCCACCATTAAAGTTTTAAGCAACGATAACGGGATGGTTACCTACGGGGCCACGGTGGACTTAAATGCCTATCCCGATTCGGTAGTGAACAATCTGGTGACCATGGTGCCACAGTTGATTACTTATTATAATCCCAAAGACCTGACCTGGAGTATTTCGCCCAGTGGAGTTTTATCGGTTCAGTTTAAACTCAAGATTACTTCTGAAGGTATTCAAAACTACTTTGTAGATGGTAAGCCCTGGACGGTGAAATATGCAGACGGGGTTGGTACAGACTATACCGTTACGCGCGATAATGGTGATGTATTAACAGCAACCATTACAGAAAAAACCGGTCAGGACGATTGGCCATATAGTTTCTGGAACATTAAAACCAGTAAGGTAGAATACAATGCACCGGCCAGCGACCCGGTGTTAAGCAAGGTGACCTTTCGGGTGAATCACAAGTTTGGTCTGGTTTATCTAAAGGCAGAGGGCAAAGACGGGCGTGTGGTAGAACTTGATTTGTTTGCTTGGTTCTTATTGTAAAATAAAATGATGCGTAGCAGCGCAACAGCCCGGCTGAATTAAATCGGCCGGGCTGTATGGTTTTAGAATATCCCTATTTTTTTATTGATTGCAGCATGCATGAAGTATTTGGAATTACCCATTTTGATGAGAAAGGAGTGCTGCTTATCCTCTTTTGCTTTTCCTTACTGGAGGTGCTTATCGGGGCTTTTCAAAACTCGCCCCGTACTTTAAATGATTACATAACAGAAGTAGTCAGTTTTGCGCAGCTTACTGTACTTATACAACCCGCTATTATTGTAGGGGTGGCTTTGCTGGCGCGTCATTTTTTTCCGCAATACGAAAACCATTTCGCATCGGTGCCGGTAGTAGCACAGTTTCTTATCTTGTTACTGATTGAAGATATGCCACAATACTGGTGGCACCGGTTGGCGCATCATTCCCCCTGGTTTTGGAAACTACATCTGGTGCATCATGCTTCACCGGCCATGGGTGTAACCACTGCATTTCGCAATAGTGCCTTGTATTATCTGCTTATGCCCAATATTTATTTTGCCGCTGTCGCCATTTATCTCGGATTTATTCAGGTTTATCTGGTGTATACCGTCATAAAACTCTTTATTGTGATGAATGCCCACAGCGAACTTCGCTCCGATAGCTTTTTATATCGCTACAGAGTCCTGCGTCCATTAGCCTGGTTGGTGGAGCATACCATCTCTACACCGGCTACACATTTTGCCCACCATGGGTTAACGAATGATGACGGCATCAGTAACAACAACGGCAACTTTGGTAACATGCTTTTTATCTGGGACCAACTCTTTGGCACTGCAAAATTTACCCGGAAGTATCCCTCCCGGTTTGGAATAGAAAAGGACCCGCAGGACCCCTGGTATGTGATGCTGTTTTATCCTTTTCTAAAATCCAAGAAGAAGGAAAGCGAGCTAAGTTAATCGCTTAATGTCGCGAAATTTTTTTGTGACACTTACAATATTTTCAGACACCGTCCGACCTATCACACATGGGAATATTACTATCATTTTTCGCAGGCATTGTAAGCTGGACTTTAGCGGAATATTTATTGCACCGCTTTTTGGGCCACGAGCACAAGGGTAAAAATTTTTTCAAAGCAGAACACGGGCAGCACCATGCTAAGTACAACTATTTTGCTCCCGCCTATAAAAAAGCAATAATGGCCTTAAGCGTTACCGCTGCTTTTTACCTGCTATTGCAGGCTATTGTATCTTCTTCAATTGCATTAGCCTATCTGTCGGGCTTTTTGGGGATGTATATTATGTATGAGATAACGCATTACCGTTTTCATATCCGAAAACCTGTTGCCAAGCCATTTATCCTGCTCCGCAAGCATCATTTTTATCACCACTTTCATAATCCCAAGGCCAATCATGGGGTCACTACCCGTTTTTGGGATCGGGTGTTCGGCACCTTTGTGCCGGTAGAAAAAGTGCGTGTGCCCCGCAAAATGGCCATGCAGTGGCTCATTCAAAACGAAGATGAAGCCAGTCTATAAGCCGCATTTTTATCTGGTGCGGTGATTTCTTTCCTTGTAGATACATATTTTGGGACGAAGTGACAGTTTGGAATAAACTGTGCATCGGAATAGGATGATTTATATCACTATTGTCTGGGAAAATTATCTGTGCTCATTATAAAAGTCGATATTTAACGCTCAGTTAACCCCTCTTCTCATTTTTTCATATCGAAGAATCAAACTATGTTATACCCTCGTCTACTACACACTTTCGCTAATGTGGTTTCTTTTAAATTAAAAAGTATTGTAAAGCACACATATGTTTCTCTATCACCATTGCGCTGTAACTATCGCAATGTGTTTTTATTGATATTCATGTTCATTTTAGGTTCTAGCAATGTATTAGGGCAGTGTACGTATACAGTTCCATACAGCGGTAGCAATTCTATTACCACTTGCAGCGGTACTATTTGCGATCATGCCGGCACCGGTAATTATTCGGATAATGCCAACGGCTATACCATTATTTATCCTGGACCTTGTAATAGCTTCGTAAGAATTACCGGGCTTTCTAGTTCTGGTGAATCTTGTTGTGATCGTGTAGTAGTTTATAATGGGGCGGGCACAGGAGCACCGGTTTTAGGTACTTATTACATGAATACCGGCATACCTACGCTAACATCTACTTCAGGCCCTTTAACTATTCAGTTTATATCCGACTACTCTATAACCGGTGCGGGGTTTAGTGCTCAGATTTCATGCGTGGGTGCTGATGTCACAGCTCCTACACTGAATTCTGTAATAACTAATAGCAGTTGTTGGATTACGGATAACACACACACTTACACTATCACAGCCCAAACTACTGATCCAAGCGGTATTGGTGGTTCCACTTACGGCACCTTGGCGCTGATAAACTATCAAGGTGGAAATGGGGGTGCTTATGGTGGATACGTGGCTTGGAATACTTCTTTGGCTACGCTAAATGCCGGTGGATTTACAGCAGACCAATGTGAAGCTATAGGTGGCGGTTTTGTAGGTAAATATCCTTCAGCTTATGGAAATGCTGCGCTTACTCTGATTGGCGGAACAACTTCCTTATCGGGTAATACCCGAACGGTTATTTTTCACGTAAGACCTACTACGAGTTTTCCGGTATTGGCACAAAATGATATTTCGCTGTATTCGCAAGATGCCTGTGGTAATGTATCGGGGTGGTCAAATTTTGACTTAAACTTTTCATCTCAAACCACTCAGGCTATTAGTTGCCCTGCCTCGCAAACAGTGACATGCCCACAGGTGGTTAACTATGCTACGCCTACCTCAACATGCAACACTACAGTGGTCAGAAATGCTGGTTTAGCCAGTGGCTCTACTTTTCCTCTTGGTACCAACTCTGTTACTTACAACACCTATTACCCCAATGGTGCAGGTGGATTTTTCAACTATGCACCTGGCGCTACCAATCAGCAGATTGCATTGGCGGCTTGCGAATCGGTTTATGGCGTAGGCAATTGTAATATCGGGAGTTGTGGTTACTTCACCTATTACAAAGCTACTGCACATCCAAGTTGCGATTGTGCCAAGGCGAATGGCTCCTACGAGTTTATATACAGTAACACGGGTTATACTTATGTAGGAGATGATTATGGTGGTACACGTTTGGATAATGTAGCGGGAAATCAACTATTTACTCGCGTTAAAACTTCGGGCGCTTGCAGCAACCAATCTTGGGCACTTGCTCAACCTGCATTAGGTCAAGGAGGTGCCAGTTGCAGCTTCAACGTAACGGTCAATGCTGGTGCGGTCACATTAAATAATCCCGGAAACCAAACTTTTACTGCCGTAGCTGGCTCGTGTAACTCGTCCTACACTATTGCAGACCCGCTTTCAGCTGCTTGCTCGGGTGGCACATGGGGTTACAGTATGACAGGTGCCACTGCTCTTTCTGCCAGTGGCATTGCTGATGGCACAAGCAGTGGTGCTCTAATTTTTAATGTAGGGACAACTACCGTTACCCTTACCGGCACTGCCGCGGGTGTTAATGCTGCCAATCAGATTTTTACAGTTACGGTAAACCCTCCGGCCATTGCCATTTCTGGTGCTACCACCATTTGTGCAGGGCAGAGCACCACACTTACAGCAAACGGTGGCTCATCGTCTTCACTTGCCAGTGTATTGGCAGCTATCAACGCTAACAGTAGCGCACTGATCGCCTCTATACCCTCGCCAAGTGGCTTTAACATGGACGCTGGTGTAAACTCTAATTACATAAGCGATGGTTGCAGCGATATGTATGATGCCGGAAACTACTTAAATACCAACTTGGCCAGTAACATAAGTTACTCTGATAATGCTGTTCTATCCAGTGCTGCATTTGGTACTGGGGGGCAGTATTTTACTCGCTATTTGGGTCCGGGTGGTTGCCAGGCTGGTCCGGCCACAATATTTTACATGGCGGCAGATGTAAATGGTTTGAGTTTTTTGAGAACTACCGGTAATAATGGTGCCGATGGTGGCGGCACACAGGACTTAACGAATTTTACAGTAACCTCTAACGGAGTAACTTATACCTGCTTTTTGAAGCGTGTCTACAATGCCGGTGACCCCTCTATAAATCAGCTTTTTATGATACCCGGCCCCAACTCAGCTTCGCAAACCATGGGTGGTTCTACGGATGATAATTTTCATAACATAGCTAATTTGGGAGGTGTTACTCGCGTCTATTACATGCTATATGCCGGAGCGAACGGAGCTTTTATAAATAACGCTCAAGCTACCTCTATTGCTCAAACATTTGCTAACATTATTCCGGCAGCAAGCACCTATGCTTGGAGCAATGGAGCCACTACTGCTTCTACCACAGTTTCTGCAGCAGGCACCTACACTGTCACCGTAAGTAACCCGGGTAGTTCAAATGTTATAACCTATAACCAGAGCTTTACAGCCGGTGTCATACCTACTACTCAGGCAACAGCGTGGTGTACTTTTAGAAGCCAGTTACTGGGTTCTTACAACTACACGAGCTTAACAGTACGCGGTTCACAAAATCCGACTGGTATAACGATTACCGATCCGGCAGCTATTCTGGCTATAGCCAATGCCTTGCGCACAGCCGGTACCTATACCGGTGTAGTTGGTGGTAATACATGGAATGTATCTACAGGCTGTGTAGCCGGCTCTTCACCTTGCGGTGGTTCACCCGGTGTGGTGCTTCATATTAATGGGGTATCCTGTAGTTGCGATGGAGCCGGCCCATGGGTTATCCGCCCTGAAATCAATAACGTGAACTGGGGAGGGTTGGGTACCGGCACTTGTAGCAATTTTTCTCAAAATATCGAGGTGATATTTGGTTATGGACAAAGTTGTTCCTCCACTGCGCAAGCCACCCTTACTGTAAATGCGCTTCCCTCTATTTCATCTGTAACGGCTGCTACTAATCCTATATGTATAAACGCAACAACATCTATTACCGCCAACGGAGTGGGCGGTGCTGGTGCCACATTGACATGGTGGACGGGTGCAGGAGGAACAGGAACTAATCTAGGTTCTGCTAACCCTTTGACGGTTGGCCCAGGCACTTACTATGCTCGTGTAACAGGTACCTGCGCACCGGCCGTGGAGTCGAATATTATTATTTTGAGTAAACCATTGTCGCCTGCTCCTATTAGTATCACTGCAAGCCCAACTACGATATGTGCAGGTGGCTCTACCACGCTTACCGCAAACGGGGCTTTGATAGCTCATTATCCGTTTACATCAAACTTGAATGATGTGTCGGGCAGTGGCCTCAATTTGTCCGGTTCAGGAGGCACTATCACAGGTGCCGGAATTCAATTGACTACAGGATCTTCTTATGCGTCCGCCTTTACACAGATTCTTAACACGGACAAGTATACCGTTGCTTTTGATATGCGCTATGATGCCAACCCTGATGGAGATTGGCGTAAGATATTTGGATATGAACCAGCAGGCACTGACCGCTCTCCGGGCATTTGGAAGTTTCCACTCAGCATGCAGTTGCACTGGCGACATGACCCCGGCAATACGGGTCTTGCGGAAGGTTATATCTATAACTTAAATCAATGGTACTCTATTGTGGGGGTAAAAAATGGCACCACATTCTCGCTTTACGTGAATGGTGTTTTGGTGGAAAGCGGTGTTGTAGCGAATCCGAAGACCGGTGGCGGAGCATCTCTTTGGTTTGGTGGTGCTCCTGTTACTCTTCGCGATTTTAAAGTTTACAATGGTGATTTAAGGTGGTATTCCGGAAGTTGCGGAGGCACCTATGTGGGGTCAGGACCTACTATCAGTGTTAGTCCTGCTTCGAATACTACTTATTATGTGCGCTCTGAAGGCTCATGTGATAATTCAAATTGTGCTGCCCTGGATGTTATTGTAACCCCCTCACCGGTTATTACTTCAACGATCACAAATGAATCATGCGTTTTGAGTAATAACGGTGCCATAGATATTACACTTAACGGAGGTATAAGCAATGTAAGATACGTTTATCTTAAGCAGAATAAAACAGATGGCGATGCATTCATTAACCTTGCAGAGCTACAGGCTTATGAGATATTTACCGGCACGAATGTGGCCTTTAGTAAGCCCGTGAGTTTTAATTCGGTTCATGGTAGCGGTTCATTTCCCGGTTCAGAGTTGGTAGATAACATTTCGAACGATGATGGCAATATGTATCACTCGGCAGGGGCCGGAAGTGCCGAATGGGTGCAGGTCGACTTGGGGGCGGGCTACAACTTGGACAATATTCGGATCTGGAACAGATTTGGGTGTTGTTGGAATAGGTCGAACAATTTTCAGTTGATTTTGCGCAATACAGCCAACATTCCTGTTTACTCAGCCCAGATAGATGTGTATCAGGGTACTAATAGCCAAGCTTCACCGGTGTTTAATGTACTAGATGTCTCGTGGTCGGGCGGGGGCTCCCCACTTGATAGAGTTAATCTTGATGCTGGTTCATATACATTAAACTACGCGGATGCTGCAGGATGCACTAGTAGCCATACTGCAACAGTTAGTACAACTCCTGACAATACTGCACCGACCATTACCTGCCCTGCGAACATCAGTGTAAATGCCACAGCCGGCACTTGCGGAGCGGTGGTTACCTACACGGCTCCAGTGGGCACGGATAACTGTCCGGGAGCGACAACAACCAGAACTGCCGGCCCTGCCAGCGGCTCTACCTTCCCGGTAGGCGTAACCACTGTTACCCATCAGGTAACAGCAAGCAACGGACAAACAGCCTCTTGCTCTTTCACAGTAACGGTGGTAGACAATCAGGCACCGACCATTACCTGCCCTGCGAACATCAGTGTAAATGCCAGCCGGCACTTGTGGAGCGGTGGTTACCTACACGGCTCCAGTGGGCACGGATAACTGTCCGGGAGCGACAACAACCAGAACTGCCGGTCTTGCCAGCGGCTCTACCTTCCCGGTAGGCGTAACTACTGTTACCCATCAGGTAACAGCAGCCAACGGACAAACAGCCTCTTGCTCTTTCACAGTAACGTGGTGCCACACCACCATCCTCCCTGCCAACATCCCTACATGCCACGGCGGCCCCGGGGCGCGGGGGCCCCCCCGCCCGGGGGGGGCCGCCGGGGAAAAAACGGCGCCCCGCCGCGGCCCCCCCCGGGCGCACCGCCCCCGGACAACAAGAACCTCTTGCTCTTTCACAGTAACGGTGGTAGACAATACTGCACCGACCATCACCTGCCCTGCGAACATCAGTGTAAATGCCACAGCCGGCACTTGTGGAGCGGTGGTTACCTACACGGCTCCTGTGGGCACGGATAACTGTCCGGGAGCGACAACAACCAGAACTGCCGGCCCTGCCAGCGGCTCAACCTTCCCGGTAGGCGTAACAACGGTTACTCACCAGGTAACAGCAAGCAATGGACAAACAGCCTCTTGCTCTTTCACAGTAACAGTCGTAGACAATCAGGCACCGACCATTACCTGCCCAGCGAACATCAGCGTAAATGCCACTGCCGGCACTTGCGGAGCGGTGGTTACCTACACGGCTCCAGTGGGCACGGATAACTGTCCGGGAGCGACAACAACCAGAACTGCCGGCCCTGCCAGCGGCTCTACCTTCCCGGTAGGCGTAACCACTGTTACCCATCAGGTAACAGCAGCCAACGGACAAACAGCCTCTTGCTCTTTCACAGTAACAGTCGTAGACAATCAGGCACCGACCATTACCTGCCCTGCGAACATCAGTGTAAATGCCACAGCCGGCACTTGTGGAGCGGTGGTTACCTACACGGCTCCAGTGGGCACGGATAACTGTCCGGGAGCGACAACAACCAGAACTGCCGGCCCTGCCAGCGGCTCTACCTTCCCGGTAGGCGTAACCACTGTTACCCACCAGGTAGCGGATGCCAGTGGACAAACAGCTAGCTGCTCCTTTACCGTAACAGTAACAGACAACCAAAATCCTGTTTTAGGGGCATGTCCGGCTAATGTTGTTCGATGCGAAACAAACCCGGTGGTTACATTTTCAACGCCATCAGCGAGTGACAACTGCCCCGGAGTTACCGTATCACAAATTACCGGGTTGCCGAGCGGTTCCAGTTACCCTTTAGGCACTACCACCAACACCTTCCGTGCTACCGATGCCTATGGCAATCTATCGGGCACCTGCAGTTTTACGGTAACGGTTGTTCAACAAATAGCCTCGGTTAGTGCCGCTGCTTCCGCCAATCCGATTTGCCAGGGCAGCACATTAAACCTTTCGGCAACTCCTGTAGGCGGCACCAACATCAATTGGAACTGGACAAACAATGCCGGAACCAGCATATCCGCAGCATCCACGGCTACCGTAAATAACATCCAGGAGAATGCAGCCCAGGAGGGCACCTATACAGTTACCGCATCCAATGCTTGCGGCAGCCAGCAGGCGCAGGTAAACATTAACGTTCACCACGACTTCGGCTTTGTCTCTTCGGTGACGGTGAATCCGAATCCGGTGTGCGAAGGCTCGAGCATTACCCTGTCGGCCACCTTTGGCAATGGCACCCCGACCGATGCCACCTACAACTGGTCGGGTCCGAACGGCTTTACCTCCACAGCCGCCAGCCCAACGCGCAGCAACATGCAGGTAGCAGACGGAGGCAGCTACGATGTAACAGTAAGCAATGTCTGCCACCCCGGAGGACAATCCAACGGAGCGATAGCCTCCCTGCAACCGGTGATTAATGCCACGATAGCGGTAGACGAGTGCATGGGCACGAGTCCTACGGATAAATACTACCTTTTGGTGACGGGTAGCGGAGGCACGGGCACCCTGAGCTACAGCGGCACTCCGGTGATCAGCGTAGGCAACCAGAAAGTCTACTACGAACCGGCCGGCAGCACGGTCAACGTGACCATCACCGACCAGGCCGCACCGACCAATTGCACCAAAACAGTGAGCGTGACCGCCCCGAGCGGCCACCCGCTGGATATACCGCTGACCGCCAACGTCACCAGTTCGGTGAGTGTCAACTGCTACGATGTAGACTTAGACCGCTGGATCACCTTTAGAGACAACAGCAACAATGCCATTCTCTCCATTAATGACAACATCAACGGAGGAGCGGTAAACAATAACCTGGGACTGGTAAACGTGACGGTTTACAAAGACGCGGTGGAACCCACGACCTACACCACCGGCCCCAACTGCCAGACCTTTACGGACTTCAAAGCCATGAAGCGCCACTTTAGGATTACCACCACCAATCCGCCTACGGTGGGCGAGCCGGTGGGCGTAAGGCTTTACTTTACCCAGGCAGAAGCCAATGAACTGCGCACCGCCACGCTGGGCAACAACGGCAATGCCCCGGGTCTGCCCTGCACACAGAATGATGACTTTGCTGACAACACCGGCCTGACCGATTTATTTGTCACCAAGTATAGCGGCACCAACGAAAACGGAGTATACACCGACAACCTGTCGAGCGGCACCTACCGGGTGTTTGGTACCGACTTCGGGATACCGGGCAGTCCGGATGGCCCGCTGACCAAAGCGCCCAACCAGTTCAGCACCGTCTTCAGCGGAGGGCCGGGCTACCACTACGTGCAGTTAAATGTCACCGAGTTCAGCGAGTTCTGGCTGCATGGCAGCTACCATGGTGCTCCGCTGCCGGTAGAGATGATCTACTTCCAGGCGGAAGCGGTGAACAACAGCTACATTAAACTGAGCTGGGCTACAGCCATAGAGATTAACAACGATGGCTTTATGGTAGAGCGCAGCACCGATGCGCAGACTTGGAGCAACATCGGCTGGGTAGAGGGCCACGACAATGCCACCGTGCAGCACGACTACAGCTTTAACGACTACAACGTAGAGGCAAATGTGCGCTACTACTACCGGTTGAAACAGCTGGACAATGACGGACAGTTTGAATACACCACGATTGTGAGTGAGATGATTACCGCGCAGAGCACCTTTGCGGTGAAAGACTTTGTGCCGAACCCTACGATGAACAACACGAGCCTGTTGGTGAGCAGCAGCGAAGCACAGGAGATAGAAGTGAAGTTTTACGACATTCTGGGTCAGGTAGTGAGCAGCAGCAAACACGCGCTGCACACGGGAGGCAATCAGCTTACGTTTAGTCTGGAGCACCTGAGTGCGGGCACCTACACAGCCGTAGTGACCAGCCACAACGAAGTCTACAGCAAGAAACTGGTGGTGACGAGGTAAGCGTCCACCATCGGATTCAACAACAACAACACAAAACAGGCTCGCCTAAGACACCGGAGGCGAGCCTGTTTTAGGCCAAAAAGGAAATTATTTTTTACACAGCACCCAACTTGAAAGTCTACTGCTTTTTACAACGGTTTCATATACCAACTCAAAACCAAGTTTTTGGTAAATAAGCACATTCTTGGGATCTTCTGTCTTTAACCAAAATTCTTTTAAACCTCGTTGTTTCATGTCGCTTATACTTTGCTCAATCAGTGTGCGGCTATAACCTTTGCCACGTGCTGCACTTTGTACCCCAACGCACCAGATATAACCGAAATTTTCCGCGGCATTTTTCTTTATCCAATTTTCCGGTACAGCATCATGGTTCATCAAACGGACCGTTGCCGACAAGCCAATTCGGAAAGGAATAGTCCACATTCCTGATTTGATTTCACGAAATATTCCTAACGGAAAGTTGTTGCCCGGAAGCCAAATGAGTGCCCCTTTATGGTCAGGAGACACGAGCACTCCTCCATATAAGGATGCCGCCTGGGAACAATAATGGTATAGTTGCAGCAAATGCTTGTTGCGTTTTTCTTCGGAACATTCCTTAAAGGCGTACTTCATTAAAGGGTAATGGAGAAAGGAGTCGGCAAGAATTTTTGCAGCCTGATTAGTAGTAGACATGATGTCAAATTAGATCTCCAGCTATTTATTGTTTAGAAATCGCATGCCTGCCAACAGCTCTTTTTTATTTTCAGCATACATAAAACAAGGATATGACAAAAATACAATTAGCAAAAACCGATACACGTGCTCCCAAGAAGCTCCAGAAAGAGGCAATTAAAAAGGAGACGCAGAAATTCATCTTCAGAATGGAGGAATTGCAAAACCTGATGTATGCAGAAAGTAAACATGCCTTGTTAGTGGTTCTGCAAGGTATGGATGCATCCGGTAAAGATGGCGTGGTGAAGAATGTTTTTACGGCTGTAAATCCGATGGGATGTCGTGTTATCGCATTTAAGAAGCCAACCGAGCCTGAAATGAAACATGATTTTTTGTGGCGTGTGCATGCACAGGTGCCGGAGAAGGGAATGATTCACATTTTCAATCGTTCGCATTACGAAGACGTACTCATACAACGTGTGCATCATTGGGTAGACGAGGCTACTATCCTTCAACGGTTTCAGCACATTAATAATTTTGAAAAACTGCTACAGGATACAAATACGCACGTGCTCAAATTTTATCTGCATGTTTCAAAAGAAGAACAATTAGCCAGACTCCAGGAGCGCATGAGCGATAAAACAAAAATGTGGAAGCATAACGAGGCCGATATGCGCGAGCGTGAGCTATGGAATGATTACCGCAAAGCATATGAAAGTGTTTTTGAAAACTGCGCATCCAGTGCACCTTGGCATATCATACCTGCCGACCAAAATTGGTATAAGGAGTATTTAATCGCCAAAAAGGTAGTGGAAACCTTAGAAGCCTTGAAGATGAAGTTTCCGGGTTTAAAAAAGGAGGAGTAATCTTTGCCTATATGCTGGACAAAAAGGATTGGATGTCGCGGTATGCTTGCATCGCAGCCACATCGACTAAGGGTGTATTTATAAATCCGTGAAACAGGTCTTTATATTCTTTGTAAGTCGCTGGGGTTCCTGCCGCTAATAATTGCTCGTAATATTTCCGGCCATCATCCAGCAGTGGATCCAGCGATGCTGTCAATACAAAGGCCGGTGCTAATCCGTTGTGGTCGGATTCGTAACAGGGCGATACACTCGGAGCGCAGCGATCTTCCGCGCGTGGTGTATACTGTTCACGAAACCATATCACGGTTTCTTTTTCCAGTAAAAATCCTTTTCCGTTTTGATCGATAGAAGGGTTATTGAGTTTCCCATCAATCCAAGGGTAGATGAGCACCTGTGCTCTAAGTGGTATATTTTCTTTTTTGCTACGATGAGCCATACAGGCCGATACATTTCCACCAGCGCTATCGCCCATCACCACCATGTCAGCTGCATTACCACCAAACGATGCAATGTTTGCTTGGGTCCATTTCAGCGCACGGAAGGAATCATCATGTGCAGTCGGGAAGGTGAATTCCGGGGCGAGCCTGTATTCGACTGATACTACAATACAATTATTCATGGCGCAAATTCTGCGGCATACCAAATCGTGTGAGTAAAGGCCATATAGCACAAAGCCACCACCATGATAATACACGATTACGCGTTGATTTTTTGCAGTGCTGTTGTTATAAATGCGAACTGGAACGCCATTCGCATTTATATCATGCACGGAGGCAATCGATATTTTTTTGTCGTAGATGAAACTGCCGAGCGCAGCAGCCGTGTCCGACTTTTTTCGGAGCGCAGCAATGTCTACCGTATTAGAAGCGTCTATGGGTTTGCGAAACTTTGCAAAGAGTAATACCAGTTTTATTTTCCAATTCATAATATGGAAAGTAGAAAAAGCGATTACTTGCCAAACACTTCTGTGGCCAATTTCTGATCATGGCCATATATGTCGTTTCTGAAATTCAGTTTTCCATCATGGCTGACCCAAGCTGTAAAATATCCGATAAATACGGGCACCGAAGGCTTTACCCGCACATACTTTTCTTCACCGGCATTCATCCATTCCTTTATTTTCTCGGGCGTAATGGAGGTATCGTTTCTAAAAAGATAATTGGCCAGTTTTTCAGGTTCGGAGAGTCGGATACACCCATGGCTAAATGCCCGATTGGTTTGTTCAAAAAGATACTTTGCCGGGGTATCGTGCATGTAAATGTTGAAGTGATTCGGAAACAAAAATTTTACCAGCCCCAGGGAATTATTTTTTCCGGGTTTTTCTCGAATGGTAAAAGGTACTCCACGCGAATGTTTTTTCCAGTTTACACTGTACGGACTTATCTTTTTGTTGCCTGCCAACACCTCCATGTTTTTGCGAGTCAGATAGCCCGGATTCTTTTTTAAGATGGGCAGTATTTCTTTTACAATAATGCTTTGTGGTATGTTCCAATAAGGGCTGAATACTACGGTGGTTAACTCATCGGAAAAAATAGTAGTGGCGTTAGCTTCTTTGCCTACTACCACGCTCATACTCCAGAGCGGTTTCCCATTGTCCATCACATGTAGCTTAAACTCCGGAATATTCACCAGCAGATAATCGGATGCCAGGCTGTCCGGTGCCCATCGCATGCGCTCCATATTGATTATCATCTGTTTTATCCGTTCTTGAACAGAAACATTCATACTGATACGTGTTGCCTTATCCAGCATACCACTTGGCGGAATTCCCATCCGTTTTTGAAGCGATACCAAGCCATTTAACACTACCGAGTCAAACGTGTTGCCCTTGGTGGCAATCGCTATATCTTCGGAGAGCAGCAGATATTTTTTTAAGGATTGCACCACTAGCGAGCTATCCCCTAACTTCAGGGGCTTATCGGTAGAGTCAATATTCGGGAAGCCTCCGCTGAGCTCTATTTGCCGGTATTTTAGAAGGGCTGTTTTAATGGCGCGGTAATAATCATTTACGGGTTCATAGACCGCATAGGAAGTATCCGATACAAGGAGTGCGTTCAATAACAAAGAGTAATTTTTCTTCTTTCTTGGGATATACCATTCCAGGTCGCGGGGTTGTGCATCGGAGCCATAGTATTCTTTGGTGGCGTATTTGAAAAAGGCGGCAGTCATGCTTACCTCCAGCAGTAACTTTTGGGTAGAATTTTGTTTCAGATATTCACCATTTAACTCGGTACTATCTATAACTGATAGCAGGGCTGCAGAAAGCAGCGTAGTGTCATGAAAGAGGGATGAAAAATCTTTTAATCGATGCAAAAAAACCTTTGCTTGTCCGCTAAGCGAATCACCGGCAAACCAAGCCGCCTGATAATTTCTACGGGTATAAAATGCGCTGATGTCCTTCGAAAAATCTGCAGGGTAGTATCCTGGGCTAAAAATTTTTGCAGAAGAAACTATCCAGTGTTACAGCACTGTAATTTTCTGCAGTATACACCGTAGTGTCCTGCACCAGCACAGTCGGTTCGTTATTAGAAGAATGCTTACAGCCCCCGAGTTGAAATGCGTACACGAAGGCAGTTAAAAGAACAAGAAAACTCTTCATGTAATCGATTGGAGGATATTATTTGGCGTAAATGTATAGCAATGAGCCATTCGCCAAAACAGGGGCTACCTCCTCAATCAAATCAGCCGGTAGTGCCGGACAACCAAAACTTCTGCCGAGACGTCCGTGTTGCTGCACAAATTTTTCGCAGACATAATCGGCACCATGAATGATAATTTCACGGGTGCGCGCATTGTCGTTTAGGTTTTTCTCCAAACCGTTTAATAGCACTGCCGTGCCATGTTTAGGGCTGTTGATGATAGCGCCTACACTAAAAAAACCAAGCGAACTTTGAAGTGAAGATGGTTCATTGGAGAAATGGTTGGCCATCAGCTCTCCCGAATTTTTTCCATGTGCCACCAGCGATTGATAGAGTAGTTTTTTCTGCTCTAAATCAATAACAAAAAACCGTTTTTGATTCGATGGCTTGCTAAAATCGCACACTGCCAACAGCGGTTTTTCAGGCTTGTATTTTTCATATCCCTCGTAAGAGCGGCTAAATGCATCAAACGACAATATGTTTTCCAAACCGCAATCGGTGTAGAGTTGGTGTATCTTACTCTTGGAGTTTGCTTTGCTACTAATCGATTTTTCTCCCAGCCAATAAAAACTGAGCAGAAAGACGGATACAAAAAGCAAGGTCAGCAACTTGTTCATAGGTCTTTTTTTAATCGATGCATCCATGCAAAGGTAATTCAAGTATTAGGAGGAATGATAACTGCCGCAGCAGTACTCGTATATTTTCCAACTGTTTAACATCTACCACCTGAAAAGGTGATGAAAATCACCGATTGCGCTAACTTTTTTCACTTGGAGAAATGGGTATGCTTACTACTATCGCACCGTCAAGACGATTTTTCATGTGTGGTCGTTTTGGTGTTTAATTAGGAATAGTGCATCCATTCATTTGGAGAGGCCCGTTACCAAGAAAGTAACGGGCTTTTTTTGTTATGGTAAATTCGTTATTTCATCTGCTAAAATATCAGCTATGCCATTAAAAGGAGGAGCCTTCGTTACAGACGAAACTAATTACAACGATGTTTTTTTACCCGAAGACTGGACGGAAGAACAGTTGATGATTCGAGACATGGTAAAGGATTTTTGCCTGCAGGAAATTCATGGTTTGGGAATAGAAAAAGCAGCTGCACTTGATGCATCTAAAGATCTGGACTTGATTGTTTCCATGCTGGAAAAATCGGCCGAGTTAGGTCTTTGTGGCCTTTCTATCGATAAAGAATATGGCGGCATGGATCTTGACTTTAATACCGGACTTTTGTTTGGCGAAGCCATATCGCTGGGCTTTTCTTTTGCTACTACTATAGGCGCGCAAACTTCTATCGGTTCGTTACCCATCGTGTTCTACGGTACTCCGGAGCAGAAACAAAAGTATTTGCCGGGCATTGCCTCCGCCAAATTAAAAGCGTCTTACTGTCTCACAGAACCCGGTGCAGGTTCCGATGCTAATTCCGGAAAAACAAAAGCTACACTAAGTACCGATGGCAAAACCTATTTGCTCAACGGTCAAAAAATGTGGATTACCAATGGTGGCTTTGCCGATATCTTTATTGTGTTTGCAAAAATTGAAGACGATAAAGACCTTTCCGCATTTATTGTCGAAAAGGCTTTCGGTGGCATCACTTTGGGCAAAGAGGAAAAGAAGCTAGGTATAAAAGGTTCTTCTACCGTGCAGGTTTTCTTTAACAACTGTCCGGTACCGGCTGAGAATTTACTGTCTAAAAGAGGCGAAGGATTTAAAATTGCCTTGAACATACTCAATACCGGCCGAGTTAAGCTTTCTGCCGGGGCCATAGGCTATTCACGGAGGAATGGGTTATGCGGTGGAAACCGGTATTGAAATGGGCTATCGCGATGCACGCATCACCAGAATATATGAAGGTACTAATGAGATAAATCGTTTGCTATCGGTTGCCGAACTTACCAGACGTGCATTAAAAACGAAAGAAGTGGATTTAATGGGAGCGGGTAAAAAATTGCCTGCATTGTTCTTAAAGCAGTTGCTCCCCTTTAAGAGTAGTGGTGGATTTGAAGAACAAAAGCGAATTGTCAAAAATCTTAAAGCCTCCTTCCTCCTTATTTCCGGAGCTGCCGGAAACAAACTGCGCGAGAAAATGGTCGATGAGCAGGAGATTGTGATGAATTTGGCCGATATACTGGCAGAGGCCTATATCTGCGAGTCGCTCTTGCTTCGCGTGCAAAAGCTAAATGAAAAGAAGGGCTATGATGCAGAGGCTTTAGGGGTGCAGAAAAACTGTTGCAGTTGTATTTGCACGAGGCTTTGGATAAAAATGCGCAAGGCCGGTAACGATGCTATTGCAGCCTATGCTTCCGGCCTGGAGAAAAGCATAATGTCCTGGTTGTTCGGGCTGCTTGTGCCTACGTATAACGTGAATGCAAAAGAACTGCGAAGAGCTGTAGCCCGTTATGCTATCCGTAAAAATGCTTATCCGTTTATTGGTTGATGTATAAGAAAAGTTTACTCAGTTTTGTTTCGCTTCTTCTGATTAAGGGTATATCGCGTTTGTTTTATCGCTATGAGATTAAATGGCCAAATAACAATCCGGAAATTCAGTGGGATCAAACACGACTGATTGTGTTGCTCAATCATACTTCTCTGCTAGAGATTTTGTATTTGGGATTTCTACCCATACCGTTTTTGAGAATGCTCTCTAAGCGCATGGTAGCACCGGGTGCCGACAAAACACTAAATCGTCCGTTTGTGGGTGCGCTCTTTAAAATCTTCAGCCCGGGTATGGTATCTATTAGTCGAAAACGCGACAATACCTGGCAGCAGTTTATGGATGCTATTTATGATGATTCTATCATTGTTATTATTCCGGAAGGCCGAATGAAACGGAAAAACGGATTGGATCTGGATGGCAATAAAATGACTGTAAAAAGTGGTATAGCGGATGTACTACAGGGATTGCAATCGGGTCAAATGATTATTGCCTACAGCGGTGGCTTGCACCATGTGCATGTGCCGGGTGAAAAAAGCTATCACGTTTTCAAAACGCTGAAGATGAATTTGGAAACCCTAGACATCGCGGATTACAAACAGAGCTTTGGTGAAGCGGTTGGTAGCGAGAGTTGGAGAAAAAAAGTAATACAAGATTTACAAACCAGGCTGGAAACTAAATTACCTGTTTGGTAAATGGCTACTCCGCCACCACCAGTTTTTGACCTCCATTTCCCATTGCATCAATTATGAAGAAAACGCCTCTTGCAGACAGGGTGATGTTTGCACGGTAATTGTTTGATGCATCCAGTAAGTTCCTGGATTCTTTGCCCCATACTGTTCCAGATTAACCATTGACCTGCATTTTCTGATTGTAACGTAAATGTGCCATACGATGGGTTCGGAAAAACAGATACAGAAGGAATTTCATGAGTAGAAACGGCAGAGGAAGGACCTGCATTTACGCAATCTGATGTAAACGCGCATTGACCATCGCTCAATAATAAAGCGTAGCTACCTCCCGTTATAGCAACGTATTCATAAGAGTTAGAAATGCCGGGAGCCGGAGTTAATCCAGGGCAAACCACCCACGTGTAGGACGATGCTTTGAGCAGGGTGCTAAGTGTATCACCTTGTATAGTGAGTGTCATGTCGGGTCCGTCATAGGTGTTTTCGTAAGCGCCTATGTCGGTTATTGAACTTCCTAAATTTTGAGCATCGTAGCGGATGTTTCCCAACACATCTTGGAGCGGTGCAAAGGTTGACTCTCCCCGGTCTACTGCCGGAGAACACACCATTACGCGCAGTCCGTCATCTACTGTTCTCCATAGATTGTCAATGCCATCAGCATCTGTACTTATCCACATATTTTGGATCAGCGTTGGTGTTTCCTACACCCGGAGCACGGAGCCCTGAACGATAGAATAAGAAACATTGGCAACACTTAGATACTCTGTTGTTTGCCATAGTCGATGCAGTTTTGCATCAAAGTGGAGTCGCTGCTTATTCCACCCCCTGAGCCGCTGGCCTGGTTGAGCGCAAAAACACAATTGGTTGCAATCAAAACGGCATTTATCTCATTGCACACTCCGCCACCCGTGGTAGCGCTGTTTTTGTAAAAAATGGAATTGCTGACACGAATGACAGATGCAAATTCATTGTTCATTCCACCGCCTTGGTCAGTGGTAGAGTTATTGTCGAACACGCAATTTTCAACCGTGACAGATGATGTGGAGTTAAACATACCACCACCCAAAGCAAAACAGTGATTGTCTGTAAAAATACAATGACGGATAACGGTAGAAGTTTGCAAATTGGCCATACCTGCACCCCAGGCAGCTGACAACGGTACGGTTTCATAGAAAGTAATTTGTATGCCAAATGCGTTTCCTTTAGTAACGGTAAATCCATCTATCAAGGTAGTGCTATCATCTAAAATGGAGAGTATTACGTGATAAGCATTGTCGGCAGTGTCGTTTGCTATACCAATATCACCACTTAAAATGGTAGGATTATTGACCATCACTGATAGTGTTCTTTGCGCCAGTGTAGATTCATTCCCCAAAAAACCTCCAAATAATTTGACTCCATTCTTTAGGTGGAAAGTTTTTTCGCGCGGATCTGTAGGCGCTGTGTTGGTGTTAGCGTCTTTAGTCGGCAGGTAAGTGCCTGCTGCTACCCAAACTGTGTCACCGTAGGCTGTGGCATCAATGATAGATTGCAAATCGTTGGATGCATTAGCCCACGAACTGCCATCGGCATTGCCTGCGGCTACCGGTGCAACGTAGGATGTATTCGCCAAACAGCCGGCAGCCAATAATACTGCTGCCAGACAACCGAAAATTTTTTTCATAGTAAACAATTGAATTACTTATTTTTTGAAAAGCCGGTCCCTGATTTTTGCCCGCTCTTATTCCCCAATATTTCTTTTTGTGGGTTGGTTTTTTGCTGGGGTCTGTTTTGTTTGCAGGAACCGCTACCTTCGGGGCGCTCCATTTTTCCAGACTGATATTGGCCATTTGGATAAGGATGTTCTATCACTATGTTAAGCCGTTTTGCCAATCAGTTTTGGATGTCACGCAGATATTCCTTTTCCTCCTCGTCACAGAATGAGAATGCAATGCCGGAAGCCCCTGCACGGCCGGTTCTGCCTATTCGGTGCACATACGTTTCGGGCACATTAGGCAGCTCATAATTGATAACATGCGATAGGTTTTCTACATCAATACCCCTTGCCGCGATATCGGTGGCCACCAGCACACGCGTACTGCCCGATTTAAAATTTCCCAACGCACGCTGACGGGCATTTTGCGATTTATTGCCGTGAATGGTTTCGCTTGTATCGCCGGATCTCACCTGGTCTTTACCACTTTATCGGCTCCATGTTTGGTGCGGGTAAATACCAAGGCAGAACGTATTGATTTATCTTTCAATAAATGCTGCAACAGGTCGCGCTTGTCTTTTTCTCCACCATGTAGATGGACTGCATAATCGTATTGGCTGTAGAGGATATCGGTGTTACTTCTACTTTTTAGGGTGCTTCAAAATGGAATTAGATAACTGTTGAATTTCGCCAGGCATGGTAGCCGAAAAGAAGAGGTTTGTCTTTGGCGGGTAGTTTGGCAATTACTTTTTTCACATCGTTTATAAAACCCATATCCAACATGCGATCAGCCTCATCCAGTACAAAAATCTCTATTTGGTTAAGGTGAATAAATCCTTGGCTCATCAAATCCAGTAAACGCCCGGGCGTGGCAATCAGAATATCAATGCCGTGCTGTAATGCGCGCGTCTGTGCACCCTGTGGCACACCTCCAAATATGACTGTGTGACGAAGCGTAAGGTTTTTGCCATAGGCGGCAAAACTTTCTCAATCTGAACTGCCAGCTCGCGAGTAGGAGTAAGAATTAAATTTCGGATAGGCCGCTTGCCCCTTTTCGCTTATTGGTCTGCTGTTCAGAATTGAAGAATAGGGATGGCAAAGGCGGCTGTTTTGCCGGTTCCTGTTTGTGCGCAACCCAGCAGGTCGGTTCCTTCCAATACAATGGGTATAGACTGTTCCTGGATGGGGGTTGGCTGTGTGTAGCCTTCGTGTGCAAGGGCTTTTAAAATTGGGGGTATCAGGTTTAATTCTTCGAATTTCATATATAATGTTGAGCGCGCAAGGTAGAAGAAATTGCAGCATGCGGCATAAGGCGCATAACAAGTAGATTAGTAGAAGCAACGAGTGAATGGAGTTCGTGATGTATGAGTTGATTAAATCCAGCGAAAGGACAAAGAATCTCACCAAGCAAAAAACATACATTAGCACTTACAATCTCCATCTCATGAAAAAACTTATTCGCTTCCTCCGCAGGCTTTAGCACTTCTTATCGTTTTACTGGGTATTGAGCAGCCTATTCCACCGGCAATGTCATATTTGATGAAAGGACTGTGGGCGTCTTACTTGCACTTGGCTACAATTCGGCCAGTAGCAAGATGCCCGCTTTTTTGATACGCTACTATTGATGCACCAGCTACGTGAAGAGGGCCGCTTCATGCGTATAATCAACAGCCACTTAGTGCTCCACTTACCGCTATGCTGGAGAAAACAAAAACAGTTGCTTTTCTGGTCCTCAAAGAGGATAGTATTTTGTGCGAACAATATTGGGACAACTACACCGATAGCTCGCGTTCCAATTCATTTTCCATGGCCAAGAGTATTACCACCATGCTGGCACAGGTAGCTATTCAAAAAGGATTTTTAAAAGACTGGAATCAGAAAGTGAAAACAATATTGCCCGAACTAACCGGCCCTTATGCCGATAGTCTGGAGCTTTGGCATCTATCTACCATGAGTTCCGGCTTAGATTGGGATGAAAATAAAGACCCTTTCAGTGTTACAGCCAAGGCTTATTACGGCGTGATGTAAATAAATTATTGCTCGGGTTTACCCATTGTGAATCAACCCGGAAAGCATAATACCAAAGTGGTTCCACACAATTACTGGGCATGTGTGTGACGAAGGTTACCGGCCAATCGCTTTCCTCGCTTGCTTCAGATTGGTTGTGGAAACCGTTGCAGGCAGAACATGCTGCGCTGTGGCACACAGATGAGAAAGAGATGGAACTGGCCTATTGCTGTTTTAATTCTAATGCCCGTGACTTTGCCCGCTTTGGAAAAATGATGCTACACATGGGGCGCTGGAATGAAACGCAAATACTGGATAGCGCGTTTGTTCGTTTAGCCACTTCACCGGCATTTGGTGCCACATTATGGCTATTCCTTCTGGTTAGACGACAGCCACGGCACTCAAGTCTTTTTACCAGCGCGGTATTTTAGGTCAATACATTATAACTATACCGGAATTTCATACCATCATAGTCAGGCTCGGTCACGAACGCATCCCGCCACAAGATGGCCAAAACCACACCGAAGATTTTCACGTGGTGGTGGATGAAGTGTTGAACGGGTTCGGTAAATTGTAAAGCGTTTTCTTTAACTATTGCACCACCAGTTTTTTGTGAGCCATCCGCCCTTGAGTATCGGTGAGTTGTATGGAGTAAACGCCCGGAGCGTATCCTTGAAGATCCACTGTTTCCTTTTCCAGCCATAGCTCTCGGCTATATACCGTGCGTCCATGGAGGTCTGCGATGGTCATTGTGAACACGCCTTCTTCTTTAGTAATGTTCAATAAACCGGAAGCGGGATTGGGATACATTCGGAACGCAATAGCATTACCAGACTCCGCAATGCCGGTGCAGCCTGCTACTTTGCCCAACAAATAAAGTGCAGCTGATGTAAGTGCCGGTTCAACACAAGGTCCGTGGTCCAGATTGCCAAAGTTTTGAGAAGTGACATCCGGAGCACCATTTGCATTCCAGGCAGAATCAGCCCGCACTCCATTCAGATAGTTTACTTGCATATCTCCCGTGCAGTAAGCAATTTTTACAGGTGCCTGTGGAGCCCATCCTAATAAATCGTTTTCGGCCAATATAAGCCGGAGCGGATGTAAAGTATCATTGGCAAAAGCATCAATAACAGAATCAATAATCATGTTGCGAGGCACCGGATTGCAAAATTGGTCAATGTATCCGGTTGAATAGTTTTTGCTGTAATACAAAGGTGGCAGAATACTGTCGTAGGGGCTTTTGAAAATACTGGATGGAGTAGGAAATAATTGCTGCAGGGATGGATACACCGAGTGGTAGCCCAGCAATAAATAAGGCAGATAACTGGGCGCTGCAAAGGAGCGTTGGAAAGCATGACATCCACCATGGTTTTTCAGATCATATGGCCCCGACATAGGAGCGCTGGCTACCACGTTGAATTCCGATGCTTAGTTTTCCTGAATTAACTTGTGTGTGGCCATCGTAGTGTAGCCACCCTGAGAATAGCCGGTGAGCATTACTTGCCCGTTGAGCGCAACGCCCAGGGTGTCGGCCAGTTGGCGCGCAGCACGCATAATATTTACTGAGGCATGTCCGGAGTGAAAAGCGTTAATATACGGGTGAATTAATATGCTGTCACTGTCGCCTAATCCCAGTTCATCAGGCATAGCTGTTACCACGCCACCTAGTCCGGCAAAGAAAAATCCGATGGGTCTTTCGGGTCCTTCGTAGCTGGGCACCTGCAGTCTTCCGGTAAACGTACCATGAGCATAACATCCTAAGGCACTGGGGCAGGGTGTATTTTTAGGCATCACCACAATGCCCGATACATTCACCAGCGAGTCGATATGCTTGTAAGGAGTTTTGTAAATCACCTGATACACATCAATGTCATATTGCGGAGCAATCGGCAAAGAAAAACCGGTAGTGTTTAAAAAGCTATCCAGTTGCTGCTCGGTAAAGCTCTGCTGCAAGGTGTAGGATACCAGCTGCGCATTAGCGGTGCCCATGAATGTAAATAAGGAGAATGCTGCGTAAAAAATGTGTTTCATAGCTTGGTTGTATTTTATTCGAATTAAACATTAAAACAGCACAAGTATTGATTTGTTTCTTCATTTTTTAACCAAATCAAAATCTAAGTGTTAGTTTTCCAATTTTAAACACCACACTTATAACTATGGGAAAAGTAATCAGCGCATTCACCAATGATGCATTAGGAAACATGGACGCGGTAGCTACGGCTGAAGCTATTGCAAAAAAGGAAGTAACCGTACAGGAGGTAACCGAAGCGGCCATAGCACGTGCCGAAAAGGCGAACAGTGATTTGAACGCTATTGCTATAAAAACGTATGATGATGCTCGTAAGTATGATACACTCGTAGAAAGTGGTGCTTTATACGGAATGCCGGCATTTATCAAGGATAATGAAAACATAAAAGGCTATCCCACCCAATTAGGCACCGGCTCTTTTAAAGCAAAAATTGCAAAGACTAACAGCCGATTTGTGAATCAATTTCTATCTACAGGTACCAATAATTTGGGAAAGAGCACTTTGCCGGAATTTGGTTTGATATGCAGCACAGAGAACGAACGGTGGGGTATTACTCGCAATCCGTGGAATACCGATTACACTACCGGTGGATCTTCTTCTGGTTCGGCTGCCTTGGTGGCGAAGCGGTGTAAATGCCCATTGCCACCGCTAATGATGGAGCCGGTTCCATCCGTATTCCTGCAGCTTGTTGCGGATTGGTTGGATTAAAACCAACACGCCATCGGTTGGTGCCTATGGACGGTTCACAGTTAATGCCATTGCAAATTGTATATGAAGGAGTGGTGACAAGAACTGTCCGCGACACCGCAGCCTTTTTTGCCTCGGCAGAAAAATTTTACAGCAATCCTAAGCTTCCCAAACTGGGGCATGTAACCCACCATTCAAAGAAAAGACTACGCGTTGTTTTTTTTGAAAATCCGGCAGTTGGAAAAGGAGGAAATCAGGATGCAGACACTTATCGGGTGCAGAAGGAAACAGCAGAATTGCTTCAATCGCTCGGGCACACGGTAGATCAAATACCATTGCCAATTGATGTAGATACCATGACCGAACACTACCTTTTATACTACGGATTTCTGGCTTATATGGTTAGCCATCATGGCCGGTTGGTGTTAGGTGCAAAAGTGAATCATGAGGTGCTGGAACCATTTACTTTGGGACTTAGCTATAAATTCAAGAACAATAAACTCAAATTGCCAAACAGCATAAAAATGCTGCGCGCGGTGGGTGCCGAGACCGAAAAACTTTTTGAGTCATACGATATTATCATGAGTCCCGTGCTGGCGCACACTACCCCCGAGATAGGACATTTTTCTCCCGATCTTTCATATGAGGTGGTCTCTAAACGAGCGGTAGATTTTGCCACTTACTGCGGTTTGCAAAATATTACCGGCTCTCCGGCTATTTCATTGCCTATGGGTAAAACTGAAAATGGAATGCCCGTAGCTGTGCAACTGTCTGCACCATTTGGCTTAGACCAGCGTTTGCTTGAACTGGCTTATGAACTGGAGGAAGCGAAGCCCTGGAGATTACTGCATAGCATGCAAGTAGCAGGCAGATAAAGCAGCATTTCGCGCTAAAAACATGTATGCTGTACATAAAACTGCGATTTTCGACACAGTCGAAAATCGCAGTTTTGTTTAAGCAGTCTTACTTTAAAAGTGACTGAAGTTTCATAGCGATACTCATATCGCCTTGCACTTTTATCTTGCCGCTCATAAAAGCCATCATTGGGTTTACAGAGCCGGTCATCATGCCCAGCAAATCGTCTTGCGATACGCTAATCGTGCAGTCGGCATCTTTATCTTCTGTGGAAACAACATTTCCGGAGCCGGAGCCATCCAGAAAAATTTTGTTGTCGCCCAGGTCGAATTTCAATGTTTTACCAAGTGCAGCGGCTTTGCTGGCACTGGCGGTCAGATTTGCAAGGATTGTTTCAAAAGCCATGTGGTGAATTGTTTAATTGAGTGAATGAATAAAGCGCCAAATGTAGCAGCTACTACTGAATTAAGAAGGGCTCTATGCAGCCTTGCCCTGCTACTGCTTTATAATTCTGATAAGCGCTTGCTTTGCTTCCGCTTGCAGTTTACAACATAGGTGCCGGCCGGTTGCGTGCTCAAATCAATCTGTGGCCTATTTACGCCTGCTTCGCTTTGCAACTTTTGTTGCAGCAAAACTTCACCATGTATGTTGTGTGCAGTCAGGTGGGCGATTCCGCTGGTTTCACTTAGGTATTGAATGGTGTAAACACCGCTACCCGGATTGGGAAATGCCAGACAGGCGATAGAAGCTGGATTCATGAAATATGCCGGATGTTTCCAGTGCCTTTTTCACAGCAGCATAGGCATTTGCTTTTCCATATCCCCAGGTAGTACTTCCTTGTGATGGTATGATGCCGGTGCTGCTATCCACTATAGCTGTGTAGGCCAGAATATCCTTCACTTGTATGGGCGTTAAAGCGGGGTTTGCTTCCAACAGTAACGCAACAATGCCGCCTACGGCCGGGCTACTCATGGATGTTCCCTGGAGCATGGCATAGGAATAGGTTTTTGCATTCCGTGGCGAAACAAAAGACGATGTCACCAAATTGTAGTCGCTACCTGTGGGCATAAACCCGGAATCTACTGTACTCACAGCCGATGCCAGTGCCATGCCGGGCCCGGTAATATCGGGCTTGGTGCGGCCGTCTGCGGTGGGACCATGGCTGCTGAAGGCTGCGATCTTACCGATTGAATAGCCGGAGTAATTGATGTTTTGCCCCGAAACATTTCTAAAAAATACTTTGCTATTGTAGGCACCCACAGTGATGGCCGAGCGCGTGGAGGCCATATCGCTTACCTGCATTACGTTGTCGCCATCTACCGCCCAGCTGTAGTTGTATTTTGTAAATGATGCATAGTAACCGCTGTGGCGAAGCACATAGCCTTGCCACATATGAACGGTGCCTTCGGTAGACACCAGGTTAATGCAGAGCCGATTATTTGTTTTACTGAAGACATCCAGCAGCATATGCGGCTTGCCGTTAAACTCTTCTGATAAGGAGGTGAGTGTTATGAAGCAAGTGTCGCCATCAGAACCGCGTAGTGTGATGCCGTGAGTCAAATCATCTAAGCCAAACTGCACAGTGCTGTCGGTGCGAGTGTTGTTGTTATACAAGATAAACTTGATAAAGAACGTTTTGGATGAATCGCCCCAGATATCTACTCTGTTGGTTTTAGAGGGTAGTGAAGCATTGAACGTAAAAATGTGTTTACAGAAATATCGCTGGGTGAAAATGTTTTCTGTAAATGAATTTTCAGTCCCATTGTTACCGGCCGATATCGTAAATATTTTCCGGGACCACTCAAATTGTCCATCGCCTGGCTAAACAATCCGGTGCCGTCATGCGGACCCAAGGGTCCACCCCAGCTTAAGTTGGCAATAGCAGGCTTGCTAACCGATTGAGCGTAATTGTAAATGTATTGCACGCCATCGAGCATATCGGCCATGCCTGAAGTGAGCCAGTAATCAAGAGTGGGAGAAATAGCTACAAAAACCAAATCGCTGCTGTAGGCCATTCCTCGATATTCTGCATGCGTGCTATCGCCTCCATAGCCCGAGCCACCCGCAATGCCGGCTACATGCGTTCCATGCGAACCATCATTTACATCGTATCCCTTTGCGTGTATGGAAGCGGAGTCGGTATATTCAGCTCCATAGGAAAAGCCCGCAGGAGGAATGCCGCTCGTTTTTTGTTCCCATACTCTTTTTACCCTGTATTGATTGTAGGCCGTGTCGTAAAAAGCCGGATGGGTGTAATCGAATCCGGCATCAATAATGCCCACCACTACATTTTTCCCGGTGTAGGCCTGCGGCAGCGCAACTCCTTCATGCACTGAATCTACGTGTGTAGCAGCGCGTGCTGAGTCGAGGTGGAGAGCCACAGGAGCATCCATATCTATATATCGAAGCCCGCTCAGTTGTGTCAATTCCTGAAAACGCTCTACAGGAACTTGTGCGGTCCAAATGTTTCCGGCTCTGGTGTTTACTTGTACTCCCAAAGCCTGTAAGGCATCTTCAGAAAACCCATCCTCTACTTTTAAGAACGTGCTGATGTAGATTTGCTGCATATTGTCTTTGCGGTACACATAGCCCGGGTATACCCAATTGCGCTCGGCCGGTTCGTTTTTCATTCGCCACAAATACTGATGCGCAGCTGCAGAGAGGCGAGGAGAGGTGGGTTGCGCGCTGATGCTATAGACACCAAACAGCGCAAAGGCAATGAGAAAATTTTTCATGCGCGTAAAGATAGGATACGCTTCAAAATCAGATGATTTATATCAGATAGAAAGTTACCGGAGTGTAACATTAGTCATCAGCCATATAGAAACAGTTACGCTCCTTTGCTACACAAAAATTCAAATATGAGCACGTTGGGAACTATTGCTTTTGCTGTTGTGATGCTACATCTGCTGGTGGGTTTTGGATACGTGATGTATAAGCTCCGTCCACACCATAAAAACGAGAAGTAGTTAGCATATACTTGTCTCTGTTCTTCCCTATTTGATACGCCTGATTTGCAGGGTTATCGTTTGGTAATCTTGTTGCCGCTTGCCTTTTGTCGGGAGCATTTAAAGCGATTGGTTTTTTCATTGCGCAATGCGGTATGTTTGGTTTTGCGGGCTCGCATTCGTTTGCGCCACATTCTAAAACTGGAAGGCAATGAATGTTGGCGCATAAATTCAATCACATCCTTTTCCTTCAATCCAAACTGAAATTCAATCGCCTCAAAAGGCGTGCGGTCTTCCCATGCCATTTGTATGATGCGGTCTTTGTCGGCATCATCCAATTTACACTTGCCTTTTGCTGCTATAACTTGTTTAGCGGGTACGGTTTGATACCACAGCGGAGAGGGCAAGCCGCTGTATTCGCAGATTAAACCATCATTTTCTGAATGCATAGTCTCTATCCTCTAACTTTTTGTTGCGACAGCGGTCGCTGCAATACTTTACTTCGTTCCAGTTTTTCTCCCACTTCTTTCGCCATGCAAAGGGGCGATGGCACATGATGCAGATTTTGCTCGGCAGGTTTTCCTTTTTTACACCTTTCATTTTCTGAAATTTGAAATGCTGTTTCTAATGAGCTATGCAACTTCTTCGGGAAGTTTATCCGGCTTGGCATAACTTAAACGCGATAAACGTTTAGTGATATGGTAGCTATCAAGGCCTGAAACTGTAATGCTTCCTGCAGCTTCTGCATCTATGTTGCCATCCGGCAATAAACAATTCTCTGGAACATAAACCTCCTCCACCTTCCCAATAATTAAGGTGGTGCCATTAATTTTCAAATCGTGTTTTTCGACAAAAGTCAAACCATATTTTATGACGCATTCTTTTACATAAGGTGCAGGTATCAGCGGGCGAAACTCCGGAGTTAAGCCGGTGGCATCAAACTCTGAAACGTGCTTTGGATAGCGAGCCGAAGTTTGATGTGCCTGCCTGTAAATCGCAGCATGAATGTGATTGATGGTAAAACAATTGGTGGCCAGAATGTTTTCTAACGTGTGCCGCCTGGTGGTGTCGGGGCGAGAGATAAAACCAATAAGCGCAGGGTCAGAGCCAATATGTATCACAGAACTAAAAATCGCGAGATTGGTTTTGCCAAGTTCATCCACCGTCCCAATTAACGATGCGCTCTTAAATCCACTAAGTGAATTCACGAAAGCAGCCCGCTTTCGCTTTTCCATATCTTCTATCTGCTTTTGGGAATAATGGATGTTGGTCATTTGTATTTTACCAAACAAACCTCATGTAGATTTGGTTCGTTGTTCAGATAATGTAGTGGAGGGTTGACAAAAACAAGCACTTTACTCCTGTGTAAACACCTCGTCTTTCAATTGCTTATTCAGTGCGTAATTGCTGAACTGCAATTCAATAGTGCCGGTGCCTTTGTTGGATTCGTTGTTGCTTTTTTTACTCTTCGAATTCAAATCTACTGCTACTGCTTTGGGCACTTTAAACTTGGTCATATCTACGGTAAAAACAATTTTATCGGGCAAGGCATAGGTTAGCATATTGCCGTAGCGATTTTCTACCATTATAGTGCCATTGCTTTTGGTAGTTAGTTGGGACTTCATTACCACACCTCTGGCGTTATCAATCCAAAATTTGCCGAGTATTAAATCGGTTTCACTGTTGGGTATTACATTGATGATGGCACAATTGGAGTTTCCTGTTTTTTCGTTGCCACTGAGTATGGCGGTGTAAGCATTCGTGTCTTTCAACATTGCCAGCGCATAGTAAGGGTTTTGTTTAGGCAGAAAAACAATGCCTTTGGTTTTTACGCGAAACTTGTCGGGGGTTTTGTAATACACTTTGCCGCTAATGGGTTCAATGTTCACTCCCGGTATTTGAAAGTTCATGGCAATGTCTGCAGCGTAGTCCTTCACTTTTGCAAAGTGCTGATTCACACGCGCAATCGTTTCCTTGGCGGTTTGTGCCATGGTCATTTCAACACTCATTGTTATACCTACTAAAAGCAATAGCGTTCTCATGTTGTTACAATTAGTTCTGAATGTCTTTGCGGTTAAAATGCCAAAATGCGATACTGAGAAAAACAGCAATGTGCAGCACTATCACACTCAGCGATTGAATGATTTGCTCCATGGGCAAGGGGTTATCAAACAGGTTGCGCCATATAATCATGTGTGTGGTAAATAGTGCCGGTTTTATTTTATCAAACAAAGGCACATCCAGCGTGCCAATAATGGTGAAAATGATAATGACACTCATGGATGCCACAATGGGCGTAATGGAATTATCGGTAAAGCACGAGAGCATGAGCGAGAAAGTAGTAACCATCGATAAACTAAGAAACGCCACAAAAAATGCGGTAAGAAAGCGCCACAGTACATCATCGGCTCGCAGTATTACCAGTTCATCACTTTTTAAAACTACCAGGTCGCCATTGCCAAAAATAAGTAAGCCCAAGCCCAGCGCCAGTATCCCCAACCATGCAATGAGCGCAAAGGTGTAAATGCTGCCGGCAATGTATTTGGCCCACAAAATCTGCGAACGCGAGTATGGCTTAGACAGCAGCATTCGGATAGTGCCCGATGCCGCCTCTCCCGACACTAAATCGCCCGTTACAAGTGCTATGAGCAGCGGCATTTGTACAATCAGCATTTGTAAAATGATAAAGCAAATCAGCGAGCCGTTCATCACGTTGCCTTCAATCTGAAATGAATTTTGCAGCGATTGAAAAACAAAATCCAGATACTGTTTGCCATCTATGTAAAACGCAAATTGTATCAGCAGAATGATGAGCGTAATGGCCAGAAACCCCAGATAACTCCGTGGCTTGGTGATGATTTTAAACAACTCTATACCTATCAGGTTAAACATGCGGTTGGTTCGTCAGTTTCAGAAAATAATCTTCCAGTGTTCGTTTGTAGCTTACGCTGTAAGTGCCCAGGTTTTTATCGGCCAGAAACTTTATCAGCTCCGGTATTTCATGCTTGCTCAACTTCATGGCAATGGTTGATTCGCCAACCACATCTATGCGCTGCTGCCATTGGCTCTGTTGCAGTTCCTGTGCGCACAGGATGTTGTTCTGCGGTTCAATCACAATAATCAGATCTTCGTTAGAGAGCAGTTCTTTTACTTTTCCCTGCACCACCGCTTTGCCACCGGCTATAATGGTCATGCTATCGGCAATCAACTCCATTTCGCTCAGGATATGCGATGAGAGCACCACCGTTTTTTTCATTTCGTTTTTAAGGCGAAGAATGAGTAAGCGCAAATCAATAATGCCTTGAGGGTCGAGTCCGGTGGTGGGTTCATCCAAAATCACAATTTGCGGATTGTGAACCAAAGCCTGTGCCAGGCCAAGCCGTTGCTTCATGCCGTGCGAATAGGTTTTCACTTTATCGTGCTCGCGCCCTTTTAGTCCCACCGTTTCAAATAGTTCATAGAGTTGCTTGTCGGCAGGTTGAAGACCGCACAAGCGAGCCTGGATTTTCAGATTATTAAAACCGGTGAGATACAAGTGAAAGTCAGGCTTTTCAATAATGCTGCCCACCTGTGTGAGTATTTCGCTGCGATGCTCCTGCAGGTTTTTTCCAAGCACAAAAATTTCGCCTGCAGTTGGTTTTATCAACGTGAGCAGCATGCGGAGTGTAGTGCTTTTGCCGGCACCATTAGGGCCCAGGAAACCAAACACCTCACCGGCATTTATCTCCAGGTTCAAATCATTCACCGCACTGAACGCGCCAAACTTTTTGGAAAGATGCCGGATAGAAATGGCTGATGAAGACATAGGCTATCCAAACAGAAATGATGGAGGAATGTTTAACTCGTATTGCAAATAGGAGTATCCGCATTTTATAAATACACAGGAGCCGTGCTATCACAGGCGGGTGGTAGCGCAAACCGCGGATTTATTCATTCGGCCGTTTGTGCCGGTTGGTGGGGATGCCAGCCGGTGAGATAAAATTTATCAATTGTTCTCTTCCTGTTTCCTTATTCCCTCAGGGCTTGTCGGATGTGCCGGCCCGCTCTGTGGTATTGCTGCCGGGGTGGTAGATGCGCTCGGCCTGTTGGTATACCTGCGCTTTATTCAGCGACATGGGTTTGAGTTGTTTGTTGACAAAGAGCTCCATTTGGTCGGTGCTGTGCGGGTTGCCGGGCTTAGACGATGCACCATAGGCATGCACGGTTTCTATTTCGGGACCGGCCGGGGAGAAGCGCACCAGCTGGATGTAGCTTTCGCCCACAAAGGTGCGTCTTTGTCCGTTTTTGTGCGGCTGGCTGATGGTGCAGGCCAGCACCTCGGGCATGCCGCCAATGGGTAGTTCTTTCGTGCCGCGCACGTGCTTTTGCACCTGGCCGAAGGGCACCTCCAGCGCACCAAAATGGCGCAGCATGTGGCGCTTGGCGCTGCGGAGTGCTTTTACATATTGCTGCTCGGTAAAGGTGTTCATTTCATAATTGGTGCCGCGGTGGCTGATGATATCGATGAGCGGATACATGGCAAAGGTGATGAGGGCAGCCTGGCGGTTGTTGACATCGCTGAGGCAATTCCACTTGTGCAGCACGGCTATGGCATCGGCCAGGTCGGGGTATTTTTGGGGGTCGAGGTTAAAGAGGATTTGGGCATTCGCCAGTCCGTAGTTATAGACACTGTCGTTGTATTGTTCATCGTATTTAATGCGTTTGAAATCGCGATAGCTCAGTTTATCTTCTTTGCCAATGAGAAAATGCGCCATAATGCTGCGGTTGTTGCGCTCGGTGGTGTAGCCAAAGGTGGGGTTGAAGTGTTGGGGCTGCGGATTATCGCCCGGGCCGCTGGCTTCGAAGCAACTGTTGTTGGTGTTTACCAGATAGCCACTCTTTGGGTTGAGTACCTGCGGCAGCGAATCGATGGGGTAAAAGTTTTTGTCCCACAAAGTAGCCTGTGTATTGCCGGGCAATACTTTTTTCCAGTTGTAAGCCGGATTGCGATGCGCAAAGAGGCCGTTGCTGATGTAGAAAATAGTATCGGTGCGGTCGGCATAAATAAAGTTGATAGAGGGAAAAGCCCCGGCTGCCAGGTGGCCTTTCCATTCGCTGAAGCTTTTGGCTTTGTTCATGTCAAAGAGTTTTTCGCAGCCGCGGATATCCATATTGGCCGGAAAGCGCAGCGAGTAAAAGCCGTCTTTATTCTTGAGGGTGGTGCCATACTTGCTCCAGTAAAATGTTTTGGTGATGGGGAGGCGGATGGCACCCAGCTTTACCTTCACGGTTTTTTTGCGCACCCGGAGGGTTTCCCAGTGGTCGTCCAGGCGGTATTGCAGGCGCTTGCGGGGGTTCATTTCCAGCTTGTATACATCGCACAGGTCGGGGTGATTGAGGGTGCAGGCCCAGCCCAGGTATTCGTTGGTGCCATGAAACACACTCATGCCGCCCGGAAAGGTGCCGCCCAGTATGTTGAGCCCTTCTTCGCTCACGAGGTGTACTTCGTACCAGCTAAACAAACCTTCGAGGGGCTGGTGCGAGTTGACGGCCAGGTAGGTTTTGCCCTCGGTGGTGCGCTGGCGGCTGAAGGCAAAGGCATTGCTGCCCGAGGGCAGGTTGGTTTCGTAGTTTTGATGTAGCCCAAAATATTTTCTGAATGTCCAGATACATATTGGTGAGCAGCATATTGGTAACCACATATTGCGCTACAATCTGCTTGGGGGTAACCGGAAACAACCCCGGGCGCAGCAGCTCCTCGGGGTGGGCGCTGGCATAATCGTTGAGCCCCTGGGCAAAGGCCTCTATTTTGGTTTTGAAAGCGGGGGTAAAAGCAGCGTCATAGGCGGTGTCTACAATTTCGCGGGCACCGGAGATAAACGACAAAAAATCGAGCACGGCTCCATCCTTGCCATCGGCTTCGGCCAGGCGGCCTTCCAGGGCCAGCAGCATCTTTTGCACCGTGGCAAAATCATCTTCGCAACCCGCCCAGGCCAGGCCATAAATGGCATCGGCATCGGTGCGGCCGTAGATATGCGGCACACCGTAGTGGTCGCGCACAATTTCTACATCGCCCGGCTGCACGCGCGCGAAGGTGGCCGATGGGCCAAAAAGCAAAAACAAAAACGCGGCAAACGCAGGCAACACAGAGGCAGAAAGGCGAAGGGGCATAAAGGGGAAATTGAAGGTGTTTTGGGTAATAAGGAGTGGATACTCTCCACTGTCGTATCAGGGGGGCGAAATATTGTAGCAGCCGTCAGATTTTTTATACAGGGCAATGGCCGGGCCCCGCCCCGCTTGCGGGTAGGCGGTTTTTATATATTTGGAGAAAACCAATGGCCATGGACGATACTCTTTTACAGGACTTGCGGAATGAAATAGCCCTGCTCAAGAAGATGCTCAGCGTGTTGATGGAGCAAAACGATGCATTAAAGGCCGAAAACAGCCGTTTGCAACAACTAAGCGAAACAAAAACGCTTACTCATTCCCTACCGGAACAAGGAGAGACAATAAAACAGTCGCCATATTCCCTACCGGAATCGCAGATGACAACAAAACAGTCGCCTCATTCCCTACCGGAAACGCAGATGGCAGCAAAACAGCTTACTGATTCCCTATCGGAATTGCATATGACAACAAAACAATCGCAACATTCCCTACCGGAAACGCAGATGGCAACAAAACAGCTTACTGATTCCCTATCGCAATCCCCGATGGCATCAAAACAGATTTTGGAACAGCCCGCACAGCAAACTCAGCCTGCCGATGAGGTGGCGGCATCGCTGCCGGCATCGCTACCGCTATCGGGGCATAATATTTCAATACTGTCGTCACAACTTTACCACGCCAAATTCGGTGGCTGGAAGAACGACACCACCCTGGCCGCAGCCAAACTGCTGCTTCATTTCTATAACCAATTGCCGGGCGACTATCCCACGTTGCGCAAGCTCACCGGCTACTCCGAAGGCGGCCTGGGCAAGCTGCTGATGAACCTCCGGCAAAAAGGCTACCTCATCAAAACCGGTTTTCAGCAACATTCCCTCACCGGCCGCAGCCTCGAGTTCATTAAAAAGGCGGGGTGTAAGTAAGGAACAGGGCCCAAAGGCCGGTTTTTGTCCGTGTTTATAGGTACAGGGGGGAGCGAATACGAAAAACCCAGGGTGACAGACGCTGCCGATTACCGCCCGAAGTTTTATTTTGCGGCACAAATATTCAACCCCATGAAACCATTCTTACTGGCTGCTGCGGCCCTTTTGCTGCTCACTATTTCTGCCTGCAAAAAAGAAAACAAAACGCCCAACTGCACACTGGTAACCCGTGCCAGCCTCACCGATTCGGCCCGCATAAGCTACGATGCACAGGGGCGGGTGGCTACGTATGAAATAGTGGGTGAATCGGTCTATACCTTTAACTATACCAGCGCCCTGGCCGCGCAGTGTGTGGTGTCTATCCCCGGAAACCCCACCTATACCACCTACAATGTTTTTCTGAACAGCAACGGCACCGTTTCTTCTATGAGCAATTCCATTGTGATAGGCGGCACCAACATCGACTATACCTATTACTTTACCTACAATGCCGAGGGGCGCATTGCCAAATGCCTGCAGCGCTACGACCAAACCGGGGGCATCAGCGTAAAACTCGACAGCATGGTGTATGAAAACGGCAACCTGGTGCGCAAATTCAAATTTGTGAGTGCATCTGTTACGGGGCCTTTCTACCTTCAGGAATATGCCATCACAACCTATACCGACAGGCCTAACAAAATGGGTTATCACGCTTTCAGTTTTGTGGAAGAGCCCACCAGCCTGCTCAGCGGTTTCTATCCGTTCTTCCATTTATATGGCAAAGCCAGCGATAAACTGCCTGCCGAAACCAATGTATACACCAACACCGGCACCCTCAGTTTTAAAATGAATTACACCTACCTGCTCGATGAAAACGGATACGTTACCGAAGAGAATGTAAGCCGCAGTATTTTAGCCCCCAGCACGGAGAATCGCAGGTTTGGTTATAGTTGTGAGTAGGGGGCTGATAGTAAAATACCAACAATGTTTAATTTCTTGACTACGTTGTTGCCCGCTAAGGGGATACACCCCTTGGATTTTTTGTTTTTTCCCGCCATTACTATTTTTCGGCACCAGTTAGTTAACATAAAACTGTTGCCATGCGAACTTCAGGTATATACTATCTTTTGCTTTTTACACTTAGCTGCACTTTGCAGGCTTTTGCCCAAACCAAACAGAGCCCTGCAACACTGTTGCCACAAAACCAATATTCTTTTGAAATAGGCGGAGTAACCGATTCTGTGACTACTCCCGGTTCACATTTTTGGCTCCTTAACAAGCAAACCCAAAAACGTACACAGGTTCTACTGCCGGGCAAGGGAATTGTAAATAAGGCAGAATTTGTGAATGAGTACGTTGCAAAAATTTCTGTGGTTTATAACGTAAGTGCACTGCGCTCAGACAAGTCTGATTTTTTTTATCTGTTTTCTGTTGATAGGGACACTGGTGCGTTTCTGTATGACCATTACAAAAACAAGTATGACTTTTCCGAACTCTCTGTAAAGCCTTGTTTTATAAATGCAAACTATAACGTGTATGATAAGCAGGGAAATCATATATGCTCCAATGTATGGGTTACAAGGCTCTCTAACTCTTACGAACTGCAATGCATGAACTTAAAATATCCAGAAGCCCGTCAGATTTACAGTTTGGACTGTAAAAGAACCTCTTTTGCCATGCCGGGGGCCACAAAAATATATGACCTTAATAATCACATGGCGTATATGTGGGGTGATACCCTGATAGTGTTCAATATATCTTCCGACAAGCTGAAAGGGAAATACCTTACCGTGCCTTTGCAAATACGCGATGGCTTTTACAAAGCCGGTTTTGAGCCCACATATGATAAACTGCTGGATAATGAAAAGTTTTTTCCCGCCAGCACAGGCCCCCAATTATGGACATACATCAACGAAAAAGGAGAATATGCTTTTAAGCCACTTGCTGCCGACCTTGCTTTGCCGTTTATGTTACCCGCAGGCCAGGCTCCGGTGCGTTATCAGGGCAAATGGGGTATTATCAATAAACAAGGTGCAACTACACATGCTTTTCAGTTCGATTCACTGGCTTTAGGCAAAAGCTATAAAACCACGCGTTTTATAAAACAGGATTCGATATTTGTAATGAACGATGGCGGTAGCCTGCAACCCGAAGGCACTGCTGCATATAAGCACTCTGCAACTCCTACTACCGACCTTCAAAAAGAAGCGGCAAAAATTGCCGGCAAGTATGGTACAGGAACCACCAAGTCAAATTGCATAGAGTGTGTTTATTGCAAAGGCACCGGCAAAGGCCCCAAACAACAAACCTACAAACGATGCGATATATGCGGAGGAGGAAAGCGCATCAGCTTTGGTACCCGCACAGGGGTATGCACCGTGTGCGATAAATACGGTAAAGTGATAGACAAGGAGTGGCAACTGGATTGCACCTATTGCAAGGGTAAAGGGTGCACTGAATAATCAAGCGGTGGTGGTATTCTTGCGCCAGCCTGGGTTTACCCCACATCATCCGCCACAAAGCCCTTCCATCGCTTCATATAATCTACAAACGTGGGGCTTAGCCCCTGCTGCAGTAAATGCGCCTCGGTAAAGGGCGGTTGCGAGGGTTCAGCATTTTCTTTTACCAACTCAGGCCAGTTGGCGTGGGCAATAGCCGCCATGCCCACGGCTACTATATCGGCCCCCAAAGCAATGGCCTGTTCGGCATCGGCACGGGTCCATATTTTACCGGCTACCACAATGGGTGTTTGCGGAACCGCTTCGCGGAAATAAGTAATCAGGGCTTTATCACCGCTGGCATATTTTTCGGGTTTCTTGGCGGCTTCCCAGGGCGAGAGGTGAATATAATCGGCCCCATCGTGTGCCAGCAGTTTGGCCAGTGCCACGCTTTCATCAAAATCAATTCCCTCAAAACTGTATTTGTCTTCGGGCGAAAGGCGCACGCCCACCATAAAATCTTTTTTAACCACTGCTTTAATGCGCAGCAACACCGTGCGCAATAACCGGTTGCGGTTTTCGAAACTGCCGCCCCATTCATCGGTGCGCTTATTAGTAACCGTGCTTAAAAACTGATGCAGCAAATAACCGTGCGCTCCGTGCAGTTCCACCCCGTCAAAGCCGGCCTGCTCCGCACGCACAGCAGCCGCCACAAAATCGTTGAGCACGCGGTCAATATCTTCTACCGTGGCTGCGCGGACTTCTACCGGCACTTTAGCATGAGGCATAATGTGCGCACTCGCGCTCCAGGGCTGTGTGCCTATTAAACTTTCGGGGCTGCGTGCCCCACCGTGAAAAATCTGCACCACCGCCAGGCTGCCGTATTGTTTTATGCCCTGCGCCAGGCGCGTAAGCCCGGCAGTATGCTTATCGTCATAAATGCCCAGTTCGCCTTTCCAGCCCTGGCCATCGGCCGACACGTTGGCGGCACAGGTTATCACCATGCCAAAGTTCTTTGGCCCTGCGCACCAATCCACTGGGATCCTTCATCGCTCAGCGTGCCGTCCGGTGGCTTTGCATATTGGTTAAAGGCGCCAGCGAAATGCGGTTGCGCATGTGCTTACCGCTTGCCGGAAAAGTGAAGGGAGTAAAGAGTTGATTTTGCGACATGATGCTTTGTTACACTTAATTTTAAAAGCCCAAAGAAATGAAATGGAGGGGTAATTGGTGGTGGGGAGGACTTATCGGTCGGTGTCTTCACCGACCGAAATAGTTCTGGTTGGTGAAGACACCAACCGGTAGGGAAAAGATGTGTAAGTCACGAACGGGCGCTCGTGCCAGTTTGTGGTTATTTCAAAATCCTTTGCTTAACTGTTCGAGTTCTCTTGCAATTGCTTGGGCTTGTTTAGCTGCAACTTCTTTCTGTTGCCAATTCATTGAAGATTTAGACTCTGCTTTTTCGTTGTAGATATTAAATAGGATATTCAAAGTGTTCAACTTCGCAGTGATTTCCATGTTTTCAACTTGCTCTCGAAGCGCCTTTTCTGAATTCTCTTGGGCTGAAGCTGACCTTTTAGTTCCCTTCTCGTGTCATCTCCAACTCTTTCTCTGAAGTATAAGTCTTTCCTTCTGCATTTCTAGTTGCTGTTTTTGTTGGATAATCGTGCTTATAATGCCAACAAAAGCCAACCCACTAAACAGAGCACTAAGTGAATCATATGAACCAGTAAAGCATTTACCATACAAAGGGAAGAGTGCCCAAGCTAGTACAACAATTAAAAACAACACAATCATTAAAAAGGTGTTCCTCATATACAAGCAGTTTACTGTTTCACTCTAATCATTGCTACTTTTACTTTTCCTGTTGCAGAGGATTTTATGCTTACCTCAAATTTGTTGATGCTTTTCACAAGCGCTAGCAACTTAAGAAAACCAAAACTCCTAGGATCAAAAATCGGGTTGACGCTTCAATAACAAGTTGCCCAAATCAGATAGATTCGTCCAACCTTCATCATCGGCAAGCTCTTTGCAACCAGTCACCATCATTTGAATCATCTCTGACTCAAGGGAATCGGTTTGAATATAGCGCCACTCACTTTTTTACCACCTTTAATATCTGTTTTTGCGATGGCTTCTTCTACAATCAAGTTTTCTAACAGAATAAACCGGTCACAAGCAAGTTTGAATGAATCGGAAGCATTTTTTTCTCCAAACCCAAACACAATTTTATCAGACTCTTTCAACCTAGTCGCAAGACGAGCAAAGTCACCATAACTAGAAACGATACAAAACATATCAACCTTTTGAGAGTATAAGATGTCCATAGCGTCAACAATGATTGATGCATCACAAGTATTATTTCCTGTAACATGGCCATAGGGTTGAATGGGCGTTACCGCATAATTCAAAAGAAGTTTCCTCCATTCTAAACTCTTAGAAGAAGTCCAATCCGAATACGCTCTTTTTATTAGCGGAGTGCCTTTTGCTGTAATTTCTTTAATAATACCTGACAGATATTTTGCCGGAACATTTTCTTGCATCAATAAGTAGTACAAGTTTATAATCCATAGTTGCTCTTTAGCTTATTACATACTCCTCCTATACTGCCCGCCTACCTCATACAGCGCATGAGATATTTGGAGGCTATTTATATCAAAAGTAGCAAAACATATTTTTGCCTTGGGCAACTTGGTCTTGAATGTATGTATGGGCGATTGGGAAACATTTTATAGAGATGCAAGTATAAGTAACCTGTTTACTTTTTAAACTTTTCGTGATAAGCAGTTCGATACCATACCATGTAAACTATACATCCCACAAAACTAAGAAAATCCAAGCATCAGTTTTTGATTTTGATAATTGCAGCACTCCAACTATTGCAGAACTAATTACAATGAGAGCCGCAACAAGTTTTGCTATTTGATAACCCCAAGTAACAATTTTGTGAATGGTTCTATTTTTCATATCAGAGTGATTCACGCTTTTATTTCTGTTTTACATACTTCTCCTATACTGTCCACCAACCTCATACAGCGCATGAGATATTTGGCCCAGGCTGCAATGCTTTACGGTTTCCATCAGCTCGGCAAACAGGTTGCCGTTGGTGGTGGCTACGTGTTGCAAACGCTTCAGTGCTTCTTCGCTTTCTTTTTCGTGGCGCTTTTTAAAGTTGTTGAGGGCGGCAATCTGAAACTCTTTTTCTTCGGTAGTGGAGCGTATCACCTCGGATGGTATAATGGTTGGCGAGCCGTTTTTGCTGAGGAAGGTGTTCACCCCCACAATCGGAAACTCACCGGTGTGTTTCTGGTGCTCGTAATACATGCTCTCTTCCTGAATTTTGTTGCGCTGATACATGCGCTCCATAGCGCCCAGCACTCCACCGCGCTCGGTAATGCGCTTAAATTCGGTGAGCACTGCTTCTTCTACCAGGGCAGTCATTTCTTCAATTAAGAACGAGCCCTGGTTCGGGTTTTCGTTTTTAGCAGTTCCTAATTCGCGGTTGATGATGAGCTGAATAGCCATGGCTCTGCGCACGCTCTCTTCGGTTGGAGTTGTGATGGCTTCATCGTACGCATTGGTGTGCAGGCTGTTGCAGTTATCGTAAATAGCATACAGCGCCTGCAGGGTGGTGCGGATATCATTGAAATCAATTTCCTGCGCGTGCAAACTTCTGCCGCTGGTTTGAATATGATATTTCAGTTTCTGGCTGCGCTCGTTGCCTTTGTATTTCTGCTTCATGGCCTTGGCCCATATTCTGCGCGCCACGCGGCCAATCACCGAATACTCCGGGTCCATACCATTGCTGAAGAAGAAAGAAAGGTTGGGCGCAAAGTCGTCAATCTTCATTCCGCGGCTCAGGTAATATTCTACATACGTAAAACCGTTGGCGAGGGTGAACGCCAGTTGCGTAATCGGGTTGGCACCGGCTTCGGCAATGTGGTAACCGCTGATAGAAACAGAATAGAAATTCTGCACTTTGTTCTCGATAAAATACTGCTGCACATCGCCCATCATCTTCAAGGCAAACTCGGTAGAGAAGATGCAGGTGTTCTGCGCCTGGTCTTCTTTTAAAATATCCGCCTGCACCGTTCCGCGCACCGATGAAAGTGCTTTGGCTTTTAGTTTGGCGTAAACATCTGCGGGCAAAACTTTGTCGCCCGAAAGGCCAAGTAGTTTCAATCCTAAACCCTTGTTTCCTTCAGGCAACTCACCATTGTATTTCGGTAAACCCGAAATTTGAAATCCGAAATCCGAAATTTTGATGTTGTGCTCTTCCATGTAGCGCTCACATTCCTGGTCAATGGCGGCATTCATAAAGAAAGCTAGAATCATCGGAGCCGGCCCGTTGATAGTCATGCTCACCGAGGTTTTCGGACTGCACAAATCGAAACCGCTGTACAATTTTTTTGCGTCATCCACCGTAGCAATGCTCACACCGCTGTTGCCCACCTTGCCGTAAATATCGGGGCGGTGGTCAGGGTCTTCGCCATACAGCGTCACCGAATCAAAAGCCGTGGACAAGCGAATAGCGGGCTGCCCCAGCGACACATAATGGAAACGCTTATTGGTGCGCTCCGGCCCGCCCTCACCGGCAAACATGCGCGTAGGGTCTTCGCCTTCGCGCTTGAGCGGAAACACACCGGCTGTGTAAGGAAACTCACCGGGCACATTTTCCTGCAACTGCCAGCACAGAATATCGCCCCAGTCTTTATAGCGCGGCAAATACACTTTGCGGATAGTTGTTCCGCTGAGTGATTTGTAAGTAAAAGGTAACTGCAACACTTTATCGCGCACCTGAAAGGCAAAGGTTTCTTCCGAATACTTTTTCAGCTTGTCGTTCCACTCGGCAATCAACTTCCAGTTTTCTGGAGCGAGTTTTAACTGATAGGCATCGAGCAGGGCTTTTACTTCCTCGCTGTTTTTGAAATCTTCTTTCACTCCGTTCAGCTGATACAACTTAGTAGCAATGGCGCATTGCTCGTTCACCCATTCATCGTAACGCTCGTTGTTCTCGGCAATCTCTGCCAGGTAACGCACACGAGCCGGAGGGATAATCTGCGATTTGGTCACGGTGTTCTTTGCAGAGGTGTGCTTTACTTTAAAATCTACTTTCATCTTTTCGCTTACGCTGTGCATCAGCATTTCGAAAAGGTGATTGACACCGGCATCGTTAAACTGCGAAGCAATGGTTCCAACTACCGGCACATCTTCATCCTTGGCGGTAAACAAATTGTGGCTGCGTTTGTATTGCTTGCGCACATCGGCCAGCGCATCGAGTGCGCCTGCTTTATCAAACTTGTTGATGGCAATCACATCGGCATAGTCCAGCATGTTTATCTTTTCTAACTGTGTAGCCGCACCGTATTCGGGCGTCATGACCAGCAGCGAAACATTGCAGTAATCAAGAATGGAGGCATCGCTTTGCCCCGTGCCCGCACTTTCCAGAATAACAAAATCGAAGTGCGCGGCTTTGCATACATCAATGGCTTCCTGCACATGCACGCTCAACGCTTTGTCGCTTTCGCGCGTGGCCAGCGAACGCATGTAAGCCCGCGGAGAAGAAATGGAATTCATTCTTATTCTATCGCCCAGCAAAGCGCCTCCGGTTTTCTTCTTGCTCGGGTCAACGGAAATAACCGCAATGGTTTTATCCTTGTAGTTTTTCAAAAACCTGCGGACAATTTCATCCGTCACCGAACTTTTACCTGCGCCACCGGTGCCGGTGATTCCTAATACAGGTATATTGGATTTCAGATTTCGGATTTCGGATTTGCCGTTCTCAGCACGGGTAATGAGATGAGCAATTTCTTTCCAAGCTTTTGTGTTCAAATCCGTAATCCGCAATTCGCGATCCGTAGTTGAGAAATCACACTGCTTCACCACATCTTCAATCATTCCTTCCAAACCTAACTTGCGTCCGTCATCGGGTGAGTAAATTCTCGTAATGCCATACTGGTGTAACTCTTCAATTTCTGATGGAAGAATGGTGCCCCCGCCACCGCCAAAAATTTTGATATGCCCGCATCCGCGCTCTTTAAGCAAGTCATACATGTATTTGAAGAACTCTATATGCCCGCCCTGATAACTTGTAATGGCAATACCCTGTGCATCTTCCTGAATGGCAGCTTCCACAATTTCCTGCGCGCTGCGGTTATGCCCCAGGTGAATCACCTCGGCACCCTTCGCCTGCATAATTCTGCGCATAATGTTGATGGCGGCATCATGGCCGTCAAAGAGTGAGGCAGCGGTAACTATTCTTACTTTGTTTTTCAGTTGTAAACTCATGGCTCAAAACTATCAAAAGCAGCTAAATCCACATTCAGTTTAAATCTTAAAAGACCCATCTTGCGGGCAACTTTATTTTCACCTGCAAATAACACAGGTATGGCTTCCACAGATGAATTAAAACGCATTGCTTCACAGGTAAGAAGAGATATTGTTCGCATGGTTCATGCCGTCAACAGCGGTCATCCGGGGGGCTCCATGGGCTGCACCGAATATTTCGTGGCTTTGTATTTTGAGGTGATGAACCACAACAAAAACTTCAGCATGGACGCTGCCAATGAAGATGTATTTTACCTCAGCAACGGCCACATTAGTCCGGTTTGGTACAGCGTATTGGCACATGCCGGTTACTTTGATAAAAATGAGTTGGCTACTTTTCGTAAGTTGAATACAAGGCTGCAGGGTCACCCGACTACGCATGAACATTTGCCGGGCATTCGTGCAGCTTCCGGTTCACTGGGGCAGGGGATGAGTATGGCCATTGGCACAGCTCTTTCTAAAAAACTAAATGGCGATAATTCCATTGTTTATTCGCTGCATGGCGATGGCGAATTTCAGGAAGGTCAAATCTGGGAGGCACTCATGTTTGCTCCGCACAATAAAGTAGATAACCTGATATGCACCATCGACTATAACAATGCGCAGATTGATGGTACCTGCGACCAGGTATTAAGTCACCGCGACCTCAAAGCTAAGGTGGAAGCCTTTGGCTGGGATGTACTGGAACTAAAAGAAGGGAACAACATGCAGGCGGTGGTTGATATTTTGAAAGAGGCAAAATCAAGAACCGGAAGAGGTAAGCCCGTGTTTATCATCCTGCACACATTGATGGGTTATGGGGTAGACTTTATGCAAGGCGGACATAAATGGCATGGAGTAGCGCCAAACGATGCTCAGTTGGCGCAAGCACTCGCTCAATTGGAAGAAACGCTGGGCGATTACTAAAAAGCAAAGGTGGTTTTGCCTTGCTCATCTTTGTAGACGTAGTTCACCACGCGGGGCCACAAGGGTGCCACCATGTCATTCTCCCATTGATTAATCTCCTTTGTAAGTTCTTTTACCACCCAGGGTTCGGTGGTATACAGGTTATTTTGCTCGATGCTATCGGCTGTTACGCGATATAGAAAATTTTGCCCGTCAAATTCGTTGAGCATCATTTTCCACTCACCTTTTCTTACCGCTTTATTGAATTCGCTTCGCCAGAATAGCTTTTCATGCGGAGCATTTTTGTTGGTTCCCGTGGCGCAAGGCATCAGATTGGCCCCATCAAAGGTTCTGTCTGCGGGCAATTCAACACAAATCACCGCGGCAATCGTAGCAAATACATCCAGCGACATCACCGGATGATGTACCACGGTATGTGCCGGGATATGATTTTTCCAGTGCATCATAAACGGCACGCGAATGCCACCTTCAAAGTTGGTGAGCTTACCCCCGCGAAAAGGGGCATTATCCGTGCTGCCATTGTAAACCGCACCCCCATTGTCGCTTAAGAAAATGATGAGGGTATTTTCCATAAGCCCCTGCGATTCCACGTAGTTCATCAGCCGACCTACTTCATCATCCAGATTTTTAATCATAGCCGCGTAGGTGCGTTTTACGGGGTCGGTGATATGGGCAAATTGTTCGTAGTATTTTTTCTGGGCTTGCAGCGGAGCGTGAGGAGCATTGTAAGGCAAATACAAAAAGAACGGATTGTTTTTGCTTCGCTCTATAAAGGAAATGGCCTCGTTGGTCAGTGCATCGGTCAGGTATTTATCTTCTTCCATGCGCTCGCAGCAGTTGCGTAAAATAGCGCAGTTGCCTTGTCTTCCTTCTGCTGTTTTCCACTGATGTAAATCCATAAAATCACTCTTCACCGGCCGGCTGATGATGGCGGTGTCTTTTCGTTCGGCATACATGGTAAAGGCTTCGTAGAACCCATACTGGTAATCGAATCCACGGGCACAGGGTTTGGCAAAGTCTGCAGCACCCAGATGCCATTTGCCAATTATACCTGTGGTGTAGTCATACTTTTTTAGTAATTCGGCCAGGGTAATCTCAGAGGGTGGCAATCCTTGCCTCAGGCGCTCCTCCACTTCAGGAACTTCCTTGGTTTTAATAGGCGACAGCGGTTTAAACCGGGGCAGAATTTTGAATCCATAATACTCTGCCATGTTTTTCAAGTAGCGGTGATTCGGCTGAAACTCGTGTCCGAACCTTTGCTGATAACGTCCGGTGAGCAAGCCGGCACGCGAAGGAGAGCAAACCGGAGAAGAGATATAACCTTCGGTAAACGTAACTCCGTTCATCCCCAGGCGGTCGAGGTTTGGCGTGGAAATATGGGTGTTGCCATAAAGCGAGATATCGGTTTGGCCTAAATCATCGGCCAAAATGAGAATAATGTTCGGGCGATTGTATTTGGAAAGATCCGATACTTTTTCCGACAAATACACCTGCTTTCCCTGAATCAATTTTTCATCGAAGTATATCTTGAATTTATCGCTTTCAAAGTTTTTCCATAGAAAGGCAGAGCAAATCCCACACACCAATACAAGCAACCCCAATACCGGTGCAATTCTGTTTTTTATGAGTTTATCAAGCATGTCCGAAAGTAAAAAAAATCACTTCCTGCAATTTTGAGAATTATTGGCCTACATTCCGTTTCCACAAAGATGTGCAACAACATTTTTTACCGCTGTCTGTTCCTTTGCATGTGCTGTTTAGGAGTGCAGGTCATGTATGCGCAACAATCACAGGTATACAAGCCCACCGTAAGCCGCGTATTGTTTTTGCTTGATGTATCGGGAAGCATGAAAGAAGATTGGAATGGTCGGAAGAAATTTGATGTAGCCAAAGAGTTATTGTATAAGCTGATCGATTCTGTCGAAAAGAAGAACCCGAATGTGCAGTTTGGTGTTCGGGCGTTTGGGTATCAAAGTCCGCGAGCCGACCGCAATTGCAAAGACAGTAAACTATTAGTGCCCTTTGCTAAAAATAATGCAGCAAACATTCAGCTTGCACTGCAGAAAATATCACCCCAGGGCATGACGCCCATTGCATATTCTTTACTCCAGGCACCGGCCGATTTTCCTGCCGATTCCAAAAGCCTGAACTCCATTATCATTATTACTGATGGCAATGAAAACTGCGATGGAAATCCTTGTAGCAGTTCTCAACAGTTGATTGAAAAAAGAATCACTGTCCGTCCCTTTATTGTTGGGCTCAGTGTAGGCGAGAAGAATGCAGAAAAATTTAAATGCATCGGTACATTCCTCGATACCCAAACGGATTCGGCCTTTTATAACACCGTGGGGGTAATTATTAAACAAACACTGAATACGACTACCACGCAGATTAATCTGCTGGATGCAAATGCACAACCTACCGTCACCAATATTCCATTCACGCTCTACGACCATGCCAGCCGAAAAATGCTTTACAACTTCATTCATACCTTAAATGAAAAAGGGAATCCGGACACACTCTATCTGGATCCCGTGGGCGTATATGATATAGAGCTTCATACCATACCGGCTATCCGAAAAGAGAACGTGGAACTGACAGCCGGCAAGCACAATATTATAGCTGTCGATGTGCCGCTTGCTCCCTTCAGTCTGTCCTGTTTGCAAGCGAATTATAGTAACAACGATGCCCAGTTGGTGATGCGTTCCCCCGCGCAAAAAATGCTGAATGTGCAGGACTTAAATACCACGGAGAATTATTTAAAAGGGGACTTTAGGTTACAGTTATTAACCACTCCTCCGGTAACCTCCGATACCAGTTTACAGGCCTTTGCTGACAACACCTGGATGGTTTCTCATTATGGCACTTTATCGATTATGAGTGAACGCAGTTGCCTGGCCAGTATCTATGCCGGTAAAAAAATGGTGGAGCGGGTGGAATGGAAAGGAAAAACGATGAACAGAAAATTGCAGCCCGGTAAATATCGTATCGTATATAAGCCAACAGATAGCTACGAAAGCGAAACTACCCGCACCCGCACTTTTGAAATCATAGAAGGTCAAAATACGGTGTTAAACCTTCAAGAGCCATGAACCCCCAATATCCATATCGAAAAAAAGGAAGGCAACGCTGGCGAACTATCGCCCTGTTTTGTAGTTGTTGGCTTCTGCTATCCACCACGTTTGCGCAAGAAAAAACCAAAATCCTTTTTTTACTTGATGCCTCCCTCAGTATGAAAAACGAATGGAAAGGCGGCACAAAATGGACCACTGCTACCAACGCTTTAATGGAAATTGCTGATAGCATTTCCGGTATTGCAGACGCGGAAATGGGATTGCGCGTTTTTGGTCACCTGTATCCGGAACCGGATAAAAACTGCCGCGACACCCGTCTCGAAGTGCCGTTCGATACCGGAAACATCCTGAAGCTAAAGAAGAAGCTCGGGGAACTTAGGCCCAAAGGAATTACCCCACTCGTCTATTCGATTGAGAAATGTGCTACCGATTTTGGGCCCACCTATGCCAAGAAAATACTCATCATCATCACAGACGGTGAGGATGCCTGCAACCGCGACCCTGTTCGCTTCAAAAAATTCTGGAAGAAAATAGGGTAGTGCTTCGTCCGTTTATTATAGGGATGAATTTGCAGGCGAATGTGTTTCAGCAGATGAACTGCATGGGAAAAGTGATCAATACCTCCAACCGAGAGGAGTTTACTACTGCGCTCAACACCTCCGTATTGGAATCTATTTCAAAAACCACCTTGCAGGTAAATTTGAATGATGCAGCCGGCAAACCTACCGAAACCGATGTAAATATGAGTTTCTATGACTCGGAAACGGATGTGCTGATGTATGATTTTTACCATTCCCTAAATGCCCGCGGATTACCCGACACGCTGGCTGTTTCACCGGTGTTTACATACCAATTATTGGTTCACACGGTGCCGCCCATCGTAAAGGATAGCATCGTATTAAAGCGAAATGCACATAACATCATTCGGGTAGCTGCACCGCAGGGTTTCTTAAATTTTCAGCTACAAGGCAGCACCTCACAAGTGCACGCTACCGACCGCATCAAGTGCCTCATTCACCGACCCGGTAATAGCGAAACTATACAGGTGCAGCGTATCAATACACGCGAAAAATATCTCACCGGTACCTATGATCTGGAAGTGCTTACACTCCCTCGGTTAGAAATCAAAAACATAAAGATTGGTCAAAGTAAAACCACCGATGTGCTTATACCTGCTCCCGGTATTTTGACCATCAATAAAAGTTTTGAAGCCTACGGAGGAATATTTATGGTAGAGAACGGAGCTATGAAAAAAATTTATGATTTGCATTTAAAAGAAAAGCAGGAAACCATTGCCATTCAACCCGGTAAATACCATATCGTGTATCGATCCAAAAACGCCCGCACTATCCACACCAGTGTAGATAAAGAATTCGAGATACAGAGTGGCGGAAGTTTAAGTTTGAAGCTCTAAACCACAACTACTATTTTATGGCATTAGCGGATTATATTTCTACAGGAAAAAAAGATACGCGTTCCGGTTTTGGGGCCGGCATGTTGGCTTTGGGCAGAAGCAACCCCAATGTGGTGGCACTATGTGCCGATCTGGTAGGTTCCCTGAAGTTGGATGATTTTATAAAAGAATTTCCCGAGCGGTTTGTGCAATGCGGTGTGGCCGAAGCGAATATGATAGGTGTGGCTGCCGGCATGACGGTGGGCGGGAAAATCCCATTTGCCACCACCTTCGCCAACTTTGCCACCGGCAGAGTGTACGATCAGATTCGCCAGAGTGTAGCATATAGCGGTAAAAACGTAAAAATAGGGGCTTCACATGCCGGTCTTACGCTCGGTGAAGATGGTGCCACTCACCAGATATTGGAAGATATAGGTCTTATGCAAATGCTGCCCGGCATGGTGGTGATTAACCCTTGCGATTACAATCAGACAAAAGAAGCTACAATTGCTGCCGGAGAATATGTAGGCCCTGTGTATTTGCGATTTGGTCGTCCGGCATGGCCCATTTTTATGCCGGAAGGAAGTTTCCAAATTGGTAAAGCCATTGTGATGAATGAGGGGAAAGATGTGAGCATTTTTGCCACCGGGCATTTGGTTTGGAAAGCTCTGGAAGCTGCTCGTCTATTGGAAGCGGAAGGGCTTTCTGTAGAACTCATCAATATCCACACCATTAAGCCTTTAGATGAAGAGGCTATACTTAAATCAGTATCTAAAACCAAGTGTGCTGTGGTTTGCGAGGAGCATAATCGCATTGGCGGACTCGGTTCAGCTATTGCCACTTTAGTTTCGGCACAGCAACCGGTGCCGCTGGAGTTTGTAGCGGTAAATGATTCATTTGGCGAGAGTGGAACTCCCGATCAACTGTTGGCCAAATACGGGTTAGACACACCAAATGTGGTGGATGCCGTTAAGAAAGTGCTCAAGAGAAAATAGGTTTTAAACCTTTCTTTTCTGCCTTAGTCACATCTGCACAATCACCACCCATGACCGATAAAGAGCTTCTTGAATTATTCCATTCCGGTAGGCGTGAAAAGGCGTTTACCGTATTGGTAGAAACCTACCAGCAACGTGTATACTATCACATTCGCAGAATGCTCCAGAGCCACGATGATACGCTCGATGTAATGCAAAACACCTTTATTAAAGTTTGGAACGGGCTCGATAATTTTCGGGCCGATTCGCAGCTATTTACCTGGGTATACAGAATTGCTACCAACGAAACCATCACGTTTATTAATTCCAGAAACAGAAAGGCCACCATCCGTTTTGATATGGCAGATAAGGAAGAGGAGGAATCGAGCTATTCCCCTTCCAATTATATAAAAGGCGATAGCCATCCGGTGGATGGTGACGCTATTCAGCAAAGATTGCAACTTGCTATTGAGTCGTTGCCTGAAAAGCAAAAACTGGTATTCAATCTTCGGTATTATGATGAAATGCCTTATGAGCAAATGAGTGAAATCCTGGGCACCAGCGAAGGGGCATTGAAAGCCAGCTATCACCATGCTGCCCAGAAAATTGAAAAATTTTTGTTGGCGAAGGATTAAACCTTTAAGTGTCCTACAAGTCACAAGCAGCGATATGGAAACAAGAGAACATTGGGTAAGTGAATTAAAGGAGATAGCTCCGCTGCTTTCTACCTTGCAACGAACGAATTACTTCTCGGCACCCGAAGGTTATTTTGAAGCATTTGGTCTCCAGATGATAGAATTGGTGGAGCAAGAAGTGGCGGTGGCAAAGTCGGAGTTAGACGCGCTACAAAAATCTTTGCAGCAGCAAGTGCCGGCAGGTTATTTCAATCATTTTTCCGGGGATGTTCTGCGGAAAATTAAGGCGGAGGAAATTCATTCACTGGCACCTACACTTGCCAAAATACCGAAGAAGCAATCCTTCGAAGTTCCGGCAGGTTATTTTCAAGAGTTTCCGCAGCAGATGTTGCGTCAGGTAAGTCAAACAGACAAAGCACCGGCTGTTCCATCCTGGTGGGATGCTTGGAACGAAGCGATAGAAAAAGCCGTGCAGTTTTTATTCAGACCCCAGTATACACTGGCTTTTGCAGGAACGGCATCTATGATAGTCATTGGTTCCCTGTTTTTTCTGCAAATACAAGAACAACAGTGCCGTGATTTTTATTGTCAACTCGAAAAAGTAACCGATGAAGAGTTGAATGCATATTTTGAAGACCATGCCGATGAGTTTGAGCAAAGCATGCTTGATGTTTCAGCTAACGAATCACAGCCATTAAACTTTGAATCAGCAGATTTACATCAACTCAGCGACCGAGACTTAGACGAAGCCATATTAGATTAAGCCGCGAGCTATATTTTTTATAACTAAAATCAAACTAAAAATGAAAACAGTAACAATGAAATGGAAAACAATTTGGACAGTTGTAGCGCTTGCTATCACTACCATTGTTGTAGCGCAACCTCCACAGGCAGGCGGAGCGCAACGGGCCGATAAAATTGAGGCTCTTCGAGTAGCATTTATTTCACAGCAGTTGGATTTGACCCCCGCTGAAGCACAAAAGTTTTGGCCTGTTTACAATCAGTATCATGCCGATGTAAAAGCATTGCGCCAGAATTTTAAAATGCCCGAGGGTCAAAACCCCAACGCAGAGCAGCAGTTGGACTTTGAACAAAAGAAACTAGACCTTAAGAAAAAGTATAAAGTGCAGTTTGAGGGATGTTTGGGCAAAGAGAAGGTAAATCGATTATACGGCCTCGAAGATGATTTTAGAAAGAAAATGCAAGACTTGAAAGAACAGCGGCAGCAAAACGGTAATGGTCCAAGAGGCGGAGGCCAGGGCGGCCCACGTCCGGGTGGTCCCAGATAATTTCAACGTAAGTTTATAAGGGTGGAGAGTCGGGTGCTTGCATCCGGCTCTTTTTTATTCATAATCGGCAACATTATATTTATGGTAAAATCCATAGCAATGGCCAAAGTTCGACCCCTGTTTATAATGTTGTTTATTTTGTTGTCGGTTCCTGTTTGGGCACAGTTGAGCGCCACCATTTCTTCCGGCAATCCAACTTGCACCACGGGCGGCACTGCCACCGTAACCCCAAGCGGTGGATCTGCTTACACTTATAAGTGGAGCAACGGGGCTACTTCAGCCACCGTTAATAATTTACAAGCCGGCACATACACGGTTACCGTTTACTCATCCGGAGGTACGCTATTGGATACAATCTATCTGGAGACTTTCGAAGCCACACATAATTGGACTTTAAATACCGCCACCGGAACGAATGGAGTGGATAATAATTTTTGGCAAGTCAATGATGATGAAAGCGGTATGCCCGCAGGCAGTTGCGGAAATGCAGGGCAAAACAACAAAACACTTCATGTAACCAGTGTAGCTCAATTTGCATCCGGTGCGGCCTATGATGCCGGAGGACTTTGTGGCATTCTTTATTGTCCGCAAACTAATATGGCTGCCAGTTCTCCCGACATCAACACTTCGGGAGCTACCAAATTAGTACTACGTTATGATTTTATAAGTGCCGGTGATGGCTTGTCAGATAATGCTTCTTTGCGTTACAGCATCAATGGCGGTGGGGCTTATACTTCATTAGATGCTTCGCTTAAATCAGCTACCTGCGTAGGCGGTCAGGGTCAATGGACACAACGCAGCTACAATCTCCCAACTTCGTGCAACAACATCAATAATTTTCAGATACGCTTTAACTGGACAAACAATGACGATGGCGTAGGCTCCGATCCTTCGGTGGCTATCAACAATATTTTGCTACTCGATTCCATTCCGATGCCGGGCGATTCGGTGGTCCGCACGGTTACTTTGACACCATCAGCGCTGCCCTATTTTGTAACGGTAGCATTAAGCATCACACAACCCGGTTGCGGGCAAAACAATGGAGCTATCAATAATGTAGGCATAGCTGGTGGAACCTCCCCATATTCCATAGCCTGGAAGACAGGAGGCGCAACCATCGGAAGTGGAAATTCACTTACCAATATCGGCCCCGGAACCTATACGGTGGAAGTAACCGATGCCAACGGCTGTTTTATTGACACCACATTTGTGTTGGGCGGAGGCACAAATGGAGGCACGGTGACCCTTACTCGGTCCGATTCGGTAATTTGTAGTGGCGACTCCGCGCAGTTTTGCGCTCCGCAGGGTTTTGTTTCTTATCTCTGGAATACCGGAGTAGCCAGCCAGTGCATAAACGCAAAACTGGCCGGCAACTACCGCGTAACTGTTACCGACAATGGCGGATGTTCAGCCACTTCGGTCAACTATGCTTTGATAGTCAATACGCTTCCTCCTGTTTCCATTTCTGTCAATGGCAACACGCTTTCCTCTTTTGGCGCATCTACTTACCAATGGATTTTTAATGGCACACCGATTAACGGTGCCACTGACTCCATTTATCTGGCTCTCCAAGACGGCAGTTATCAGGTGTCCATCACCGATGAGAGCGGATGCTCGGCACTTTCCAACTCAGTGAATGTGGTCGTTTCAAATCTGGAAGATTTAATGGATAGTTCTGGTTTTACCCTATACCCCAATCCGGTTAGAGACCAACTGACAATAACAGGACTTGATTTTTCAAACAGGCCCGTTTATCCGTATCACCTTTTCGATTACACCGGTCGAAAATTAAAATCCGGTATGTTCATCAAGCATCAGTCATTCATTGATATGAAAGAATTCACCTCCGGCATGTATCTGCTGGAAGTGGGTGGCACTATTCGGAAATTCATTAAAGAGTGAATGGAATTACGGCCCTTCTGTTGGTCGGATAATCCGAAAACTTTTCATGATACCACTTATGGTGGTCCAGGGCTCGCGGCATTAGATTAACGATGGTCCAAAGGGCAAAGGCATAAGCCGGTAATTGACCCAACAGGAGTGCAAAGCCAAACCATTCCACCATTTCGCCAAAGTGATTGGGGCAGGAGATGTAGTTAAACAAAAAACCCTTTGGAATTTTGTACCCAGTTTCGCCCGGTTGACGAAGGGCCAAAAGCATATTGTCAGCTTTTACATTAATGAATACACCGAGAGCAAACACCGCTAAGCCAAGGATAAATCGGAATTCGAAAAAATAGCCTGTGGTATAGTTGCCCCCGATATTTCCCAGAAAATACCCGATGAAAAAGGTATTGCAGAAGTTAAATCCAATGGCTGAACCCACAATGGCAATTGGTATACTCTTCCCTTTCGTTTTGGTTCTGAAAGGGAAAATGAAAGAGCGATAAATGTAGTGCGCTACATAGAGTCCATAAAAGAGGTAGCTCGTCTCCGTTTTTTCAAGCGTTCCGGTAAAAAACCAGAAACTGATAAAAAAGGGAGCTACCCCCTCCTGAATCATCCAGCCCAGCTGGTTAGATATAGTAGGACCCCAGCCTTGCGCAATGTGGCGACCATAAGGGGCCGTCTTTTTCAGCAGAAAAGGGAAAGCCAGTATGCCGATGGCAATCCAGGCATATAGCAGGTAGAAATAGAGGTCTTGTGTCATGCGATTGTTTTATGGGTGTCTGTGGTCTATTTGTCTATATTCGCCCACTCAAAAATAATTTTCCCTTTCTGCGTTTAAGCATCTATTGTGAGTTTGAAAGACAAAATTGACCTAACCCGCCTGCCCAGGCACGTAGCCGTAATTATGGACGGTAATGGGCGTTGGGCAAAAAGCAAAGGAGAGAACCGAATATTCGGGCACCGAAGCGGTGTGGAGTCGGTACGGCAAACTGCTGAAACCTGTGCCGAGTTGGGCATTGAGTATTTGACCATGTATGCCTTTAGCACCGAAAACTGGAACCGGCCCAAGTTGGAAATCAGTGCCCTGATGACGCTCTTGTTAAAATCCTTGAATGGAGAGCTGAAAACTTTATTGAAAAATGATATTCGCCTCGCTGCCATTGGCGATATTGATTCGCTGCCTGAAGGGGTGGGGAAGGAGCTTAAAGCCACGATTGAAAAAACAGCACATTGTAAACGCATGCAATTGACATTGGCCTTGAGTTACAGCGGCAAAAGTGAGTTGGTTCGTTCTTTAAACAAATCGCGGTGCAGTTGCAAAAAGGTGAAATTGCCTTGCACGATATCAACGAAGATCTGGTGACGCGCAACTTGTATACTGCTGAAATGCCTGATCCGGAATTACTGATAAGAACCAGTGGAGAAAAGAGAATCAGTAATTTTTTATTGTGGCAGTTGGCTTATGCAGAATTTTATTTCACTGATGTGTTTTGGCCCGAGTTCAAAAAAGAAGAATTGTATCAGGCTATCATAGATTTTCAAAATCGCGAGCGCAGGTTCGGAAAAACAAGCGAACAGCTATTATCTAAATGAATTTGAACAACATGCTTTCGCGTTTTTATTTTACAAAAATGCTATTCACTCATGGGCGGCTGATGGTCGCTTTTCTGTCTATAACCTTTTTTAGTTATACCTATTCTCATGCGCAAGCACCCAACCTGTTGGATTATGCCAAGGGCAGCGAGTATGAGATAGAAAATATTCGGGTGGAAGGAGCAAAATACCTCGATGGTAAAATTTTGGTCACACTCTCCGGTTTGGCGGTGGGCGACAAAATTAAAATCCCGGGCGATCAGATTCCCAAGGCCATTAAGACACTCTGGAAACAAAGACTCTTTACCAATATCAGCATTGATGCCGACCGCATTGAGGGCGATAAAATAGCCTTGGTGATTAAAGTGGAAGAGCGTCCGCGGGTGTCGCGCTATAGCCTGAAGGGAATTAAAAATGGCGAGGCAGAAGAGTTGCGCAAAAAGCTGGATTTAAGAACCGGTCAGATTTTTACCGAAAATCTGAAAAGCATCACTATTCATACCTGCAAAGATTACTATGTAGACAAAGGTTTTTTATCGGCAGAAGTTACTGTGGAGGAACAAACCGATAGCATTTTGGTTAACAGCGTCCTTGTAAAAATCACCATCGACAAAGGACCCAAGGTAAAAATCAACCATATCAGCTTCTATGGTAACCGCGAGGTGCCGGAGTCAAAGTTAAAGGCCAAAATGAAGGAAACCCACGAACGGGTGAAGTTTGACTTAGACGGCTTGCTTCGTTTCAAAAAGAACTTTGAGCGTGACTCTGTAAAGGTAAAATGGTATCAGGCCATCGGCAATATTTCACCCACGCGCGCCTGGCAGTATATGGATCGCCATGTAAATTTGAATGTATTCAAGTCTTCTAAGTTTAAGCGCGATGATTATCAGGCGGATAAAGACAAGGTGATTGAATTTTACAACAGTAAAGGTTTTCGAGATGCCCGAATTGTGCGCGATACCATTTACATGAGCGACAAGAAAAACATGGAGATAGACCTCTATGTAGACGAAGGAAGAAAATACTACTTCCGGAATATATTCTACAACGGAAATACGAAATATCCCGATTCGTTGCTGAACAAGATTGTCAGTATTAAAAAAGGAGAAGTATACAATCAGAAATTATTGGATGAGCGGATTTTTATGAATCCGAACGGAGGCGATTTGAGTTCCTTATATATGGATGACGGCTACTTGTTTTTTTCCGTTACACCGTTAGAAATTAAAGTAGATGGCGATTCTATAGATATTGAGTTGAGAATAAATGAAGGCACGCAGGCAACCATCCGTGATGTGCGAATTATTGGCAACACGAAGACTAACGAGAAAGTAATCAGACGGGAGCTTCGCACTTTGCCGGGTAATAAATTCAGCCGGACCGATTTGATTCGTTCGCAACGCGAGATTGTCAACCTCGGATATTTTGACCCGGCACAGTTAGATGTAGTGCCAATTCCTAATCCTGAAAACGGAACGGTAGATATCGAGTATCGTGTGGTGGAAAAACCAAGCGACCAGTTAGAGCTATCTGCCGGATGGGGCGGACAAGGCAGAGCCGGTGGTTTGTTTGGCACCTTGGGCGTAAACTTTACCAACTTCTCCATTAAAAACATCATTGATAAAAAAGCATGGACACCGCTGCCAAGTGGCGATGGACAGCGTTTAAGTGTGCGCATAAACTCCAACGGCAGAAGCTTTCAGAGCTACAGTGTATCCTTTACAGAACCTTGGTTGGGCGGTAAAAAACCACTTTCGTTGGATATCGCATTCAATCGTCTGCGGGCCAATACCTTTGGCGATGTTTTAGACATCAACAAAATTACCGGACGCTATTTCTCTACCAGTCTGTATTTAGGAATCACCACCCGATTAAAATGGCCGGATGATTTCTTCACCGTATCAGCCGGTTTAGAGTTTCAGCATTATATATTGGACAATTACGGGGCGTTCTTCATTTTTGATAACGGTCGCTCTACCAACCTGAATGCTCAGCTTACCCTGGCGCGCGATTCTCGTGTGCAGTCGGCACCTACGTTTAATGAGAGTGGAATTTACATGATGATACAAGGCAAGTTTACTCCGCCTTACACTGCAATGTTCCCAACATCGCGCTACACATACCCATCCATGCAAGAAAAGGATTTTGCGAATTTGCCGGATGCAGAGCGCTACCGCTTTGTAGAGTTCCACAAGTGGAAATTCGAATTTGAATGGTATATCCCGCTCATCAAGAGTAAAAAACTGGTACTCAAAACATCTACCCTCATGGGTTTCCTGGGGCTCTACAATCCTAAGTTGGGCTACTCTCCGTTTGAGCGGGTAGAGTTTGGTGGCGATGGATTAAGCAACTTGAATCAGGGAACACAGTTGGGTCGCGATATTATTTCTATGCGCGGTTATGATGTGGTTACTCCGCAGGGCGGTTCGGCTATCTACAACAAATATTCGGTAGAACTTCGCTATCTTTTTTCCGGAAGCCAGAGTGCTACCATTTATGCATTGCTCTTTGCCGATGCCGGAAATTACTGGACCAGCATTCGCAATTACAAACCCTACGATTTGGCAAGAAGTGTAGGAGTAGGTGTGCGTGTGTTTTTACCTATGTTTGGTTTGCTCGGGTTCGATTATGGTTTTGGATTCGACAGGAACAAATTTGGTCCTGAACCGGCTGGTAAGAATGTGTTTGCCAAGTATGGAAAATTCAGAATCATTCTGGGTCGCGAACCGCAGTAAAGCAGATTGATTTGTGAAAATTTGAAAACAGGTAATCCTTTGGCAGTATTATTGGTCCTATCACAGAAAAACAAAATTGTATGATAAAGAAAATCACCATCGCAGCAGCTATGTTCTGCTTGACTTTAGCCACACAGGCGCAAAAATTTGCTTATGTAGACATGGAATACATTCTCAGCAAAATGCCTACTTACACCGAAGCCCAAAAGCAGTTGGATAAAGTAGCGGAAGGATGGCAGAAAGAGGTGGAAAGTAAAATGAAGAATGTAGATGAGATGTATAAACAATTTCAGGCCGAGCAGGTGCTTATGACCGAGCCCATGAAACAACAAAAGATAAAAGAAATTGAAGCAAAGGAGAAAGAAGTGAAAGAGTTTCAGAAAGGTAAGTTTGGTCCAAGCGGAGAGTTATTCAAGAAGCGTCAGGAGTTTATAAAACCAATTCAGGACAAGGTGTATAATGAAATTCAGAAATATGCTGTGGCAAAAGCACTCGACTTTATATTTGACCGCAGCAGTGGCCCTACCATGCTCTATGCCAGCGAGAAGTTCAATAAGAGTGACGATATTCTTTCAGCCCTCGGCATTAGTTTAAAACCCGCAGGCCAGTAATCGTTCCCAGCGCCCCTTGGATTTAAGTGTGCCACCAAATTTTATTTTTGACGCCCCATGAGGATTGTAGTAGTTCTGTTTTTGTCGTTCTTTGTTTGTAGTCAGGCTACTGCGCAGCAGAAATACGGGCATATAGATTCAGAAGAAATTCTGCAAGCTATGCCCGAATACAAAGCCTTGTTGGCTTCGATTGAGCGGAAGCAAAAAGAGTTTGAGGCCTCGCTGAAAGGCATGTATGCCGATTACGAAAAGCGCACCAAAGAGCTTCAGGAGTTAAGCGGTGGAATGATGGAGGCGGTTTATGAAGAGCGAACCAAAGAGCTGGCAAAGTTGCAGCAGGACATTTTAGCCTATGAAGAGAGCGCTCCGGAACGACTCGGCAAATTGCAGAACAGCATGATGAAACCGCTGAACGATAAGTATCTGAAAATGGTAAATGCTGTGGCTAAAGAAAACGACTACACCTACATTTTTGATATTGCAGCAGGCGGAGTGGTGTATTATCCCGAAACGGGCGACATTACCGCGCTGGTAAAACGTAAAATGGGAATCAATTAGTATATTTCAAACATCAATAAACAAACAAACAGTAAAACAACGTAAATGAAAAAGAACATCGTAGCAATCTTAGTAGCGCTGGTAGCCCTTACAGGCAGTGTGAACGCGCAACAAAAAATAGGTCACATCAATTCTCTGGACGTGTTGGAGGCTATGCCTGAGTTTAAAGCCATGAATGCAGATGTAACCAAACAAAAGGAATCGTATACAAAAGTGTTGGAAGGCATGTATGGCGATTATGACAAAAAGCAAAAGGAACTCCAGGGTCTGTCTCAAACACCAGGAACCCCTGATGCTATTCTGGAAACAAAAATCCAGGAGTTACAGCAATTGCAAGAGCGTATTCAGGTTTTTGAAAATAAAGTAAACGAAGACCTGCAAAAGCTTCAGGTAGACAAAATGAAACCCATCAATGATAAATATCTGGCGGCTGTAAAAGAGGTGGCAAAAGCAAACGGATATTCATATGTGATTGATATAGTATCAGGTGCAGTGGCCTATTACCCGGAGGATAACAGCGATGTAACAGACCTGGTGATGAAAAAGCTCGGCATCACAAGGGTGGTAAAAACAACTACTCCTGTAGCACCTAAATAGTCTTTCAATAATCCGGCAAGTGTTTCACTTGCCGTTTTTTTTGAGCATATATGAATGCACCTATTGGCATATTTGATTCAGGTATTGGCGGCTTAACTGTCGCCAATGCTATTTCCGGGGTTTTGCCACAGGAGCAGCTTATCTACTTTGGCGATACGGCCCATTTGCCCTATGGCGATAAATCTAAAGAGCTCATTCGGCATTATTCCGAAAAGATTACTGATTATCTGATACACGATAAAGGGTGTAAAGCAGTGGTGATTGCCTGTAACACGGCTTCTTCGGCAGCTTATGAATTTCTGCGCGATAAGTATCGGGGCGTGGTGCCCATCATTAGTGTGATTGATCCCATCATTGAGGCTATTGTGGAAGATGATACCATACATCACGTTGGGCTCATTGCCACCAAAGCGACCATTTCATCGGGGGTCTATCAGGAAAAACTACAAAGGCGCAAACCGGATATTCGTTATGCGCCCTTAGCGACCCCTTTGCTGGTCCCAATGATTGAAGAAGGTTTTCATAACAACAATATCAGCCATGCCCTCATTCACAATTATCTGCAAAACGAGGCATTGAGCCACATTGATGCACTGATACTCGGATGTACACATTACATTATCGTCCGAAAAGAAATAGATGAGTTTTATGGTGGACAGGTGAAGCTTTTTGATTCCACACACATTGTGGCTAATAAATTGAAGAAGATTCTGGAAAAAGAAGGTCTTCTGTCGGAAGGTCGGGTAAAAAACGATGAATTTTTATTGAGCGATTACACCGAAGCTTTTGCCAAAACCGCCAGGATGTTTTACGGTCACGAAATTAAATTGGTGCGGAAAGATATCTGGAACGATTAAGCCGTCATCAAATATGCAAAAGAGGTTCTCTCACACCTCAAAAAATCTATTTTAGCCACTCTAAAAATTATTCATGCAGAAGTACAAGTTATTGAACAACGTCTTCGGATGGTTGATGTTCATTTTTGCTGCTGTGGTTTATACCATGACCATGGAAACCAGCGGCAGTTTTTGGGATTGCGGAGAGTTTATATCAGGATGCTATCGTTTGCAAGTGGTGCACCCGCCAGGCGCTCCTTTCTTTTTAATGCTAGGTAGAATTTTTACGCTGCTGGGTGGCGAAGATGGCTCCCGAATAGCCATGATGGTAAACTGGATGAGCGCCCTGGCTACTGCCGGTGCGGTGATGTTCACCTTTTGGACCACGACTGCGCTGGCCAAGAAATTTTTAATGCGCGACAACAATTACTCGGATGGTAAAATATTTACGGTTATTGGTGCCGGTTTAATTGCAGCTACTTCCTGCACATTCCTCGATTCGCTATGGTTTAGTGCTGTAGAAGGCGAGGTGTACGCCCTTTCGCAGTTCTTCATGAGCATTATTGTGTGGATGATCATGAAGTGGGATGCGGATGATTCTCCTTATGCCGACCACTGGATTGTGCTTATCGCCTATATGACCGGGCTTTCTATTGGTGTTCACCTGTTGAGTTTGCTGGCTATTCCTGCTATTGCTGTGGTATATTACTACAAACGTTTTAAACCCACCTTGATTGGTTGGATTGGAGCCGTGGCTGTTGGATTCTTTGTACTGGGCTTTTACATGAAGTTCATCATTTCATTCACCCAGTCGTATCTGGCGGGTATGGATATGTTCTTTGTTAACTCACTGGGCCTGGGCTTTAACTCCGGTATTATAGCAGGGGTTATTTTACTCATTGTTGTGTTTGCGCTTATCCTGCGCTACACACACAGTGGCAAAGACAACGACTTTTACCTTGCTATCGGGGCGGTTACTTTTTATGTGTTGCTCGGATTTATGATTAACGATAGCTGGGCGTCTCGTTTTGCACGCATTGTTTTCATTGGTGGATTGTTATTGGCGCGCAACTATGGTTACGAAGCACGTAGAATACTCAACGTGGCAGTGTTAGCCATGGTGTTCTCTTACATTGGTTATCTCAGCTATGTAATGGTGCCGGTTCGAGCTATCGCTAATCCGCCTATCAATATGAACCGCCCTACAGACCCCTTTACCATCAAGTCGTATGTAGACCGCGAACAATATGGCGATCGTCCATTGGCGAAAGGCCCTGATTATACCGCTTCTTACGATGACATTATTGGGTACAAAACCACCGGAAAACGTTGGGTGAAAAATGTAAAAACCAATCGATACGAAGATGGTGGCGATAAGCAGGATTATGAGTTTAGTCCCGAAAGTCAGATGCTGTTTCCTCGCTTAGGTTTTTGGCAGGAAGACCAGAAAAAGGCCGGCTACCGCGCCTGGTTAAACCCGGAGTTCAATATTATCGACCGCGACTCGCGCGAGGTATTAAAAACCTTTCCGCCCGATGGTCAAAAAGCGGCTAACGATTATGTAGCGCAGTTAAATAAAGATAATCCCGGACGCGATGGACGTGGAAAATATGCCGTGAAAGATGCCATAAGTTTTAGCGACAACCTGGCATTTTTCTTCAAGTATCAGGTAGGCTATATGTATCTGCGCTATTTCATGTGGAACTTTAGTGGTCGTCAGGATGATATCCAGGGCACCTACGGAAACGATAATGGCAGATGGATTTCCGGCATCTCCTTCATTGACAATTCTTTTATTGCAAAGAATCTATTTGCACCGGCATGGCCACAGGAAAATTTACCGAAAGAAGCGCTGGCCAACAAAGCCCGAAATAAGTTTTTCATGATACCGCTCATTATCGGGTTGCTGGGCTTAATCTATACCTACTTTAAAGATGAGGAAACCTTCCTGGTCATTCTGGTATTGTTTGGCACTACGGGTTTATTACAAATTGTGTATCAAAACGAACCACCGATAGAGCCACGCGAGCGCGATTATGCGCAGGCCGGTTCATTCCTCACCTACACGATTTGGATGGGCTTTGGTGTAGTGGCATTGTTCGATATTTTAAGAACAAGATTAAAACTGGCCGAGTTGCCTAGCTCCTTTGCAGCTCTGGCACTTTGTGTAGCGGCTCCGGTGCTCATGGGCACACAGGGCTGGGACGATCACAACAGGCACGGTAGAAACACGGCCCGCGATTTCGCCCGTTGCTACCTGGAGTCATGCGCTCCCAACGCCATTATTTTCACACAGGGCGATAACGATACCTATCCGTTGTGGTATGCGCAGGAAACCGAACACATCCGCACTGACATTCGGATCATTAATCTCTCTTTGTTAGGGGTAGATTGGTATATCGATCAGTTGCGATATAAAATGAATGATGCACCGGCTGTGCAGCTTTCCTTCCGTAGCGACCAGTATGCCGGCAGCAACAGAGATGTAACGCGCTATCGTCCTGTTCAGGGCATTTCATCTTCCACACCGGTGGAGTTGAAACAAATGATGAGTTTTATAGCCAGCGATGACCCTAACTCAAAAGATAAAGAAAGCGGTGATAGCTATTATTTTTCTAAAACATTCTTCATTGATATCGATACGACTCTGGCACGCCAGAAAAATTTTGTATCTGCCGATGAGGATAGTCTGATAGTGCCTCGCATGCAGTGGACGATTGAAAACAGTGCCCTGCTCAAAAATGATTTGATGACACTGGATATTGTTGCCAATAATCTCATGAGCCGCCCGATCTATTTTGCAGTGAGTGTAGCACCGGATGCGTACGTTGGGCTCGAAAAATATTTTCAACTGGAAGGCTTAAGCTACCGGGTAGTGCCAAAGGAAAATACGAGCGGCTCGCCATACAGCGCACCGGCCCGCACCGATGTGATGTATGAAAACATGATGAAGAAATTCCGCTTCGGAGGTATCGAAAGCAATCCGGATATCTATCTGGACGAAAACAACCTTCGTATGACTGTGAATTTGAAAGGCAATTTCGGAAGACTGGCCGAAGCCTTGTTAGCCAAAGGAGAAAAACAAAAAGCAGCTGAGGTAATTGACCATTCCCTGAAAAACCTTCCGTCCGACCGGGTACCGCATTCCGTTTTCGACTTCCAGTATCCGGGCATTTATTACGAAGCCGGCCAAAAAGAGAAAGGCAGAAAATTAATGGAAGAGATGCTGGAGAAGTGTAAAGATGAGTTGAACTACTATAAAACGGTTTACAACTACGACCTTCAAAACGCTATGGATAATGGCAACCTTAGCTACTATAACCAGCTTCAGCAGGGCGAGTTCATGAACAGACGCGAAGTGCGCGAGCAACTTTACATTATGCAGGAAATGACCATGGCTGCCAAAAAGTATGAAGATGCTGCCTATGCTCAAAAAGTGGAGAAGGACTTTAATGATTACCGAATGAGTTTTGTGCGTATGCCACAGCAACCTGGTGGTTCAGGACCCCGATAGTTTTTTCACTCAGCAAAAGCCTTTCTTTAAAAAGAAGGGCTTTTGTTTTTTACGGATACTAAATTTTTATTTTCGACCCGCTATGCAATACAAGAGAATACTTCTGAAATTAAGTGGAGAATCGTTGATGGGCAACAAGCAGTTTGGTATTGATGCCGATATGGTGATGCAATATGCCGAAGAGATAAAAAAAGCAGTAGAAGCCGGGGTGCAGGTGGCCGTTGTGATAGGCGGGGGAAATATTTTCAGAGGAATACAAGCTACGGCCAATGGCATAGACCGGGTGCAGGGCGATTACATGGGGATGTTGGCCACGGTGATTAACAGTATGGCGCTTCAAAGCGGATTGGAAAAACTGGGGGTTTATACCCGCTTACTGTCGGCTATTGAAATGAAAGAAATTGCAGAGCCATTCATTAAAAGAAGAGCTGTTCGCCATTTAGAAAAAGGCAGGGTCGTTATTTTTGGTGCCGGCACCGGTAACCCGTACTTTACCACCGATACCGCAGCCGCCCTACGTGCCACCGAAATTGAAGCCGATGTTATATTGAAAGGAACCCGGGTAGACGGCATTTATGATGCAGACCCTGAAAAAAATCCGGAGGCTAAGAAATTTGCAAAATTGACTTTCGATGAGGCGCTTTCCAAAAAACTGAATGTGATGGACCTGACGGCTTTCACCCTTTGCCGCGAAAATAAATTGCCCATCATTGTATTTGATATGAACAAAAATGGCAACCTCGCGAAAGTGCTGGCCGGAGATGCCATAGGCACCATTGTAAATGCTTAAAAACCTTATAAACGAATCAATATTATGACAGACGCGGATGTAAAAAACCTATTGGATGAAACGAAATCAGACATGCAAAAAGCGCTGGAGCATTTCGAATACGAACTCAGCAAAATAAGAGCCGGCAAGGCCAATGCCTCCATGCTCGAAGGAATTGAAGTAGATGCCTATGGCACCCGTTCTCCTTTGATTCAGGTGGGCAACGTATCTACGCCCGATGCCCGAACTATTTCTATTCAACCCTGGGACCCTTCTTTGTTGCAGCCGATTGAGAAAGCCATTTTGCAGGCCAACATTGGTTTAACACCTCAAAACGATGGTAAAATTATTCGTTTAAACATACCGCCATTGACCGAGGAGCGCAGAAAAGAACTGGTAAAACAAACCAAGCATGAAGCCGAGAATTGCCGCATCGCTTTGCGCACCATTCGCAAAAATGCCAACGAGAAAGTGAAGAAACTGCAAAAGGATGGTTTGCCGGAAGATTCTGCGAAAAACGCAGAACAAAGTGTGCAGAATCTTACTAATGATTTTTCGGCTAAGGTCGACAAGCACATTGAGGTAAAAGAGAAGGAAATAATGACCGTATAGTGTAAACGGGAAGTGTTACACTTCTTGTGCACTAATAATCACAACAAATTCGCCCTTGGGTTCCTTCTGCGTAAAATGCTGAAGGAGTTCAGGGGCGTTTCCTCTTACTGTTTCCTCAAACATTTTAGAAATCTCTCTGGACACCGAAATGCCTCTTTGTTCACCTAAGTGTGTTTTTAATTCTTCCATCAACTTCACCATTCGGTAAGGCGACTCGTATAATATTTGCGTGCGCTGTTCCAGTGCTATTTTTTTGAGCAGGGTTTGCCGTCCCTTTTTGTGCGGCAAAAAACCGATAAAAAGAAATTCCTCTGTATTAAATCCGGAGTTAACCAGTGCAGGCACAAAAGCCGTGGCCCCGGGAAGTGTTTGCACGGTTATGTTTTCTTTTATGCATTGTGCGATGAGGATGTGTCCGGGATCGGAGATGCCGGGCGTTCCACTGTCGCTGACCAGTGCCATTTTAATGCCGCCCCGTATCTTCTGAATTATGGATTCAACGGTTTTGTGTTCGTTGAACTTGTGGTAGGCGTGCAGCGGTTTTTTAATCTCGAAGTGATCGAGCAGTTTTTTGGTTTGGCGTGTATCCTCGGCTAATATCAAATCCACTTCGCGGAGGGTGCGCAAAGCGCGAAGGGTCATGTCTTCCAGATTGCCAATCGGTGTGGGAACGACAAAGAGCATAGCAGGTATTTTGTAGTTCCGGTGGCCGGGCTTACTCCGAAACTATTTCAAACTGGTAGCCTTCCATAATGGGATTGGCTAATAATTTTTTGCAGGCGCTCTCCACTTGCGCAGCAGCTTCTTCTTTGGAAGCGGCAGAAAGTTTAAGCGTAATATGTTTGCCTACGCGCGCATCGGCTACCGATTCAAAATTCATTTTCTGCAATCCGTGGGCCACCGCTCTGCCTTGTGGGTCCAGCAATTCTTTGTGCGGCATAATGTCAATTTCGGCTCTGAAGTTCATGGTTTAATCAATTTTTGTGCAATGGAAATGAGAATATACAAAACGATAATGAAGGACAACGCTGCGAATTTAAAAAGCGCCAACAGAACCACACTCAGAATTATGAACAGATACCGTGTTTCATTGCCGGCCCAGCCATAGTTTTTGAATTTGAAAGCAAACATGGGAAGCTCCGCTATCATGAGCACGCACATGAGAAATGTAACAGCATACAAAAAGAACAAGGACTGCACCACCCATCCGAAGCCATGCGGATTGTGAAGAAAAATATCCAGTATGCCCCACACAAAGATGGTGGCTGCTGGCGTAGCCAGGCCTATAAATCCATCGCTTTGGCGCTCGTCTACATTAAACTTGGCCAGGCGCAGCGCAGCAAAGAGGGTAAGCAAAAAGGCCACTGCGCTGTACGCCATAATCAGTAACCCCGATAAGGAAGTGCCCTGCCGCTCCAGCAACTGCAGGAGCATGAAATACACCAAGGCACCAGGCACCAGACCAAAGCTGACAACATCGGCCAGCGAGTCCAGCTGTTTTCCGATGGAAGAGGAAGTCTTGGTCCACCGGGCGGCAAAGCCATCCAGAAAATCAGCTACCAAACTGATGGTGATACAATAAGGCACCAGTTCTATTCGGTAGTTGAACACAAAAACAATGGCCATGCATCCGCTGAATAAATTCAACAGCGTGAGCGCATTAGGCAGATTAAACAACGAGGTAAGCTGCATGCCCTATTTTTTGGAGTTCATGATGGTTTCAATCTCCTCTGCTTCCACCGGAATGTGTGCCATTAAGTCTACGGGCTTATCCTTAGTAATCAGAATATTGTTTTCGATGCGTATGCCCAGTTTTTCTTCCGGAATGTAAATGCCGGGTTCGCAGGTGAGCACCGCTCCGGGTTTCAGCTTTTCATATCGCTTGCCCACATCATGCACATCCAGGCCCAAAAAGTGAGCCGTGCCATGCGGAAAGTATTTTTTGTAGGCAGGTCTGTCTTTGGATTGTTTCTTCACCTCTTCTTTCGTTAGCAATTTGAGACCTATCAATTCACTTTCCATCAGCTTGCCCACTTCTTCGTTTAGCTGATGCAACACCACACCGGCCCGCATCATGTTTCTGGCTTTGTTGTGCACGCGAAGCACTGCATTGTAAACTTCCAGCTGCCGCTTGCTGAAGCGTCCGCTCACCGGCACGGTTCGCGTTAAGTCGGCATTGTAATTAGCATACTCGGCTGCACAATCCATGAGTACGAGTTCGCCCGCCTTACACTGCACATCGTTGGATACATAGTGCAACACACAGGCATTTTCACCGGTGGCCACTATTGGTTCATACGCGAAGCCGGTTCCGCGGTTAGAGATATACGCATGCACCAACTCTGCTTCTATTTGATATTCCCACACTCCGGGCTTAATGAAGCGGAGTGCCCGCAAAAAGCCCAGCCGTGTAATATCAATGGCTCGTTGCAGCAAAGCCAGTTCCCACTTAGACTTGGAGCTGCGCAGGGCATGGAGCAGCGGTGCTGCGCGCTCGTATTTATGGAGTGGAAACTGCGCCTGAATTTTTCGGGCAAATTTTATCTCAGTGGCCTCGGCCATACCCAAGCTTCTGTCGTGCTCATTGGTGTTCAGATACACATGTTCGGCATAATGCATCAGCAAACACAGCGTGTTCTCAAAGTTTTCGCTCCACAGCACCTGCTGCACTCCCGAAATGGCCCGGGCTTCTTCCTGCGTGTGTTTCTTGCCTTCCCATATCCTGATCTGCTCGCTGGTTCTGCGCACAAATAACACCTCGCGGTATTTGGGCTCGGGAGCATCCGGATACAAAATCAAATAGGTTTCCTCCTGGTCTATTCCGCTCAGGTAAAAAGTATCGGGATTCTGGCGCCATTTGTAGGCGGCATCGGCACTGCGGGTCACCGGTTCGTTGCTTACAAAAACCGCCATGGAGTTTTTCTTCATCTGTTTAGCAAAAGCTGCACGGTTCAGTTTAAATAAATCGCTGGGGATGGCATCGTATCGCATAAGGTAGTTATTGAATAGCTAATGTAATCAGCTAAAGCACTATCGGAAACAAAGGAGGCTGCCAGGGGCGGTTTCGCGATTTACTCTCTCCACATTTTCGGGTTGAAAACTGCCGTTGAATTTTCTGCACAGCCCAATAACTTCGGAGCACAATTACTCTCCCTTGGAAATCAAGCGTTTTGCAGCTATTGATATTGGATCCAACTCTGTGCGGTTGCTCATTGAAAACGTATTGCAAAGTGACGAAGGCCCCATCTTTAAAAAAAGTGCTTTAATCCGCGTGCCGGTCCGTCTGGGGGGCAATGCCTTTGTGCAACACAATATTCCTGAAATTACAATTCGGCAACTGATAGACACCATGATTGGTTTTAAGCATTTGATGCGCGCCAATGATGTATTGCATTACAAAGGGTGCGCTACCTCGGCCATGCGCGAAGCCAAAAACGGAGACCAGATTATTAAGCGCATTAAGAAAGAAACCGGCATTCAGATTGAAATTATCACCGGTAATACCGAAGCACACATCATCTTTAACAGCCAACGGGTGGTGCGCGAAAAAGTAGGCGGCAATTGTGTGTTTGTAGATGTAGGCGGAGGCTCTACCGAAATTACCGTGTTTAAAAACGGCAAAGTGGAAGCCGCCAAATCGTTTAAGATAGGCACCATTCGATTGCTGCAAAACAGCGTGAGCTTGGTGGAGTGGAAAAAAATGAAACAATGGCTGCACGACCACACCCTGCGCATGCGCAACGTAAGCCTGGTGGGCTCGGGTGGAAACATCAACCGGATTTCTAAACTGGCGCAGCTGAAACCCGACAAGCCTTTGCCCTTTAATAAACTGAAAGATATTGTAGAGGAGATTAAGTCGTATAGCTATGACGACCGCATGAAAAAATTTGATTTGAACCCGGACCGGGCCGATGTAATTGTGCCGGCAGGCGAAATATTTGTGAGTGTGATGCAGTGGATGAAAGCCGATAAAATCTATATCCCCAAAGTGGGATTGGGCGATGGTATTGTGCGCGAGGTGTATAAAGAGTATCTCAACGGGCAGAAATGCGCCCATATAGCATACCTTGGATATTATAGCGGAGAGTACTGTTTTCCATTTTTGAGCAATAGCGTTATCATTGAATAAACCAAATCCTACACATATGCCAACATTTGACGGAAACGAAGGAACCTTTATTACACTCTCTGAAGGAGCCGGCATGACATCCGCTTATCGCGAAGCCAACCCGGACGCTATCAAGGGATTATTTTTCGGTAAAAACAAATTGCTGGACCTGCTGAACCAAACGGGATGCGTGGGCATTCGCATCTATTTTGCAATTGATGATGAGACCAAGGAAGCCGGCCTGGTGCTGGTAGGTGCCAAGGAGAATACCAACGACATTACCAGCGGCTACATCATCGACCATGGCATCAGTTGCCCTCCGGTTTGCGGAGCCGACAACGACCTAAACTCGTAAATTGTATTTTACTAAGCTCATTTCATTTCTGTCCGCAGGGGCGGTGGTTATTCCTTTGGCCGTAGTGCTCTTTTATCGGGGCGACCTGTGGCGCAGGAACAAATTTTTAGTGCTCCTTACCGGCTATGCGCTGGGCTGCGAATTGCTGTTTTACGGTTTGGCTTCCTGTCAGGTAAACACCCTTGGGTTGGGCAGCCTGGTGCCGCTGCTCGATTTTATATGCTGTATGCTGGCCTTGGCCGGGCTGATGAAAGGTCCGCTGTGGACCCGGCCGGTGCTGGTGCTATCGGTCGGGTATTTTATCTGTGCAGCGGTGGAGTGCAGCCTTTACCAACTGGAGCGCAGCTATCCGGTCACCGATACGTATGGCAATCTGCTGCGGATAGGTATTTGCCTGTATGCGTTCTATGACCTTACCGAGCACCCGCAAGGGGCCGACCTTACGCGGGTGCCGCTGTTTTATTTTAATACGGGCCTGCTGGTGTATAGCTCGGGTACTTTGTTTCTATTTGCCATGATGAATCAGCTGATGCACGTGTTTGCCCTGTCGTGGCTGCTGCATGCCCCGCTGAGTATCTTCTTTTACAGTATGCTTGCAAAATCGATGGTATGCCTGGTTCAGACGAAATCGTAGTGTTCTTTGGCGGCACGCTTGCCTTGCTGCTGCTTACCGGTGGCATGGTGGTGTTTGTGCTGCGATATAGCAGGCGCATTGCCCTGCATCAGGAAGAACTGATGCAGCAGCGCGAAAAACAACAGGCCGAAATGCTGGAAGCGGTGCTGCAGGCGCAGGAAAATGCATTGCGACAGGTATCGGAAGAACTCCACGATGGGCTGGCACCGGATATGATGGCCGTAAACCAGCAATTGTTCCTCTACAAAAAAATGGTAGAGAAAGGCGAAGACACCACCGGGCAGTATCAAACGGTTAAAGAAATGCTGCGCCAGGCCACCGACACAGCCCGCCACCTGTCGCATCAGTTAACGCCTGCCAACATTGAGCGCTTCGGTTTGGCGGCTACCCTCAGGGAAGTGTTTGCGACCATGAATCAAACCGATGAACTGCACCGGGAACTGCAGGCCGAAGACTCTTTTGTGCGCTTGCAGGTGCGCGATGAGCTGATGCTCTATAGAATAGTGCAGGAACTGCTGCACAATACCATGAAGTATGCCCGGGCCAGTACCTTTACGGTGCAATTGCGCGTGGAAGGGCAGCAGGCTGTGATGGTGGTGAGCGACAATGGCATTGGTTTTTCTACCACTGCCACTCCCGCCAACTACGGAATTGGCCTCAAGAACGTAGAAAGCCGCGTGCAGGTGCTGGGAGGCGAATGGCAGTTAACCTCCGCTTCGGACCGGGGCACTTCTTTTGTGTTTAAAATCCCTTTTCATCCTTACAAAATCTGATGTATGCCTATTCGCGTATTTATTGCCGATGACCATAAGCTGTTTCGGCTCGGACTTATCAATATACTACAGCAATTTGATGGCGTGCAGGTGGCCGGTGAAGCCGAAAACGGCCTTGTGCTGCTGCAAAGCATCAACGGCATCACCACCGACCTTGTGCTGCTCGACATCAACATGCCCGAAATGGATGGCTTGACCGCCCTGCCTTTGTTGCTGAAAGAGCATCCGCGCCTCAAGGTGATTATGCTGAGCATGCACACAGGCGATAACTACGTGCAGCAATGTATTGAGCTGGGTGCCTGCGGCTACCTGAGCAAAAATGCCGACCCCGATGAAATAGAAGAAGCCATCCACAGCGTGCACGAAAACGGTTTTTACTTTAACCAAAGCACCGGCAAGCAAATGCTGCAAAACATGGTGCGCAAGAGCAAACTGATTCCCAAGTTTGATCAACTTGAAATCACCTTTACTGAAATCGAAGTGCAGGTGATGCAGCTGGTCTGTCAGGAGTATACCTCGCAGGAAATATCCGAAAAACTAAGCATCAGTAAAAGAACGGTGGAGGACGTAAAAACAAGAATTAATAAAAAAACGGGAACCAAATCATCCATTGGTATCGTCCTTTATGCAGCCAAGCAGAATTTGATCTGATTCAGGCCCATTTTTTAACAAAATACCGTACATGTACGGTGCAAATACCGTACATGTACGGTGTGACAGCCTCTTTGTTTCACTCACCTTTGGGCCATCAAAATGGATAAACGATGGCTACTTACTACGAACTACCGAACGAACACAAAACGAAACTCCCCAAAACGACAGCTACTGAGGAGCGCAGCAAAATGCTGCAAGCCCTGCACGATGCCCTGGTGCTTTATTACAACGGACACGAGCGGCAGGCCGTGGAAGCCGCGCTGAAGCGGGGCGGCCGGCCGGTGAACTATCAGGAACTGGAAACCCTGTGGAACAGCGGTGCGCTGTGCTAGCACGAGAGGATGGGCAGCCGTGGCGCTGCCGGAATATGGTTGAACAAGATGGAAGCGAATATGAAAAGAAGTGAAATGTATGTGAACCGAGCGGCCCGGGTGCCGGCTATACCCCCGGTGATTGTGAAACCCGACCCCGAGGAGGAGAAAAAGAAAAAACCGGCCGAAGGGGGCCCAAAAAAGTAAAAGAAAACAGGCGGACCCGCAACGGCTGCTGAAAGAATAAAAAATGAAATTGACACTCCGCTATATGTTTTTCCCCTGACATGAGCCAACATTCCGCATTGCTTGGCCGGTTTCTTGAGTTTTGTTTTTCCGGCCCTGCATGCGGGTGTGGAGCGTTCTTATATATAGTATTAGAAAAATAAAAACCGCGGAAGCCGAAAAGCGGATTACAGAGTAGGCGAGAAAATATAGCTATGAATAAAATATTTACCACTTGCTTATTGGTGATTTGTGGAATATCGACTGCTTTATCTGCGGGTGATGGGGAGAACAGCAAAAAGGAAACCGGGGATTTAAGCAGGTCTGATGCTTACAAAGTTTTTATAGCCAGTTATTGAGCACTAACAATGGTGCGGTTCTTGCACCATCTGCCATACTAACGATTAGTGATAAAAGTTCGTTAGATGTCTCATTGCCGATATACCCATGGGTAGCGCCCCGGGCAAAGTATGATGGGGAGGCCCAAAAAGTTGAATTAGGAACCCAAATAGCTAACGCTTGTAATACAGATGGCAATAATGGGCTTGAAGGCATCACATTTGACGAAAGTGCCCAACAATTCTATTTGCTAATTGAAAAAACCGCTGACGGAAAGAACGCAATTATCTTTAAGGGAAAGGTTGCTAAAGATGCATTTACCTTAGAAAAATCATTCAAATTAGACTTAGTAACCGGATTTCGTTACTCCGATATCTATTTAAAGGATACGACTCTTTATTTACTTAGAAGTAAAAAGGTGAATACTTTATTGATACTATCAAGTACAGGTAACTTAGGAAAAGAAGGCTCAACCGAAATTGCGAGCAGATATATCTCGTATCATCAAGGAGCTTGAATCGAATAAAATCAACACGAACTTAGAAGCTATCGTAGTTGACGACAATAATGAAATATTTATAGCAAGTGATAATAAAGAAGGCGGCAAATGTGAGACTGCCACCAGCTCGCTTACTGCTTTTGTTAAATTAAAATGGGATAATACCAGTGCTAAACCAGAAGCTAAACCGGAGCCTAAAAAAACAGAAGAAGACCCACGTGCCTCGCTTACTATCGATTGTTTAAGCGACACTGTATATTGTAGCGCAGCCTCAGCCTGTAAGATAGGTAATGATGATCCATTTTGCGGCTACAAACTTATCTGGAACCCATTTACAAACTGTAAACAACTGATTAAGGGGCATTGTGATACGCTATTGCTGAATGCTCTACCTGTAAAAAAGTCGATAAACAGAGCCGAGCGGAGAAGGGAAAAATGGAAGAAGCAGCAGATGAAATGAAGAAATATTTAAGTGAAGCTGATTCATTACAAAACTTACTCGAAAAGGTGGAGGATATAATTGCTATAAAGAAAATTGATAAAGATACCGCTACGAGTCAACTGGAAAAAAGGATAGATGAACTAGAGAGCGCATATGGCAAAGCATCGCGTAAGGCTACTTATTATCAAAAAAAGGCAGATATGTATATTGAACAAAGTAAAGTGCCTTGCAAAAAGGGATGCAAAAATGTTTACAAGGCAGTACCGGTGGGTGAGCCGTTAACGCTTGAGTTAAGTGGCATTAATCCTTACAAATACGATGTAGCAATAAAAGGAGAGCCAGTTAGCACGAGCAACTTGCAATCATTTGAGTTGCTGATGCAGGCCATTCAACGCGCATTTGGAGGGCAGTATCCGGTACTTGGTGAAGTAAATAGGGACTTTACAAGCCAGGATTCAACTAGTAATAAGTTTCTGCCTGATATATGCGATCCTTGCACAAGTAGACTTAATGATATAGCAGGATGGTTTAGGGAAGAGGCATTATTTGATGCTAATTCGGAAGATCTTAAAAATGTAAGAAAAGAGCTACAAAAATCCATCGAAACATGTGCCCCGGAATGTGAATCGGATATAAAGGCATTAAAAGCATTAGAAAAACTTACCGTCAGATTAATAGAAATAGCTGATTCTTTGGAACGATATGATTATCTAGTTAATGATATAGAAAGCCGAAGAGATCAATTTGTGTGCCTTTACAAAAGTTTGCTGAACGATAATAACAGCAATTGTTTTCATGAGATAATCATAGATTTAAGAGGTGCACGAAGTGCAATTAAATCGGATATTATTCTCATGCGGGCAATACAAAAAGTTGTAGGGGAAAAATATAAAATAACAGCAATTGAATTTAAAAATTATGAGAAACCCCTGGATGCCAGGGCCAGTGAACTTAAAACAGATTTGATGAGAATGATGTGGTCTTTGATTCCTTATCTATCAGACTAAGCCGGGCGGTGCTTGAGTTCCCGGAAAGTTACCCCTTCGGTTTGTAATACCGGAAGTGGATCATTTAACGGATTACACCCCCGGCGTTGCTGCTAATTTAAAATTGAAAGAAGGTGTTGCCTCAATAGCTACTTACACTTCCGATTCTAGCAAATACAAATTCAGCATACCTACCTGCCGTGGTGTTCACTTCGCTTTTGGCAGTGGATTAGTGCTAACAGGGTTCCCACAGGCTAAGTATGGGCTTTATAACGATTCGCTCTGGGGGCAGAGTCCGTTTACAGGGAATGATACTTTGCTTGCTGCCGGTAGAAGATTGGAGCGACTGAGTGACAGAGACGTACGTAATGAAGTTAATGTTGGCATAGGCTTTCAGGCATTTGTATCGTACAGAGCTGCAAATTACTGTTACATAGGCGGCACTTTGGGCGTGGCCTATAGTTCGGACAACAGCGTATCATTGCTTATCGGACCGAGCTTCCTGGCCGGTAAAAAAGTGAAGCTCGGTATCAGTGCCGGCTATGCGCTGTCAACTTACCAAACACCAACCGGAAACTACACTATAGGGGACACAAAGGGTTCGCGTAGTGCTGGGTTTGTTAATTACAACGATAACAGAATCACCTACGACACGCGCTTGCGCAGCAACTGGTTCGCAAGCTTAACATTAGATTTTGGCTCATTTACCGCAAAACCTAGAAAGTAGCAAAACCCCACTATGACACATCAAAATAACATGGCTATGAAAAAATATATATTACTAAGCGCAGCGTTCACAATTTTAGCATTTGCCTTTCATGGGTGCAGTAAGAAAGACGAGCCTAAACTTTCAGACGTACTAACGGTTAGGATAGACACTACGGAGTTGACCAAACCGGAGATAGAACTAAACGTATCGGACACGGTTGCCTATAAGGTAGCTATTGCTTTAAAAAGCCATGGCTTTAAAGGGACAGCTATTGCATTTCAGTTAAGTATTACAGAGGCACTATTACTTATAACGGCAGAAAAGCTTAACCTTGCATAATTTCTCAAAAGTTTTTACTGATGTGACGGATACGTTGAGATTGACACTAAGACCGGTGTTGTTTTCAATCCCAGTGTTTCATTTAATCTAAGGGCACAAGCCGGTAATGATGTTTTGATTTAACCCAGTTAATCCGGTTTAACTTAATTCAAAACCTGAAGTAAAAGACACCGCTTTATTCTCGAGAGCCGCGATTTTCTTTAAGCTAGATTCCATAAACTCTATTGCCTTACCTTACCTGAATGTTACACTTGCAACAGATACTGCATTACGTGGATTGCAAGTTTTGTTTTCTTCAAGCACCGGTACGTTTCCAGTTTCAAATACTGCTGTTATTGACAACAACGGACTGGCACGTGTCCGGTTAAATTTAGACGTAACTCAACCATTCTTAACGCAAGCGGTTATTAGTGCACAATTACAAACAACAATACCCTATAGTGTAGATACTGCTATTGCTATTTTTTTCGGAGGCAAGGGCCATACAAGCCATTCAGCCGGTGCTGGAAGTGCAACCCGCAACTATAGTAGCAGCTGATTCAAGTTCTATTTCTGTTATAAAAATTATAACCACTCCACCCTTTTTAGCAGGCAGAACTGTGAACTTTAAAACGTCTTTAGGTAAGTTTCTTTTTGCTAATGCACCACTGAACGATTATTCCACTACATTCGACAACAACGGTGTGGCCAAAGCCTACTTGTATGAGAATGATACCGCTCAAACAGGCAAAGCCATTGTGCTGGTGAAGTATTATAACAACCTGACAATTGATACATCTGTGGATATTATTGAGTAGATACTACTTGTGTGTTTAGGCATAGTACCCTACTAAGGGAAAATAATTTTAATGAAGCAGATACCCGTTTCCCATTTGCGAATATTTTGCGCTACATCGTCTGAAATGACTGAATTTCAGAATATACAATGCATAAAACTTATAACATGCTAAGAGAATTTTTTCCCACTACAAACATTGGTGCAAGTATTTATGGAGGTTTCTTACATGATCAAAACTGTTTCTGTAAGGTTTTGACATGAAACAAACCTTGCAGAAACACTCATAGATATTAATCAGTTCCTAAAAACAAATGGTTATGAAGGTGTTCAGGCAGAAGAATTTGATGAGACAAATAGCTACAGAAATGAACCAGTAACAATTGCACCACATGGTTATCAAGACCAATTAGTTCTTTACATCGAACGAGATGAAGTTGCTAAGACGCTGGTTGATTTTTTGATTAATGAATTGAAAAGATTCAGGGATGAAAGAGATTGGGAGCAATTTCATAATCCAAAAGATCTGTCTATTGCTCTTTCTATTGAGGCGAATGAATTGTTAGAGCAATTTCTTTGGAAGGATTCATCCGATGCTGATGCTGAAATGGTAAAAGAGAGTTAGCTGATGTGTTTTCATTTGCCTTATTGTTGCTTGAGAAATACAAATTCAATTTAGAGGAAATAGTTATCGATAAACTTCAACGTAACAGGGAGAAATATCCTATAGCTAAAGCCAAGGGCACAGCTAAAAAGTATAATCAACTATAGAATCATCATGATAGTATATCAAGCAACTAAAGCAGAATTCAATAATGATGTTTTTAATGATGTAATTGATAAAAGGATACTTGCGTCCTTCAAAGATCGGCTTAATAGAAGTACTGCAATCAATGAAATTCAATCTTGGAAAAACTCTATGCAATACATGTATAAAGTTTTATCCGATGATACTATTCCTGATGATTGCGGTATTGCTATTGAATACGAGGTGCCTCAGTCATCTAAGCGCGTGGATTTTATTATTACTGGTATAAATGAAGAAAATAAAGAGCATGTCATAATTATTGAATTAAAACAGTGGTCTACTGCTTCAATTTCTGATAAAGATGCTATTGTCAATACAGTTGTAAATCGCAGACTAGGTGAGCATACGCATCCTTCTTATCAGGCATGGTCGTATGCTAGTTTGCTATATGGCTTTAATGAGACGGTTGTTAGTGATGGAATCAATCTTAAACCTTGTGCATACCTGCACAATTATGAGCCTGATGATGTTATCACAAATGAGCACTACAAAGATCATCTAGATAAGGCACCTGTTTATTTAAAGGGTGATGCAGGTAAACTTCGTGATTTCATTAAGCAACACGTAAAGTATGGTGACAATAGAAATATTCTTTATAGGATAGAGAATAGCAGAATACGGCCTTCGAAAATGCTTGCTGACAGTCTTGTGAAAATGCTGAAGGGCAATCCGGAGTTTGTAATGATAGATGATCAAAAGCTCGTCTATGAAACCGCTGTAGCTTTATCCATGAAAGCCTCTGAAAAAAATAAAAAGGTACTTATCGTTAAAGGCGGTCCGGGTACCGGTAAATCTGTTGTTGCCATTAATCTTTTAGTAAATCTTACCAAAAAAGGTTTGGTCACTAAATATGTTTCCAAAAACGCAGCGCCACGTGCCGTTTATGAAAGTAGACTAACCGGTACTTTACGTAAAACCGAAATTTCAAATTTGTTTGCAGGGTCAGGTGCCTTTGTAACTACAGAACCAAATACTTTTGACGTTTTAATAGGTGATGAGGCACATCGCTTGAACAAGTATTCAGGCTTTACTCAAATCTCGGTGAAAACCAAGTCAAAGAGATCATAAGATCCGCTAAATGTTCCATCTTTTTTATTGACGAAGACCAAAGGGTAACCTTAAAGGATATTGGCTCAATTCAGCAAATATCAATATGGGCTCACAAGTATGATGCTGAAATTGTGACGATGGAACTTAGTTCTCAGTTTCGATGTGGTGGTTCAGATGGTTACCTTGCTTGGCTTGACAACGTTTTACAAATTCGAGAGACTGCAAATTATCGATTGGAAAAGTCAGATTATGATTTCAAAATTTTTTCAGATCCAAATGATTTAAGACAGGCTATTGTTGAGAAGAATAAGATTGCCAATAAAGCAAGATTGGTAGCAGGTTATTGTTGGAGATGGAATAGCCGAAATGATCCATCAAAATTAGACGTGGTTATACCTGAGTTTAATTTCGGTATGAAATGGAATCTTACTAATGATGGCAGTTTGTGGATTATTAGTCTGGACTCAGTTAATGAGGTTGGTTGTATTCATACATGCCAAGG
>JADJZU010000011.1 GCA_016715625.1 Bacteroidota bacterium
TATCAATTAAACCGCGATAAATGATTTGTCGTTTTATTAACCAGCACTACTTCAGGGAGTTATGGGAAGCATCAAACTCGTTAGCGGGCTTTTAAATCTTTATCCTGCAACAATTCACTGCGGTTTTCTTTGGCTTTAAACTTTGCAATGTCTGCTAGCTTTGTGTAGTGATTTGCTGAATACAGCTATAATTTTGGTCAGTCTTTTTCATACTGCTTTTGCATTTCGTTGAGGCGATAAACGTATTGATGCACATGGGGCAGGTGTCGGAATAAAAAATGTATGCAGTTAGTTTTGGCTCATCGTTTTAAAAGATACTAATATGGCAGCCAGCAGGAGCAAATCAAACCATTTTCATGAGTTAATTTTGAAAGCTGCGGAATAAGGGTCAACTGAAATTTCGCGTTTGCTGTTGGAATATTTTCGAGTGTGTTTAAATCAATAGTGGTGAAGTAACCGTTGCGCCCGTTACACTCCGTGCTGTGATGCGGTGCGGGACCATCGGTAGTTACATTGCGGTGTGATACAAAAACTTTTTTCTGCACTTCATCAATGGCTACGCCATGCGGCTGATAACCGGTAAAAAGGTTTTTGACAACTGTGAAGTTGGTATAATCAATAATGTAAACCGAGCCGCGCTTGCCCGGATAGGTTACGTTGTCTTCGGTGCAGGTAACAAACAAATAATTGGTTGAAGTTGAAACTGCCATTTCCTGCGGATAAACGCCAACGGGAATTACAGCAAGTAAGCTGTCATTTGCAGCATTCATTACGCGCACTTCGCTACTCTTTTGGCAGGTAAGAAAGTATTTGCTCATATCAGGAGAAAAAAGTATTTCGTGTGCATCGTAAATGGAAGATGGAATGGCAGAAGGGCTTCCGTCTAAAGTAATATCGGATTCATCTATATTCTGCAAGTCGGTTACATCTAATTTGTAAATGTGGTTTCCGGTTTGAGCGGTAGCGTAAAGGAAATTTTCATTGGCACTTAAAGCCGTGCCATGCGGGAAAAATAATCCTGAATAAGAACCTAAGACCTGATAGTTTACTAAATCAACTACTACTACTTTACCGGATGCGCTCCAGTCCACACAATACGCTTTGGTGCCATCGTTGGTAATGGCAAAGGTGTTCCAACTGCCGCTGCCTAATTCTACCTGACCAAGTAATTCATCGGTAGCGGTGCTGAACTTTTGAAGGACTGAGCCACCAATAAAACTTACACACCAAAAAGAATTGTCTGGCGAAACTTGAACTCTGTGGTGCTTCGATACCGGCAGCAGTGCCTACCGGAATGTAACGCATAAGTAAATTAGTTTCGGGGTCAATTACACTTACCACATCGCAACCCTGATTGGTGATGTAAACTTTTTGCGCGTGGCGTAATTGGCAAAAGGAGTAACTCCATTGCAGTCGGGCGCACCGGCATCTATCCAATCGCGCAGGGTAATTACTTCTTCGCGTGAAAGCGGAGTTGTATTCAAAGGCATAGAGGGTAATACTTTTTGTTCCTAAATCATCGTAGGTATTGCAAAACAAAAACATAGTGCTTTGCTTGTGAGAATGAGGAATTACTACTGCCCGTTTCTATCGCCATTCATACACTTCTGCCAAGAAGTTAAATCAAGACCAGCGGCACCGCCTGCACTTTGTGTATTGTGGCAACCGGATAAACTGCATTTGGTGTCAATGATTTTTGCCACTGCTTCGGGATAGCAGGAAGTGCTTGGCATTTGCGTTTTATCTCTTGCAAGGGCGATACGGTAAAGCAAGGATAAACTGTAAGAGAGAATATTTTCATAGATGAAAAATGGAGCGGGAAAACTCCGCTCCGTTGTTTAGAAATTGATTATTCGGTTACCGCTACGTTTACATTACCTCACCTGATGTTTCTTCGGTAGAAAACGGAACACCACCAACTACTGTATCGTTAATAGCAGGGTCAATAGCCATTTCGTAAATGTAGTAGTCGCCACTTTAGATTTTCTAATTCAATGTGGTTTTCTGTGGTATCACCGGCAATTTGCAAATCGTAACTTGCAGGATTAGTGCCGGGGAAATCTTTTGTATTGAATTTTACGAAAGCCCAAAGCGGTTTTGTATCAGCCCGTGATGTTTAGGAAAGCGACAATAGTAAGTGTGCCGCCCGAACCGGCAGTGCATTTGTTTTTAGTGCAAGAAGAAACTGCTAGAAAGAACTGCAATGATTGCGATTGATAAAAGAGATTTTTCATTTTGATTATTTTTGGTTTGTAATTGGATTATTGAACAAAAGAATTCAGTTTTAATGCTCCCGGGCCTCTCCGGGCCGCGGCCCCTCCGCCCCGTCGCCCCGCCCGGCGCCTTCGCCAACACTACCACATCCTAAAACAGAGATGTTTTTGCTTGAATGTTTTGTTTTAAAAGAAAGAATCAGCGATTCTCCGTGGCTGTATTCGTTCATTTAATACTCCGGTGAGAATTTTCGTCACTCACCTTTCTCCAAACATTTTTTTCTCCTTAACTCAATACTTTCACTGAAAGTTTTTCAAATCTTACAACAAAATCAGTTTCATCTTTCAGAATTTTTATTTTTCTGTTCCTGTTTTCCTGCTCACCCATTCCTTCTTACACTGGCAATGCGCTTTGCATTTGCTGAGGGTTGCTACGATTGATAAAGCGGTTTGGGTTAAATATTTTGCTCCATTTTAAACGCTACGCACACCACCGCAATTTGCAACTGCTGAGTGAGCAGTGCAAGAACGAGAGTGATATGGAAGAGCAATTTTAGCATGGGGCTAAAGTATAGTTTTGGTGGTGGCTATTTTTACACGGATATAGTTTTCTGCATCTGCACAGTAATTATAGCATCTACGGCTTCATCGGGAATCGCAATTGAAAATTGTTTCTCAAATTCCATAAGGAGTTCTACCATATCGAGGAATCTACTCCCAAATCTTCTTTGAACCGAGCTTCGGGTGTGATTTGTTCTTGTGAAATGCTGAGTGTGTCTATTAGAGTTTGTCGAATTTTTCTTTGGTTTTCGGAATATTTTTTTTGGGGGTGAGACCGCGAAAGGAGTAAGGGAAGAGCGAGCGCCCCCGTGTCAGTTTGTGTTGGGGCCAATGCAGGGTGAGGAAGTGCGAAGAATTTTTCGATAGTGAATTGTTTTAATGATGATGTTCTCGACCTTTGGTGAGTTGGCTTAATAAATAATAAGCGCCTTTGACCACCACTTTGGCATTGGTTCCCATTTTTTCGAGCGGTGTAATTTCAGTAAAGCCCATGTCGGATGTTCCGGTTGTAACCTGCACTTGTTTGTATGTGTTTGGTTCGTGTTCCACATAAATAAAATGTTCGTTGCCGTTGCTTACAATGGCTTCGGAAGGTAAGCACATTACTTTGTTTTCATCGGTTTCAATTCGTGCATCTACATACATGCCTGAAAGAAGTTGGTCGTCTGTGCCGAGAATTTCTGCATGTGCAATAACGGCTTGTTGCCCGTTTTCAAATGCTTTGTTGATGCTGAAAATTTTAGCGGTGTGCGCGTGGTGCGGGTCGTTAATGATGCTAAAGGAAATTAGCTGCCCTACTTTTACTTTTGCTACATCCTGCTCGTAAACGGTGAGGTCAATGTGGAGGGCGTGGTTATCTACTATTTCAAACAACTGCTTATTTGGTTCTACAAACTTGCCAATATTTACGTCCATGCTTTTCAGATTTCCACTGATAGGCGCAATGATGGTGAAAGTAGATTTTACTGTTGCGGCTGTAAGTGTTTCGGGGTTGAGATTGAACAAACGAAGTTTTTCACTCAACACTTTGTGTTTGCCAAGCGAAGTGTTGTAATCGGCTTCGGTTTGCTGAAATGTTTTTGTTGCGTTGATGTTGTCTTTCTGCAATTCCTTTTGACGGTTGTATTCTGCTTCGGCAAATGTGAGGTGCGCTTTGTTCTCTAAAAATTCCTGTTGCAGTTGCAGAAAGTCGGTGTTCTCTAAAGAAGCAAGGACTTGTCCTTTACTTACCAACTGACCTTCGCGCACGGGAATGTCTTTAATGATGCCGCCCATCAAAACACTGACTTGAGCGAAGTTTTGCGGAGGCAATTCGAGTTTGCCATTTACTTTTAGCGTAGATTTCAGATTGCGGTAACTGATGGAATCGGTTTCTAAACCGATAGCTTTGATTTGTTCGGCTGTCATTTGCACTTCACTACCTTCTTCTTCGTGATGTTCTTCTTTGCGGCTTCTTCTTTTACGGAAGAGTTACACGCGGAAAAGAAAAATACAGAGGCACAAAGCAAAATGATGAGTTGAATTTTATTTTTTGAGTTCATTTTTCGGAATTTATTTGTTGAGTAAGAAATTGAGTTCAATAATGCTTTGGTTGAAATCGCGCAAGGCGGCAAGCGATGCGGTTTGAATTTCAAAAGCCCGCCTGGTGCTTTGCAGATATTCTACATAACCAATATCACCCGATTGGTAACTACGCGAAGCGGAGTTGCGAAGCGAATTAGCTAATTGCAAACCTTCAGAGCTGTAATACTTAACTGCCAACTGCTGTTTGTTGAATTGCTGAATGGCTTGCGAGTATGCAGAAGTGAGCTGGATTTGTGTTTGCTGCACATTGCTTTCTGAAATTTTATTTTGGAGCAATGCGGCTTTTACTCTTGCACTCTGACCTGTTTTAAAAAGCGGCAGTTGTTCTCTACGGACCAACCGTGAAAGGAATAAACTTTATCTAAACTCTGATTGAAATAGCCGAATTGCAGAGGCGGAGCCCATTTTGCTTTTCCAATTTCCATTCTGCCCGGCTTACATTCAGTTGTTGCGTTTGATATTGCAGATACGGATTAGCGCGAAGCGAAGAAGTATCAAGCACCGGTGGCAACGGCAAGGGAGTTAGATTTTGTTCTTCTACTGTAATTGCATTTGCGCTTCCTGTCCACAACTGTAAAACAGCCATAGCAGATTTTACATCGGCTTCGGCTTGTGCTTTTTCTAATTGCAGTTGTTTTGATTCTGCCTGTGCTGAAATGTTTTCAAGTGCGTTGCTTTCTCCAACCTTAAATTTTTATTGGCGTAAGAAGCGAAATCGGTGTAGAAAGAATCTAACTGTGAAAGCAGTTTGAGTTTTGCATTGGCATATAAAAGTTGTTCGTAAGCGAAGCGCACGCTTCTTATTACATCGCTCTTAGTCAGATTCACACCTTGTTCTGCCAATGCAATTTTCTGATTAGCCAATTTGCTTTGCTGTGCAATTACATTCGGAAACGGGATGCCTGTTTGTGCGCTTATGTTGTAGTCAATCGCTTGCTGTTGATTTGTCCGCCCTGATAAGTGATACTGAGCGGGTCGAGTGTGAATGAATTTTTCTTCAAGGTTTTCTGCTGTTCCAAATTAAGCGAAGCGGATTTGAGCGATGGATAATTTTTCAATGCCAACTCAACTGCTTTATCTCTTGACAATACTTCTGTTTGTGCCGAAACAGAAATTGAAGAAACTATAAGCAACAAAACCATTGCAACGGATGCGCCTTTCATTTTTATTTTTTGGTGAACAATGAAAGAGAACCAGTAGCACAAACAAGAGTAAGAAGTGTGGAAGTAATCAATCCCCCAATAACTACTGTTGCCAATGGCTTTTGAACTTCACTTCCTTCGCTGTTGCTTAATGCCATTGGTAAAAAACCAAGTGATGCTACGGCTGCTGTTGCTAACACGGGGCGCAAACGAGCGGCTGTGCCTTTCAGAATTATTTGTGTGATGTCGGTTTCGCCTTCTTCTGCTAATCGTTTGAAATAAGAAATGAGAACGATGCCGTTTAATACTGCTACACCAAAGAGTGCAATGAAACCTACTCCGGCACTGATAGAGAAATTCATTCCACGCAAGTAAAGCGCAAGAACACCACCAATGGCAGCTAAAGGAATGGCAGAGAAAATAAGCAAGGCATCTTTGAATGAACGGAAAGTGAAAAAGAGTAAAACAAAAATGAGCAACAGTGCCACAGGCACAGCAATTACCAAACGTGCTTTTGCTTCCTGTAAGTTTTGGAATGTGCCACCGTATTGAATGTAGTAACCAGCAGGGAGTTTCAAGTTTTTATCAAGCGTAGCGGCAATGTCGGTTGCCACGCTTTAAATGTCGCGTCCGCGCACATTGGTTTCAATTACAATTCTGCGTTCACTGTTTTCGCGGCTTACCTGTGCGGGTGCTGTGGTGAAAGAAACATCAGCCACTTGTGCAATCGGTATTTGTGAACCGTTGGGAAGCGGAATGAAAATATTTTTCACTTTCTCAATGTCTGCATCGCGGTAATTAGCAAGGCGCACTACTAAGTCAAAACGCTTTTCTCCCTCGTAAATGATTCCCGCTTTGCCACCAGCCAAAGCTGTATTCAGCACTTTGTTTACGTCATCAATGTTCAAACCGTATTGTGCAATTCTGTCGCGGTTGTATTTTACAACCAACTGCGGCATACCCGTAACCTGTTCTACTTTTACATCCACTGCACCGGTTACCGAACCCAATAGTTTTTTCACTTCATTGGCTTTGGTAAAAAGCATATCTAAATTTTCACCGTAAATTTTGATAGCGATGTCGCTTTTTACTCCTGCAATCAATTCATTGAATCGCATTTGAATCGGCTGTTCAAAAGAAAGATTGACACCGGGAACAACACTCATTTTTTCATTCATCTTTTCAGCTAATTCTTCGCGGTCATGTGCGGTTGTCCATTCATCTTTTTCTTTCAGCACTACAATTAAATCGGCACTTTCAATAGGCATTGGGTCGGTAGGAATTTCGCTTGTGCCTATTTTTGAAACTACTTCTTCACTTCAGGAAATTTCATCAGAAATTTTCTAATTGTGTTCCTACTTCCATTGTCTGCTTTAAACTGCTTCCTTGACGGATGGTGTAGTTGATTGCCATGTCGCCCTTCATCTAATTCAGGGAATAAACTCTCCACCCATAGAATTGAATAAAAAAACAATTGCGACTAACATCAATAAAGAAACAGCTACTACTGTTTTTTGAAGTGGAATGTTTTTTCAAGAAGCGGTGTGTAGATTTTTTGCAAGCTTGAATGACGCGGTCGCTGAAAGTATCTTCGGCTTTAATTCTCTTAGAAAGAAAGAGAGAACTCATGAGCGGAACGTAAGTGAGCGAAAGAAGTAATGCGCCCACAATGGCGAAACTTACGGTGAACGCCATTGGCTTAAACATTTTGCCTTCGATACCTACCAATGCAAAAATGGGGACGTAAACAATGAGAATAATGAGTTGACCGAAAACAGCACTACTCATAATTTTGGAGGAGGAAGAAATTACTTCTTCGTCCATTGTTTCCTGTGTGATGGTGGCGTTGCGGTATTTTTCGTGCAACAAAAACATCATGCTCTCTACAATAATTACTGCACCGTCCACAATCAAACCAAAGTCGAGCGCACCCATGCTCATTAAGTTTGCACTTTGACCGAACAGATTCATCATTGAAACTGCAAACAGCATTGAAAGCGGAATCATGCTTGCAACAATTAAACCTGCTCTCCAATTACCCAGCACTAAAACAAGAATGAAAATGACAATGAGCGCACCGAGCAAAAGATTTTCTTCTACTGTGCCGATGGTTTTACCAATGAGTTTACTGCGGTCAACAAAAACATCAATGCTTACACCGGCAGGTAGTGTTTTGCTGATTTGTGCAATGCGTTCTTTTACCCTCTTAATTACTTCCACACTGTTTTCGCCTTTCATCATCAGCACTACTGCACCAACGGTTTCGCCTTTACCGTTTCGTGACATAGCACCGTAGCGCGGAGCAAAACCGAATTTTACTTCTGCTACATCGCGGATATAAACGGGCATTCCGCGCTGTGTTTTGATAACCACATTTTCGAGGTCACGCAAAGAAGTAGCCAAGCCTTCGCCACTGATAAAATAAAGGTTGCATTCTTTTTCAATGTAGCTGCCGCCTGTGTTTGCGTTGTTGTGTTCAATGGCGTTGAATACTTCGAGCAAAGAAATATTCATTGCCAGCAATCTTTTCGGGTCAACGGAAATTTCGTATTGCTTTAGCTTGCCGCCAAAACTGCTGACCTCCACCACACCCGGCACACCGAGCAACTGTCGTTTCACAATCCAATCCTGAATTGTCCGCAATTCCATTTCATCATATTGTGAAGTGTGTGCGCTGTCAACTGCCAATGTGTATTGAAAGATTTCACCTAAACCTGTTGTCGGTGGAACCATTGTAGGAGTTCCGTAACTTGACGGAATTTCCTCACTGGCTTCTTTCATGCGTTCTGCAATGAGTTGCCGTGCATGGTAAATAGGCACGTTGTCTTTGAATACTACCGTAATTACCGAAAGACCGCTGCGCGAAGTGCTGCGCAACTCTACCAGCCCCGGCACATTTTTCAATTTCATTTCGAGCGGAAACGTGATGAACTGTTCCACCTCCTGAGTAGCAAGGTTTGGAGCATTGGTAATGACCTGCACCTGATTATTAGTTACATCGGGTAAGGCATCTATCGAAAGCTGAGTGAGAGAGAAAATACCGAAGCAGGCAAAAATCAACAGGAATAAACCTGTGAGCAATTTATTGCGAACGGAAAACTGAATGATGTCATTTATCATTTTACTTCTTTGAATTGGTTAATCAGAAAATGAACGAATACAGCGATAGGAACTACCGCAGTTTCATTAAAAGAGAAAAGAGTATGTGATTAACCGAGCTTGGTAGCTGCCAAATGGCAGCCGAAGCAGAGGAGAAAAACTTTTCGGTGTAGAAAGAAAGTAGTTAGCGTAAAAAGGAATGAAGGGGAATGATTGTTGAAAAAAGAAGTGAGCGCAACAAAACCCTGACAGCAGGAGCAAATGCAAAAGGGTGAGCAAATGTCGTTATGGTCTTGGTGATGGTCTTCTGCCTGGGCAGTGGTAATTACTGCATTCTTTGAGCCCTCATGCACATCGTTACACGGCATTACTGAAATGCTGAGTGTGTAGAAGGCAAATAGGAGGCAGAAGAATTTCACGGGGGCGAATGTAGTGTTTTGCATTACTTTCGATGGGATTCGAACCCATGACCCATACATTAAAAGTGTATTGCTCTACCAGCTGAGCTACGAAATCAATCACCCTATTTTTCAATTGGGAGCGCAAATATAATTGTGCAACCGAAAATTGATAATCATTCCATAAATATTTTCTACCTGCCAAACAAAATTATAACTCGCATTGTTAGCGGAGTGGTTAATTTCGGGCGCAAAACTCAAAAAAGACCATTTAATACCACCAATTATTCCCCACCATATAAAAAAAGCGTTGAAAATTACTGCCCTGATTGCCGGTTTGTTGATTGTAGTAGGGATTTTGATTTTATTCTTTATGCCCTCCCACATCAAAGCAAAAGAGGAGGTAAAGCGCGAAATGACACTTAGTAATTCCCACTTTTTGACTTGGAGAGGTGCAGAAATTCATTACACAGATGAAGGCAACGGAATGCCACTCCTGATGATTCATGGTTTGGGTGGCTCTCATCGTAATTTTCAGAAACTGGCAGCGGAGATGAAGGACCAATACCGCGTTATTCGCGTAGACCTTCCTGGATTTGGGATGAGTGATTTCCCGGCAGGAGAAATCACCGATTTGCCGGGTGTGTATCGCGATTTTTTTGTGTTTTTTCTGGACACGCTCCATATCGATTCTATTCACCTGATGGGAAATAGCATGGGAGGAATGATGGCTTGGAATATTGCAGCCGCGCAACCTGAAAAGGTAAAAACGCTAACTCTTCTAGCCAGTGCCGGTTATGAGTTGGATAAGATAGCAAAAGTAGCGGCCCGTTTTACCCGCTTTAAGTTTTTGGAACCAATTTTAGAAAAAGGAATCCCGATGGCGGTTTCAGAAGCAAACGCAGATAGAATTTATGCCGATAAAACAAAAGTTGACCTTAAAGAGGTGTATAACAACAATGTTTTCTGGAACAGAGAAGGAAATGTGCAGGCACTCATGAGACTAACCAGCAGCGGCCAATATCCGGATTCTTCGCTGATCAAAACGGTTCAATGCCCTACGCTGGTCATTTGGGGTAAAGAAGATGAAATTGTGCCCTACTACCATGCCGAGAAATTTATCCGCGATATTCCGAACAGCAAGTTGGTTACCTATTCACCATGTGGACACGTTCCTATGATAGAAAAGACAGAGGAGGTAAAGCGCGATTTTGAAGCCTTTGTAAAGGAAGTGGAATTGGAGGCCAAAGCGAAAACAACAGCGCTCAGTAACTAAGTTATCGTTTCGGGCAACGCTTGCATCGTTTACCTTCTTTATAACTTTTGCAGCACTTCTCTTTTTTGGTTGTAGCCATTTTGCTCCAAAGCTGTTTGAGTACACAGGCACTTTCGCAGATTAGTTTGATATCGTCTTTCATTCTCAAAACGAGTTAAATTGCTGTTGCTTAATTTTCTCACTGAATTGAACACCCACGGTTACATAAAAAGTCAGAGGTTCGGCTGGAATAACTCCGGGCCCCGGGTAGCTTATAGCTCTACGTGTAAAATATTGGTTGTTCGTAAAATTGTTCACCCCCGCACTTAGCTGCACACATTTTATAGCATACTTCGCGCTCCAGTCCAACACATGATAAGCGGAAATAACACCATTCACAGCCGTTGGCGTAAAGGCTGCATTGGTGGCATCGGTAAATTGTTTGGAAGTAAAGGCACCTTGAATAGTAGTGCTGAATTTTTTGTAGCGATAAGTGATACCGCTTCGTAGTGTAATTTGTGGAGCAAACTCCAATTGGTTTCCAACCACATTACTGTAAGGTGACTTTACATAGATGGCGTTTGTATATCCATTGCTTACAAAGAGCGATAAGTTCCCGGCACGTTTAGAAATTTTTGCGGCTGCCAAAAAATCTGCCTCGGCATAAAGTTCTACACCTAAACCACGCGAAGTCCCAACATTAGTGGTGTAACGAAAAATATTATAGGCACTATCTACCACCTGAATTTGCCCGATTCGATTATTGTATTGGAGCCAGTAAGCGCTTACATCAAAACTGAACCACTCGCCAATTTCCCCGCGATATCCCAAATCGAAATTGAATCCTTTTTCATCTTTCAAATCAGGATTGATGATTTGGCTGGTGCGTATAACGCGCATATCAGTAAACGTAATGCCGCGATAGTTTTGTGAAAAGTTGGCGTAGAGTTCTGTGCTTTTCCAAACATGGTAGCTCACACCCAAACCAAGCAGTACAAAGTTTCTGCTAAAGTTGCGTGACTCCTCGTTTTTTTGCACAGAGACAATCTCGTTCTGCACTTGTTTGTAAAATCCGTTGGCTTTGGTCTGAATGTGTTCATAGCGAATGCCCGGTGTGATTTTTACGCGGTTTGCAATGTTGAATATATTCTCGGCAAACAACGCCACATTCATTCCCGGAAATTTATAATCACTGCTTTGCAAACTATCGGCAGCAAAACTAAAATCAGCATCACTGCCGTTATTGGCAAAGCCCTGTTGCTTTTGAGTTACACCGGTATAAAAACGTGCACCCACCAATAGCGAACTCAAACTTTTCTGTACGTAATACTTCCACAAGTAACGTGCTTCGGCACCCAGATTCTTGTATTTATCAGAAATCAAATCACGGTTTTTGCTTTCATCATCTACACGGTTTGCGGGGCCAAGATAACCCACCGCACTGCGTGAACCTAAGAAACCCCATACTCGGACATTCACTTGATGAAAGGCATTGTGTTTGTAATTGGCGGAAAGTGAAAGGATGTTCCATTGCGTAGAAAACCAATTGCGGTTTCGCAATGAGACTTTTGCATTGTTGTTGAACTGCGCATCTGTCAAGCCACCACTTTGCCGGGCGATGTATTGACTGAAAGTGTACTCGGCACGTAAGGAAAGTTTGTCGCTGCACTGATAGCCGATGCTGGCAAACGCATTATGCAATTTGTATGCACCATTTGGTCGCCAGCTTTCGCCCTGCTTGTAATTGTAATATCCGTAGTAATTCAAACACTTCACCGTTCCGCCAATGCTGTTGAAAGTGCTTACCAATTTGTAAGCGCCCGCTGTAGTATAAGAAGTCCATTCAATCTTTTTGTCAGGTGGTGATCGATGCAAAACATAATTCAACATGCCGCCAAACTGCGGACCATATTGCAGCGATGCCGCACCGCGCACTACTTCAATGCGCTCAATAGCTTCGGATGGCGGCACGTAATAGCTCTCCGGATAGCCAAGCGCATCGGCACTCATATCATAACCATTTTGCCGTGTATTAAAATTGGAAGTTCGGTTGGGGTCGAGCCCGCGCGCGGCAATACCAATTTGCAGGCCGGCTGCATCACTCTCCCAAATATTAATCCCCGGAACTTTTGAAAAAATCTGACGCGAAGAATTTACGGCCAGATTTGCATTCATGTACTTCATCACAATCACTTCATTCTTTTTGCCGTCATACACCGCCACTCCATCCACACTTTTCAAACGAGAAACCCCAAAATTATTTTGCTGTTCCCCGATAGTTACCTCCGAAAGTTGCTTGATAAATGGAGTAACAAAAACAGTATCGAGTAATAAATTTCCATCCACAATTAAAACCGATAGCACCTTCCGTTCAAAAAACAAACTCTTAAACACCAGTTTATACTTTCCCGGATAAAGATTAGAGAATGAAAATGTTCCTGCACTATCTGTTCGTGTTTTCGTTTCAGCCGGGTCTAACTCTACTACCAAATTATAAACCGGTTGGTGTGTTTCAGCATGAAAAACCTGTCCGGTGATAGAGAAGTATTTTGCTTCGGTATTAGTTACCATTAATAACATTAAGAAACAGCCAATAAACTTTTTCATCTAAGGCTAGCTGTTAGCCCCTCTCCTTCGGAGAGGGGTTGGGGTGAGGTAACCCACTCTTTATTCTCAAATCCATCTTCCACTTCGCACAGATTTTGCCTGGGGTCAATAAAAAGTTGGCTGCTTCTTCCATTAACGCACACATACGCTTCGGCATAGACCTCGCTGGTCTTGTAAACTTTTTGCAGATGATGAGCAAACTGCAATATCATATCGGGCTGTGTGCTCATTTGCTTTTCCTGCTGCATGGTTAGAAAGTTACGGCTGTTTACCTCGAATAATTTCCCATCCTCATTTTTTACAGTGAAGAACACCATGCCCGCTTTTTCCATCAGCATTACCCGCCAGCTAAATCGGTAACCCTGTTCGTGCCAAAACAGTTCGCCATCGTAAAGGTGAGAGCGGAGTGGAAGAAAAATTTGAATCAGGAAATGAACACATAAAATCGGAAGGATGAAGAATTGAAAATTGAGAATTGAGGATTGAGAATGTAAATTCGCAATGGGCAGTTTAAAATTCGAAAGTCGAATAAGCTTATTATGAAAAGCCGCAGGCAGAAATATTGTTGCTGCTACTATCATGATGAAAGGAAACATGCCAATCATCGGGAATAAAATAGCGGTAAGTAAATGAAACACGACAACTACTATGTAGGCATACCAAACCGTTCTGTGGTTAAAAAGAAAGAATGCAATACAAACATCAAACAACATTCCACACCAACTAAACACGTAGGCAATCCAATCTTCGGTGAGTAAACTTCCAATGAACGGCAAATCCTGAAGCCAGCCATATCTTTAGCGGCATGGCATGTAGCAACCAGTCGGGATTTATTTTGGCAATGCCCGCAAAAAAGTAGACGATAGCCATTTGCAATTGTAAGGTCAGAATTACCCAACGAGGCACAGCGCCCTTAGTAGGCGCAGGTAGAATGCAAAGCAAAAACGAAATGATGCTGATGAAGTAATAGTGATTGAGGTAATTGCTTTTGTCAATCAACTCCACATAAGTAAAAAGCAGAAAAAAAGTGATGATACTTAAGCGATACAATTTCCCAAGCGCAACCAGTAACGAAGCAAGCATCATTACACCAAACACCACATACATAACGGTGGCACCCAGCGGTTTTATAAATTCAAAACCATAAAACGGAAAGAAGAATTTCGGCTGCACATACAAAACATCAACCCAGCCGTTGGCGGCAAAGCGAACGAGCGAGATAAACATCATGATGCCAAAAGCGAAGCGAAAAAAAACGAGCGGTGCTGATGATGTTTCTTTTTGCAAAGACTTTTTTAGCTTTTCAATCCCCGTCATTATCGCTGTAATTAATTATTACTCCGAGGTTCGAACTTATATCCACTTTTAACAGCACGGTTAGTTTTTTAAGTTCCAGAAACAGCGTTTGCATTTCGGCATTGTGCGTAGTAACTGCGCTTGAAAAAGCTACGGGAACATTTTGTGCAGATAAAATTACCCTGTCAAACTGGTTTGAAATTTCAGTAGCAAGCGGAGTGCCATTGTAGTCGGCATTTAGGCCAACCAGGTAATCGTCAAAACCCTGTCCACTTCCACCTTCATACAAATTCTTTAAGCGCTGTAGATTTTCCACTAATAGTTCTTTGGAATTTGTGTTGTAATACGCCTCCACAGCATTTGGCACTACAGAGCCTCCCGAAATAACGCCCACATAACCTAAAGCATTACCAACACGTTCTCTGCGGTTACGCTCCGCTGCAAAGCTCAAATCGTTTACCAACATAGCGACCGAACTTCCCACATCGGTACCACTGGCATTTGCAAATTCTTGGGCGAAACTACTCCAACCGACAGCGGCTGCGGCTGCTTTTTCTCGTATGTCCTGTACTACATCGTTCAGGTAATTTTTACGATCCATTGATGTAAAGTCGGCAACAGTTTCCGAATTGCTTTTACTGAACAACAAAAAATCTATTGCTGGAAAACCTTTTGCACGTATATTATTTACGGTAGTTAAATCATAACTGCCCGTTGCAATATTTAAACCGATTTGAGACGTATCTGGCGGAAAGGTATTGAGTTCTGAACGCAAATCAGGAGCTATGGAGAAACTGTAAACTTCCACCGCCTGAAAAGATTTATAAGCATTTAAATAGGTTGCTTTCAATGAATCAAGACGCACCGAATCGGCATTCAATAAAAAGGCATCAGTTGAAGCTTGAAATGCAGCGACAGAATTTTGGAATGCCTGATAATCGGGATAGATAACATTGCTGTATAAGTTATTCAGCAGAGCGGTGCGATCGAAATTATCTTTCTTTTTTTCTACGCAGCCACAAGCTAAGACTAAACAAAGACAGACAATGAGAGTTTTAAATGGTTGCATAAATTATAGTTGATCTTTCACAGCATCGAAACCATAAATGTTACTCAGCAAATCTTTGGCTGCTTGCAAATCAGTAGTGCTGATGGTGTAGAAATTTCCTCCGAAGTAATTGATGAGTGTTTGGATTTGTGTATCGCTGATTTTTTTGGCGGGGTTATACTTCAGCGACTTAATTAAAAAATATCCTTCGGAGAGATTATGGTGTAAAGTAGGAGCATCGCTGATATTTGCCAGCGCACTATTGATGTAATGAACCGCTGTGCCGGCAACACCGCGCTCCACATTTTCACGAATGATAACCACCTGTTCATTAACGGTAGCATTATCGGCATTGTTGATAGCCGCCCGGCCTTTGATAAATGCATTCATCACGGCAGTAGCATTACCCAGCAAAGCATTGCGGTCATTCGCGTATTTGCCCAGATGCTGCAACCCGGTGGTGTTAAAAGGGTAATCAACAGGAACACCGAAATAACCGAAAGCCTCATCCCAGTGGTGCTGACGGTCAGCTAATGCAACCTGTGCGCCAATTTGGTCTTCGCTCAGGTAAACTGCTGTTATCTGATAATAAACCAGTGCCCCCTGCAATGTTTTTTCTACGGCTTCCTTATATTCAATTCCGTTGGCATCAAGCAAGTAGTTTTTAGTGCCATTGGTAACAATACCGGCTGTACCGTTAGAAGCAGTAGCGTTGGCTGCACTGGCTACAGACGCTGCATCTATATACGCCTCTAACACCGATTGGTCAGCAGCAAAAGTTTTGTCTTTTAATTGCTTGCCGCTGGTATTGAGCGTGTCATTGGTAAATGGATTACCGGTGTTTCTATACATATTTTTTGCCAGCGCAGCATTTACAATAGTTCCGGGAGTGTTGCCTTTTTTAACCTCGCTAACCAAAGCTGTAAGCATGGCTAAGCGGTATGTTTGGCCGCTGTAATCAACATTATTAAAATTGTAAGTAGTAGGAATATCATAGCCTACAGGATCTTTTTTACAAGAACTGCAAAGAAATACAAACAGGGAGATGTAGATGCAGTTGATTAGGTTTTTCATTGGTGCAGGATTGATTGTTTAGATTTGTTCTAAATAAATCGATGCGGCAAATGTAAAACCCGAATTGAATTCACCAAATCAATTTGATGAAAGTCATGCTGAAAAACTATCCTAAGCTTTTAGTAAGAAAAATCTCTACGGAATATAAAAAAATGCGTTTACGAAAATTACGTGAGGATATTTAAACCAACCGGAATGATTTTTTTTATGCAGGTTTGTTCGAAATCAGTAACATGTTATTGAAAGGTAAAACAGCATTAATTACGGGAGGGAGCAGAGGAATTGGCCGCGCTATTGTGGAGAAGTTTGCCGGCAATGGCTGCTCTATTGCCTTTACTTACATGCACAGCGATAGCCAGGCTGAGGAACTGGAGAAGCAATTGAAAAACGTAGATATAAAAGTCAAAGGATATAAAAGCAATGCAGGAAGCTACCTGGAAAGTGAATTACTCGTTCAAAAAGTCACAGCCGATTTTGGGCAGGTGGATATACTGGTAAACAATGCCGGCATTACTCGCGATAATTTGCTGTTAAGAATGACAGAGGAACAGTGGAATGAAGTGATAGAAGCAAATCTGAAATCGGTTTTCAACCTGACTAAGCATATTTCAAAAACGATGTTGCGAAACAAATCAGGTTCCATTATTAATCTGACTTCTATTGTAGGCGAAAAGGGACAAGCCGGCCAATCCAACTATGCTGCCAGCAAAGCGGGCATTATTGGTTTTACGAAATCGATAGCAGATGAATTTGGGTCGAGGAATATCCGATGCAATGCCATTGCCCCGGGGTTTATACAAACAGATATGACAGGCGTGCTGGCTGAATCCCTGAAAAATTCTATTCTCGAAAAGATACCCATGAAACGAATGGGACTTGCAGAAGAGGTGGCCGATGCTGCCTTGTTCCTGGCTAGTGATATGTCTACTTACATTAGCGGACAAGTACTAAGTGTGTGTGGTGGTATGAACCGATAAACTATTTATGAACTCATCGATATCCTTTCAATATCCTGTTTGGTTTACTCTTCTGTGTTTGTTAGCCGGCATCGCTTATGCGACCTTACTGTATTACAGGGAACAAAACTTTGGAGAACAAAACGCAAGCAGTAACCGGTGGAAAAAGGCGATGGCCTTTTTCCGCTTTTTGGCAGTCTCCGTATTGGCAATATTACTTCTTTCTCCATTCCTGAAAACCAGAAATACTCAAATTTACAAGCCGATTGTAGCAATCGTACACGATAACAGTGAGTCCATAAAACAAGGACTTAAAAAGGATACTGCAATTTATGAAAAGACATTAACCCAACTCAAAAGCGAGTTAAGCAAGAAATATGAAATCGCTGAGTTTTCGGCAGGGGACATGCTAAAAAACGGGATCGATTTCTCTTATACAGATAAGAGCAGTAACCTTAGTGGTGCACTAGATGACATCAACGATGTGTTTTACAACAGAAATCTGGGGGCTGTAATTATAGCCAGTGATGGGATTTATAACAAAGGCATTAATCCGGTGTACGCAGCTGCTAAATCAAGCTATTCTATTTACACCATTGCGCTCGGAGATACGACCATTCAAAGAGATCAAAAAATAGCAGGAGCCTATTTCAATAAGATAGTTTACCTGAACGACAATTTCAATCTGAAAACAGAGGTTGAAGCCAATAATCTATCCGGAAGAAATACAAAGCTAACTGTGTATGAAGTAAACGAATCCACACAGTTGTTGCAACAGAAAGACATTTCTTACAACAGCAACAGTAGTTTCTCAAGCTACGACTTTGTGTTGCCTGCAAAAAAAACAGGTATTGCTCATTATCGAATTGTATTGTCCAACACAGAAGGAGAAGTGACTTACAAGAACAACTCACGCGATATCTTTGTGGAAGTGCTCGATGGGCGGCAAAAAATACTGTTGGTGGCACACTCGCCACACCCGGATATTGCTGCTTTAAAATCAGCAATTGAAACAAATAAAAATTATGAAGTAGATGTAGAACTGGCGGCTGACTTAACCAAGCAAGTGCGCGACTACAGCTTGCTTATCTTACATCAACTGCCCTCTGCTGAACATAAAATAGCTGTCCTTTTAAAAGAGGCGCGAGATTTAAAGAAAAGCACCTTATTTATTATCGGTTCGCAAACGTCTATGCCGGATTTTGTGAAATCACAGAACGCTATTTCATTCAGAGGCAATCAGGATAAATTCAATGATGTGACATCGGCCATAGACAAAAACTTTTCGTTGTTTACCATGAGTGAAAAAACAGGGGAAACAGTTAAAAAGCTGCCGCCTTACTCTGTCTTTTTTGGTGACTATATGACTAATCCTTCGTCCCGAGTGCTCTTATACCAAAAGATTAACTCAGTGCAAACCGACTTTCCGCTATGGGTGCTGAACGAAACTGTCGACAATAAAGTTGGCGTTATTTGCGGGGAAGGAATCTGGAAGTGGCACATGCATGACTATTTACTGAATAAAAATCAAGATGCCACCAACGAACTCATCAACAAAACAGTTCAGTATCTATCTGTAAAAACAGACAAACGCCCATTCAGGGTGAGTACTGCAAAAAGTATTTTTCAGGATAATGAAGCCGTAATGTTTGAAGCACAATTATACAACTCCAATTTTGAGTTGGTTAATCAGCAAGATGTTCAGTTAAAGGTAAGTGGAGAAGATGGTAGAGTGCAAGAGTTCACGCTAAGCAAAACAGAAAACGCATACAATTTGAATGCCGGCTTTTTTGCCCCGGGAAATTACTCCTACACCGCTATTGCAAAAATGGGGAACGGGAATCTTTCCACATCAGGAAAATTTTCGGTAAGCCCGCTACAGTTGGAAGAAATGCGAACCACTGCAGACCATCAGGTGCTTTACCAACTGGCAACACAACATAACGGCAGTATGCACAACTTAAATAATACGATTGAGATCGCAGCTGAAATTGATGCCAAAAACACACTGAAACCGGTGATGTATGATTCCTTTCAAACAGAAAGTGCAATTAATTTAAAATGGATATTTTTTCTGTTACTCGGGCTGATTGCAGCAGAATGGGGCATGCGGAAATATCTAGGCGGATACTGATGAGTATTAAATGATTTGCTTGTCTTCAACCCTTCTGCTTTGATAAGAATTACGCTACTCGCATGCTGCATTATTACATCTTTTTTCTTGCAGGCCCAGGACTTTACTGGCGACCACCTTTGCTCCATCCTTGGAAAAAGCGTTCATAGCAACGAGTTTAAAAAGTTCCGTGAATTTTGGCTGCTGGATAGGCAACTCAGCAATACTTACGGTGGAATACTCATCAAAGAAAATTCTCGAGATGAACGAGTTGACACGATCATTGTTGCCGGTTATGATTACAAAAACTTTAACCATTACACATCGAAACTCCCTTTTAGCATTTCTCTTTTAGATGGCTTCAGCACTGTGGCGAGCAAAATGAATTGCACAGTCACCGATGATGGAAATGATAAACTGTATCAAATTGCCGGACTAAGCGTTTTAATTGGCTACAACAGCGACAACCAAATTAAATGGTTGAAGTTTTTCAAAAACGACAAAACCAATATTGTGGTAAGTCCGGTTAATGTCCCCAAAAAAGAAAGCAAAGATGCAGCTAACCTGCCAGACAAAATCATATCAAATAAAAACCAACTGAAAGAAGTATACTCTTTAGCCTCTTCCGGTTCTTTCAAGTCTGCCATCTTACAAGTTTTTGAAGCCTATCGAGGCAATGGCTTATCCACTCTTAAGAGCAAAGACTTGAGGTTCTCTAATTTCTGGAACTACAAGTATTGTTACTCTACATCATTGAAAATTCCGGGCGAAAAATTCAACATGCTTTATAGCTATCCTTTCATCACCTCTCAGCTTGATTTTGTATCTGTCATTGTGGAATCGGACGTGGCGGACAGCGCATTTAAAAAAGCCTACAAGGATGCTGAAAAGAGATTGTCGGATAGTTTCAGAAGTAGTGAAGGATGGAACTCTGTATGTTTGCCAAACAAAGAGTCTTCCTTGCTCCCGGATTTGGAGTTTAAAAATGAACAGTTAGGCTCCATCATTCTTGATTACTCGCGCAACCCCAAAGGCAAGCACATTCTTTTCCTGCGGTTTTTATTCTACAGCAACTAACTACTTCATGCGCTGCAGATTTTCATAAAAACGAGACATACACTTATCAGCAAAAAAAGTGGTGTCTCCTTTTGCATGGGTAATGAGCAAATAAGCTGGAATATGTTCAAGTGGATAAATTATAGAAGGTGATTTTAATAATTGTTGTTCACGGACTACAAATTCGTTTCGGTAGTTGGTTAGTTTGCCGTTGTATAAATCGCTGCTAATAGCTACAATGTTACCCGATAGAAAAATAGAAACAGCCATTAAAAAGCCAAAAGCAATTTTTCTGCTGCATGTGAATTGAAAATGACCAAGGAAAGAAAAGTCATACGACTGCCGTAGCGAAACAATAAAGAGGAACCAACTAAGGAGAAAAATCGGAAGAACATAATTATATGTTCTATGCTGCCCTAACTGCCCCATAGCTAAATAAGGAAGTAATGCTGCCACAAAAAGTATTGATAAACTGAAAATAAGATATACTAATGGCAAACCAACCTTCTTTTTAGCTTCACCTCCCGCCATAAAAACGAAAAGACTAGCCAGTAGAACAGGAAGATTGAAAACAAACCGAAAGAAGAAGCGGATGCTCTGCAATAACGAAAAATAAATACTCTGCCACACGCTCATGGAATGTGAAGCAATATTCAGTCTAAAAAAATTACCCGGTGAAAAAAACACCGCTACAGCCGATAAACACGCGACCACAAAACAAAGTAACAGAAATTGATTGCCCTGCCGGTTAAAGGAATAGCCTGCAAGGAGCAGTAAGAGCAATGCTAAAGGAACAATCACAGCGGCAATCTCATTAAAACCTACTGACACTACAATCAGCAAAATGGTGGCGCATTGTAATCCTCGCTTCGCCAACCAGGATTTTGGCTGATGAATTGCTAAAAGTAAAACCAACAATGCCATGAAGGCGAGTGAGGCAAAATGGTAGTTAACCGCTCCAACATACCAATAAATCCCTTCGGCTAGTTGTGGCATAAGGCCATAATAAAGCAAGCTTAAGCTCAATGAGAAGATGAGATTTACAATTGTTTTAATCTCTATTTCAAGATAGCGGAGGCTTTCGCTAATCAGAAGATAATTCACCACTGGTGTAATAGCTACAGCTACAAAAATGACAGATTGATAGGTCGAAATGCTCGCAGTTCGATATGGGTGAAATTGTATGAGTGCATCCGATGTATATCGGCCATTCCAATACAAATATTGATTTAGTACCTTTTGAACGAAAGATATAGGCGCAGCAGATGTCCAGGCAAAACAGTAGTCGTCTGCAAAAGGGAAAGCATACCCACAAAGGAGAAGGTAGGGCACAAAAAGCAATATAATCAACAACAAAACCACTCCCCTTAATAATGTTTCCCTAGTCATCTATTTATACAATTAACAGTGCAATATACAAGCTACAATTTGGGGCAAAATGAACTTTTGAGTAAATAGGCAAAAAAGTGGCGTTAAAAGATAAATTTGTGTTGCCTAAAACTTTCCCCTGGAAGTTTCGGTGGACACATAAATTTTAAGCTAAAAAAACAATTACTATGGTGAAGCATTTGCTCCCCTGTGCAAAAGCTTTGGCGAAGAGTTTTTCTCTCTTTGCTGTAGCGTTAATCTCAATTACCTACCCTTCTAACTCATGGGCACAGTGCCCTTCGCCATGCAGTCCGAATGGATTTAATGAGGGCGGTGTGGTTACCCCTATTTCCAATTTTTGGCAAACCCTGAACGTAGGTTCCGGCACTTATGTGACCTCCAACGTTCACAACGGAGGTATTTACTCTTTCAGCCACTGTAATACCACCAATGCTAACATCAGTGATGTTCAGATTAGCGGTAGTACCGGTTCCACCTGCCTCTTTTATAATGATGATGCCGGACCTATATGCACCGGATTGAAATCGTCAGCGCAATGGACAGCCAATTTTAATGGAACCATCAACGTAAATACCAATAAGTACTCTTGTCAAAACTGGATTGGAAACGGAGCTGCCAACTCTGCGGTTTTAGATTATCGCTGCGATGGACCAGGCAATCCTGCCGTATTCGGAAACGACTCATGGATTCTCTATGCGTGGAACACTGGTGATGCAAACGGAACTTCCGGGGCGTGGACCAATGCCTATAGTGGATACCTTACTTTTTCAGGATTATCCTTTAACACTGCTACGCTTTGGGGTGCCACCGGTTCGCCATCCGACAATTCTGTTTTTTTAGGATGTACCGTTTTCAACGACAACCATTCCTGGAGTGCCAAACGGCAAAATTTCCCTTGTGCTGTATATAGGATTGATGTCAATTCGCATGATGACACCTACCAGCTATATGTAAATGGCGTTTTAGTAAGCTCACATGTTGGGTGCTGCGATTCACACACTGGCGCATGGACCGGAGTTTTAACTGCGGGAAGCACCGTGGAGTTCAGATGTTCGGAAGGTGTAGGAGGATCAGGAGCTCAAGTAAACTTCGTAGATGTAACAGGCACAGTATCGCCAGGTACTATAGCAACGTCACAGACCATATGCACTGGAGGCGACCCCGCTGCTTTTACCAACACAGCTAGCCCATCTGGCGGAGCTGGTCCAAGTGTGAATGGAGGAAGTTATTCCTACGAGTGGTTTTATTTAGACAATTGCACTGGAGCACCAAATGCGATTGCGTCCTCCAACAGCCTTACTTATGACCCACCGGCTGGTTTAACTAACTCTCGTTGCTACTATCGGGTAACAAGAGATGCTTGTGGCAATTCTAATTTCACTAGTACACCTGTCAACGTAACCGTGGTACCGGATCCATCCGTAGCTGCATCCGGAAACACCACCATTTGTGTGGGCGGTTCTGCAAATCTGACAGCCACACCGGCTAATGGAACAGGCTGCTCCACTGTTACGTGGGAAAGCAGCCCGAACGGAACCTCCGGTTGGACAGCAATTGCACCTACGGGAAATAGTATCACTGTTTCTCCAGCTGTCACCACTTTTTATCGCGCCTTGTATGCTTGCGGAACAACCGGCTGTAACCCAAATCCTGCAGTATCGGGTAACGTACAAGTTACGGTAGTTCCTGACCCCACTTTATCCGCATCCGGCACTACATCCATTTGCAATGGCGGATCGGCAACACTTACGGCTGTAGCCTCTAATGGAACGGGCTGTGCCACGGTAAACTGGGAGTTTTTTAACGGTTCTGGTTGGGTGAGCGCAGGAGTAAGCGGATTGAGTGTACCTGTGTCGCCAACATCTACAACCGATTATCGGGCGGTATGGTCTTGTGCCGGAAACGGTTGTAATCCGAATCCCGTGATTTCAGGAAATGTAACCATTACCGTGAATCCCGACCCATCTGTTTCTGCCTCAGGAAACACTTCCATTTGCACCGGAGGCTCCGCTACACTAACGGCAGTGCCGGTAGGTGGTGTGTCTTGTGCGGTTGTTACCTGGGAGAGCAGTGCTAATGGTACTTCCGGTTGGGCTGCTACTGGCTTATCGGGCAACTCCGTTTCGGTGTCACCCACCTCTTCTACTTTTTATCGGGCGGTGTATTCTTGTCCCGGAGTAGGTTGTAATCCGGTACCTGCAGTATCGGGCAATGTAGAAATTACAGTTGTGCCGGATCCTACCGTTACGGCCAGTGGCTCCACTACGATTTGTAATGGACAATCCACCAACTTGAGTGCAACTCCTGCCGGTGGATTATCTTGCGCAGTTGTTACCTGGGAAATTTTCAATGGCAGCACTTGGCAACCCACCGCATTAAGCGGTAATCTGGTAACGGTAAATCCAACTACCACTACAGATTACAGAGCCGTTTATGCATGTGTCGGAACCGGCTGCACTCCAAATCCAACGGTTTCTAATACCGTAACTGTCACCGTAAACCAGTTATCTATACCTCCATCATCTATAAATGCAGTGTCACCAATTTGTTTGGGAACCAGTACGGCTCTTACACAGGTGGGTGGCTCGTTAGGAGCCGGAGCATCATACCAGTGGTATGTGGGCGGTTGCGGATTGGGTGGAGTAATTGGAAACACAGCCTCCATCAACGTTACACCAACCGCTACTACTACCTATTTTGTGAGAGCTTCCGGACTGTGTAATACCACCACTTGTGCACAGTTTCAGGTAGTGGTGCAAGACACATCTATTCCGGCAAGTTCGGTATCAGGCACCTCACCAATTTGCATAGGTGGAAGTTCAAACCTTTCCGTAAGTACCGGACAATTAGGAGCCGGTGCTTCATGGAATTGGTTTAGTGGTTCCTGCGGAGGCACCTTCATTGGTTCGGGAGCTTTGGTTACAGTTGCACCTACCTCTACAACGACTTACTATGTAAGAGCTCAGGGTATTTGTAATACTACCAATTGTACACCATTCACGGTGTCAGTAAATCCTTTGCCGAACGGAAGTATCAACGGAACTACATCTATTTGCTACAACTCTTCCACGAACCTTACCTTTAATTTTAATACCGGCACGCCTCCTTTCAATGTTCAGTATACAGATGGCACTAACACATTTAGTTTAAATAATATTTACAACGGCCATACGGTAAGTGTTTCTCCTTTATCCACGACTACTTACACCTTCACAGCCATTGTCGATTCTTTCGGATGTGCAAGAAACAGTTCGTTCACTGCCGGCAGTGTGATTACTGTCACACCGCTTCCAGTTATTAACTCCGTTACACCAACAGACGTTCTTTGTTTTGGCGGCAGCACGGGAACTATAGCAGTGAGTGCAAGTAGTGGTACGGCTCCCCTCAGCTACTCTATCACCGGAGCTGCACCTTATCAATCCTCCAGCAATTTTAGTGGCCTGCCAATTGGAACCTATACCATTTCAGTGCGCGATGCACAAGGCTGCCTATCAGCCACCACACCATCGGTCACCATTGGTCAACCGGCTTTGTTATCGCACTCCACTTTAGTGGAAGATGCAAGTTGCCAGAATGTATTTGATGGTAAAATTACAGTAACCGCCACTGGTGGCATTCTCCCTTACAGTTATTCTTTGAACGGTGGACCTACTCAGGCAGGGAATCAGTTTTTGGGCCTTGCAGCAGGAACCTATCAGATTTTCGTATTTGACTTTAACGGATGTTTAGACACTTCCAATGTCATCATCAATAATTCCTACGCAGTAACCGGTAGCTTAACCTCTCAAACCAATGTATCGTGCTTTGGGGGAAGTAATGGCGCCATTTCCGTGCAACTGACCGGAGGAACTCCACTTTACAACTACTCCTTGAATGGTGGGGCCTTCACGCCTACCGCTACCTTCACCGGATTATCAGCCGGCACCTATGTAGTTACACTTCGCGATTCAAAAGGTTGCACTGATTTTGTATCCACCACAGTTACTCAACCTGACCAACTATCCGTAGTAATTGATGTAGTGAATGGCGCTACTTGTTTTGGAGCAACAGACGGGGAAATTTTCATTACTGTGAATGGTGGCACAAGCCCCTATTCCTATTTGTGGAGCAATGGTACCACATCGCAAGATGCAACCGGACTTGCCACGGGCACTTGGACAGTAACCATCACCGACAACAACGGATGCACTACTACCACAGGAGCATCGGTAGGTCAGCCTCTGAATCTGGTGGTAAGTTTGGCATCTGCCCAAAACTTAAGTTGCTTTAATGACTCCACAGGTCGTATTGATATCAGTGTAAGCGGAGGCATTCCGGCCTACCAGTATGCCTGGAGCAACGGAGCGGTAAGCGAAGACCTTACTAACCTGCATGCCGGCACTTACACGGTAACGGTAGTAGATGCTAACCTGTGTCAGAAAGTTTTAACACAAGTTATTACAGAACCTGCCTTACTCACTGCCGGCATCTCCGGCACCAATGTATCTTGCAACGGGGGAACCGGCAGCATAGATTTATCACCCAGCGGAGGTACCACACCATACACTTTCTTGTGGAACAATGGTGCTACCACCGAGGACATCAGTGGAGTTACAAGCGGAACATATTCCGTTTTAATCACCGATGCGAAGGGATGCTCTATCTCCCGCAGCATTGTGATTACACAACCGGCTGCTTTAAGTTTATCCATCTCATCGAATAATGTATTGTGCAACGGTGGCACCGGGGGAATCAACTTAACGGTTAGCGGTGGAGCACCGGCTTATTCATTTGTTTGGAGTAATGGCGATGTAACGGAGGATCCGACCACTAACATTGTAGCAGGCACTTACAGTGTGACCGTTACCGATAATAATCTTTGCACTGCAACAGCCAGCATCAATATTGCACAACCTTCACAAGCGCTCAGCATTTCTCTTGCGCCTGTGGATGTCACTTGTAATGGTGCCAATAACGGCAGCATCAACCTGACCGTTGGTGGTGGAACTCAGCCTTACAACTATTTGTGGAGTAATGGCAGCGTAACTGAAGATATAGTGGCATTAGGAGCAGGAACATTTACCGTTACTGTTACCGATGCGAATGGTTGTACTACTACAGGTAGTGCTACAATCAATCAACCAATTGTGTTATCGGCCACCATTTCCGGCACCAATGTTTCTTGCTTTGGCGGAAACAATGGCATTGCCGACTTAAGTGTAACAGGAGGTAATCCCGGTTATACTTACCTATGGAATAACTTTGCTACTACAGAAGATCTAAACGCCATAGCTGCCGGCAATTACACCGTAATAGTGACTGATACCAAAGGATGTCAAACCATCGCTTCCGTTTCTATTACGCAGCCTTCGCAACTTATACTCTCTACTACTATAACCAATGTGCTTTGCAACGGAGGCACCGGAAGCATCAACCTGACAGCGAACGGAGGTGCAGGTTCCAATACCTACTTGTGGAGCAATGGTAGTGTTACAGAAGATATAGCAAACATTTCGGCAGGAACGTATTCCGTAACCGTTACAGATGCAAATAATTGCACCGCATCTGCAACAGCAACGGTGACACAACCCGCGGCACTCACCTTAAGCGGCACGTCCGGCAATGTTCTTTGCAATGGTGGCAACAGCGGAAGTGTAAATATTACTGTGGGCGGTGGAACATCCCCTTACGCCTACCTGTGGAGCAATAGTGCTATCACCGAAGACATCAGCGGACTTCTTGCCGGCATTTTTGATGTAACGGTAACGGATGGTAACGGATGCTCCATTTCTGCCTCCTTTACTATTTCTCAACCTTCAGCCCTTACTACTTCTATCACAGGCACTGCAGTAACCTGCAACGGAGCGGCTAACGGAGCGGCAGATCTGTTTGTAGCAGGTGGCACTACTCCATACAGCTACTTATGGAGCAACTTTGCCAGCACCCAGGATATTAGCAATTTGAATGGAGGAACTTACTTCGTCATTGTTACAGATGCCAATGGATGTACCCTACGTGATTCTGTCATCATTACGGAACCTACAGGTGTTGTTTTATCCGGCATTGTAACCAATGTATCGTGCAATGGCACCAACAACGGTGCAATTGACATCACCGCTTCCGGAGGCACCCCAACCTATACTTTCCTGTGGAGCAACGGTGCAACCACCGATGATCTTATCGGCCTGGCTGCAGGAGTTTACACCTTAACCCTCACCGATGGAAATGGCTGCACGAAATCAGTTAGCTTCAACGTCACTCAACCATCGCAAGCCATAGACATTACACTTACCGCTTCAGATGTTACTTGTAGCGGAGCAGCGAATGGTAGCATCACATCACTGGTTACAGGAGGCACTTCTCCTTATGTTTACACCTGGAGCACCGGAGCCATTACTGCGGATATCAGCGGACTTGGTGCAGGCAACTACATTCTCACCGTAACGGATGGGAACGGTTGCACAGCGGTAGACAGTACGGTTGTAAGTGCTCCGGCAGCGCTTGTTGCCTCCATCACCGGTACGGATGTAAGTTGTTTCGGAGGAAATGACGGCAGTGCAGACCTTTCAGTAACAGGGGGCAATGCTCCTTACAACTATTTCTGGAGCACCTTCGAATTCACCGAGGACATCGCTAACCTGACTGCCGGAAATTATGTAGTAATCGTTACAGACGCTAAGAGCTGTCAGACATTTGCGAATGTAACTATCGGCCAGCCAACGCAAGTAACTGTCACCGGCACTGTAACCAACGTCAGCTGTAATGGTGCCGGAGATGGCATCATCAACATCACTGCCAATGGCGGTTTTGGTCCTTATACTTATTTATGGAACGATTTAACGGCTACAGAAGACAGAAACGGACTTTCCGGTGGGGTTTATGTAGTCACCGTTACCGACAATAACGGATGCACCGCTACTGCTTCTTTCACGGTAGTAAATCCTTCCGCAATAACGATTGCCGGAGTGGTTACCAATGTAAATTGTAACGGCAACGGAAATGGAGCTGTAGACATTGCCGCAGCAGGAGGTACAGGAGCTTATACCTATTCATGGAGCAATGGAAGCATTACACAGGATTTAACCGGATTGAATGGCGGAACGTATGGTGTAGTGGTTGAAGATGTAAATTTCTGCTCGGCCACAGCTAGTTTTGTAGTGTCAGAACCTGCTGCATTGGTTTCTTCTATCGCACCAACCAACGTGAGCTGCGCAGGCGCTAACGATGGCGATATAGATTTAACTGTAACGGGTGGAATAGCCCCTTACACCTATTTATGGAATACTTTCCAAACGGTTCAAGATATCAGTAACCTGAGCGGAGGCCAGTATTTTGTGCTCATCACCGATGCCAATGGTTGTAGTAAAACGGATTCAGTTACCATACAAGAACCTACACCGCTACAACTTTCCATCAGCGCCAGCAGTATACTTTGCAATGGGGCTACTGCGAATGTTAATCTAGTAGCAAACGGTGGCACAGCCGGCTACAGTTATCTTTGGAGCAATGGAGCTGTTACTCAAAATATCAGCGGAGTCGCTTCCGGAACCTATTCGGTAACCGTAACAGATGCCAATGGCTGCTCGGCAACTGCCGGCATTACGGTATCACAACCTGCTGCTTTAGCATTAAATGCCACCCCTACACAAGTAGGTTGCAATGGCGGAGCGAACGGTGCCGTGGATATTACCGTGCAAGGCGGGGTGTTCCCTTACAGCTTTGCCTGGAGCAATAACGCCACTACCGAAGACATCAACGGACTGAGTGGAGGAAACTACACCGTAACGGTGACCGATGCCAACGCATGCACCATCACCGCCTCTTTCACCATTACAGAACCTTCTGCTATTACTTCATCTATTGCAGGAACCAACGTAACCTGTAATGGTGCCTCCAACGGTGCGGCTGATTTGAGTGTATCGGGAGGAACCACGCCTTACACTTATCTGTGGAGCACCTTCCAAAGCATAGAAGACTTGAGTAACATAGGAGGTGGTTTATACTATGTGATTATCACCGATGCCAATGGTTGTGAAAAGAGAGACTCTATCCTTATTACAGAGCCGGCTGCAATTACACTGTCAACTGCAATCACCAATGTATCCTGCAACAATGGAAATAACGGTGCTATTGATATAACCGTGAATGGAGGAACGCCAACAATTACTTACTTATGGAGCAATGGTGCGGTGACGCAGGATGTTTCCGGTTTAGCAGCAGGAACATATAGTGTGACTGTGACCGATGGAAACGGATGCACAGCAACGGCTTCTGCTACCATAACACAACCGGCAGGTCTAGTTCTAAATGCTACCCCTACACAAGTAGGTTGCAATGGCGGAGCAAACGGTGCCGTGGATATTACCGTGCAAGGCGGGGTATTCCCTTACAGCTTTGCATGGAGCAATAGCGACACCACCGAAGACATCAGCGGACTGAGTGGAGGAACCTACACCGTAACGGTGACCGATGCCAACGCCTGCACCATCACCGCCTCTTTCACCATTACAGAACCTTCTGCTATTACTTCATCTATTGCAGGAACCAACGTAACCTGTAATGGTGCCTCCAACGGTGCGGCTGATTTGAGTGTATCGGGAGGAACCACGCCTTACACTTATTTGTGGAGCACCTTCCAAAGCATAGAAGACTTGAGTAACATAGGAGGTGGTTTATACTATGTGATTATTACCGATGCCAATGGTTGTGAAAAGAGAGACTCTATCCTTATCACAGAGCCGGCTGCATTAGTGTTAAGCCAAACAATCACCAACGTAAACTGTAACGGGGGATCAACAGGCAGCATCGATTTATCCGTGACCGGTGGAGTAACTACTTACTCTTATCTGTGGAGTAACGGCAGCACATCCCAGGACCTGTCCGGTCTGGTAGCCGGCACCTATACAGTAACGGTTACAGATGCAAATGCCTGCACAGCCACCAGCACTGCCACTATCACCCAGCCAAACGCACTTACACTGAACGGAAACACTACGAATGTTTCCTGCAATGGTGGAAGCAACGGGGCCATCAATATTTCGGTGACAGGTGGAGTATTCCCTTACACTTACCTGTGGAGCAATACTTCTACCAACGAAGATCAGTCGGGACTAGTGCAGGGAACCTATACCGTAACCGCTACCGATGCCAATGCCTGCACCATTACTGCTACTTTTACGCTTACACAACCAGCTGCACTTACCTCGTCTGTTGTAGCGGTGGATGTAACCTGCCATGGAGCCAACAATGGTTCAGCAGATTTGAGTATAAGCGGTGGTGTTGCTCCTTACACTTTCTCCTGGAGTAATTTCCAGGTAAGTGAAGATTTGGCCAACCTGGACGGTGGTGTTTATTTTGTTAGCATCACCGATGCGAATGGATGCGTGCGCAGAGATTCAGCAATTATTGCTGAACCAACGTTGCTTCAGCTTTCAGTCGCTGTTACCAATGTAGCTTGCAGCGGAAGCAACACTGGCGCGGTAGACCTCACTGTTTCGGGAGGCACTCCTGGCTATTCATATAGCTGGAGCAATGGCGCTATCTCACAAGATTTAAGTTCGGTAGGTGCCGGTACTTATGTTGTCACAGTAACAGATGGAAACAACTGCACGGCTACTGTTTCTGCCATCATCACACAGCCTAATGGCTTATTGGCATCCGGCAACAAAAATGATGTTTTGTGTTCGGGTGGAAATGATGGAATTATTAATCTGAGTGTAAGTGGTGGTGTTACCCCATACACCTTTGCGTGGAGCAATTCCGCTACTACAGAAGATTTGAACGGTCTGTTGGCGGGTATTTATACCGTAACCGTTACAGACAACAACCTTTGCACCACTACTGCTTCCTTTACCATTACCGAACCTTCGGCTATAGTATCCGGTGTAACAGGAACCAACGTATTGTGCTATAACGCAAACAATGGAGCAGCTGACCTGACGGTAAGTGGTGGCGTGGCCCCTTATTCTTTCTTCTGGAGCAACTTCCAGGGGTCCGAGGATTTGGCTAACCTGGATGGTGGCATTTATTACGTAGTAATTACGGATGCGAACGGTTGCACCAAACGCGACTCTGTCATTATTCAAGAGCCTACGCAGCTTGTACTTTCTACGTTAAATACAAACATTTCATGTTTTAACGCCAATAACGGCAGCATAGATTTAACCGTAGCAGGAGGCACAACAGGATACACTTACCTGTGGAGCAATGGAGCAACATCAGAGGATTTGAACAACTTACCGGGTGGTACTTATGTGGTAACGGTTACTGATTTCAATAACTGCACCGCTGTTACATCTTCCATCATTGTAAACCCATCGGAGCTCACCACCAACTTTGTGATTGGAACTCCGCTATGCTGGAGTGATGCCAATGGCTCTATTGACCTGATACCTACCGGTGGCACCCCTTCCTACACTTATTTGTGGAGCAACGGTGCCATTACAGAAGATATCAATAATTTGGTTGCCGGAGTTTACACCGTGACCCTCACGGATGTAAAAGGATGTAAAGACACCACTATTATCACTGTTACCGAACCGGATCCGCTGGTTACCTCCGGATTTATTACCAACGTAAGTTGCTTCAACTCCGGTAATGGCTTTATTGATATTACTGCTTATGGAGGAACTCTTCCGTATGAATATTTATGGTCACCTGGTGGTCAATCTACCGAGGACATTGGAGGATTATCCGGTGGCACTTATGTAGTAACCGTTACCGACTTTAATAATTGCTCCGTGGCTTCCTTATACACCGTATTGGAACCAAGTGCGCTTTCGTTAAATCTGGTAGCGACCAACGTATCCTGTAACGGAGGCACTAACGCCACCATTACTGCTTTGCCGGGTGGTGGCACCACTCCATACCAATACTTATGGGATGATTTCACCTCCGATTCGGTGAGAACAGGACTGGGTGCAGGTTATTACGTATTACAAATCATTGACAGCAACGGCTGTGTCATATTCGACAGTGTGGCCATCACCGAACCTGCGCCTATTACCCTTAGCGGTACTATTACCAACGCACTATGCTTTGGCGACAGCACCGGAGCTATTGATATTAATGTAGCCGGAGGAGCTGGCAACTATGGTTATGCCTGGAATAGCGGAGATGTAAGTGAAGACATTACCGGAAAACCGGCCGGCACATACACCGTGGGTGTTACAGATGCTAATTTCTGTCTGGTGTCTGCATCATTCACCATTCAGCAGCCTACGAAGATAAACCTTCAAATCCTGACCGATCAACCGGGATGCTTCGGAAGTAACAATGGCTCTGCATCGGTGATTGCCACCAACGGAAGTGCGCCTTACACTTTTGCATGGAATACATCACCCGTTCAAACAACGAACACCGCTGGTAATCTGGCAGCAGGCACTTACCTGATAACGGTTACAGATGCTTCTTCTTGTGCGGTAGTGGATTCTGTAACACTTAGCCAACCTAGTGCCATTACGGTTACTACCACCACCCAGGGGGCCAAGTGTTTCAATACTTCATCGGGCCTTGTGGCACTGAGTGTAGCGGGTGGTCAAGCACCTTACATTTACGAATTGAATGGCACGATTCAATCGTCTGATACGTTTGTAGGACTGTTGCCCGGTAATTACATTGCTGTGGTAAGTGATATTAACGGATGTGAAGGCAGCACTTCCTTCACCATTGCTCAGGCGGCACAAATTTCCGTTTCGCTTTCTACTACGCAACAAGTATTGCTGACCGGCATGAGCACACAGTTGATTGCAAATGCAACCTCTACTTCACCTGTAGTTAATATTTTCTGGACACCGGATTCACTGGTAGATTATACGCTGTGTGCCGACCCGCAAAATTGCAGTTCGCCATACGTGAGTCCACCTAGCAGCACGATATTCACCGTGACGGTAATGAACAGCGACTCCTGCTATGCCAGCGATACCATTTCCATTTTCGTGAACAACGAGGCCTCCAAATTTATACCGACTGCATTTACACCAAACGGAGACGGATTGAACGACCGCTTTGAGTTTGATGCTTTGGGAGCCAAAAATCTGGAGGTAAGTATTTTCAATCGTTGGGGAGAGAGAATCTATTACAACCCTTCTCAGACAAACGGTATCTCCGGAAGCAATGGATGGGATGGAACGAAAGACGGTGTGAAGGTACCTGCCGACACCTATGTTTACAGCATTCTAATCACTTACTTCGATGGCACCACCAAAGAAGTGGAAGGAACAGTCACCCTGATGAACTAAACCACAACTATTATCACAATGCAAAAAGCCCTCTTCGGAGGGCTTTTTTGTTTCGCTAAGGCAATACGCTTAGTCTCTGTATTGTTCAATCACCTGCATCACAGCGGCATCATCGAGCAGTGTGTTATCCATTTCAAAAATAATTGTGTGTTCATCAAAATTGGTAAGCAATCCTTTTTCCAAATTCAGGAGCGCCTCATGGCGGTTACCCACCTGAAAATAAAACACACTTTTGATGTAGAACAAATCGGCACTCGCTTCATACTTCATTTCTGCCTCCGATAAAACCTGAAAGGCTTTTCGGAAGTTCTCTACATTAAAATAGGCCGTAGCGAGGTTCACCCAGTTCTGTTTGGTCTGTGGGTCCAGCTGAAAAATCTTTTCAAAAATCTCGAGCGCTTTTTCACCTTCCTCGGTGCTGATGTATGCATCGGCCAGTGCCGCCAGATAATCCACATTATCGCGATTAAGCTTCACGGCCCGTTCAAAGGAATGGATAGCTTTATTCCATTTATCTTCCATTCTGTAGGTTTCCCCGATTCTGTAAAAAGCTTCATCGTAGTACGGGTCTACGGTGATGGCCTTCCGCAGATAAGCTCTGGACCTGGATAAATCCTGCATCTGCTCATACACCTCTGCCACTTTGAGATACAACTCTTTGTTCGGTTTTGAAATTTTGATGGCATCCAGATAAAATGCCAGCGCCTCTTCATACTTGTGCATCGTAAAGTGCACATCGCCACAGCAGATATAAGCCGGCTCAAATTTTTCGTCAATCGCAATAACAAACTCAAAGGCCTCCAAAGATTTATCATAATCTCCGATTCCGGCATAGGCATGGCCCAGGTTAAACCAGGCTAAATGCGCATAAGGATTTTCTTCAATCAGCGCGCTGTGAAACAAGATACTATCGTTATATAACTCCAGCAGCTCGGTACAGAACCACATACGGTTCAGGGCTTCTTCGCTGGTGGGGTTCTCGCGGAGGGCCTGTTTCAGCGATTCTATCACATCGGTATATCGCTCCTGGTCTTCGAGAATATCGGCTTGCTCCAGATACAACTCGCAACGATCATCGGGGTCGGTGGCCATTTGCAAGGCACGCTCCACTTCATCAAAGGCCAGGGCGTGAAACCCCTGCCACAACAACACATCGGCTCGTATTAAAAAAATATTGACATCGTTGGGGTCCAGCCCTTCAGCAAGGTCCAGGGCGGCAATAGCATCATCAAAGCGTTTTTGATTGGCCAGTATCTCTGCCTTTTTCGATTGAAAGAAAGAAGAGAACTTATATTGAGCAATGGCATGCTCCAGAACCTTTAGTGCCTTTCCGGGTCTGCCGTTGTCCTGATAAAACTGAATAATGGATTCAAAACTCTCTTCGTCAAAAAAAACGGATTGTTTGTTCTTCTCCGCATCCTCATACCGGCTCACCAGCTCAATAACATCTCCAAATGATGGTTCCTGAAATTCATTTTCTTCCATAACCTTTGATTGAGTGAACGAAAATTGTTTCTGCTGATTAAAAAAGAACGATGAACTCAGCGTTATCCGAATATAAAATTAGCGCTACACACCTGCTGTCTCCTTTTTCAACATGCAAAAAGTGAATTGTATTTTTTGTCCATTTCATCCACTTGTTTCTTTTTAATTGCTCGCAGGCTTAACTGGCGAGGGTTTCTTACTCGCATAAAACTGAAAGCCCACGGCAAAGGTAAGTCCATGCGAAAACTCAGGTGCACTTTTTGAAATCAGATTTCGTTGCTGCCTCAATGAATAGATGTTCCGCATTCCATCATAATAAACCCCCAGTTCGATGGCAGTGTTTTTATTCAGAAAGAAAGAGAAACCCGGCCCAAAGCGCCAGGAGATATTAGAAACACTTACATACACTTCATCTTTATCGGTAGGGTCGCGGGTCACGTTTATACCAAACGAAGGGCTGGCATGAAAAAAGAAAACCGATTTGGGGCCCGTCTTCACATTGGCGCGAAGGGCCGGTCCAATGCTGAATACATTTTGTGCCGTTACAATAGTCTGCATGGGTTCGGTTCGTTTGGAATAATAGTGAGCGTATGAAAACTGCCCGCCAATGGCCAGTTGCCTGATAACAGAATATAACACATTGGGCGCTACCGAAAACTGAATGTCGGTGGTGGTCTTATCTACTTTCCGGAATTGAAAACCTGCATTGCCGCCCACCATCACGCTTCCTTTATCAATCTGCGCCTGTATCCACAGGCCATTCAGCAGCAGACCTACAAGCCATAGCTTCTTTATCATACCATCAGGTTTTGTTTATGAAAGTAAAACCATTCTGGTTAAACGGAAAATCTATTGTAAGATTGCCGCATGAAAAACATATTAAAGCAACTCCGAATTCAAGCCGAAAACAAAGGCACCTCCACCGGTAGCCGCTGGATGAAAAGCAAGTCCGAAACCATCTCTTCCTCTTCCCCCGTAGACGGCAAACACATTGCCTCGGTGAGTGTAACCACTGCCAAAGACTATAGCGAAGTAGTGGCCACGGCTACAAAAGCATTTGAGGTATGGAGAAACATACCGGCCCCCAAGCGCGGTGAAATAGTGAGACAGATAGGCGATGAACTAAGAAAATATAAAGCTCCGCTGGGCAAGCTGGTATCCTACGAAATGGGCAAAAGCCTGCAGGAGGGCTTAGGCGAAGTGCAGGAGATGATTGACATCTGCGATTTTGCCGTGGGCTTATCGCGGCAATTGCACGGGCTCACCATGCACAGCGAACGCCCCAATCACCGGATGTATGAGCAATGGCACCCCATGGGTATTGTAGGCATTATTTCGGCCTTTAACTTTCCGGTGGCGGTGTGGAGCTGGAATGCTGCGCTGGCCTGGATATGTGGCGATGTATGCATCTGGAAGCCCTCCGAAAAAACGCCCCTGTGTGGCATAGCCTGTCAGCAAATAGCAGCCGAAGTATTTAAGCGCAACCAGCTTCCCGAAGGTATTTCCTGTTTGGTAAATGGCGATTATCAGGTAGGCGAATGGATGGCAAAAGACACCCGAATTCCTTTGCTATCGGCCACAGGCTCCACGCGCATGGGCAAGCTGGTAGCCCAGAATGTGGCCGCCCGCCTGGGTCGCAGCTTGCTCGAACTGGGAGGAAACAATGCCATCATTCTCTCCAAAGATGCCGATATTGATATGGCCATGGTGGCTATCGTGTTTGGCGCAGTAGGCACTGCGGGGCAGCGATGCACCACCACGCGCAGGCTCATCATTCACGAAAGCAAATACGAAGAGGTCAAAAAGAGATTGGTAAAAGCCTATGGCCAGCTAAAGATTGGCAATCCGCTCAACGAAAAAAATCATGTGGGACCGCTGATAGATACTCAGGCGGTGAAAATGTATGAAGCCGCTATTGCCTCTGCCAAAAGCGAAGGCGGCAAGGTGCTGGTGGCCGGTGGCGTGCTGAAAGGAAAAGAATATGCGAGTGGCTGCTATGTGCGCCCCTGCATCATAGAAGCGAGCAACGATATGTCTATCGTGCAGCACGAAACCTTTGCGCCCATCCTGTATATCATGAAATATAAAACGATTGAAGAAGCCATTGCTTTGCAAAACGGAGTGGTGCAGGGATTATCTTCGGCCATCATGACCAATAACCTGCGCGAGGCCGAAGCTTTTCTGTCGGTGAACGGAAGCGATTGCGGCATTGCCAACGTAAACATTGGCACCAGTGGTGCAGAGATAGGCGGAGCTTTTGGCGGAGAAAAAGAAACAGGAGGCGGACGCGAGAGCGGCAGCGATGCCTGGAAAAACTATATGCGCAGGCAAACCAATACCATCAACTACGGCAACAAACTGCCGCTGGCGCAGGGTATCCGGTTTGAACTATAAAAAAAAACGCGCTGTGTTTTCCCAACACAGCGCGCCACACCCCTCTTCCATCTTTTATTTAGAAGCCGTTAGTTTCTCTACATCATTATTCACCGACAACACCAGCAGGCAGGTAGCGGTGCAAAACACCGGACTGGTGATGCAGTGATGTCCGTTCCAGCTGCCATCGTTGTTCTGTATGCTCAGCAGGCGACCACTCGTGTTGTCGTACCATTTTTTCCAGCCATTGTCTTTGGCAATAATCATTCCCTCACCGGTTTGCAGAAAGCTCAAAAACTCTTCGCCTCCGTTGTTACCAAAGCCGCTGATCACTTCGTCTCTTTGCGCCATGTCGGCTGCAGCCACATTAATATCGTAGGCGGTGGCCAGTTTCATAGCCTTGCCGGGGGCAATGCCTGCCTTTTGAAGATTGTCGGCAGTAATGGCATCGCCTTTCTTCAGCTTGCCTTCGCGCTTGGCCTGGTCTACCAGTTCGCGCGCTTCGCGCGCCTCGGCTGCACTGGCTCTGGCAGAGCCCGACACCGAATACAGCACCACCCCGGCCCCCAGGTCGGTGTTCACGGTTTTGGTGTTCACGTCAAAGTTGTCTTTCTGAAACTGACGCGCACGCTCCAGCGATTCTTCCTCCACCTTCACTCCTTTTTGGCTGGCCGATTCTAAAGCATTATTGGCGAAAGAAGATTGCAACACTCCCGCCCAGCCGCTTCCGCGCATGCTGCCATTGCTGCTTTGTGCCCGTTGAATTTTGGCCACACATTTACCAATGCAGCCTTTCACTTTATTGGCACGTACGGCATCATTACCCAGATAATCCAGCACATTGGTCAAAAACTGCGAAGTGAGCACCACATCAATGTTTTCGCCCAGTTTAATCTGTGGTTGTGTGCCCTTGAGGGAGGTAATGTTTAAATCATTCTCGGGCGCATTTTCTACCGCGGCTATCAGAAAATTCAAAGCCTTGTTTACCTGCGAAGCATACTCGCCACTGGTGGGCGTATGCTGGCAGCGCAGCAAAGCCATGGCCACCATAGCCGTAGTGGCAGGGTCGCTTTGCACGGCATGCGGGTCCATCACCTTCTGGTTGTAATGGCTGCCTGCCCCCCATCCGCCATCGTTGTTCTGCGCTTTGGCCATCCAGTGCAGGCCCTCGGCTATGCCGGTTGTTACTTTCTGCGGTGTTTTATGAATAAAAAACGAATCGCTTTTTTCTTCGCCAAATACGGTTTTAAATACGCATCCTTTGGGAGTGGCCGGAGTCTTTATTTCGGCAACCGCCCCCGGATGTTCGCGTTGTGTGCCGGAAGCTGCAAGCGGTTTGCCGGCTGCTGCCCTTGTTTCTTTTTTAAGGGTGAATGCTGCAATGCCCGAGGCGGTGATGCAAAAAATGATGACGGAGAAAAGCCCTGCCAGTTTGTTGTTCGTTTTCATAAAATAGTTTTTTAAGGTGAATGAATGTTGAACACTGCTGAGATGCAGCGCTTTTCATTCTTCCATAAAAAACAGCTTGTGAAGAGGTGTTAAGGGAACGCAGGTTGTAGTAAAACGAAGAGAATGTAGCGGAATAATGCACCCATCAGTATTATTCCATTGCGCTTTGCTTCACACCTGGAACAGCAGGGGATGGATTGTAATTTACGGCTTCACGGCCAGCTTGGCTAAGGCCAGTAAAAATCGCTTTCCCGCAGAGCCTTTAGTGCCATACTTACTGCCTTTGCGAAAACTATCGAAATAGAGCTGAGCGTAGGTAGAGGCAAACATAGCGCACTTGTTGTGGCCGTATTTTTTTCCTGATTGCCGCAGCGTAATATGCTTGGCGCCCAGCTGCATCATTCCTTCGCGGGCCACAATGGAATTTCGGTAATTCACCTGCTCATCGCTCTCGCAATAGCAGAGCAGTATCGGATTTTCGGGTTTCCAGTGGCAGAGGGAGTTATCGTTCAGTGCCTTATTCAGAATAAAATCGGGGTCGTTCAGAAACAAGTTCACAAACGTATCGCGAATCATATCCTTTGGCACTTCCGGCAATACGCCATCTATCTCTTTAAAACTATGTGTGCCGTCCATCATGGCAGGTATGATAGAATCATAAGGCGGTTTATAAATTACGCTGATGTCGGGGACGATGCGATACACCTCATTCAATCCGTGGAGCAGAAAAGGCAGGTAATGCGGATGCGAATATTTCTGAAACATCACTTCGCTTTGCACCCCGCGCATGTCATAGGCTCCGCTGCATCCCGCAGTAGCCGTTACTTTTATATCCGGATAGCTTTCCTGTATATACTTATTGGCCGCCACGGCTGCGTAGCCACCTTCGGAGTAGCCGGTCAGAAACAACTGCTCGTTGAGTTTTACATGGAGTGTATCGTTCAGTTCGCGAACGGCATAGATCATATCTACGCTGGCCTGCCCCAGCGATTTATACTGCTGATAGAGGTGAAACTTATCGCCATGGCCCAAACCGATATAATCCGGCTGCAGCACCAGATAGCCATCCACCGCCAGGGCCAGGCACAGATAATCCACCCCGCCAATATTTTTCTTTCTCCCTTTCTCTACACGCGTGCCGTGGTGATACACCACTTCGGCCATGGGTTTCTGGACCCCCTTAGGCACAAACACCAGGCCCGAGGCAAGTATACAGGTGCTGTCGTGCCAGCAACTTTTATAGGTAATGTCATATATATCTACATCGTATTTGGGGTTCAGCAGCGATTTGGGCACGTGGTTCTTCTTCATTTTTTCGCGCAACTCTTCTTTGCTTACCGTTTTCCAAAAGGTGTAAGAAACCATTCGGTTGCCGCTAAAATCAAGGGCCGATACCCCGAGCGAAAGGCCCAGCAGGGCGAGGAGAAAAATTTCTTTCATAGTGCGCGTGGATTGTACGGGTTGAAGAAAGTATTCTTATTCAATATTTCGCCCGTTCTTCCAAATCATAGCATAGCGAGATTTCTAAAAATAGAACTTTGACAAACGAAGGAGCAGACTTCGGTCTATAATGTATTCCATTGCTTTTCGCCCAAGACCTGGAACAGCAGGATGAGCGCACAATGCCCATTGCAGGTTTTGGCAAGCGGCAAAATGAACTCACAATGCCCATTGCAGGTTTTTACAAGCCGTAAAATGAACTCACAATGCCCATTGCGGGTTTTGGCAAGCGGCAAAATGAACTCACAATGCCCATTGCAGGTTTTTACAAGCCATAAAATGAACTCACAATGCCCATTGCAGGTTTTTACAAGCCAAAATGAACTCACAATGCCCATTGCAGGTTTTTACAAGCGGCAAAATGAACTCACAATGCCCATTGCAGGTTTTTACAAGCGGCAAAATGAACTCACAATGCCCATTGCGGGTTTTGGCAAGCGGCAAAATGAACTCACAATGCCCATTGCGGGTTTTGGCAAGTGGCAAAATGAACTCACAATGCCCATTGCGGGTTTTGGCAAGCGGCAGAAAGGTTTCACCAAGCCTGATGCCAATCTGCGCGACTTTAACGAAGCTCACCTTATCCAGCTTAACAATAACAAGCCAGATATACTTACCGCCAGCATATGATGTAAGGCCATGAAGCAGCACTGCCTCCACCAATCGGATTTATCCGAATGCAACAAGCCTAAAGCAAGGCGCAAACAGAGGCAGCACCCCTCCCCTATTGCCGGGCCGGGCACAAAAAAAGCAGCCCCGCCAGTTTTGGCGGGGCTGCTTACTATGCGTTACAAGTAAGATTAACGAGCCAAGGTAAACTTGGTGTTGCTCACTCTGTCGCTGGAGATAATGCGGGCAAAATACATACCGTTGGCCATGTCGCTCATGTTCACAGTCATATTCTGGTTACCGGCAGCTACCTCACCATTCATTACATTCTTTACTACACGACCGTTCATGTCGGTAATTTCGATGTTCATTTGCTGTGCTTCAGCCAGGTTGAAATTGATAAACAGGTTTCCGCTGGTTGGGTTCGGGAACATTTTCAAACCAATCTCATTGCCGAAATCAATCACGCTGTTGTATTCAGGAAGCGGAATGAATGGACCACCGGCAGGTGTTACCAGATACAATCCGAAACCGTAAGGAGAATTGCCGTTAGCGGTAGGGTCTAAGAAACCGGAAGCAATGATTACACCGCTCTGTCCACCCAAGGTAGTTACATCGGCTACATATTCTTTAATAGTAGTAGTTCCGGCTGCGTTTTGCAATTGCAGCACATAGTTATCGGCAGGTACTGATAGGTAAGCAGTTTGGTCGCTGTAAGCTGCATTATCAATCAATGTTGGTCCACCGGCAACTTTTACATCTACAGTTGGCGCATCGGTAGAACCATGCACAGCATAGAAGTCGAAGTTAGCTCCTGTGTTGCCTTGTGTTTGTGCCGGATTCTTAATCAATAAATCAAACGCGGTGCTTCTTCCATCAGGGTTAGCCGCAAAGCCTGAACCCACTAAACCTTGTGCAATACCAATATAAATCTGGCCGGGAGAGAAGAAATAAGTCTTCTGCCACACGGTGTCGTTGATAGAGGCGCTGCCACCCGGTGCAAAAGCAATATTGATAGGGAAGTTAGCCGTCATGATACCCAAAGCAGGGGATGCATTTTTGTAAACAAAGTTGGCGAAGAATTTAGCTCCGTTGATATATACATCTACCGTATCTACGGCAGGGTCATAAGCATTGTGCACGAACTGAACGGTAGCAGTTTTGCGTGGTTCAAATTCTACCACCTGTCCGCTTGGCAAAGCGGCATAGAGGCCAAAACTTCTGCCGTTGTTGTTGGCAGTAGAATCCAGGAAGCCCGAAGCAAACACATAAGCACCCTGACCACCCAGTGATGAAAGGTTAGCAATCCAGGCACCGTAGTTGGTAGCAGAATCAGCGGTTAACACTTCCAAAGCATAATATGTTGGTGGCACGCTGATGTAGCCTGTTACACCTTTGTAAGGAGCATTGTTCACTAAAAGAGGACCACCACTGCGAACGCGAACGTCTACAGCCGGTGCATCGGTAGAACCGTGTGCTACACAAAAACTGGTAATAGCCGGGTTTCCGGTAGTGATTACCGTTCCTTGTTTTACCACTACATCCAGTGCAGTGGAAATACCGTTCGGGTTAGCTGCAAAACCGGAACCTACCACACCCACTGCTTCGGCAATGTAGTTGGTATCGGGTTCAAAGAAATACAACCATGTTTTCAGCGTATCGGAATAGCTGGCAGAGTTGCCCGGAGCAATACCTACACGGATAGGGAAATCAGCAGTAATTGGAATGTAAGGAGTAGCACCACGGAAAGCTAAGTCAGGGAAACCTAACTGGCCGTTTACATAGATGTCTACAGTGGCAGCTGCAGGGTCGGCACAGTTATGTACCAACTGCACATTAGCAGTTCTGCGAACGGGCAGTTCAATCACTGTTCCATCGGGCAAAGCTGCAAACAATCCAAACGATGCACCATTGTTATTGGCACTTGGAGTCAAAAAGCCCGAAGCAAAAACTACGGCTCCCAAACCACCGGCACCGGAAAGGTCGGCAATCCAGGTGTTCACTACTGCAGAAGAGTCTTCTACAATTACTTCCAACTGATACCATCCGGCAGGCACAGTCAACCAGCCTTGTGATTCACCATATTTCAGGTTATTCACCAAAAGCGGTCCACCGCCTCTTACACGCACATCCACACCCGGTGCATCGGTAGCACCATGAAAAGCCGCAAAGCTTACTGTGCCGGCAGGAGAGGTTTGTTTAGAGTTGGCAATTACCTTTAAATCAAATGCAGTAGAAATGGAATTGGGGTTAGCCGCAAAACCACTACCTACCACACCGGAGGCAATCACTACATAGTTAGAGTCCGGAGACAATGGGCCTACTGTAAAAGTGGCAATAGCCGGGTCAGAAGGGGTACTGGAAGCTCCTTTGATTTTAACATCAAAAGTTACAGTAGAAGGGGCTGATGTGTAACCGGAAGCGCTTCTGAAAGCAAAATCATCCAGCAGGATAATGTCGCTTCCACCGGTGTTAATGTACACATCTACTACGGCTGCAGCAGGGTCTGCGCAGTTGTGAATCACCTGAACGTTCGCGTTCGGTGAACCCGCAAAGACTGAAGCGCTCGTCAGTAGAGCAGCAAACAGCGTTTGCAGTTTGAGGAATTGTTTTTTCATAATACTTAGTTTGTTTAATTATTGAATATAGGAGGTTAAACATACTAAAATTTAAAAAGTTTTGTCCGGTCTAAAAAAAAGGTGCCCGTCCCGCACGGTTCAGGGCTCATGAAAAGCATTTCGCATTCAGAATTATCCTTATCGGACAAAAGGCAGGCAATGTTACGAACCGCTTGGTTTCATTTGCCTTATCAATAGAAATACATGAATAAGAAGTATCTACTGGCTATACCCGTTTTGGCCGCCATCGCTATCGGTTTCTTAGTTGTTAAAAAAAACAAAGCCGTCACCATTAAGCCCGAGCACAAATCCATTACCGAGGCGGTGTATGCCTCCGGGTTTATTGTCCCAAAAAACGAATACAAGGTCTACGCCCTCTCGGACGGTTACATTGTAGGGAAATTTAAAAATGCCGGAGACGAGGTAAAAAAAGGGGAAGCCATTTTGCAAATACAGAACGATGCCACCGCTGCAAAACTAAGCGCCTCCTCCGCTGCTTATGACTACGCCAGACTGAATGCTTCGGATAACTCGCCCGTGCTGCTGGACCTTAAAAACAAAATCCGGAGCGCAGAAGCCCGATACCGAAACGACTCTATAAACTATGCCCGCTTCCAGAACATGTTCGCTGCTAATGCAGTCACCAAAAACCAGATGGACCAGGCCACCTTGCAATGGGAAGTATCTACCAATGATTATAAAAGCGCCAGAGAGTTGTATCAAAAAACAAAAGACCAGCTGCAGGTAGAGCTGCGCAATGCGCAAAGCGGCTTAGCGGCCAGCGGGCAGGAGGCAGGCAACTACACCATCCGCAGCCTGATGGATGGTATGGTGTATGACTTAACAAAAGAATTGGGCGAAGCCGTTCGCAGAAATGATTTGGTGGGCATGGTGGGCGAAAGCGGAAGCAAATTGCTGGAGCTAAGCGTAGACCAAAGCGACATTGCCCGCATAAAAATCGGACAGAAAGTGGTGGTAAAACTGGATTTAACCGGAGATAAAGTATACCAGGCCAGCATCACCAAGATTTATCCAAACATGAATCAAAACGACCAAAGCTTTAAAGTGGAGGCGGAGTTCACCGAAAACTACTCGTTCAATTTTGTGCATGCCAGCGTGGAGGCGAACATCATTATTGCGCAAAAAGAAAACGCATTGATTATTCCCAAAAATGTGTTGCAGCCGGGCGATGAGGTAGAAGTGCTGTCCATTGGGGTAAACAAGAAAGTGAAAATCAAAAAGGGTTTAGAGAATCTGGAGTTTGTAGAAGTAACCGAAGGCATCAGCGACAGCGATTTAGTCGTGCTGCCCAAAGAGAAATAGTCAGTAATAAAGAAACATCCGTCAACACCACCGCATGAATGTAAATTTTGAAATAGCCAAAACGCACTTGCTGGCAAAGCCCAAGCAAACGCTCATAGCGATGTTGGGGGTAACTTTCGGCATTGGCATGTATATTCTCATGATTAGTTTCATGCAGGGCTTCAATGAGTTTCTGGAGGACACCCTCCTGTCCTCTACCCCCGATGTGAGAATTTACAACGACATTAAAACAGACTACTCCCACTCCATCCTCGATGATATTTCGGACACCGGCAAAGTGCTGAACATAGTGTATCATCCAAAGCCCAAAGACATTCAGCCCAATCTCAAAAACTCGCAGCGACTACTCGATGATTTAAAGAAAGATACCCGCATAGCCGCCACTTCACCGCAGCTCTCCACGCAAGTGTTTTATGTGAGCGGTCCCACGCAGATAAACGGCACATTGAATGGGGTCAATATTTTGGAAGAAGCCAAACTCACCGGCCTGCAGGATAAAATGAAAACAGGCCGCATCGAAAACCTGCTCACCACCGATAATGGCATACTGATGGGCCACGGACTTTCCAAAAAGCTGAATGTAAAAACCGGAGACATTGTAACGCTCGCATCTCCCAAGGGCACCTCTATGCGCTTCAGGGTAGTGGGCACTTTTCAGTTTGGCATGGGAGCATTAGATAACATCAAGAGCTATGTAAACATTTCTAAAGTGCAGCAACTGCTCAATAAAGACAATCAATACATCACGGAGATAAGCCTGAAACTGAAAGAATATGACAATGCTACGGAAGTGGCTAAAGAGTTTGCCAACCGATACAACTATAAAGCAGACGACTGGAAAACTTCCAACGCCAGTGCCATGGTGTCCATCCTGATAAGAAACGTAATGACCATTGTGGTTTCCTTTACTTTGCTGGTGGTGGCGGGCTTCGGCATTTACAACATTATGAGCATGACCATTCAGAATAAACTGAAAGACATCGCTATTCTGAAAGCACAGGGTTTTTCGGCCAAAGACATCCGACAGATTTTTTTGACAGAATCTATCACCATTGGTGTGGTGGGTGCTGCCGTGGGCTTATTGCTCGGCTTTGCCATGAGTTCGGCCGTGTATAGTTTACCGTTCCCTAAAAATGATTTTATCAGCATTACTCATTTCCCGGTTACGTTTCACTGGTATCATTATGCCTTTGGTGTGGTGTTCGGCATTGTCACTACGTTTTTTGCCGGGCTCATGCCGAGTGTAAAAGCTGGTAAGGTGGATCCGGTAGCAATACTAAGAGGGTAATCGGTGCGCATCTTTTAGAATGAATAAAACGACAACAGTGTCTGAACAACTTCAAAATAATCAAACCGCCTCCGGCAATGTAGCACCCACCGATGCTGTGCTGCGGGCTATGCTGCTCAATAAGTATTTTTATGAGCCGGAAGATTTCCATGTACTCAAAGATGTTTCTTTCGAGATTAAGCGCGGGGAGTTTGTTTCCATTATTGGCAAGAGCGGCTGTGGTAAATCCACCTTGTTGTATTTGCTGTCTACTATGGACACGGATTATACCGGCCAAATTTTCGTAAATGATGTTTTACTCAGTGGCAAAACACAAAATGAACTGGCGCGATTCAGAAACGAACACATCGGTTTCGTGTTTCAGTTTCACTTTTTATTACCTGAGTTTTCGGCTCTGAAAAATGTAATGCTGCCGGCCCAAAAACTGGGCATCTATTCCAAAAGCGAATGTGAAGACCGCGCCTATGAAAAACTAAAATGGCTCGATATGCATCATTTTGCCACCAAGCTTTCGAGTAAACTTTCGGGTGGCCAACAGCAGCGGGTAGCCATTGCGCGCGCTTTGGTCAACGACCCCACCATCATTATGGGAGATGAGCCCACCGGCAATCTTGATTCTACCAACACCAAGATTGTATTCGATATTTTAAAAGACCTGGCCCGAACCAAGAATCAAACGATTATAGCGGTAACACATGACAACGAGTTTGCTGTAAACACCGACCGTATTATTGAAATGAAAGACGGAGAAATCATCAGACAATGAAACTGAAAGAAGAAACAAAGATTGCACTGGTCATGGTAGGGTTAATCTACGTGGTGTTTACCGTAGTAAAAACCGCTTTCTTTCTGGAGCACAGCCTGCAGTGGCACCTGCTTACCAGTATAGTGGCATTAATCTTCATCGGTTTTTTTGGCTATGTCGTACGCGCAATTGATATCTATCTGGATAGAATTTATCCTTTCGAAAAGGACCCCATCAGACGAATCACAATTCAGTTCTTGATTACCTTCTCAGTTTTGTTCGCCATAAGAACCATCCCTTATCTGCTGTTTTATAACCGAATCCCCTATCACCCTCCGCGCGAAATGCTGATAGCCACTTATGCGCTCAATATGTTTATGGTCTTAAGTGTGATACTCTCCATTTTTGGATACCACTTTTTTGTGCGTTGGCGGCAGGAAAAAATCGCAGCCGCTGAACTGGAAAAGGAGAAAGCACTGGTGCAATACGACAATCTTAAAAACCAGCTCAACCCACACTTTTTATTCAACGCGCTTTCATCACTCAACTCCCTTATTTTTGAAAACCCCGAGCTAGCCTCCGATTTCCTGCAACAGCTTTCAAAAGTATACCGGTATGTGTTGGACAATAAGGATAAAAACGCAGTTGCCCTGCAAACAGAAATTGATTTTGTAAGCCAATACATCAAACTGTTGGAAACCCGCTTTGGCGAGGGAATTCAGGTAAAATTTCACATTTCCGAGTCGGCCAAAGACGCCTTGATTGTGCCGGTTACGTTGCAGATTTTGATTGAAAATGCAGTAAAGCACAATACCACTACAAAAGATTCTCCCTTGGTGATTGAGATAAAATCGGACGGAAACTATTTGATAGTATCCAACAACCTGCAAAAGAGAACAGCCATTGATACTTCCAACCGGCAAGGGTTAGAGAACCTGAGAAGCTTGTATAAATACATTTCTCCCGATGTGATTACAACCAGCGAAACCGCTGATTCCTTTCAAGTAAAAATTCCATTGATATGAAAATAGTTATCGTAGAAGACGAGCAACTGATTGCCAAAAATCTGGCCAGAATGATAAAGCAAATAGAGCCGGAGGCAGAGATTATTCAATCCCTGGATTCGGTCAGCGCCTCGGTGAAGTGGTTAAAAGCCAACCCACAACCCGATTTATTTTTCATGGATATTCAGCTATCCGATGGAATCAGTTTCGATATTTTTGATCAGGTAAACATTGATAAGCCGGTCATCTTCACCACCGCCTACAACGAATATGCGATTCGTGCTTTCAAAGTGAATAGTGTAGACTACCTCCTTAAACCGGTGGACCAGGAACTTCTGCGGTCTGCGCTGGAAAAATACAAGTTGCTTTACAAACAGGGCAACTCTGATGCATCCATGCCATTGCGCGAGTTTGCAAAAGGATACAAACAAGATGATTTACCGCGCTACAAGGAGCGGTTTTTGGTTCACTACAAAGCCGGGATGCTTCCGGTGCCGGCCACTAAAGTTTCGTGCTTTCTCAAAGACTCCATTATTTACTTAATAACCACCGAAAACGAAAAACTGGTGACGGATTATTCCACACTGGATGAAATAGAAGAGGTGGTTAACCCGGAACAATTTTTCAGAGCGAACAGACAAACTTTGATTCAGATACACGAAGTAGATGCATACAAAAAGCACGATACCGGTAAAATTGAGCTACAACTAAAATCATCCCCCAATTTTAAAGTAGATGTAAGTCGCGAAAAAGCGAATGAATTTATTCAGTGGCTGGATAGATAAAAGATAGAACAAACACCCATGAATACCACAGAAGCCATTGCTGCCCTGGACCATATATCCCGGCAAGCGACAACAAACTTTGGCAACCTGAGCTACAATGCTCTCAACAAAAAACCATCTGCCGACAAGTGGAGTATCGCACAATGCCTCGACCATCTCATAGTGAGTAACCGCACTTACTATCCTCAATTCGAGGAAGTCATTCAAGGGAAACACGCTAACTCATTTTACCAGAACATACGATTTCTTTCCCGCTCCATGGGCAGCTGGCTCATCAAAAAAACCGGGGCCGACAGGTCCGGAAAAATGAAAAACCCGGCAGCCTTTACACCGGCACAAGGAAATATACCCGCTACCATCGTGAATGATTTTCTTCTACATCAGGAAGAAATGAAAAGCTACTATTTGAAAATGCAGCACGTTGACTTGCATAATACCGTTCTGTCTTCACCAGCATCGGGCATCATTACCTATAGTCTGTTCGACCTGCTGGATATTTTATGTGGACACGAACAACGACATATCAATCAAGCCTTAGAGGTATTGCATAATCAATCATAAAAAAAGCCGAAGTGAAAATCACTTCGGCTTTTTCTTGACGCTTTATGTCCGTTACTTGGTAATCGTCACAGTGCCTGATTTTTCTTTAACCAATCCATTGAAGTAAGTAACCTTTAACTGGTAAACATAGGTATCAACAGGGACTAACTCTCCGCCCTTGCGACCATCCCATCCATTGCTTCCGGTAATTCCGTTTGGCTGGTTAGGATTTACATAAACCGCCTCTCCCCATCTGTTCCAGATAGAGATATTGAGGTTGGTGGCACCTAAGAAGTCAAACTCAAAGAAATCATTCAGTCCATCACCGTTAGGAGAAAACGCGCTGGGCACAAATGATTTCTCTTCAGTTTCCACAATAATGATTACGGTATCGGAAGCAAAGCAGGAATCTGCATTCATTACCGTAACCGTTAGTGCCGATGTAAAATATGGACTCACATAAGGCGTAGCACAGTTTGCCGGATCGCCACAAGCGCTGAAATCGTAAATCGAGATAGAATCAGCCGGCCCCCAGAAGTGGTTCACTATTGGGGAGGTGGACACAGAATTTGCAATAATCTGTGTGCTCATTCCTTGTAGTATCACAAACTGTGGTGCTACTAAATCTACCGTTACCTGACTTGGTGATTGAATATTAAAGACATCCGAGCCGGTGCAGCCATTTACATCCGTTACCAATACTATATACTGACCAGGCGATAACTCTCCGAAGAAAGTATCTACTTGCACCAATCCGTTTAACTCATATACATAAGGGGCCACACCACCTGTAGCACTTACGCTTACACCGCCTGTAGGCGTGTTGTAACATTTTGCGTCTGTACCAGTGGCTGTAACAACAATCTGGTCCGGATCATCCAAATCAGCAGCCACTGCCAAGGTACAACCAATGGCATCGGTGATAGTAACAGTATAGTTACCTGCTTTGAGGTTAGTAGCAATGTTTCCGTTCTGAACCGGTAGCGTGCTCCAAACATAGCTGTATGGGTTTGTACCTCCTGATATATCTACGGAAAGGAATCCGTTGTTGCCGCCAAAGCAAACAGGGTTACTCTTACTGAGTGTGGCAAATAAGCCTAATGGTTGGTTTACGGTGAAACTTGCCGTAGCCTGACACAAGTTTACATCCGATGCACTCACGGTGTAAGTGCCTGCACCTATATTTAAATTATCTTCTGTTACCACTGCGTTGCTCCATACATAGGTATAAGCAGGAACACCGCCAGTTACACTAATGTCTATGCCACCATCGGTAGCACTAAAACATTTTGCATCTACCACTACACCTGTTATTACGATAGGATCAGGCTGAGTAAGTTCCAGGGTGTCGAAAGCCTGACACCCGTTGCTGTCTGTTACAAGCACGGTATGCTTTCCGGCACAAACGCCCGATAACGAAGAGTCAACCTGGAAAGTCTCCCACAGGTAAGCATATGGAGTTGTTCCACCAGATGGAACAGCAGCCAAAGTTCCGGTGCAGGAGTTGTGGCAAGCAATATTACTGCCAACAACATCCACCGAAAGTGGTGCCGGCTCATTAACCACGTAAAGCGATGCTACGGTGCAATTATTTACGTCTGTTACTGTTACAAAGTAATTACCTCCACATACCTGACCAATATCTTCAGTAGAAGGTCCATTGCTCCATGCAAATGCGTAAGGCAAGGTACCACCATAAGCGGTGATATCAATAAATCCATCGCACAGCGCATTACAACTTACATTCTTGATAAATCCAGAGGTTACCAGTGCGGCAGGCTCTGTAACCACTACGGAGTCAATTCGCTCACAACCTTTGCTGTCGGTAATGGTCAACACATACGTTCCGGCACCTACGTTTGTAAGGTCTTCGGTGACAGCCCCATTGCTCCAATCGTAAGTATAAGCCGGAGTGCCTCCGGATGGTATCAAATCGATTGAACCATTTGCCTGACCAAAACACAATGCATCGTTAATAACGTAGCTGGTATTGATAGCCGGTGGATTTACAATGAGTACAGAGGCCGTTGCCGAACAACCGTTGTCGTCCGTAACTGTAACGATGTATGTGTTTCCGGACAATCCACTAATATCTTCAGTAGCGGCTCCATTGCTCCAGTTGTAGCTGTAAGGTAAAACTCCTCCCGCCACTGATAAATCCACTGCGCCATCGTTGGCGTTAAAGCAAGTGATAGGTGTTGGTGCAATGGTGAGCACCAACGCTGCAGGCTCTCCTACAAAAACCGAGTCGCGTTGCTGACAGCCGTTTATGTCCGTAATAATGACATAGTATAATCCACCGGATAGTCCACTCACATCTTGTGTAGCCTGGAAATTAGACCATTGATAGAAATAAGGGAACGTGCCACCATTTACAGTCAAGTCAGCCGAACCGCTGGCCTGTCCGTTACAAAGCACATCCACTCCCGAAACAGAAGAGGTAAGTGGTGTTGGAGAAGCAATGAACTGAGCAATGGAAGACGAACATCCATTATCATCTGATACGGTAACAGTGTAATTACCCGCCTGGAGGTTAACGATATCTTCGGTTGAAGCTCCATTACTCCAAGCGTAGGTGTAAGGAGAAACGCCTCCATTAGCCGTTACATCAATCGCTCCGCTGCTATCGCCACTGCAAAGCAGATTGTTAAACTGAGCAATATTCAATGACAGAGACAAAGGCTCTGTTACAGACGCTCCATTTTGTGCGGTGCAACTGTTGGCATCGCTTACCGTTACATTATAAATGCCGGCAAGAACAGCGGTGTTGTCTTCGGAAACAGCACCATTGCTCCATACGTATGTATAACCCGGAGTTCCTCCGTTGGGGGTCATATAGATGGCTCCCGAAGTAGTTCCATTACATAATACATTGGATACGGAATCAATTTGGATATACAACGGAGCCGGTTCAGTAATACTTACGGTAACGAACTCTGTGCATCCTTTTGAATCGCGTCCGGTAATGATATAAGTGCCAGCTGACAACCCGTTAAAGGTGCCGGATGGCTGGAAAGAAATGCCGTTGATAGAATAGGAATAAGGAGGTATTCCACCATTTACTTGCACAGTAACACTTCCGTTTACACCACCGGCACAAGAAACGTTTGTCTGATTGAGGTTGTTAACGGCAATGATGTATGTATTTCCGATGGTTACACTGGAAGTATCCAAGCAGCCATTATCATCTATAACCGTTACTAAATAAGTATTTGCACCCAATCCGCTAAACACATTTCCTAATTGAGATGGGCCGTTGTTCAAAGTATAAGAGTAAGGCGCTATACCACCCGATGCACTAATGTCAATACTGCCATCAAAACACGTTAGCACAGCTCGCATCGGTGGTAGTGGTAGTGTGAATTACATCTGTAGGTTCTGAGATAAACACCGGATTAGATGACCAAGTAGTGATACATCCAAAGCCATCTCGCACAGTTACGTTATAAAATCCGGATGTTAAACCGGTGAAAACGTTAGAAGGAGAATAATTTGAACCTCCATCTATTGAATACTCTAACGGGCTGGTACCTCCTGAAGCGGTGATAGTAATGCTGCCGGTATTTCCGCCATTGCATAACACGCTAGTGGAGTTCACACTAGATAGACTAATAGAAGGATTTACAATCACCTGTGCGCCACCATTAAAACCAGAAGTTCTCACACAACCATAGATATCCTGAATACTGGTGAGCAGATAGTTGCTGGTTACGAGCGGGGCTACCTGAAGAGTATCTCCATTGTTTTTTCCGGTGCGTGAGAAGTTTGAAACGCCATCAGTATATTGAATATTGAAAGGACCTGTTCCCGGTGATAAGTTAAGAGTAATAGTACCAATAGTACCGGGACAAATATTTTGTGTCACCGGAGAAAGTGATCCGTTAGGCGTTGGTCTACCGTTTACAACTATAGCATTAGACACATCGGTATTACCGCACTTGTCGGTGCTTCTTCTGCGAATAATGTAAGTAGCACCAGGCGGAACTAAAGTTGGTGAATTCCAATCTGGGGTAGTAACTCCCAGTACCGGAACAAACGTAACTCCGTTGTCTGTAGATATTTCCCAAGAATAGCTAATAACTCCGCCATTGTTAAATCCGGTGGAACCTCCGCTTCCGGGAGTCACGTTAGTGAAAAATCCAATGGGTGTGTTCTCGCAAATGTCAGCGTTATTAGCCACTCCGCCAATTACACCACCATTGATAGGAACAACGCTCTGTGCTGTTAGGGTGACTTCTGCAACATCGCCTGCGCAGACGGCATTAAATCTAACTTCCACCACATCGTTTGCATTCAAAACATACCCGTTAGGGTCACCTACCACTATATTGGAATTGATGCAGCATGGGGCGCTGTAAATGGAAGTTCCATTGATGAATATCTCAATCGCATCGTTGGCGTTTACCACATTCACCACATAACGGTCGCAGTTAAATCCTTGTCTTCTTCCACGAACCACAAACATATCCAAAGGCACTTCACAACCCACCCATCCGGCAGTTTGTGAAGGTGAATTCCCCGAACCACCCCAGCTAGGAGCAGTATTAAAATTGAGACCAGCTTGTGTGTAATAACCAAAGCGGGCTGCCGGGTTTGGAATAGATAAATCAGTGGTAGCAAAAACATCTACATTCCACTGATTTATACCCGGACCCGGATCTGCAGCCGGAGGGCATGCTTTGTATTGCAGGGAAGCAGAACCCTGCCCGGGCACGTAATTGTTACAAGCTCCGTTCCAGGATTTAGTATTTACGCGGAGTACTCCGGAAAAATCAGCATACCAATCCGTAGAACTAGGTCTGGCATTGACATTGCACAAACCGCCTGTATAAGGATTTTTGGTAGGGGTCAATGAATTATTATACAATATGGATGCAGAGGTAGTACTTAAAGTCATATCCCACTCATAGCCAAGCAGTGCGGAAGACCCATATCTGAAAGAATAAATGTTACCGGAGTTCACATTTACATTTAAATAGGTGCCGCTACCTACGTTTACAGTGTTCCAGGTATTAACAGCCGGGTTTACAGTTCCTCCTTCGTTGAATGGAGAAGGACCACACTGGGCTACTACTGTATTGTTTGCAGAGAACAAAGCAAACGTCAGCGCAAGGGTTGCGAAAACGTGTCTGGAGAAAAAAGGTAGATTTTTAATCATACTTAAGTTTTTCATTGAAAAATGAACAAAGGGGTATGATTTTAGACATTTGACTAAAATCAGGCGAAAAATAAGGTTCTTCGCTGAAATTCAAAACAATATTGAACATAATGCGCAAAATGAAGAAAGAAGTTGTAAAAGTTGTTCGCTTATTTATTTTTGCGGCCTCATTTTTTGAGATGATGGCCCATCGTCTAATGGCAGGACTACAGATTTTGGTTCTGTGTATGTTGGTTCGAATCCAGCTGGGCCAACTTGATTTTTTAAAAACCCCTGCGAGCAGGGGTTTTTTTATTTTCCGGAAATCGTAGATGGTCTTGCAAAAATGGTCTGCATTTTTGTCGTTACCGATATTCTTCTACTTTAACTTTTCAATTCAAAAAAAACGCTCCTATGCATCTACCCAAATTCTCTATCGTTTCGCTACTTATCTTCTTTAGCGTTCATCTTTCCGCACAGACAGGGGATATATCCGGTGTCTGGAAAATTGAAAAAGTAGATATAGCATCTATAACTACCGCCAAAAGTTCGCAAGCCCCAAAATGTTATTTCCAGGATCTATACGATAATAAGGTTGGTATTGAGTTTAAAAACAATGGAACCGTAAACTACGCTAACTACGGCAATGAAGCCTCCGTATATTACTCCTTAAACAACGGACAACTATTGCTATCCGCCTCTAAATCTGAGTTAAACAACCCCAAATCAACTGCCAATGAGCAGTTCAGCATCAGTTTAGCCGAAAACCGGATGACCTTGATTAAAGCATACGCTACTCACACAGAAACATACACTCTTACAAAATAAATGAGCAACATGAACAGAATATTTACCACTCTCGTTTTATTAGCGCTTTGCAGCATATCTTTTGCGCAAAACGTAAATCTGGAAGTTCGCATTACACGATTAGAGAGAAACCCTTACGCTGATTGTGCCGCTTGTGGCGACCCCGACCCTACCTGGATAGTAAGAGGAATTCACAATGGTGCCGGTGCTTTCCCGGTTACTAACTGTTGGCACTTTGGTGAAATGACCTCTACAGTCTATGACATTGCCGATTACCCCATCATAAATATCAACAACTCAAATGCTACTTCCTACACGTTAGGATTTCAGGATGCCTTTGAAAAAAGCTGTAGTAGCAATAATTGCACTTATGAAGGCTACAACTTCTTTACTTGCTTTCCATCGGTTTTTGGCGATAGCAGACGCTGCCAAAACATAAACTTATGGACTGAAAATTTCAGAAATCAGACCCCGTGCCAGTGGCATACCGCCTGGTCGCCCAACTGCGGTGATTTCCGTTTTGAGTACTCCTTCCGGTGGTCTTTTGCCTACGCTCCCACACTTACCACGCAACCTACACCCAGCAGCACTCTTTGTTTAGGCAATCCGCAAACACTTACGGTGAATGCCGCATTAGATGCAAATGGCTGGAACACAGGGGTGAATTTCCAATGGCAACAGAGTTTGAGCACCGCCTGCCCGGGAACAGGATGGGTAGATATTGCCGGAGCAACCTCGAACAGCTACACGGTAGATCAAACTCCCGGAACACGGCTGTATCGTTGTAAGGTAACTTCCAATTGTAATGCGGATTTTTCGAGCAATACAACTATTTCTAATTGTGCGCTGGTAACTTACAATCCTATCGGATCTCCCGGTGACCCGGTTCCCGATATTGTATCAGGGATTTGCGGTTCAACTGTATTGCCCGGCTCCACGCATCAACTCACGGTGGTATCGCCACCAAATCCGGGCGCTGTATTAGGACTTACCGGCTACACCTGGAATACCAACGGAGGCTCACCAACCACCGATAATGGTTCGAATTTTACCTGGACCGCACCCGTAACTCCGGGCACCTATTCCATCAACCTTACTTATAATGACGCTTGCCCTCAACCGGATGCGCAGTCGAATGTATGTGTGGTGACAGTAGGTTCTTCTACCTGTGATTTTGCATACGTAGCCACCTATGGCGAAGACTCCGTTTATCGTGGTGGACCGGACAACCCATATAAATCGCTGGAATATGCTTTGACCCAGCTTAACGGTAGAAAATATATCAGAATGGCAACGGGGACCTATAACGAGGTAAACCCATTGCAACTTCAAAACGACCTCATTATCGAAGGGGGATATAAAGTATTGAACAATATATGGACCAAGCAAAATGCCGACAGTACTACTATTGTTTGCACAGGCACACAAGTCATCAATAACGATGTAGCACACCGCGTTGGGTTTGTTTCCGACAATGATGACAACTGGATGTTGCAGGATTTGGTAATTGTTACAACAAACATCAATTCAAAAACAATTTCTTCTCGCGGGTATTCCAATTATGGTGTGTTAGCTATCAATGGCTCCTCGGGCTTTGAAATTGTTCGTACCAAAATATATGCGGGAGATGCAGCAGACGGTGCCGCAGGAGTTACACCAGCCGGAACCGGTGGTGGTGGTGGTGGTGGTAACGGTGGTGGTGGCGGTAATGGTAGTAACACCCGATGCAACGGTAGTGGTGGTGGTGGCAACAGCGGTGGAAATGGAAATGGTGGCGCAAGCGCTGGTGGTGCCGGCTCGGGATGTGGCGGTGGAGGATGTAATATTTTTGGATGTAATGCCAGCGGATGCACAGGCGGTGCGGGTGGCAATGGATCAGACGGTGCTTTGGGTGGCGGATTTGCAGCTGGTGTAAGACCTGCTACACCTGGAGTAGCCTCACCATACTACATACCGGCAGGACTTGCCGGAAACGGTAGTAACGGTTTTGGTGGTGGTGGTGGTGGTGGTGGTGGTGGTGGCGATATTGGCTCGTGCTGCACTTGTAGCTGTGGAGGTGGTGGAACACCCAATGGCGGTAGTGGCGGTGCCGGTGGTGGTGGTGGATTAGGCGGACCGGGTGGATATGGTGGTGGTGGTTCTTTTGCATTGTATGCCAGCGGAGCTGGAACCTCAGGAACAATAACAACATCATTGGTATTGCGTGGCGATGGTGGAACAGGAGGTGATGGTGCTGCGGGACAAAACGGTGGTGCCGGAGCGTTTGGTGCTGGTGGAAATAACCACGGTGGATGCGATGGTGGTGTAGGAGGTAACGGTGGCCGCGGAGGTAATGGCGGTAATGGCGGTCGCGGACAAGATGGAGCAAATGGTTTGGATATGAATATTGCCACCGCTGGCGGTGCAGTAATCAACGGTTCCTCAACGGCAGTGCCAAATGTTTATACTGTTGGCATCAACTATGAAAACAGTAAGGCTTGTATCAACTCCGAAATCAGTATGACCAAATCATCCGGAGTGTGGTCTTTCCCATCATCGTTGAATATCGTAAACGATTTGCGCGACCAGCCGGCTGGAGGTCCAATATCCAGCTACAGCGCAGGAAGCAGTCCGGTGTTGGTGTACACCACTACCCCATCTGTAGATATTGACCTGACCATTAACGGAAATCTTTACGCTAAGTATTTGAAAATTGCAGACGACAATCGTACATTACCGGTTATTAGTGTTTCATCCGGTACCATTTGTGTAGATGGCAGTGTGAACCTGACGGCCACGCACTGGGGAACCGAAACGGAATTTGACTGGAGAGTCTATCAAGGCACCAATGTCAACAATCCTTTGTATCAATCCACCTTACCAAGTCCGAACGTAAATCTCTTTGGCTTTGCACCCGGATTGTATTCGGTGCGATATCGTGTTCGCGAAGCTTGCTGTGGCTGGAGCAAGCCGGTGTTTGATACTATCAGAATCGCTCCGTTGCCCATTCAGTTTATTGTAGGGGGTGGCGGCAACTATTGCCCTGGTTCAGCAGGCTCTGTGGTCACTGTGAATGGATCAGAATTAGGCGTTACTTATTATCTGCAATTGAATGGCGTGTCGGTAGATTCCTTAACAGGTACCGGAGGGTTTTTAAATTTTGCTCCACAAACAGCCGTTGGAAATTATACGGTGATAGCGGTTCGCTTTGCACTATGTGAAGTTCAAATGTTCGGCAATGCCACAATCAACGTATACCCCGAGCCTTTGAAGTTTAATGTGACAGGCACCGATACCATTTGTTTGGCAGGTCAGGTTACCAATACACAAATTACGCTTAGCGGGTCAGAGTTTGGCGTTAACTATCAACTTTACAAAAATGGCAACATACCGGTTAATGTTGCGTTGCCCGGCAGCACTTTGCCCATTGTATTCAACAACATTAATGAACCCGGCACTTACACCGTAGTGGGTACCAATTCTATTACCGGATGCTCCACTCCTATGAACGATAGCGCTGTTATCTTCCTGGCTCCGCAACCGGTTAAGTTTAATGTATCGGGTGGTGGTGCATTCTGCGATGGCGATTCGGGCGTGGTGGTTTCCATTGATGGCTCCGAAGTCAATTCCATTTATGTCTTGCTTCAAGGCGGTGTGTTACCGGCTGTTCCCAACGAAACAGGAACCGGAAATGCTATTGACTTTACAAAAGTAGCCGCCCCCGGTTTTTACAAAGTTCGTGGAATAAGCCCTTACGGCTGTGAGAGCTACATGAACGATTCTGTTTGGGTAAACAAACTCCTGAATCCTGCTATCAATAGTGTAGTCATTAGTGATGCGCTTTGCAACAATGCCAACAATGGAAGCATAGCAATCAATGCTACTACCCTCAATGGCAATGTGCAATACTCGATTGACAGCGCATTAACTTTTGCTGCCTCCGGAATATTCAACGGACTTGGCGCTAAGAACTACTACATTGTAGTGCAAGATGACAGCGGTTGTGTTAGTAAATACAATGCAAACCCTGTAGTGGTAGATGAGCCTATTGCGCTCAATATTCTGCTGCAGGGCGAAAGTCCAAAATGCTTTGGCGACCAAACCGGTTCAGCCACGGCAATCGTCAGCGGTGGAAGCATCCCTTATGCTTACGCCTGGAACACAACTCCGGTGCAAACCAACTTTGCCATCAGCAATCTTTCCGGTAATGCAAGCTATACGGTCACCGTAACAGACCAAAACAACTGTTCTGCTTCTGCATCCGTAGCCTTAAGTGAGCCAACCGAAATTAAAGTAACGCTCGAACCGGCCAACGTGCGCTGTTTCCAAGGTAATGACGGACAGGTTTCTATATCAGTAACCGGAGGTGTAACACCGTATGAATATTATCTGAATGGGGCATTCCAAACCGACAGTGTTTACACCGGACTTACCGAAGGTATTTACACCGTTATTGTTCAGGACAACAATAGTTGCAGCGAGAGTGTAACTTTCACCATCACTCAACCACAAGGTTTCTCCGTAAATGCAGGACCTGATTTAATTTCTGTGAGAGGGCAGACCGTTACATTAAACGGTAGTGCTGCATCCGCTAACGGTATCATTGGCTACTGGTGGATGCCGGATGTAAACTTAAGTTGCACTGCTTGTCAAAGTACCAATGCTACACCAGACTCCACTATCAGTTATGTTCTGATGGCAATGGACGGTGACAGTTGTGTAGGTTACGACTCCATGGTTGTGGTGGTTAAAAATTCTGTGCAGTATTTTATACCCACTGCATTTAGCCCCAATGCAGACGGATTAAATGACTTTTTTGAGTTTGATATTCTGGGCGCTAACAGCACCGAGGTATCTATCTTTAACCGCTGGGGCGAAAGAATCTACTTTAACCCCGCGCAATACAACGGAAACAATAATGGGAACGCATTTGATGGCACCAAAGACGGCAATAAACTACCGGTAGACACTTATGTCTACAAGCTGGTGGTCAGTTTCTTTGATAACAGCACCGAAGAAATCAGCGGTAGTATTACCATTGTTCGATAAGGTCAGAAACGAATCACAAAAAAAAGAGGCACCCGAAATGTGCCTCTTTTTTTTGTATACCTGTTTAGTCCAAAAATGAAATTCTCATTTCCCCTAAAATAACTTTATTCGCACCCGTCTGTTTCTATTCCGGACGAACTAAAAAAATATAACATGAGCGTATTGGTCAACAAAGATTCAAGAATCATTGTGCAGGGTTTCACCGGAAAGGAAGGAACCTTTCATGCCACTCAAATGATAGAATACGGCACGCCCGTGGTGGGTGGTGTAACTCCCGGCAAAGGCGGTGAAAAACATTTAGACAAGCCTATTTTCAATACCGTAGCCGATGCTAAAAAAGCTACCGGATGCAATGTAAGTATCATCTTTGTGCCACCGGCTTTTGCAGCCGATGCCATTATGGAGGCAGCCGATGCCGGCATCGAATTGGTCGTTTGTATTACAGAAGGTATTCCGGTGCAGGACATGGTAAAAGTAAAGAGCTATCTAAGCGATAAATGCACTCGCCTCATTGGCCCCAACTGCCCCGGAGTTATTACCCCAGAAGAAGCTAAAGTAGGTATTATGCCTGCGTTTGTTTTCAAAAAAGGAAGAGTAGGCATTGTATCCAAATCCGGAACGCTGACCTACGAAGCAGCCGACCAGGTAGTGAAAGCCGGCTTGGGTGTATCTACCGCCATTGGAATCGGAGGAGACCCCATTATAGGCACCACTACCAAAGAAGCGGTAGAATTGTTTATGAATGATCCGGCTACCGATGCAATAATTATGATTGGCGAAATTGGCGGAAGCCTGGAGGCCGATGCTGCGCGCTGGATAAAAGCCAACGGAAATAAAAAACCGGTGGTGGGTTTCATTGCCGGTCAAACAGCTCCGGCAGGACGCAGAATGGGCCATGCCGGTGCCATAATTGGTGGTAAGGATGATACCGCAGCCGCTAAAATGGAAATTATGCGTGAATGCGGTTTATATGTTGTGGACTCACCGGCAGGAATTGGCGAAATGGTTGCCAAAGTTTTAAGTGGCAAATAGTTTTTAGTCTCTATTACTTCATTCTAAGATGGTTGGCTTACCCCCAACCATTTTTATTTTCACACTTACAAAAATCAACCGTCATGAAAAAAACAACTATGCTTCTCAGTGCATTGGCACTACTCTTTCTTGTGTCACTCAGTTCTTGCCAGAAAGACTGGGCAGAGCAATGGATTGGCACCTATACAGGCACTGCTGGCAGCAATACATTTAACCGGGTAGTGGTATCTAAAGTGAACAACAAAACCATTAAAATGGAATTGCAAACGTTGGTGCTGGGTTCGCCTTACACCTACGCTACCATCGGCAATGGGAAACTGAATAGCGAAACTACAGTAAGTATTAGTGAAGATGGCACTGTAGCCGGCTACAGCGGCACTTATACCTTTACAGGTGGTGGTACCCTCAATGGCAACACGCTCACGCTAAGTGGCGCAGCGGCTCAACCGGGGGCCTCTACGCTCTATTACACCTTCACGGGAAGTAAATAAGCGTGGCAAAATCATGAACTACACACTCATTACGGTGCCAGCAAAGGAATAGGCAAAGCCATCGCTATAGAAGCGGCCAACAGGAAAATGAACTTGTTGTTGGTAGCGCGCTCCAAAGAACTATTGGAACAACTAGCCGAAGAGCTTTCGAGCAAAAATGTATCGGTAAAAATACTGGCTACGGACTTGCTGGCAGAAGATGCACACAAAAAAATATTCGGCTTTGTAAAAGAACAAGGCCTGCAGGTAAATATGCTCATCAACAATGCCGGTATGGGTGGCTATGGCAAATTCCGCGAGATGGATTTGCAAAAGCAGCTCGATATAATGAAACTGAACGTAGATAGCTGCGTAAAGATGGCTCACGAATTTTTGAACACCACCAGCAATACCCAGCGAAGGTATATATTAAACACCGTGAGCACCGGTGCTTTTCAGCCGGTTCCTTTAATGACTATTTATGCAGCAACAAAGGCATTTATGTTGTCTTTTTCGAGGGGGCTACGTCATGAATTGAAAAAGGAAAATGTATTTGTAACAGCTCTATGTCCGGGCGGAACAGAAACTGAATTTTTTAAACCTGCGGGCATGGAAGAAGTGGTTAAAAAAAATGCACAGTTTATGATGAGTGCAGATAAAGTAGCCAAAGCCGGACTAGATGGACTGAGAAAAAATAAAAGTGTGGTAGTGCCTGGCTTTACCAATAAAATGGGTGCGCTATCGGCCAAACTAGTGCCGCACGATGTAGTGGTGCCGGTGGCAGCTATGTTTTTTAAAGAGTAATTTGTAAACAGAATTTTAAAACAATCGGAAGATGATAAAGAAAGTATCGGTGATAGGTGCAGGCACCATGGGCAATGGAATAGCGCAAGTATTTGCCATGAACGATTATGAAGTAAAACTGGTAGACCTTTCGCAGCCTGCGCTGGATAAAGCCCTGGCTACCATTACCAAAAATGCTGACCGCATGATTGCGAAAGGTACCATCAGCGAAAATGTAAAACAACAATTGCTAAGGAACCTAAGCACACACACCGCGCTGGAAGTATGTGCCGATGCCGATTTAGTAGTGGAGGCTGCCACCGAAAACGTAGATATTAAACTTCAACTGTTTCGGCAGCTGCACAGCATTTGTAAACCTGAAACCATTTTGGCTTCCAATACCTCCTCCATTTCCATTACCCGTATTGCCGCAGCTACGGGGCGGGCCGATAAAGTGATAGGAATGCACTTTATGAACCCTGTGCCGCTGATGAAACTGGTCGAAATTATACGGGGGTATGCAACTTCTGACGAAGTAATGAAACATATTTCGGACACCTCACGTAAACTGAGCAAGATTCCGGTAGAAGCAAATGATTACCCCGGCTTTGTGGCAAACAGGATACTGATGCCAATGATAAACGAAGCCATCTGCACCCTACACGAAGGAGTAGCAGGGGTCAGTGAGATTGATACAGTGATGAAGCTTGGAATGGCTCATCCGATGGGACCTCTTCAGTTGGCTGATTTTATAGGCTTAGATGTTTGCCTGGCCATTTTGAAGGTGCTCCACGATGGGTTCGGAAATCCGAAATATGCGCCCTGCCCGCTGTTGGTCAACATGGTGACAGCAGGATATCTGGGAGCAAAAAGCGGAGAAGGATTTTACAAATACACGCCAGGTGAGAAGGACCTGGTGGTATCTGATAGATTCAAAGCCCGAGGTTAAAATGGAGTAACATCCTCACCAAGGGCAGCGGGTCGAAAAACAATAACCAATCACCCAAAACCGAGATGAGGATGAAAAACAAACTACTCACGCTATTATGCGTAGCACTGGCAACTATTTCTGTTGCTCAACCACCCGTAAAAATTGGAAGCGACAACATGGACCTCCGCAGCGGAGCTATCCATTACTTTGCGCATTCGCGCTATCTGGACTGTATCATGAACTGCCAGAAAATGGTAGCGCTTGGATATAGCGATGGTCTGGTAACCGGACTTATGTCTATGGCTTATGATTCTTTGGTGAATCATGAGGCAGCCATTAAAAATAAAGAACTGACAGCCAGCTATGGCGTAGACTCTTCGCTTCTGCGCAGACTGGCGGCCTCTAACCTGCAGCCCGAGATCTACAAACGCAGCATTATGAGCAGCGGGGCATCGTTTTACAATACATCTAAATGGGATTCAAGCGAAACCTATTTTGCAGAATATCTGAAGCTGGAACCTACAGATACTTTTGCCATCTTCTTTTTAGCCAATGCACAGTTTTATCAAGGCAAGTATGCCATGGCACAGGCCAACTATAAGCGCCTGCTGGAAATTGATTTCAATCGTCCCGATGTGCACAATCTTACCGGTGTTTGCTTCATGCTCCAGAACAACTATCTGAATGCCCGCGACCACTTTAGCCAGGCGGTGATACTGGATAAAGGATTAGCTGTGGCTAAATACAACCTGGGACGTGTGCATTATGGATTAAACGACAAAACAGCTGCTTTGCAATCATTGAACGAAGCGTATGTGCTGAACCCTAAAGACAGCAACTGTGTGGCGCTGATAAGCCAGATTTATCTGGAGCAAAACGACAACAAAAATGCAGAGAAATTCCTGGCCAAACTATATGCACTCAACCGCAACAACGAAAAAGTGGGTTGGAACCTGGTAAACATTGCACTCAAAAATGCAGACTATGAACATGCCGCAGCCTATTTACAAAACATTATCCGTGTGAATCCTAAAAACCCGGAAGGCTACAACAAGCTGGGCGAGACCTACATGAGCATGAACAGCTACGAACAGGCGTTCAACAACTATGAAAATGCGATTGCCAAGTTGGGTGAAAACAGAAACTTCCACTACCACGCTGGAGTATGTGCTATCAAAATCGGTCTCTATGGCAAAGCAGTGGAGCACTTAGATAAAGCCGCTGAACTGGATGCTACCTTTGCCAAAACTTTTCAGGCCCGTGGCGATGCCTACACCGGCATGAAGAAAAAGAAACAAGCAAAACAAGATTATAAACAAGCCAAGGCTCTTGGTATTGGACTTGCTCCTGAAGCTAATGCACCCGCGCAGCTGCAGGCCCGCAAGTAGAACTCTCCTTCAATCTCGGTTCCAAAAAGAACGCCCTGTAATGGGGCGTTTTTTTATGCCTATGCAGAATCATGAAAAAACAGGTAATTCACTTTAAAACAAACTGCCCCAGCATCCATACAAAAACAATTTCTCTATGCAGAAAACAATCCTGATAAGCCTTACATTAGTCATCACTTTTGCGATGGGCTTCGCCTTTAAAACAATCACACTTCCACCCAATAACAACAACATGAAAAAAGTAACAGGCATAGGCGGCATCTTTTTCAAATGCAAAGACCCTAAGCAAATAAAAGCGTGGTATACCACACATCTGGGAATAAACACCGACCCTTACGGAGCCACCTTTGAATGGCGCGAGGCCGCAGACACCGGCCAAAAGGGTTCTACGCAATGGAGCCCGTTTGCCGAAAACACAAAATACTTTGAGCCATCGACCAAAGACTTTATGATTAACTACCGGGTAGAAAACCTGGAAGCACTGGTAGAGCAGCTAAAGAAGGAAGGGGTAACCATTGTAGATTCTATCGAAACCTACGACTATGGAAAATTCATTCACATTATGGACCCGGAAGGAAATAAGATTGAATTGTGGGAACCCAAGGAATCGTAGCAGAACATTTTTAGCGATTATATTCTCTGCCCTTTTCCATCAGACTACTTCACCAACTCTCCACGCAATCGAAGCAATTCTGTATCGGCCAGTTTAGCGGCATAGCGAGCATTCACTAAGCGGGTTTGTGCATTTACAAAACTAACCTGCGCTTCGCGCAGTTCTATAGCTGTGGATTGTGCCAACCTGAATCGCTCTAAAGCAATCCGGCTGTGCTCGATTGCCAACAGGATGTTTTCTTCTTCCAGCTTTAACTGTTGCATTGCCAGCATGTAATCCTTAGTTGCTTTGTATTGACTGGCCCGCACCTGAAAGCGCACCTTCTCCAAATTAAACTGCGAAGACAGTAGCTGAATAGCAGCCACTTTGTGTTGCCGCATGGAATTAAGCCCATTGAACAATGGAACATTGAGCGAAAACCCTGTATTCAATCCGTTGGTTTGGTTGACCAGGAAGAAACCGGCTGAGTTATTGGCGCGGCTATAATTATAGCCCACATTGCCTATGAGGGTGGGCAGAAACTGTGCAAACGCTTCTTTCCTGGCAAAGCGTGCCGCCTCTACGTTTTTGGCCGCTATCAGCATTTGTAGGTTTTTGGATTCCACATCGGCTACCATGCTTTCCGACTGCAACAACGGAATGGTATCCACCACCATAAACTCCACCTCCGCATTACGCGCCAGTAAATTGTTTAAATCTGCTTTGCGCTGTTCAATTACTTTGCGCTGCGAAAGGCGATTACTTTTTTGCTCGTTGAGGTCTACTTTCGCCTGCAGCCAATCCGACTTACCCGCTGTGCCCACCTGATACCTTGCTTCGGCCAACTTTACACGCTCTTCCAGAATACGAATAGCTTCATCTATCGCCATGAGTTGTTGCTGCGCCCGCACTACATCATAATAGGTCGTCATCGTGTTGGCCACCACGGTTTGTATTTCGTCTTTGAGCGCCAACTCTCCTATTTGCTCCAGGCGCTTCAGCCGCCCTTTGGTGGCAAACATTTTAAGCCCGTCAAAGAGCGTCCAGTTCAGTGCTACGCCCGCACTCAAATTATTTCCGGTTACGTTGTTGGTATTAATCTCATTGCCGTTCGAAAATTTCTGATTAAGGTTATTCAGCGTAAAGTTATCGCTCAGTGTGCCGTTAATGCGAGGCAACATGCCGGCATTGCCAACCGTATTGTTTCTGCGGGCGATTTCGGCATCGTTAGTCGCAATCTGTATGTCGTAATTATTCTTTAATACCATTTCAATCGCCTGCTCCACCGTAAGCATCTCCTGCGCGCGTAACTGATTATTAGCAATCAACAACAAGAGCAAAGCGAACCAACTGCAAGTAGCCGATAAACGATGGGATGAAATACTACGCATGTGTGTTCGTTTTTTTCTGGCGCGATAAGTAGGAATACATGGCCGGTATTACAAAAAGAGTAAGCAGGAGTGAAAACAAAATGCCCCCTATGATTACAATCCCCAGCGGTACACGGCTTTCGGCACCGGCTCCCAGGGCAAAGGCAATAGGCACTGCCCCGAGTGCAGTAGCCAGGCTGGTCATAAGAATGGGGCGCAGACGCAGGGCTGCAGCATCAATCACCGCTTCGGTTTTTTCTTCGCCCAATTTTTGTTTCTGATTGGCAAACTCCACAATCAGAATTCCGTTTTTGGTTACCAGACCTATCAGCATAATGATGCCGATTTGAGAGAAGATATTCAGCGTTTGATTAAACATCCACAAACTGAGTAATGCGCCTGCAAAAGCCAGAGGCACAGTGAACATGATAATGAGCGGATCTACAAAACTTTCGAACTGTGCCGCCAGGATGAGGAAGATGAGCACGAGCGCCAGGCAGTAAGGCAAAGGTGGTGTTGGAAGAGCTTTCGGAATAGTCGCGGGCGGCACCATATAAAGAAGTGGAAAAGCTATCGTCCAACACTTTTGCAGCAATTTCATTCATGGCAATTACGCCATCGCCAATGGTTTTTCCGGGTGCCAGCCCGGCCGATACGGTGGCACTCTTATAACGATTAAAGTGATACAACTGTGGCGGGCTGCTGAGTTCCGTCATCTTTACCAGATTATCCAGCTGAATGTTTTCGCCTTTGTTGCTGCGCACATAAAAAGATTTTAAATCAACCGGTTCATCGCGATCGCTGCGGTCTACCTGACCAATGACCTGATACTGTTTGCCGTTCATGATAAAATATCCCAGCCTTCTGCCACTCAAGGCCAGTTGCAGCGTTTGCGAAATATCGAGCACACTCACGCCCAGTTCATTGGCCTTTAAGCGGTCAATTTCTATTTGCAGTTCAGGCTTATTGAATTTCAAATTCACATCCACTCCCTGAAAGGTGGGATGCTTATTAGCTTCTTCCAAAAACTTAGGAAGCTTTTCTTTTATCTTATTGAAGTCCAGATTCTGCACCACAAACTGCACCGGCAATCCAAAGCGGGCCGCACCCCCGGTGGAGATGGTTTGGTCTTGAATCGGAAACGCTTTGCCCTCGCTGAACTTGCCCATGTTTTTGGCTACATACTGCACAATCTCCTGCTGCGAGCGACCGCGCTCTTCGGGCTCCACCAGGCGCACCGCACAAATCCTGAATTGACCGCTCCACTGCCGGCAAAGTTGGGCGCAGTAACACTCAACACAATTTTATTCTCGGGCACCGAGTCCATCATAAAATTCACGATGCGGTTGATATAGCGGTCCATATAATCGTAGCTGGTGCCCTCGGGTGCCGACACCGACAAACGAAACACACTGCGATCTTCCAAAGGGGCCAGTTCGCTCTGCATGTTTTTTCCAATCACCACAAACAAGGCCACACAAGCCACCAAAATGGGGAAGGCCAGCCATCTGCGTTTCATAAAAGCCGATAACACTTCGCGATAGCCATTATCCAGCGATTGATAAAACGGCTCGGAGCGCTCATAAAACCAACTGCGCTTATGCGTATCACGCTGCAGCAAAACATTGAGGACAGGAGTAAGTGTAAGTGATACAAAAGCAGAAATGAGCACGGCACCGGCCACCACTATTCCAAACTCGCGAAACAAACTACCCACAAAACCCTGTAAGAAAATGATGGGTAGAAACACTACTGCAAGAGTTATACTCGTGGCTATCACGGCAAAGAAAATCTCTTCGCTCCCCTCGCGGGCGGCCCGGTATTTATCCATGCCCTGCTCAATCTTCTTGAAAATATTTTCGGTTACCACGATGCCATCATCCACTACCAGGCCCGTAGCCAACACAATCGCCAGCAAGGTGAGCACATTGATGGTGAAGCCCGCCATATACATAATAAAGAAGGTGGCTACCAGCGATACCGGAATATCAATAAGCGGACGGATGGCAATAAGCCAGTCGCGGAAGAAAAGGTAAATGATGATGACCACCAGGATAAAAGCAATTGCCAGCGTTTCGGCCACTTCGAGTATGGAGCGCTTGATAAAAATGGTTTGGTCGAGGGCGATGTCTAACTGAATGTCTTCCGGTACATCTTTTTTAATCTGATTGTAGCGTTTATAAAACTCATCGGCAATTTCTACATAGTTGCTCCCCGGCTGAGGCGTAATGGCCAATGCCACCATGGGAATACCCCGCTCTTTCAAAATCGTTTCTTCGTTCTCGGGGCCCAGTAACACATCGGCTACATCGCGGAGGCGCACCAGTTGATTATCGCCACTTTTCAAAATCAGATTTTCAAAATCCTCTTCGGTGCTTAACCTCCCAAACGTTTTCACCGTCAGTTCGGTGTTATTGCCATACACTTTGCCGGCAGGCAGTTCCACATTCTCTTTGCTTAAGGCGGTTTGAATGTCGCTGAAGGTGAGGTTATAGGCGCTCAGCTTAGCCGGGTCTATCCACAAGCGCATGGCGTATTTTTTTCGCCCCAAATCTGCACGTTGCTTACCCCGGGAATGGTTTGTAGTTTTTCGAGCAGCACATTGGTGGCATAGTCGCACACCTGCAACTGGTTTCGCGTGTTGCTCTGCACGGTCATGGAAATAATCGCATCGCTGTTGGCATCGCTCTTGGTAACCACCGGTGGCGCATCAATATCCTGTGGCAGCAAACGCACGGTTTGCGATACTTTGTCGCGAACGTCATTGGCCGATGCTTCCAGATTGCTGCCGATATTAAACTCTACGGTAATGATACTGGAGCCCTGGTTGCTGGCCGATGAAATAGTTCTGATTCCTTCAATACCGTTAATTGCTTTTTCTAAAGGCTCGGTAATCTGCGATTCAATAACATCGGCATTGGCACCGGTATAATTGGTGCGGACGGTAATCACCGGTGGGTCGATGCTGGGATATTCGCGCACGCCCAAAAACTTAAATCCAATAGCCCCGAACAACACAATGATGATGTTCATGACTATGGCCAGCACGGGCCGCGATAAACTTAATCCTGGTAAACTCATTCTTTATTTTTTATACCTCTCGTACATGGGTTTTCGTTGCTCTTGTATTTTATCTATCAGAGTGGCTAATCATTATTCAATCAGCTTTACAATCTTCAATCCCATGCCAGGTTTCACACTCATGAGTGCGGTGGCCACAATGGTATCACCTTCGCTCACGCCTTCCAGAATCTGAATTTTAGATTCATTGCGCACACCGGTCTGCACCGGGCTAAACTGCGCCTGTCCGTCTTTTACCACAATCACTTTTTTGTTTCGCGCCTCGGGGATAATGCATTGGGTAGGAATCATCAGTGCGCCTTCAATACCGCTAAGGCCCACATCCACCTTCGCAAAAGTGCCCGGCAATATTTTCACGCTGCTGTTTTGCACCAGCGCTCTCACTTTTACGCTGCGGGTGGCCTCGTCAATCTTCGGCTCCACGGCAAATACTTTTCCGGTAAAGCTTTCGTCACTGCCATCTACGGTAAACCGAACCGATTCGCCTTTGGCCAGTGAGCGGTAATATTTTTCGGGGATAGTAAAATCGAGCTTCAGCGGATTTACCTGCTGCAAGGTAGCAATGGCCGTAGCCGGAGAAACATAGGCTCCCTCGCTCACCTGCCTGAGACCCACCACCCCATCGAAGGGGGCGCGAACCTCCGTTTTAGAAATATTGGCCTGCATCAATTCAATGTCTGCTTTAATGTTATTGAGCTGAATGAGCGCATTGTCGTATTCCTGCTGCCCTACCCCATTGATGGCCAACAACTGCTCTAAGCGAGCCTCTGTTTTTTCGGCTGTTTCGCGCTGCAGCAACAACTTTTTGAGCTGTGCCTGCAGGTCGGCATCATACAATTTTACCAGCAAAGCACCCTGGCGCACTGCGGTGCCTTCGGTAATATCCAACCGGGTAATTTTGCCGGATACCTCGGCATGCAGTTCCACTTCTTCGTTGGCGAGGATGGTGCCCGTGGCCACCAGTCCGTTTTCCAGATTTTGCGCCTGCACCACAAAGCCCGTCACCGGCATTTCTTTCGGTGGCCCTCCGGCCGGGCCTGCGGGTCCCTGCACCTTGGGATGCAGCACTTTATTGTAAACAATTACTCCGGCTATAAACAAGGCAATGGCTATCAGGAACCACGAAAATTTTGACATGGAAAAAGTTTGAGCGGGCGAAGATGTGAAAAATAGTTGTAGCTACAACGATTGAGGGCAATGCCCCGGGCCGTTTTAGGGTTTTGTAACAGCTGATGTAATACGGTGTAGTCATTGTGTTACCGACAACACCAATAGCCTACTCAAGGCCATAAAAAAACCGCCTGAAAATTTTTCAGGCGGTAATTGTAAAGAAGCAGGATGTTATATGCCGCTGCACGACATACCGTAGCTTAGTGCTGCACCACCACCTTAGCGTTTTTCGTTTCGCCTGCTGAAGTTATATGCAGGTTGTAAACTCCTTGCGGCAGTTCGCCCACCGGTATAGAAAGGAGCTGTGTAAGCTGATTATTAAAATGGCGCTGATAAACCATAGCACCGGTAACGGTATACAAACTTATCTGCACATCGGCCGCTTGCTGCAAAGACAGGTCCACCATCAGTTCGCTCGATGCCGGGTTAGGATACACCCGAACCGAACCTAAAGCTGCAACAGCTTGCACACCGCTGCTAAAGCCAACTGTAAACGATTGCGTAGCGGTGCAGCCGTTATTGTCGGTAACGGTAACGCTGTAGTTGCCCGGTGCCAGATTGGTCAACGAAGAAGGTGAAGTAGTATAGCCCGGTTTTCCTCCGCTGATGTTCAGCGTAATGGAACCGTCTGCTGCGGTAGAAGAGGAAGCATCAGTCACGGTGCCGGTGAAGCTTAAAGCCGCAGGTTCAGCAACGTTGCCTGAAGTAACAAAAGAGCAACCATTACCATCTGCCACCGTCACCGAATAGCTGCCGGCTGCCACGCCCGATAAATCTTCTGTATTGCTGCCGTTGCTCCAGATGTAAGTAATAGGGGCGGTACCACCGCTTACGCTCAAATCAACGGCACCCGTTTGCCCGCCTGCACACAACACATCGCTGGCCGTGGCGGATGCTGAAGGTCCGTTGGGGGTAGTAACCGTAGCCGCAGCCGTGCCGGTGCAGCCGTTGGCATCGGTAAAGGTTACGGTGTAGTTACCGGCTCCTAAACCGGAAACCGTTTGTGTGCTGCCGCCTCCGCTCCAATTGTAGGTATAAGGAGACGTTCCGTTGGTGATGGTGGCCGTAGCCGAACCGCTGGCTGCTGTGCACGAAGAGGTGGTGGTAGATGTAGTGGCAGACAAGGTCAGCGAGTTAAGCGTTACCGTGGTGGAAGCGGTGCCGGTGCATCCGTTGGCATCGGTAGCGGTTACTGTGTAGCTGCCTGCTGTCAAATTGATGGGAGCCGCATCGGTGCTTCCGTTGGACCACAGATACGTGAAGCCCGCAGTACCATTGGTCACCGAGGCTGTAGCCGAACCACCCGTAGTGCAAACAGCTGCTACGGGAGTGGTGCTTACACTGAGCGTAACGTTTGATGCTGCCACAGCAGCCGTAGCCGAAGCTGAGCAGCCAAGGGCATCGGTAACAGTGAGTGTGTAGCTGCCTGCTGCCAAACCGGATACACTATTGCCGGATGAACCATTAGACCATGCATATTGGTAAGGCAAATCGCCCCCGGTAACCGATACAGATGCGCTGCCGTTCGTGGCCTGGCAAACCGGACTTACAATATTGAAACCAGGGACAATGCTTTGGCAGAAGATAGGACGAATCACATAGGCCCGCTCAAAGGTGGCACCAAACGTTTCGGGATTTGACCAGGTGCCACCGGGTATGGTAGGCCAGTTGACCCATCCACGGGTGAGGGTAAATATTTCGTTGGTTTGGCCTAAAGCCAGCGTAGAGTCAAATTCAATAAACGTAAAAGCATATCGGCCGGCTGCCAGGTTGGCTATTCCGCCTTTAATGGGCAATTGATAAAGCCTGGCAGAATCATCCGGATAGGTAATGGTATCGGTAGCGGCTACAATAGCACTCGGCACACCCGCTGCCATACTCCATACCACAGCTGCCAGTTTCTTGCCGGTATATCCGCGGGTAAAATAGCCCTGTATATAATGGAGGTCAGCACTTGTATTCAGAATAAAATCCTGGCCCAGGAAGCCACCGTTGCCGGCTCCTATGCCTAAGCTGCCTGTTACAATTCCGTTGTCGCGCGCATAGGTAGAAGCGGTAATGCTGATGTATTGCGTATCTACGTTATCGGCCTGAGCCTGGTCGGCCGGATTCATGGTCAGGTTGTAAACCACCATATAATCTCCGGGGGCCGTGGGCAAAAAGTTAGTGGCCGTAAGCGTGGCGGTGCCACCCACCACAATACCGGTGGAGCCGCTGTTGCCCGATGCTACTATGGCATTGGCTGCGTTGTATACCGTGGCTTCCAGCGACACCTGCGTGGCGGTGTTCAAACCGCTGTTGGTCACCAAAGCACTCACGGCATAGCCGGCTGCCGGCACTTGCGACAGGGGCGTAAGGGTATATTCGCTGAGCGGATTAACCGTAGTGAGCGACACGTTGTTATTAATCACGGCACTTACTTCCACATCGTCTATCAGCAACAGGAACATATTATTGGATCTGTTTCTGAATGCTATGCGCACCGATTGGCCGGCATAGGCAGCCAGAGACACCGAGCGGGGGGTCCAGGTGGTGTTTTCGGCTGCAATGGTGAATAACTGCGTGGAAGCGCTCACCATGTTCCCCAGGTTGCCCGCAGAACCGCTGGGGGTATCAGGGGCCACCATAATTCTTACCTCGTAACCATCGGGATACTGCGCATCGTAGGTTACGGCATTCCATTTCAGCTGACCATTGGCCGGCACCGTAATAGCCGGGGTCCACATCCAGTCGTCTGCCTGTGCTTCGGGGGTATACCACGAGGTGCTGAAGGCCGCACTGTCGGCTACATTGTTCGCAAAGTCTTCGCGCCTTTCCCAGGCTTCGTTTACATATGCCACCTGGGTATTCGGGGTCAGGTTGTCTACATTTACCAGCAGCCAACCATTGGGGAAGGCAAAGGTGCCCGGTCCACCGGCTGTGGAGCCGCCAACGCCATCAAAGGTTTCCAGAAAAACGGTTTGTGCAAAGCTGCTTTGCAGCATCACCATCATGGTGAGGGCTAAGGATAATTTTCTCATGGTGTGTTTTTAATTAAGAATGGGCGAATATAAAACCGCTTTCCTTATTTAAAATTTAAGCGCTTGATTCAGGAGGGGCTTCCGCACAGGCAAGTGCATTTATGCGCCAGTAAGAAAACTAAGCCCTATACTGCCGCAGAGTCCTTTACGAGTGACGCTGCGAAGGGGAAATTAATCATTCCTGAGTTTGTCCAAATGTCAGTAAGTTATTGTCAGGGTCAAGCAGTGCAAACTCCTTTTGTCCCCACGGTTTTGTTTCTAAATGTCCGTTTGGGTGAATTAAAACTTTGTTGTCCAATAGCGTTTGATAGAGTTTATCAATCTCGTTTGTTCTGATATAAACCTGTCCGTAATTTTCTTTCGGGTCAAGTTCTTTGAACTCAAAAAAATGAATCTCAATCTGGTCTTTCTTAATCAATAAGTAGTTTCCATAGTCCGAAATTTCCGCAAACCCTAATTTGTTTAAGTAATAGTCTTTTGTTGCGGTCTTGTCCCGCATTGGCAATTTTGGATTTATGTTTGTCAGCATAACTTTTGGTCTTCTTTGCTATTTCCTTACCGGTGGGTGCCCCACCCACCGCCTTTCTAATCGGCAATATAACCCACTTCCCTTTTTTCAAAAATACCGCCAGCTCTGCGTCTATATTTTTTAATCGAATAGCGTCAAGAGAACTCCTGATGGCATTTTATTCGTCCAGACAGCATCAAGAGAACTCTTAATAGCATTTTATCCGTCCAGATAGCATCAAGAGAACCTTGATGGCATTTTAATCTGTCCAGATAGCGTTTCAAGAGAACTCTTGAAGCTATTTTATTCGTCCAGACAGCGTCAAGAGAACTCTTGAAGGTATTTTTATTCGTCCAGACAGCATTAAGAGAACTCCTTGATCGGTATTATATCCGTCCAGATAGCGTCAAGAGAACTCTTGATGGCATTTTATTTGTCAAAATACGTTTCTGATAAACCCGAAATCGATTTGCCAAAAATTTATCAAAATCCTTAAAAATCTTAAAGCTTTTTGGCTCCATAAAACAGGAGGTATGGCTGCTCCGTTTAGGAGATGTAACACATTTTTCATCACCTTTTTAAAACGCAATTTTATGAGCAACTTACCATGGAAATTTGTAGTAAACACATTTTACTCGCGCACTTTTAAAAGCATGAAAAACGCCCTCAGCCTCACGCAGGACCATCTGGCCAAGCTGACGGCCAACGAAGCAGATGCCGACATACTGGCCATCAAAACCGCTTACCTGCCCCTGCACACGGCCTTTATTACGGCCAATAATCAGCTCGATAGCAAGCTGGGTATTTACAAAGGCAAACCCAAAGCTTTGAAGAAATGCTCGAAGAGCTGGGCAAAGTAAAATCAACGAATGGCGCGGACCGGTGTTTGCGGTGTTTCCCGAAGGCACTGACAATGCCACGGCTATTTTCCGCGCGACCGGCAGCCTTTCCAAAGCGGCACCTATGATGAACGCAGATAGAGGCCGTGAACGCGCTCAGCCTCACCTTAGCTACTTATACTGCACAGCCTTCGCTGGTGGCTTTGAGCGCCACGGTGCAGGCCTATTATCTTACGCTGAGCGGTGCGCGCGCCCTGCAGCAAAGCAACGAGGGCACCGTGGCCACGCCTGCGCACAATCTGGAAAGCGGCCCATTTGCTCATGTGTCAGGGGCATGTATAAAAACCTGGGCCTTGCTGATGGCCAAGTATTATCAAAACCCCGAAACCATTGCCGATTACTTTGACCTCAGCCTGCTGCGCGATACCGGTAGCGATGAACCGATTATGCCGGACGGCACCATCAACAGCCTGCAGGTGGTGAACCTCAACGGCCAGATACCCGATCCCAATATTGATGAAAACTCGGTGTTTACCATGAAAAACACTTCGGCTTCGGTCACTCAGCTTTACTTTTATGCAGCCGATGCAGCCGACAAAAAGCCCGATGGTTTTGCGGCCATTATCCTGAACCCGGGCGAGGAGCTGGAGCCGCTCGGTGGGCCGACCTTGGCTTCAGCGAAACAAATTCCTACTTCAATATCTACAACCCCGGTGCCGAAGCGGGCAGCTGGGAAGTAGCCATAGAGGAATAAAGATTTGTAATTGTTTTTAGGTGTAGGGGGAGGCTGCCGAAAGGCAGCCTCTTTTTTTGTGAGGGTGCAGAGCAATGTGTTTAGTAAACCCCACCTTCAATTTATGGTTAAACTAATGCTAAGTGATTGTGTTTTAAGTAAGTAGCCCCTAAAAAAAAACTTGACAAATTTGATTTCATTATTTATTATCAACCCATTATTCATCAATCATTTTCAATGAAAAAGAAAACTTTACTTTCAAAGATTTGCGCTCTCTTTATTCGGTCTCGGTTTGCTTATGGCTATGCAGGCCCAAACCCCCCGCTTTTCAATCGCATTGGTGGAAACCCGATGGTGATGGATACTCGGTGCTCAGACGGTAATACCGTTTTACCTGGGCGCCCTGTTCCTATTATCTGGGCTCCGATGAGAAATTTGCTTGTTTGTAGATATCGGCACCGGCAAGCCCTGATACCAGTTGGGTAAACCCCGACCAAACCGTCTACACCGCTATCCTCCGATGGCAGTGGCGGCTATTTTATAGGCGGCAGCTTTACGCAGGTAAACGGCAGCCCCGCGCTCGCCCTGGCACGCATCAACAGCGATGGCACCTTGAATGCTTTTAATACCGGGCTCACCGCCTATGGCACCGTTTGGTCGCTGCAGTTGGTCGGAAATACCTTGTATGTAGCCGGAGATTATAACGAAATAGGCGGCATCAGTCGCTCGCAACTATCGGCTATTGATATTACGACC